>CALQCM020000167.1 GCA_943329075.2 Chitinophaga pinensis | reverse complement strand
TCGAAGACGAAACGCTTGACGTCCTCGCGCGAATAACCGGCCTTCTTCATGATGGCCTGATGCTCGCCGGCAAACACCATGGTGTAACACGGCTGGCGCGCGGTGCCCGCCGAAACGCGCATCTGCGCGCAGGCGGTGGTCAGCACGCCCTCGGGCGCGGCCGACATGCCGTTCGAATATTGATGCACGCCAAGGGCTGCCATGATGGTCACCGCATTCTGTTCAGCTTTGAAACCGCGGCTGGTGTGCAGCGGCGGCCACGGGCTGTCGGTTTCGTTCTCGGCAATGCAATAAGTGTATTTGCCCGGATGACCGAGGCTCGACTGATCGAGCGTGCCGGGCATCGTGCCGATCGTATTGCGCATGACCAGACGCACGGCGCGGCCGATGGTCGCATTGGCGCGCCAGCCGGGACCGAACAGATTGTGGTCGTTGTTGATGCCGAGCTCACGCGCAATCGGGCCATTGACGATCATCAGCACCGCCGCACCGCCGGTGCTGGTGCCGGGGCCGTGGTAACCGTAGAGCGGATCGGCCAGCGCCTCAACGGTGGCCACGATCACCGGCATGTAGGCGGGTTTGCAGCCGGCCAGCACCGCGTTGATCGCGATCTTCTCCGCCGTCACCGACACCTGGCGGTTTTCGATAAAGGCGACTTCCTGGTCGGGATCAAGCGCGCAGGCTTCGAGCATCGCGCCGACGAGTTCGGCGGTCGGCGGCACCACCGGCAGGCCATCGCTCCAGCCCTTCTCATGACACAGCTCCATCGCTGCCGCCATGTCGGCAGCTTCAAAATGACGTGACTTCAATTGCATTGTTTATCCCCCCAATCCTGCGCTCGTTCAGTCGAGTTTAACGCCGGTTTCTTTCAGCACCTTTGAAAAGCGCGCTTCCTCGGCCCTGATGTAAGCGGCAAACGCTGCCGCCGTGCTGCCCGTCGCTTCGACACCGAGATTGGCATAGCGCTCGGTGACATCCGCCAGCGTGTGCACGCGCGCGATTTCTGTGGCAAGTTTATCGACGACTGGCTGCGGCAGACCGCGCGGCGCCAGTATGCCCCACCAGTTCACCAGCGCATAGCCGGGCACGCCGGATTCGGCCACTGTCGGCATGCCGACAACCAGCGGCGAGCGCTGCGGACCGGTGACGGCCAGCGCGCGCAGCTTGCCGCTCTTCGCATGCGGCAACGCAATCGGCATATCGGAGAACAGCGCCTGCACCTGCCCGCCGATGACGTCGTTCAGCGCCAGCACCGTGCCTTTGTAGGATATATGCACGAGGTTGACGCCGGTAGCCGACTTGAACATTTCGCCGCCAACATAGGCCAGCGTGCCCACACCGCCGGAACCGAAATTCAGTGCGCCGGGTTTGGCGCGCGCCAGATCGATCAGCTCTTTCACCGATTTCGCCGCGACACCCGGATTGACGACCAGCAGTTGCGGCGCGCTGGCGACCAGACTCAGCGGCACAAAATCGCGCAGCGTTTCATAGGGTATTTTATTGAAGATGAAGGGATTGATCGCGAACTGGCTGATATTGCCGTGCATCAGCGTGTAGCCGTCGGCCGGCGCGCGCATGGCGATCTCGGTGCCGATGATGCCGGACGCACCGGGCCGCGAATCGACCACCACCTGCTGGCCCCACGATTCGTTCAACTTCTGGCCAAGGATGCGCGCCAGTGTGTCGGAAGTACCGCCCGGTGAAAACGGCACGATCATGCGGATCGGCTTGTCGGGATACGCGGTCTGCGCGCAGACAGGCGCGACCACCGCAATCATCGCCGCCACAACAACACCGCACCGGTTTCCGGTCATTCGCGCACCCGCTGACAATATCGAGGCGGTCAATTTAGCACGATCCGCATGCCGCGCTTGACGGCCGCGCATGGCTGGCGGAAGCTTGCGCCGAAATCGCGCCGGCAATCTTTAGTCGTCCGCGTCCAACCTCGATCCGACACCATGACCTGCCTGCTCTTCGCCCACCGCGACTTCCCCTACTTTGTGCCGAAACTGCGCGCGGCCTTTCCGCAACTCGACCTTGTCACGGCGGTCGATCTGCCCGGCGCCGAAGACAAACTCGCCGGCGCCGAGATCATCGTCGCGGTCGATCACAGCTTCAACGATGCGCGCCTGGCCGCTGCAACGAAGCTGCGCTGGATCCAGACCATGACTACCGGCACCGACGCGCTCGAACGCTCGCGCGCGCTGCGCCAAGATATCGTGGTAACCACCATGCGCGGCATCCACGGCCCGCAGATGTCGGAGATGGCCTTCCTTTTCATGCTCAATCTCGCGCGCCGCTTTCCGCAGATGCTCGACAACCAGCGTGCGCACCGCTGGCAACGCTGGGACCAGGTGCGGCTCGCCGGCAAGACGGTGCTGATCGTCGGTAGCGGTCTGGTTGCCGCAGCACTCGCGCCGCGCTGCAAGGCTTTCGGCATGACGGTGCTCGGCGTATCGCGCACGCCGCGCGCGCTCGACAGCTTCGACCGCGTCGAGGCGTATGACCGCGTCAAAGAACTCGCCACACAGGCCGACTTCCTCATCCTCATCGCGCCGTATTCGAAAGTTACGCACCATCTGGTCGATGCCGAACTGCTGGCAGCGATGAAACCGACGGCCTTCGTGCTCAACCTCGCGCGCGGCAGCCTCTGCGACGAGGCGGCACTGCTCGACGCACTTAAAACCAAACGCATCGCCGGCGCCGGCCTCGACGTCTTTAACACCGAACCACTGCCCGCTGAGCATCCGTTCTGGGACATGGACAACGTGTTGATGACGCCGCATTGTTCGGGCAGCAGCGACGACAACCTTGCGCTGCAATGGCCGATCATTGAGGGCAATCTGCGCTGCTTCCTCGACGGCCGTGTCGGCGACATGATCAACCGCGTCACGCTTTAATGATCATGATCGGCCAATCAGACCCGTCATTTCCGCGAAAGCGGGTATCCAGCACTTTCGAGGGCACGATGAAAATCTCTGGGCTCCCGCTTTTGCGGGAGCAACGG
>CALQCM020000166.1 GCA_943329075.2 Chitinophaga pinensis | reverse complement strand
CGGTGAACAGTATCCGGCGCCCGCGGTGGGTTACGGCGCAATGCGCCTAACCCACCCGACGGGTGTGTGAATCAGCGTTGTGGCACCTGCTTGGGGTACAGTGATTTTGTAGGGCGCAATAAGCGCAGCACATTGCGCCGGATGCGGTGAACAGTATCCGGCGCCCGCGGTGGGTTTGCGAATCAGCGTTGCGGCGCCTTGACGTTTTTTGGCAGCACCAGGTGGTCGGTGTTTAGATCAGCAACGCTGGGGCAGCCGATCAGCGCCATGACGCGGTCGATTTCTTCGCGGAAGATACTGATGGCGCGCGCGGCACCTGCTTCGCCGCCGGCGCCGACACCGTAGAGGGTCGAGCGGCCGACGTAGACCATGTCGGCGCCAAGAGCCAAGGCCTTGACCACATCGCTGCCGCGACGGAAACCGCTGTCGACGATCACCTTGACGCGTTTGCCGACCGCTTCGAGAATTTCCGGCAGCACTTCGATCGGCGCCATCGTCACGTCGAGATTGCGCCCGCCGTGGTTGGATACAACAATACCGTCGGCGCCGCAGTCGGCGGCGAGCACCGCATCCGCAGGATGCATGATGCCCTTGACGATGAGTTTGCGCGGCCACATGGCGCGCAGCTGCTTGAGGTCGTCCCAGCTCAGCGAATCGGTGCGCAAGCTGGCGCGGCCCATCGGCAGGCCGGTGATCTTGTTCTTGATCGCGCTCGGATAGTTTTCGTAGCGCGGCATGCCGGTGGTCATGATGTAGCGCGCGAGCACGCCGAACATCCAGCGCGGGTGTTTCATCACATCCCAGATATTGCGGCGCGTGTACTGGAAGGGCATGGTGAAGCCGTTGCGCATGTTGTATTCGCGATTGCCGGCAGCGGCGCCATCAACAGTGACGACCAGCGCTTCGAAGCCGGCATTTTTTGCGCGTTCGACGAGTTGATGCGAGAGCGAGCGGTCGGGCCACATGTAGAGCTGGAACCACAGACGCGCGCCGGGTACGGCCTCGGCGACTTTTTCCATCGCGGTCTGCGAGCCGGTGGCCAGTGTGAAGGGGATGCCGGCGGCGGCGGCGGCTTTGGCCAGCGCGATTTCACCCTGATACCAGAGCAGGCCGGCGGTGCCGGTCGGCGCGATGCCGATCGGCATCTTGTGCTGGTGGCCGAAAAATTCAATTTCCTGATTGCGTTTGGAAACGTCGATCAGAGTGCGCGGCTTGAGTTTGATGCGCTCAAACGCCTCGCGGTTGTTGCGCAGCCCGACTTCGTCTTCGGTGCCGCGGTCGACGAATTCGAACACACCCTTGGGGGTGCGCCGCATCGCCATTTCACGCAGGTCGAAAATATTGTATGCGCCCAGTGTCGTATCACTCATGATGCCAGCCTCACAGTTATCTTGTCCCAGGCGGATTTCGCCATGGCTTCGGTCAGTTGAACGCTGCGCAGGCCGTCGATGCCGGACGGCGCGGGCGCGCGATTGTCGCGCACCGCCGCGCTGAAAGCGGCGACGCTGGCCGCATGCGCGTTGGTGGCGGGGAATTCCATCGTGCGGGTCTTGCCGCCGCCGCTTAGCACTTCCATCGTGCCGCCGGCACGGCTGCGCGTGAGGCCGCGGCCGATGATGCGGCCGCGACTACCCTGGATCACGATGTCGTTGTGCGGGTAGGGCGCGATTTCGTGGATGGTGATCTGTGCCATGGCACCCTTGCCGAAGCGGAAGATCGACAGTGCGATCTGTTCCATGACGTTGCGCGGCGTGTCGAACAGGCTCGTGACTTCGGTAATTTCATCCGCTAGCAGAAAGCGCAGGATGTCGAAGACATGCACGCCGATCGAATTGGTGGTGCCCAGTCCCGCCGCCACCGGATCGATGCGCCAGCTCGACAAGGTGCCGCCGGGGCGCGCGCCCGGGCTGGCTTCGAGCTGGACCAGCAGGATGTCGCCCAGTTCGCCGCTGTCGATAATGCGTTTGATCTCGAGAAAGCAGGGCATGAAGCGATTGTGAAAATTGGTGCCGAGCTTGACGCCGGCCTTTTCACATTCGCGCACGATGCGCTCGGCGTCGGCGACGGTGGTGGCCATCGGCTTGTCGCAGAACACGTGTTTGCCGGCGCGCGCGGCTGCGACCGCCTCGTCGGCGTGGCGGTCGTTCGGCGTGTGGATCGCCACCACCTGCACGTCCGGATTGGCCAGCATGTCGGCGTAGTTTGTATACGCGTGTGGTGCGCCGAATTTTTTCGCGAAGGCATCGGCGCGCGATTGCTCGCGGCTGACGACGGCAACGAGTTTGTTGTCCGCGAATTCGATAATGCCGGGCAGGATGCGGTCGTCTGCGATCTTGCCGGTGCCGATAAGTCCCCAACCAACTGTTGTTTTTGTCATCTTCCGAATGTAGCAGTCACCGCCGGCGCTGTAAATTGCGGCGGCGTATGCACGCGCTAAGCGTGCGGTTAATCAAAACACTGGAAAAGCTAGTGCGCGCCGGGGACGATGACCTGGATGTGCTCGCGGCTGATGTTCATGAAAGGTGCGGTACACACCTGCCGGCCGCTGACCTCCCAGACTTCCGCATCGGTCAGCGCGATGAATTCCTTGGCCTCGATAAAATAGTCGGTGACGCGCGCGCCTTCGATCATGTCGATGTGGCCCTTGATGCGGTAAGTCGCCGTCAGTATCGTGACTTTTGTTTTACCCTCGTCTGCCATATGCTGCCTCCGTTTGCTTGGCGCCCCGAAGACGAATCGAACGTCCGACCGGCCCCTTAGGAGCCACGGCTGGTCAGATCACTGGTCAGGACAATCAGTGACTTAGGCCAACTCTGAATCACATTTCAGCCCGCTCATTGTGCCCGAATTGTGACACGCCATGCAAACCAAAAAGCAAGCGCTGCGGCGGAGACAAATGAGCTTCCCCCGCAATTTCGTCTTCCATGAGTAAGTCGATAGGATGACGAAACGGGAGGAAACTGATGTTCAAGATACCGAAGCAGGAATACACGGCGGAGTTCAAGGAACTGGCTGTCAAGCGGGTGAAGGGTGGGCAGGGAGTCGG
>CALQCM020000165.1 GCA_943329075.2 Chitinophaga pinensis | reverse complement strand
GTGCGGGCAGAGGTGGCATTGGTTAGGTCCGTCGCTGCGGCTGTCGCTGCATTTGTTTGGGCCGTAGTAACGGACGCGCCTGCGTCGGCGACGGCGGCATCGGCCGCGGTCTTGATGGCGGTGGCGCTAGTAACGGCGGCGTTGGCGCTAACATAAGCCGGGCTCGCAATTACGGCGTCTAAGGTAGCTTGGGCGGTAGCCTGGGCGGTAGTGGCGGTTTGCGAAACGTCGACAGCCAGGTTGAAAGCGGTGAAGTCACCGGCAGAAAAAGCGACTTTAATTTGCTTCGTCTGGTCGGCCAGATCAATACCGAATTCTTGACCGCCCACGATGGCGCTTAACTTCTGCGCACTGGAGCCCACACTAAAGTCGAAATACCGGTCATCCCCCATTTTCTGGTTGATCACATTGGTCATATAGGCAGCAATCGCGCTACCGTTCATTTTTTTGTCCAGGTTTGCCAATCCGCTCAAATCCACGGTCACTGGAACGCCGGAACCGTCAATATCGACCTTAAAGAGATTTTTGAGTGAGAGCTTCTGGTTAGCAGTCAGGCCGGTGAAATTCAAGCCGTTATCCGCAGTCAAATCCCAGGAGATCGGCGGCACTATTGATTCAGCGCTCGCACCAACCGGCACGCCCCCCACAGCAGCAGGTACCGAGGGACGCTTGTCGGTCAACTGGACAATGGTGAACATCTGGGTCGTCGTGTTGGTACTGATGGCGCTGCTGCCGATCTGCTCTTTGGTTGCCAGTTGACCGTACTTGTTCACGTAGTAGGCCGACGAGTTGGGATCGGTGGCCTGAATCAGCGCGGCATCGACTTGCGTATCACCGATATAAACGTGCGTTTGCCAGCGGTTATTCGGGGTAGCCTGGCTGGCGTTCTGTGTTTTAGAGTAATAGACGGTGGCGAGGTAATTGTTACCGCCTTTGTCATAAACCGTAATGGCCGTTGTTTTGTTATAGGTGGCCGGGTTGTTCCGGTTAAAGGCTGCCGTTATAACCTGCGCATCCGCCGGCAGATTGAGGCCCAGATCCACCAGTGTGGTTTCTTGGGCCTGACCGCTGGTTTGTTTCGGGATGGTCAAACGGATCAGGTTGCTCAAATCGGCCTTGCCGCTACTGTCGACCGTTGCCGCCATCAGCGCCTGGCCTGCCGAGTTCACCACGTTGTATTGGTCGTTCATGGTGAACGAGCCGTTCCGGGTGTAAATATTTTGCAGACCGTCACCGGACTTCAAGGGGAAAAAACCGTCGCCGGTAATCGCCAGGTCCAGCGCGTTGGAAGAAACCGAAATATTGCCCTGACTGAACTCCTGAGTGACCTGCTTGAGCGAAACGCCCTGACCGACCACGCTCGAGGCTTGTTGCAGCGGGGAGGTTGCAAAAATATCGCCGAAGTCGGCGCGCGAACGCTTAAAACCGGCGGTACCGACGTTGGCGATGTTGTTACTCGTCACGGCAAGTTGGGCCGTTGCCGCATTCAGTCCGGTTAGTGCAGTATAGAATGACATGTCTCTTCCACCCTTTCGTTTTTAATTTCTGCTGCAATAATTAATTAGTTGCCGACCCGCAAGACCTGGGAGAAATTGATCTTGCCGCCACTGGCCAGATCAAGCACCGGGTCGCTCGACGACGCGATTGAACTCACGCTAAAAACCTGCGTCATCGGCGCGACCGAAACCGCAGCACTTTTACCGGCGAGAGTGGCGCTGGCCGTTATCGTGTAATTACCGTCGGGCAGAACGTTACCGCCATCATCCTTGCCATCCCATGTGAAGGACGCCAGACCCGCTTTCTGGCCCGGCAACGTTCCCGTGCGCACGGTATTTCCTACGGCGTCCAGAACATTGAGTGAGACTTTGTCGGCACCATACGGCAGATCGATGACCGCCTGCACGGGCTTCCCCTGAGAGAGCACCGCCGGCGTATCGGGCGCCGCAACCATCCGGCCGACGAGAGCGGCACCGCCCATCATGCGATCAGACTTCATCGAACTGACGAGCTGCGACAACGACTCGGACATATTGGTGGTTGCTTCCAGCTGCGAGAACTGCGCGAGTTGCGCCACGAACGCTTCGTTCTTGACTGGCTCAAGCGGATTCTGGTTCTGCAACTGCGTGGTAAACAGCTTCAAAAACGAGGTCTTGTCCATCCCACTGCTGCCCGGGGTCGCCGCGGCGGTCGCGGCCTTTTGTGCCGGCGTCGCGCTTGAACTCCGCGTGATGCTCGACAGATTCGTGGTAAATGCAGGGCTCGTTGTCATATAGATTCCTCTTTATCCCTTGATCATGTCGATGGTTTTGAGCATCAACTCACGCGCGGTATTCACCACGTCGACGTTATTCTGGTAAGAACGCGCGGCTGCCATCATTTCAACCGTCTCGCTCATTTCATTGACGTTTGATTTGTAGATGTAGCCGTCTTTTCCTGCCGCCGGATTGCTCGGCTCGAAACTCCGCTGTATCGTGGACTGGTCCTCGACAATTTTGTCTACCTTGACCCCGCCGACATACTGCGCGCCGGCATTCGTCTGCTGTTGCTCCATGAGCGCCTGAAACACCGGACGCTTGGCTTTGAATGCATCAGCCTCGGTGCTTGAAGTATTGCCGGCATTGGCCAGATTGGATGTCGCCAGGTTCATGCGTATCGCCTGCGCATTCAGTGCTGTACCGGCCACGCCAAAAATTCTAGAGATCGACATGTGATTACTCCCCGCGCAATGCGCGTTTAATTCTGTTACTGGTATTCTCGATAAAGCTCAGGGTTGCCCGATAATCGGCGGCCGCCTTACCGTAATGCCCCTGTTCCACGTTCATTTCGACGGTATTGCCGTCGCCGGTGGCGTTGAACGGGATACGATACTTAAAGGCCTCGGCATTGCTCACGGCTTCAGAAAAGTTGAAATGTGCGGTGTTGGTGTTCGTCGTCTGCATCTTTGTGCTTTGCACCTTGCCCAACACTTCCTTGAAATCAATATCGCGGGCCTTGAAGTTCGGCGTGTCGGCATTGGCAATGTTGGTGGCCAGCAACTCGAGCCGCTGGCCACGCGCC
>CALQCM020000164.1 GCA_943329075.2 Chitinophaga pinensis | reverse complement strand
GATCGATCTCCGTGTTGGTTGGTCCCAACACAGAGAAAAAACCGTTCATGCACACGCCGTTTCTCATCACCTTACATTCAACCTATTGATTTGTAAAGATCTTTAGTTCTAAAAGCCGGGGAAACATCAGCCCCTACCCTCTCCCCGCTTGCGCGGGGCGAGGGAGTTTTTATTTAGGGATGTTCAACGTCTCGCGCGCTTCGGCTATCGTCGCCACCCCGCGCCCGAACATCTCGGCAACGCCCGCAATGCGCGCGACGTGATCATCGTTGTCACCCAGCTGGCCGGGCTTCAGATAAGGCTCGTCCTCGGTGCCGACACGCACATGATTGCCGTTCATCACCGCCAGCGTTTCGAGCATGAGATGCGTGGAACCGGTGACGCTGGCCATCGCATACGAACCTTTCGGCAGATGTTTCGTGCGATGCAGAAATTCTTCCGGCGACGGCGGCGACCAGGTGCCGCCGGGGCGGCCGAAGAATATCGTCATCATGACCGGATCGTCGACGAGGCCCTTCTGGCAGAGATCGTCGATCAGCCAGAGGTCGCCCAGCGCGCAGACCTCGAATTCGGGCTTCACACCCATGTCGCGGCACATGCGCATCATCTCGGCGAGTTCGGCGCGCGGATGCAGCAGCATCAGATCGCGACCGACAAACGCAAGATTGTGCGCGCCGACCGCCACTGAAATCATTTCCGGCTTGTTCTTCATGACGACACGGCGCTGCTCGACGCTCTGGATCGAGATGCCGTACTGGATCATCACATCGCAATGGTCGCGGATCGCTTTGGTGTGCGATTCCCAGGCCTTGAAATCATCAGGCGGCGCGTGAATATGCGCGATCGCCGAACCTTTTTTGCACGCGGCGGCCACCGATTTGGCCAGCACCTGCGAATCCTGAAAACGGTTGACCCACTCGGGATACATCGAGCAATCGGTCGCGCAGTTCGTGATAATAAGTTTTTCCATGACGACAGCCGTCTCCTCGGGCAGTTTTGTTTTTTTACAGACGGCGCTGCAGTAGCAGCAGCAACCGCCCGCATGATAAAGTCGCACGCAAAGCAAAGTCCACCTGCTTTGCCGCGCAGAAAAACAATTCTACCGCAGGACTGCAATGAAACTCGTCAGCTTCGAAGTGCAAACCCAGCTCGGCCGTTTCGAGCGCATCGGCGCGCTCGCCCACGGCACCATTGTTGATCTCAACGCGGCATGCACCGCGCTGCTGGCCGAATCCGCCGATGAAAACGCTGCGCGCCGCCAGGCTGGCGCGCTGGTGCCGCCCGACATGATCGGCTTTCTCGAAGGCGGCCAGGCCGCGCGTGACATGGCAGAAAAGGCCATTGCCTATGCCGGCGTGGAACTGCACGACAACCGGCGCGCCCTCGGCCCGCAGGGCCAGCGCCTCGCCTTCGGTGAAGATGAAATCCACTGGCTGGCACCGGTGCCGCGACCGCCGATGATCCGCGACGGCATTCTGCTGCTCGATCATTACCGCGTCGGCATGGAACGTCTCTTCAAGATCGCCGAAAAAGACCGCATGCCCGAAGCGGCGCGCAGCATGCCGATCTACTGGAAGCCAAGCCGTGCGGCCGTCGCCGGACACAAGGAACCGATCCGCTGGCCGAAATACAGCGAAAAACTCGATTACGAATTCGAACTCGGCCTCTACATCGGCAAGGCGGGCCGCGACATTCCCGCTGAGCGCGCGCACGAACATATCGCCGGCTACACGGTGTTCAACGATCTTGGGCTGCGCGACGTGCAGCCACCGGAGATGAGCCTGCGCATGGGGCCGGCCAAATCGAAAGACTTTGCGACCTCCAAAATCATGGGGCCTTATCTCGTCACTGCCGACGAAGTGCCGGAGGTCACGGGCCTCAGAATGATCAATCGCGTCAACGGTGAGGTCTGGTTCGACGGCAAGATCAGCGGCTGGGCCTTCACCTTCGCGCAGTTCATCGCCCACGTTTCGCGCGACGAGATGCTCAACGTCGGCGATTTCTTCGGCTCCGGCCCGCCCGCCTTCAGCGTCGGCTTCGAACTCGACCGCTGGATCAAGCCCGGCGACGTAGTTTCGTGCGAGATCGAAGGTGTCGGCATCCTCAGCAACACCATTGTTCGGGAAAACTAGTGGGGCCACGCACATGCCGTGATCTGATTCCCTCTCCCCCTGCAAAGGGGGAGAGGGTTAGGGTGAGGGGGCACGCAACTTCGTGCGGCCGATTGCCCCTCACCCCCGCCCGGCCCCTCGCTTCGCTCTCCCCGCTAGCGCGGGGCGAGGGAGTAATTTTGCAAACACTTTTACTTTGTTTCTTGGCGACCTGCGCGGCAACCACAGCATGTGCGCAAACAAACTTCCCGCAAAAACCGCTGCGCCTGGTGGTCGGCTTCAGCGCCGGCAGTTCGCCCGATTCAGTGGCGCGCCTGCTCGCGCCGCTGTTGACTGAAAACCTCGGTCAACCGGTGGTGGTTGAAAACCGCGGCGGCGCCGGCGGTGCGATTGCGGTGGAACTCGTCGCACGCGCACCCGCCGACGGTTATACGATTTACCTGATGGCCGCCGCCGATACGCTGCAACCCGCGCTGCGCGCCAAACTGCCCTACGATCTCGAACGCGATTTCACTTCCACCACCATCGTCGCCCTCGGCATGGCGGTGCTGGCGCTGCATCCGTCGGTGCCGGCGCGCAATGTCAAAGAATTGATCGCGCTGGCGCACGCGCGGCCGGGCCAGCTCAACTATGGTTCGTCAGGCGTGGGCAGTTCTTCGCACCTGATGGGCGAACTCTTCAACCAGTTGGCCGGCGTAAAAACCGCACACGTGCCATACAAAGGCTCGGCAGATTCGGCCATCGCCACCGCCTCGGGCCAGATCGAAATGAGTTATCTCGGCGTCGGTGCCACACTGCCGCTGCTGGAAGGCGGCAAACTGAAAGCGCTGGCGGTCACCGGCATGAAACGCGCCGCCGTGCTGCCCAACGTGCCGACGCTCAATGAAGGTGGCCTCGCCGGCTACGAACGCACGACGTGGTGGAACGTCGTCGCGCCGTCGGCCACCCCGAAGGACGTCATGGCGAAACTGATCGCCGCCACCGTCAAGGCCGTCAGCACGCCAGAATACAAATCGGCACTGTACAAACAGGGCCTCGATCTGCAAATCACCACGCCGGAACAGTTCGCGACGTTTTTGCACAACGAGATCGTGCAGAATTCGAAGTTGATTAAATTGTCGGGCGCGAAAACAGAGTAACCCCCTCGCCCCGCGATAGCGGGGAGAGGGCTGGGGTGAGGGGCGACTAGTTGCGAAGTGGAAACGCCCCCTCACCCTACCCCCTGATGTTTCCCCGGCTTTTCATGCTCGTAATCCGAGTCGTTTCTTGAGCACCTGCATGGCGAAGTCGGTCAATATAAGGGAATGCTGGGTACACAATAGTTTAGCCAAAGTGATGATCGATAGTTCGCGCGCAACGCGGGTGGTG
>CALQCM020000163.1 GCA_943329075.2 Chitinophaga pinensis | reverse complement strand
GTCGGCGGTTTCTGTTGTCGCCACCGTAATCAGCCCGGCGTCCGGTATGGTTTCAAGGCTTTTTGTTTTCGCTCCAGCCTCAGATTTTTCTGCGGGTTGGGTCAGGGTCTTCAGCACGGCATCACGGATATGCATAAATGTCGAGATTGCGGCCGCACTGCCCGAGTCCATCCAGGCTCTTTTCAAGGCGTCACAGCTGACTGCTTTATGAAAATGCTGATTGAGTGGTGTGGCAGAAGGCGCGAGGCGGAATGTGTCAAATGGGCAGGTCGTGCAGGTGGGATCGGCGGCGACGAGCAGCGAAGCCAGGCGCTCCATGACAAACACTTTGCGCGGAACGCGCTGCTTACCGTAGCGCGTTTCTGCATTCAACATGGCAGTCAGTTCATCGGATGCGTCGGTGGATTCGGCCGCGGCAAACAAGCGCTCGCCCAGTTCCAGCCATTTCATCCAGAATTTCCTGCCGGCCAGGAAGTAGTTGCAGAAAATCGTGTTGCGACTGTGCATGACCCGGTCGATGCTGGTTTCGTTGCCGCCGATACGTTTTATAAAAGCGCGGGAGGTTGCTTGAATGCCGTCGTGGAAGAAGTCGGCTTGTTCAAATACGTTCAGGAAAAATGAACTCAAATCCCAGAACGGGCTGAAAAATACGACATCTTCGCCGTGGTAGCTGGTATCGATGAAAGTCTGGATACCTTGCAGGTCGAGTCCGGTTTTTTGCGGGAATTTCGGTGAAAAGAATCCGTAGAGCGTATTTTCTTCGAGTGTATGGTTCAGCAGGTATTGGCGAATATGCCAATACTCCCGCCAGTCCGGACGCTCATTACGCGTGTTATCCAGCGCCGAGAATCCGGCCGGAATGCTGGCGAGCGTTTCCGGCGAGTAGCAGATCTGGAAAATGCGGATCGCTTGCGCTGCTCTGGTCTGCGGAAGTGGTGCGGTAGTGGTCATGGCGTCATCCGACATATTTTTGCCGGACCAGTTCGGTCAGTCCGTTTTCCATGGAGCGAACCATGCGTTTTCGCGCATTCACAATATTTTGTTGGGTCACCCGAGCCGGTTTGTCGTCCGCGTGGCGGTTCGTTGCGAGTTGAACGATGAGGCCTTTGTATTCGTCGAGTGTCGAGGCGATCATATGGCTTTGCCCCAGTGATTTCAGGATGCTGCCGCCCATTCTGGAGACCATGCTTCTGCCGCTGAGCGTGACCATCGGTATGCCCGCTTCCATGACATCGTTGGTGGTCGAGCCGCAGTTATACGGAAAGGTGTCCAGGAAGGCATCCGCCAGCCGCAACTGACTGCGGAAGTCATCGTGTCCGACGCGGGGGGTAAAAATAATTTTGGCTGGATCGACCGCGGCCTGTTTTGCATAGGTGCGCAGATTCGCAGTCGCCATCGCATTGTCATCGACCAGCCAGAGCACGGCGTCCGGCACTTCGCGCAGGATGTCGAGCCAGACCTTGAACAATGGCTCGTTTATTTTGTAGACATTGCCCAAGGCAGCCATCACAAATCCATCCGCAGGCAGGCCGAACTCCGAACGGTTTGCAGCGCGTGGCTCGGGCCGGTGGCTGGTCAGCGGCAGGAAGCTGCCGTCGACATAGAGCGGTGGTTCGGTGAAGTAGGGCGTGACTTCGTCAGGTATTACGTAGCGGTCGGCAATAACAAAATCAAACCACGGCATGCCGGAGGTGCCGATGAATCCCAGATACGTGCCCTGCAGCGGGGCCGGGTGCAAGGCGAAGATGCCCGGCCGCGCGCCCGAACTCGCGCCATGCAGGTCGATGAGGATATCGATCTCGTCCTGCATGACCAGTGCGGCGACTTGCCGGTCTTGCAGATGCCCAACCGGTCGCAGATGTTCAAAAGCGTTTTTCAGGCGCTCGCGGTGAGGGCTGCGATCTTCCCGGCTGTAGTCGTAACCGTAGAGTTCGAATTTTGACCGATCGTGTTCTTCCAGAAATTCGGCCAGCAACAATCCAACCGCGTGTACACACAAGTCGCCGGACACATAGCCGAGGCGCAATTTTGCATGTCGGTACTTGCGCTCTCCGGCGAGGTGCTCCTGCTTGAAGGAGTACGTTCTTTCCACGAAGGAGGTGGCGACCAGCAACTGCTTGAGTGGGTCGTCATCGACGGCCAGCTGCGCCAGCGGCGAGGTATACATCAGCATCTTGTGCATGCTGATGCCCGGCAGCGGGACATAGACGGGCCAGCGACAGGCTTTTTGCCGGATGTGAACCCAGTGCTGGATGACGCCGGGTTGCAGTGGATCCAGGCGCAGACTCTGCTCGAGTGCGGCTTCGGCCAGGTCGTAGCGTTTCTGAATTTCCTGGACGCGGCCGATATGGTTGAGTGCGGCGACGACCAGCGACTTGTCCGCGTCGCTGTTCAGATACTGGGCGACGACCACGCGGCTCCAGGTGTTTAGTGCTTCGCTGCTATTGCCTGCGGACTCCAGTGCGAGGCCCAGATTGATATAGGCTCTGGCAAAGGCGGGCTGCAACGCGATGCAGTGTTGGTAGGTGGCGATTGCATCAGTCACATTGCCGGTGCTTTGCAGCAGCGATCCGAAATTGAAGAGCGCCAGATGGCGTTGCGGATGCCGGGAATTTTCCGTCCACTCGCGGTAGAGATTGATCGCTTGTTCAAGCTGGCCGTTTCTGTGTGCCGCCTCGGTCAGTCCGATCAGCTGCTCCAGGGATAGCTGGAGCAGGCCGTCAGCGGCCTGCGATGTTTTTTCCGTAACGAGAGCGTTGGCCGATCCCGACTTCGGTGGGGCGCTTGCTTCGGTTCTGGCGGTAGCAACTACGGCATTCATGATGATGATCAATCGTTGGCAGAAGTCAGGTTAAGTTGGCGCTTGGTTTTCATGGCATTCGCCGGGAGGGCGCAAATGCCAAGCTCTTCGCACATTTCGTATCGCGCCACGGAAACGCCCATTGACGTTTTTATTGTGACTTGATCACTTCCTGGTGATAAAGCATAGAGCGTGCCAACGCTTTTACCGGCAAAGGTTTGCCGTCAGCCGGCCGTTATAGGCAATAAGTCCTGGGGAGGACCCGACTTTAAGACTATGGTTTCATTGCCGTTATTGCATCAGGAGCCAGTCGCCTGCATCCCCTTCGATTGGGGCGGGCAAGACCGGCGTGCGAAGATGAATGAAAGGTGAATTCGTGAACGGGTCGGGTAAGAACATCGAATCCAGCGAGTCGGCAAATATTCTGGCGATCCACCGCCAATGTGCCTTTGCGGCGCCACCGCGCGAGAATCACGGCAGCGGATGGGCGGATGGCCCGGCTAACAGGTGCGGTTCACGTGCCAGCCGGACCAGTGATTACTGGTCGTATACGCCGGATGACTGGGAGGAATTTGACGAAATGATCAACCGGTTGTGTGACGCACTTGGCCTCCCGGCAGGTGCCAGAGCCGCGGCTCTCGAGACGCGTCGCAGGATGCCCATCGAGCAGCGCCCCGCAGCACTCGCAAGTCTGCGGCAAAAACTGCGCAACCTCTAGCCGGATTGTTGCGGGAGGCTCGACCCGTCGGCTGTCCGGAAATTTGCAACCGTCGCGCTCTTGACTGTGCCGGTGGCGGAATTATTCACGCGGATCAGTGTTTTTCCGGGAGTTGTTCGGGCCGGGGCGGGGGCGG
>CALQCM020000162.1 GCA_943329075.2 Chitinophaga pinensis | reverse complement strand
TCCCACTCCAGACGGTACTGCCCCTTGGCGCTGCGCCGTCGCGCAGTGGTGATCAGTTGCGAGAGATTGCCGTAGGCGTTGCGGTCGGTGGCGAGCAAAACCATTTGCGGCCCGCCCTCGATGCGAAATTCGGCGCCGATGAGGAGTTTGAGTTGATGCGCCTTCGCTGCGACATGCGCGCGCACCACGCCGGCGAGCGAACATTCATCGGTAATCGCCAGTGCCGTGTAGCCAAGCGCCGCCGCGCGCGCGGCGAGTTCCTCCGGATGCGAAGCGCCGCGCAGAAAGCTGAAATTGCTGACGCAATGCAGCTCGGCATAGTCGGGCAATGCGGAAAACATTAATGGTCACGCAAATGAAATATCGCAAATAAATTAAAACCGTTGTGGCGCAGGCGCCCCGCCTGCGGGAAGCACTGGACTCTCGATGACGCACTGGCTTGTTGACGCAGGCGAGTCGCCTGCGCCACACAATCCATCCAGCTTTGTAGTTCGTAGCCCTTGTGGCGCAGGCGCCCCGCCTGCGGGAAGCACTGGACTCTCGATGAAGCACCGGTTTGTTGACGCAGGCGAGTCGCCTGCGCCACACAACCACTCCAGCTTTGTAGTTTCGTAGCCCTTGTGGCGCAGGCGCCCCGCCTGCGGGAAGCACTGGACTCTCGATGACGCACCGGTTTGTTGACGCAGGCGAGTCGCCTGCGCCACACAACCAAGCCAGCTTTGTAGTTTCGTAGCCCGGATTCCGGGCTACATGTACTAGCCGAAAATCCCGTGCAGATACCAGCCACCGGGACGGCGCCGTTCGCGATACACCCACACAGTCGAACGCGCGGCGGTCTGCGCGACAAAATAATCGCGCTTCACATCGCCGCCATCCCACCAGCCCGACTCGATGCGCTCGGGGCCGGCGACGATGGCCAGCGGCGCGTTATCGCTGTACGGTTTTTCCGCGATCTGTTTGAGCTGGCGCGGCTCGCGCAACAACCACAACGGGCGCGGACGCGGCTGCACCTGTGTCGGCCGCGCACCGGGGGCGGCGCGCTGCCAGGCATGTTCGGGCCGGTGCTCGGCGCGCGGCGACAACGATTGCACCGCCTCGCCACCCAGCCGCGCACTCAAACGTTCGATCAGCTTCGCCCAGTCGGCGGAACGGTCGGCCATCTCGGCGAACAATGTTTTGTTCTCGCCGGCGAGCACGAGAATGTCATCGGCGTCGAGTCCCAGTTGCACGACGGGTGCGGCGAGTTTCAACGCGGCGAGTTGTTCGCGCACCACGGCCACAAAGCGGCCGGGGTCGCGCGTCGGCGTCGCCAGCCCGACTTCCAATACGGTCGGCGCCATGTCTTCATGCGTCAGCAGCAATTTGAAATGCTGCACGCTGCCGCAGCGCGCCCCCAGATGACCGGCCAACTGCACCAGCAGACGCTGCGCCGAAAACAACAGTGCCTCGGCATGTTCAACCGTGGTGCCAAGTTCAAGCCTGGCAGAAAACTTTTCCGGCGGCGTGAAAAAACGCCGCGCCTCCGGGCGTGTGCCGAGAATGCGATCAAGCTGCTCGAAAAACTGCGGGCCGAAGCGGCGCGTGGCGCCGTCGCGCGGCAGCTTCAGTGCATCACCGACGGTCTTCACACCAACCGCGGCCAGCGTCTCCAGCGTTTTCGCATCGCAGTCGAGCGCGCGCACCGGCAACGCCGCCACTTCCGTTTCGATCACGCGTTTGCAGCTGACGATTTTTTCGCTGCCGGCACGCGCCAGCAGCCACGCCGCCGCCACCGTCGGCGCGCAGGCCACTGACAGCGTGTAGCCCATTTCCGCCGCACCGCGCCGGATCATCGACAAAATCGTTTTGATGCCGCCGAAGAGTTTGAGACTGCCTTCGATTTCGAGCAGCAGCCCGCCCGGTGCCTGCAGCGACACGCCCGGCGTGAACTGCACCGCCCAGATCGCGAGTTGTTCGAGGGCCGCACTCTCCGCCGCATGATCGCGCGGACGGTAGACGAGATCGGGCACCAGTGCGCAAGCCGCCGGAATGCTCATGCCGGCACGCGTGCCGCGCACCGCGGCGCGTTCGTTGCAGACCAGCACGCGTCCGCTCTCGGCGACGGCGTGCGCTTCAGTTGATGCTGAGGCCTGCGCGAACGCTTCGAGCGGCAGGCGCGGGAAATGCAGGGCGATCCACAACATGATTGTTCTTTCCGTTCGGGTTGGAGTTGGTTTGCGTAAAACACACACTGCGATCGACCACCGGCGACGGCGTCAGGTTAATCGTGCGGCCGAGCACACCGCCGCGGCGCTTGAGAATGCGCGCCGCCAGCGTGCCGCCCTGCGTGTCGAGACGCAGCCGCAATGCGGCCGGCGTCGCCTCGGTAATGCAACGCTGCGAACGGAACAACACGGCGAGCGTGTTGCTGCCCTCGGCGGCGAGTTGCAAACGGCGCAGTTCGGCGTAAGCGATTCTGTCGGGCCAGGCGAGCACCGCGCCGCAGGTCTGCGAACGCAGCGTCTGCTCGACCGCCCACAGCGTTTCGCGCGGCGTGCGCGTGCGAATTACCATCAAATGCGAGAGATCAATGCCGGCGGCCTGCAAAGCAGGCGCATACGGCAGATACGGCGGCGCGATCCACGCCAGCCAGCGGCCCTGTGCGGCGAGATTCGCCAGCGCGTGACCGAGGATGCGCAGCTCACCGATGCCTTCGTGCTGCGGCAGGATTTCGGTCAACGCCGCCGTCGGCCAGCCGCCGCCCGGCAGTTCGGCGTCGAGTTCGGCGTAACCGCTCGGCACGCTCGGCGTCGTCACGCGGCCGAGTTCACCGCCGCGCCAGATCGCCGGATGCGACAACAATGCAGCGAGCGCACTCATCAGGCATGACCGGCGCGGATGACACCGACGCAGAGGCCCTCGATCACCAGCGCATCGCGCCTGAGATCAAGCACGATCGGTTTGAACGCCGGGTTCTCCGCCATCAGTTCGACGCGGTGGCCCTCCCGCTGAAAACGTTTGACTGTCACTTCATCGTGCAACCGCGCCACCACGATCTGGCCGGCGCGCGCTTCCTGTGTTTTATGCACGGCGATGTAATCGCCGTCGAGAATGGCGGCGTCGCGCATGCTCATGCCGCGCACCTTCAACAGATAATCGGCGCGCGGCTTGAACATCGCCGGATCGACGCGCACGTGCGATTCGATGTTCTCTTCGCTCATGATCGGGCTGCCGGCGGCGACGCGCCCGACCAGCGGCAGCTCGTTCTGATAACCGGCGGCGTAACGATCGGGTTCCTTGACTCGGATGCCGCGCGAGGCGCTGTCGGTGTGTTCGATCGCCCCCTTGCGCGCCAGTGCCAGCAGATGATTGCGCGCGGCGGTGGCTGAACGAAAACCGAAGTTGGCGGCGATCTCCGCCTGTGTCGGCGGAAAGCCGTCGGCGCGGATGCGCTCCTGGATGTACCGCAGCAGTTGTTTCTGGCGGGAGGTCAGTTCTTCCATCGGGTCTCCGTTCGGTCAGGGTTCAACATCAGAATCGAAGCCATCGCAAAAATCTCCCTCATCCAACGCGGACACGTCAGCGGATGAGGGAAAAAACTCGTAAGATTTGTGCGATGTCCTATAGTGTTCTTAATAACACTGGTGTGATTATACACACTGACAGGCGCGCGGCAACTGCGGCGTTAAGTGCTTGATCTGAATGGCGGAGAACTACTGAAAACCAGCGATGCGACGGAACAGGCAATGCTGTAGCAATGCTGTAGCAATGCTGTAGCAATGCTATAGGGCGCCCTACGAGTGCCGCAGCTGTAGGGTGGGCAACTTGTTGCCCACGCGTCAACCGCG
>CALQCM020000161.1 GCA_943329075.2 Chitinophaga pinensis | reverse complement strand
GATATCGGCAAAGCGGATCGGCATGCCGTCTTTGTACGAAACGATCAGCGCATTGAACTCATCGGCGGTCTGCAACTTGCCCTGTGACTTGACCGTGTAGGTGCGCGCGGTGCCCTGCAGGGCGCCGGACGGCAGGTTCGAATTGGCGCTCTGAATCGCACTGATAACCTTGTCCAGACCAAGCCCGCGCTTGGCCAGCGCGTTCGGATCGACAAACAGGCGCATCGCATATTTTTGCGAACCGAAAACCTGCACCTGCGCAACGCCGCTTACGGTGGAAAAGCGCTGTGCAATGTTGGAATCCGCGAATTCGTCGAGCTTCGGCAGCGTGACGTCCTCTTTTGCTGATAGCGCAAGGATCAACACCGGCGCATCGGCAGGATTGAGTTTGCGCAAGGTGGGCGGTTCCGGCATGTCGCCGGGCAGCCGGCGGATCGCCTGGGAAATCGCGGTTTGCACATCCTGAGCAGCCGAGTCGATATCGCGCGAAAGTGAAAATGTCAGTGTGATGCGCGTGTTGCCGCTGGTCGACGATGACGTCATTTCATCAACGCCGGAAATGCGGCTGAATTCACGCTCGAGCGGCAGCGCGACCGTATTCGCCATGACCTCCGGACTGGCGCCGGGCAGGCGGGCCGTTACGTTGATGGTCGGAAAATCGACGTTCGGCAAATCATTGACGGGGAGCGAAACGAATCCAAGCCAGCCGAAGAAAAGAATCGAAACGAACAGTACGCTGCTGGCAACCGGACGCTCAATAAATATCTTCGATATGTTCATTACTTGACCTCTTTGGAAGCGTCATCCTTGGCCGGCGCGCCCTTGGCTTTATCGCCCTTGCCACCGCCCTTTTTCCCGTCCTTATCTTTACCCTCGCCAGCGGGGTCCGCCTTTTCCTTGTCGCCACCGGCGCCACGAACGGCAATCTGCGAGCCGTCTGTGATCGAAGGCGGCACATTGATCAGCACCTCTTCGTCGCCCTTCAATCCGCTGGAAATGACCACGCGCTCGCCAATCTGGCGGTCCACTGTCACCGGATGCACCTTGGCGCGACCGTCCTTGACGAGATAAACAAACGTTCCGCTCTGTCCCGGCAACACCGCAGCCTCGGGCAAAACAACCGCATCCTTATCGACTTTAAGAACAATGCGCGCCGCGATGAATTGTCCGGGCCACAGTTCTTCTTTTTCGTTTTTGACGCGGGCCTTGAGCGTGATCGTGCCGGTGGTCGAATTCACCGTGTTATCGATGAACACAAGTTGTCCGGTCGCCACCGCCGGCGCCCCCGGATTAGGGCTGATGTCCACACGAAGGTCAGCGGTGCCCCAGTATTTGCGGACGTCATCCAGATAACGCTGCGGCACGCTCAGCGATACCAGGATCGGCTGCGTGCTGTTGACGACGACCAGCGGCGCACCGCCGGTGCCCCCGGTCACCAGATTGCCGGAACGGACGCTCAGACTGCCGCTGCGTCCGGAAATCGGCGAAATAATATTTGCGTAGGAAAATAGCAACTGGGCCTGTTCAAGCGCCGCCTTGTTCGCGTTGACCGTCGACTCAAGTGCCTTGGCCTGGGTTGCCGCCACGTCGTATTCCTGGCGCGTAACGTAATCTTTTTCCATCAACGGCCGCAGGCGCGCTTCCTGTGCCTGCGCCTGCACGTATTGCGCCTGGTCGCGCGCCAGTGCGGCACGCGCCTGATCGACGGCCGCCTGCATCGGACGTGCGTCGAGCCGGAACAGCGCCTGCCCTTGTTTGACGCGGTCGCCTTCCTTGAACAGGACGGCATCAAGCACGCCGTTGACCTGGGGACGAACCGCCACGCTGTGCTCGGATTCGACCGTGCCCACCGCATCGATAACGACAGGCATCGGCGCACGCTCGACCTTGACGGCGGTCACCGATATCGGCCCGCTGCCGCGTTTGCCCGCGGCCTTGCCCTCTGCTTTGGCATCGCCTTTGGCGGCGCCAGCTGTTTCGCCGGGTTTGCCGCCCGCCTGTTTCGTCCACCAGTAAAAACCACCGCCAGCGAGGACGAAAATCACCAGAAATATTTTCCAGAAAGGCTTCATCGATTCATCTCGTGTAATTGACCAACGTTGATTCCGGACCTCACCGGTTTACCGGCTTCAGCCAACCATTACTGCTTTGCCTGCGCCTTGACGACTGCAGAATCCGATGCGCCGAGCGAGAAATTAAGCCGCGCCAGCGCGCTGTACCAGTCAAGGTAGGACTGTATCTGCGCCACACGTGCGTTGGTGTCGTCCTGCTGCGCCGTAATGAAATCCAGCAAATTGCCGACACCTGCCTTGTATCGCGCCGCCGAGGCGGCCGAGGATTCCGCCGCGCTCTTCACCAGATTGGCGGTACTGGAAACGTTGGAGGCGGCCGTCTGCAAATCGTAATAGGACTGCCACACATCAAGTTCTGTTGCGCTCAACAACTGGTCGCGCACGCTCTCGGCCTGTTCGGCAAGTTCCTGCGCGCGTCTGACGCTGTAGGTATCACGAAACCCGCTAAAGACCGGAATGCTCAGGTTGAAACCGAAGGCATAGGTATCCTGCTCCGGGCGTTGTACCCCGACCACCGGCGTGTTCGCCGCAATGGAACTGGCCGTCTGACCGTAACCAATCAGGTTGGTACCGCTGTTCGTGTACATGGTGCGTCCGTAATTTGCAACGAACGAAAGCGTGGGCAATCCGGCACGCGAGGTTGCCAGCGCACTGGCGCGGGCGGAACGCGCGCGCGCTTCCGCCGCCATCAGGTCGGGCCGGTTCTGTTTGGCTTTTTCGATCAGCGCTTCAATCGACTGGCTGACCTCGGAAACCGGCGGCAATTCAGCAACCGGCTTGAGTTCAAGCGGATATTGCACCGGCAAACCGACGACGTTGGCGAGCAGTCCGCGCGCCTTCGCCCACTCACCCTCGTTACGCGACAGCAGCAGTTTGGCCTGCCCGACCTGCGTCGCGGCGCGGTATTCATCGCCGGCGGTCGCCAACCCGGAAGTGCGCCGGCGCTGCGCCGCATCCAGCGCAGTCTCGAAATTCTTCAGCGAATCGCGGCTGGCCCGCACCAGATAGTCAAATGCCAGCACACGGTAATAAGCCTGCTCGACCTGCGTCGCGACGTCCTGCAGCGTGCGGTTCTGCGTCAGGTTCGCCGCCAACAGCCGAAAATTCGCAGACTGCTCGTCCGCCTCACCCTTGCCGAAATCGAACAAGGTGTAAGACAGACTGATGCTCGGGCCGTAAACGGTTTGCACCGGCACGGGGCTGCCGGTGGTCGCGGATATGTTGCGGCTGATCTGGTTTCTGTATAACGCCGTGATGGTCGGCCAGTCGTCCGCTTTCTCGATACCCAGCGCCGCAGCCTCCGCACGCGCTGAGAGCCAAGCCTGCCGCGTTCGCGGATTGAGTATGAGGGCAAGATCCGTCAGGTCCGCCAGGGACAACTGCCCCTTGTATTGCGGCGGCACCACCGCGGGATGGTCAGGCTTGCCGATTGCAGGCAGCGGTTGGTCCGGAATCCACGCCCGGTTGGGCACAGGCGAAGTCATCGCCTCGACCTTGTAGGGATCGATGCCGGCTGCCAATCCAACAGTATTGCCAATCAGGCCAAGCGCAATTAAAGCGCCTGTAAAAGACACTCGCGAACGGAACATGATCCTCAGCAAATCGTTTTTTTATAATAGTTACAACTGCAGCGGCGCATCATAGCACCTTTAGCGCCGTTTTCCACACTCAGCATTATCCAGCGGGGTATGAGTCTGAACGGGGAACGTGATTCCAACGGGGTTTGAGTCTGGGGAGGTATCTGCGATCGATCATGATGCGAGGCATGGTGATCGATATGAACGACCAGCAGTTGCTGACCCTGGCCCAGTTGCAGGGTTTTCTGGACGGAACCGCGGCGCTGGATTTTTCCGTCGCTCCCGACGAGCGCTACGCGTTC
>CALQCM020000160.1 GCA_943329075.2 Chitinophaga pinensis | reverse complement strand
GAAGCGCGCGAACATGGGGGCTGTCATGAACCGCTTGCAGCACGTGATCGACAATCTGACCAATGTGTCTTCCAATACCATCCAGTCCCGCAGCACGATCGAGGACGCGGACTATGCGAAGGTGTCGTCTTCCCTGGCGCGTGCACAGATTATTCAGCAGGCTGCCACTGCGGTTCTGGCGCAGGCTAATACCAGCCAGCAGACCGTCCTGAAGTTGCTGCAGTAATTGCGTGCCGTTTTTTTTCTGTAGACGGCCCGCTTGAAGGCTGCGCGTGTTTCGCGAGAACTTGCTATCCATTAAGGCGCCCGGCGCGGCGGCGCAGGATGGACCCATGCCTAACTGTCGCGATTGCCGGCACTTTGGCATCAGCTGGCGCGCTGAAGCGCCCTATCTTTGCCGGTTAATGGGATTCCGCAGTCGCAACCTGCCTTCGGTGGAGGTGCGCAAGGCGGACGGCCGGCCTTGTCGCGGCTTTAGCCCGAAGCTCGCCCCCACGGTTGCGACCGGGTGATGGCGGCGGGGCGATTCACCGTTGCCCCCGTTCTGAGTGTAGTTGCATGGTGCATACCCGAGCCTTTGCCGGTATCCGCCACCGTCACAAATCACACACTTTTGCATTTTTCGTCTCGATAAAATATTGACGCATAAATGTTAAAATCATGATTAATATCGAAAATAAAGACTGGCACGGTGTTTGCTAGCAGATTAACCATTGCGTAAACAACAATGAGTCTTTGGAAATAAACATGACAGCTGTCCGCGACGTCTTATGGTTGGATCCGGTCGAGAAAATCGATGCTTCTGCGCGCGCCCAAATGCGGGTGGCCGGACTCAACGTGGTGGTGGTCAATACGCTGGAAGAGCTCAATACGATGCTCGGCCGCGTTGATCTGGTGGTGGTTCGCCTGGTGGACGATACCAGCCTGCTGGCAGAGGTACGCGGGCTGGCCGGGGAGTCGATGGTCGATCTGCCGGTGGTCTGCCGGGTTGGCCGCGGCAATCTCGAGCTGGCGGTTGCCGCCATGCGCGATGGCGCGAAACATGTGGTTGCTGCGGACGACTGGAGTGCCGCGGTTTGGGAGAAGCTGGCGTCGAAGGCTGCGCCGAGCAAGCCGGAGCCACAAACATATGTGTTTGCGGACCCCGCCAGCCAGAAGCTGCTCATTCTGGCGCAGCGCGTCGCGCAAGCCGAAGTGACGACTTTGCTGACCGGGCCGACCGGCGCGGGCAAGGAAGTTATTGCTCGAATATTGCACGAAGCGTCACCGCGCCGCGCTGGCCCGTTCGTTGGATTGAATTGCGCTGCAATGCCGGAAAGCATGATCGAAGACATGCTGTTCGGCCATGAAAAAGGGGCTTTTACCGGCGCCCTGAAAGATTATTCAGGCGTGTTTGAACAGGCGAAGGGCGGCACGTTGTTTCTCGACGAGATCGGTGAAATGCCGATCCGGCTGCAGGCCAAGTTGTTGCGCGTGTTGCAGGAGCGGCAAATCACGCGGCTCGGGGCGCAGGCGCCGCTCAATGTCGACGTGCGCCTGGTGGCGGCTACCAACTGTGACTTGAAGGCGGCCATCGAGTCTCGCGATTTTCGCGAAGATCTGTATTTCCGCATCAGCACGTTTCGGTTGCGCTTGCCCTGCCTCGCCGAGCGTCCGCTCGATATTATGCCGCTGGCTCACCTCATGCTCGACACGCATGGTGCCGGGCGGCGGCCGTGGCAGATTGCGCCTGATGCGGAGGCGCTGCTGCTGGCGCATGCGTGGCCGGGTAACGTGCGTGAATTATCCAACGTGATGCAACGCGCGCTGGTGTTGAGCAATACATCGCTGATCACCGCAACGCATCTGATTTTCGATGAATTCAGCGTCAGCGAAGGCCGGGCTGCAGAGCCGGTGAATGTTGCCGTCGCTGTTACCAGTGCGCCGGCGGTTAATGCTGGCGCGCCGTTTGCGGGAGGGCGCGCAGATCTGGATTCAGCAGTGCGCGTCAGTGAACATCGCGCCATTGTCTCGGCACTGCGCGCATCACCGAGCCGGAATGAAGCGGCGCGTGTTTTGGGCATCAGCCCGCGCACGCTTCGTTACAAGCTGGCACAACTTAAAGGCCATGGCTTTACACTTGCCATGGCAGAAGCGGGGTAAAAAAATGATCGATAAAGTGAATTCTGCCGCAGTCCAATCGATGCTTTCCCAGATCCGGACTTTTGAGGCGCGTGCGAAGAGCCAGCCTGACCCGGTCGGGATGGATGGAGCGGTCGATAAGCCGTCGTTCGGGGAATTCATCAAAGGGGCGATGAATTCGGTCAATGACCTGCAAAGTAAATCGAAACAAATGACCACTGCTTATGAGCAGGGGGACGACGTGCAGCTAACTGACGTGGTGCTTTCGATGCAGAAGGCATCAATCGCGTTTGAGGCGACCTTGCAGATTCGTAACAAGGTCATCAAGGCGTACGAAGACATCAAGAACATGCCGGTTTAATTCGAAAAGAGTAACTGTCAATGGCTATCAGTACAGCAAGCGCACTTTCCGTTCCGACCGAACAGAACGCCATGGCGGCGGGCGTCGGCGGCGGTAACGTGGTGATGGGGAACGCCCTGCGTGTCGTCAATCCGGCGGGTGCTGCGACGGCGGTCAGTGTGACCAGCACGCTGCAGGATGTTTTTCTGCAGCCGACGGTGCGCAAGGCGATGCCCGGGATCATCGTTCTTCTGGCGCTGGTCTTGCTTGGCAGTATCTATGGGTGGGTGCAGGAAACGCCTTACCGGCCGATTTTTCCGGGCATGGTGGAGAGTGATCAGCAGACCGCGTTTGAGAATTTGAAGGCGGCGAATTTCAATCCGCGCCTCGATCCCACGACCGGCAATTTGAGTGTGCCGCTGACGCGCTTTCACGAGGCGCGGATCCTGCTGGCCTCGCAGGGGTTGCCGCGCAACCAGAGTCGCGGCGTGCTCGATACTTTGAAAGACCAGACAGCGATGACCACCAGCCAGTTTATGGAGCAGGCCCGCTATACGGCCGCCATCGAACAGGAGCTGGCGAAAAGCATCGCACAGATCGGTACCATCCAGGGGGTGCGCGTGCATCTCGCACAGACCAAGCAAAGCGCATTTTTGCGTGACCGCGTGCCGACCAAAGCCTCGGTGGTGGTAACGCCTTTCGGCGGGCGAACCATCGGTGCGGGCCAGGTGCAGGCGATCGTGCATCTGGTTGCATCGAGTGTGCCGTATCTGGCGCCTGAAGATGTTTCGGTTGTTGATAACCTCGGCAATCTGCTCACCAAGACGGCGGGCGATGCGGCAATGGGACTGACTTCAGTGCAGTTGCAGATCAAACAGCAAACTGAAGACAATTATCGCAGTCGCATCGTGCAGTTGCTCGAACCAATATTGGGTGAGGGCAACGTCAGGGCACAGGTTGATCTGACAATGAACTTCTCCCAGGTCGAGGTCACTTCCGAAGACTTTGATACCGGTCGGCAGGGACCGAAGACGCGGTCGGAAAATCTGTCGGAAGAGCGCGCCAGTAAGCAGGATGCGGCGGGCGTTCCCGGAGCGCTATCGAACAGTGCGCCGGCCAAGTCCGAGGAGAAAAAAGAAAACACTCCGACGGATGAAAAAACCGGCACTTCATCCAACGCGACATTGAATTCAAAAACGACGCGCAACTACGAAATCGACAAGGTTGTTCGCCATGTTAAGTCGCCAATGGGTGGAATTGAGCGCGTCACGGTGGCTGTAGTCATCAAGGAACGCGAGGCTGTGGCCAAGCCCAAGGATGCCGCAGCGCCCGCCGCTCCCGCAGCAGCCGCAGCGCCCGCGCCGGCCGAGCCCGCCGGTTTCACGCCGGAGGAACTGGAGCGGTTTAATGCCGTTATAAAAGGCGTGGTCGGTTTTAAAGAAGATCGTGGCGACGTGGTCAATATCATGCCGGCGAAATTCGAGCCGGTGCCCAAATCCAATATTGAAGTAGCCT
>CALQCM020000159.1 GCA_943329075.2 Chitinophaga pinensis | reverse complement strand
GTTTGGCAATCTCGGCACTATCCATGCCGCTGACCACGACGATATCCATCGCGTCATATTCCGGGTGGCCGCGGATTATTTTCAGCAGCTGGAAGCCGTCCATCCGCGGCATTTTCAGATCGAGAATCAGCAGATCCGGCCGGATGCGCTCGATCAAGAACGTGACCTCAAGACCGTTGGGCACGATGGTCAGGCTGATCGGCATTTTCCAGGTGTTGATCGTTTTTTCGTAAAGCTTGCACAGCGTCGGGTCGTCTTCGGCGATCACGACCGCATATTGCCGCCCGCTGCTGCTGCGCACACTGCCCCCCTGCTGGCGCTGGCGCAAAGCCTTCTCGACCGCCTCGACGCTGATGCGCCGGTGCCCGCCCGAGGTTTTCCATGCCTGTAGCTCGCCCTTTTCGACCATAATCTGGGCGGTGGTCAAGGAAACGCCGAGCAATTTTGCCGCCTCGCGCGTGCTGTAATACTGCTTCGGTATTTCTTTGGTAGCCATAGTATTTGACATTTTGGTTGAAATTACCATTAGTCTACCATTTTGCTCCCAACAAGCATTATCGACTTCGCCGTTCGCGTCACCCGCCGCCGGCCGGGCAAACGCCCAGTTCCAGCCGCGCCAAAGTGCCGGCATCCGGCCTCAAATCCCGGATCAGGGCCTGGTCACGCGCAATGTCGGCGGCCAAACGCAGCCCGGGCGAGCGGGAGTCCTCCACCTGCAGCGGACGCGCACTGACCGTCAGGAACAGCGACCCGCCGTTGCGAACGGCGGCCAGGGCGTAACTGTTTGCCGCGGGCGCCTGGCACAGCAGGTCGGCCAGGACAATGCGCAGAATGTGCCCCACCGCCTGGCTTGACGCGCTGACAGGCACGCCCGGACACAGTTCGCTGATGCCCAGATCGCTGCCGGCCGCCGTGAAATAGGGCCGCAGAAACGACACCACTGCCTTGATGAGCGGCGCGAGTTCGGGTTCGTCATTCAAAGGCGGACGCCGCCGCCCCTGCAACCAGAATCACCTAAACCACAGGGTGACGGCGCTACCCTCGCCGAACCTACTTTCGATCGTCATGCTGCCGCCATGACAGGCGGCGATCACCTTGACCAGCGCCAGACCCAGCCCGTTGCCCGGCCGCGCAACCACGGTCTTGCCGCGATAAAATTTTTCGCCGATGTGCGCCAGATCCTCGTCTTCGATGCCGACGCCGTCATCTTCGACCCGGATGCCGGCGCGCCGGCGCGCCCCTTTGCCGTCCACCACGGTCGCAATCCTGACGCCACCGCCCGAGGCGGAAAATTTCACCGCGTTTTCCAGCAGACTGGTGACCATCCGTTCGACCCAGAGCCGGTCGCATGCGACGGTCGGCAGATCGGCGTGCCAATCTTCGGCGATTACGGCACCCGCATGGCCATTTTGAAACCCCTCGACCGCGGCATGCGCAATGGCATCCAGATTGCCCGCCGCCATTTTCATCATGGCCACGCCGTTGGTTTCGAGCTTCGCCAGATCGACCAGATCGTTGATAAGGCGGTTAAGCCGCCCCGCCTGCAACTGAATCGACTCCAGAAAGTCGCGCCGCGTCGGCTCATCGAACTCAAAATTCAGCAGCAGCTCCGAAAAACCGAGCAGGCTCGACAGCGGTGAGCGCAGTTCGTGCGCTGCCAGCGCCAGATACTCGACATGCGCCTGCCCGCCGCGTGGCGCAACCGTGCGCCGCCCGATGGCTTTTTTCGGCTTCGCGGTGCGGCGACGCGCAGACGCGGTCTTGCTGCGCGCCGTCTTCCGCCGCTGCGGAATTGCCACTTTGCTTTTCGCTGTCATGACCAGACTTTCTAGTTGCGCCGCACGCGGACTAATTCAGGTTGGTGCCACCCGGCTGGATGATTACGCCGAGTTTGGTGATGATTTCCCACAGCAGGTTCAGGCTGACGGGTTTGACAAGATACTGGTCGGCGCCATGCTCGCGGCCGTTCTCGATGTCACTGCGCTCGCCAAGACCGGTCAGCAGGATGACGTAGCACCCGCTTGTGGCCGGATTGGTTTTTATATTCCAGCAAAGATCGAAGCCCTCGGTCTTGCCGCGCATCATGATGTCGGCGATGACCAGATTGGGGACGCAGGTCTGGATGGCAGCCAACGCTTCGTCGGCATTGGCGGCCTCCAGCACGCGCATGCCGTGAACCTTCAACAGTTCCACGATGGGCCGGCGGACATGCGGATCGTCCTCGACAACCAGCGCAAACGACGCCGCCACGGACTGCGTCCGCGCGACCACCGGTGGCGTTCCAGCCAGCCCGCCGATCATACGAGTAACCCGTCGACTGTTTCGAGCAGCTTGATCGGACTGAAAGGCTTCACGATATAGGCGTCGGCCCTGGCAGCGCGGCCGGTGGCGAAATCGGCGGTTTGGCCCTTGCCGGAGACAAAGGCGATTTTGACGGAAGCCCCGGCCAGCGCGCGGATTTCCCGGCACAAACCGACGCCATCCAGACGGCCCGGCATCATGACGTCGAGCAGGACGAGATCAGGCCTGTAAGTCTGGAACTGCGCGAGGGCCGTATCGGAACTATCGATTGCCACGACCTCGAAATCCCTGAGCTTGAGCGTCGCCAAAATCAGCTTGCGCGTGTCTTCGCTATCTTCAACCACCAATATCTTGCGCCGGCGCAGCGGTGTCATAGCCGTCGCATCCCTACCGTTTACATCCATTCAACCGCTCCGTAATTTGAAAACCCGCATAACTCAATGCATCAAACCTGTTTACACAAATCTCATCATTTCTAATATTAATTATACTAACTTAATATTTTGCAAGTCAACTTGCAGCATTATCCGGCGGCGGACAGAAGGATCCGAACACTACAGACGCTGGCCGCAACGGACGAGAGCAAAACAATGTTCGCTTTCCGACTATCGCTCTCGATCAAGACATCTACAGTCTCGATGGTTTTTCGCATCCCGCCGGCTTAAGCGGCTTTCAGCCTCGAATATTCACCGCTCGCCAGTAGAGCTGTCGCCTCCTGCGCTCTGCCCTGATGCGCCAACGAAAAAGCCTGCCGTTCCATTTTCACCAGTCCGGTGTTGGCTGCATCCGTATCACGGACAAAGTGTGCAATTTCCCCTTGCGGCAGCAAGGCTCTGAAAACGGCCGGGATCATCGGTTTTCTCAAACAGGCTGATGCAGGGACCGATCTAGGAACTGTGCCGCAAGGGCGGCTTCAGCGACGCCAATTCCGGGACGAATGCCTCAACGAGCATTGGTTCGAGACGCTGCCGCAGACCCGGCACGCGATGAGCCGGGCGTTTTCGGCCTTTAACTCCGCCGATGAATCGCGTTCAATCATGGGCTCCATAACCGGCAATCAAGTCGTCCATATAATTACGCACGCCGCTACTAATCCCGTGACGCCAGAAGTCCCGGAAATCTCTTTACGCGCAATTCTTCGAGCACCGATTCCGCGAGCTTCCAACCCTCTCCGCCGATCTTCGCAATCAGCTCGGCCCAAACCCGCTCAAACGCATGGATAGCATCCGCCTCCTCGAAACGAATACCCGCCGGCAGCAGCGGCGTGATGTCCTCGGTCAGGCTCCGGGTAAGTTTTTCTAGCATGCGCTGCTCGGCCATCGCACGGGTGATCGGTTTGCCTTCCAGTGCCAGATAGTGGTCAAAGCACGCAATGATCTTTTCGGGGGCCAGCGCGAGTTGCACCAATCCCTGATGCAAGTCGAACAGGTCGCGGCTCGCACGCCGCTGCAGCAATGCGCGCAGTTTCGTGCCGAACAGCTCCTCAGGTTCGAAAGACGCTATCTCGGTCTTTCCTCGGTACCAGTCATTGTCGAATGAAAAGGGATACCGCTTGATGCCGAGCAGGTTCGTGTGCTCCCGGGTGTTGATCTCGACCTTGAGCTTGAGCGTTGTATGGGAATCGACCTCGGGTGTGAACTTGAACACCAGATGCATCGAGTGACCTGCCTGCTCTCGCTGACATTTTCC
>CALQCM020000158.1 GCA_943329075.2 Chitinophaga pinensis | reverse complement strand
GTGCGAGGTCACCATCGAGGCCGCATCGTCGATATCCGACAGCGAGGCCATGCCGGGCACCAGCAGCAGTTCGGCGATGCGGTCGTGTGAGGTTAGTTGGTGCAGCTTCACGGTCTTGTCGAGGATGGTGCGCATGATGGTCTTGCCATGACGCGTCCACTCGTCTTCCAGAGTGGCGCGATATTCATCCGGCACACCGGCGGGAACTTTCGGCGTCCGGCCCTTGGCTTTGGCGCGCACTGCTTTGAGCAGGGTTTCAAAACCGGCCATGTCCCCCGCCCAGGTTGCGCCGGGCAGGAAAATCATGAATAGCAGCGCGGTGCAGATCGCCTGGCTGGCACAGGCCGGATCAATATCATCGCCGTAGCCGATCACATCGAGCGACCAGATCGCCGCGCTCATGCGCCGCAGGGCGTTTTCGTTTTCGGCGATCAAGGCACGGAAACTCGCGTAGTCCATGTAGGCGTGCCGGGTGGAAATGCTGCGTTCGTCGTAACCGGCGGCTTTCATGTGGCGCGCCGCGCCGCGGGTGTGGTGGCCGATGCCGTTGCCGGCGATCGAGCGTGCCGCACGGTCGACGTCGTTGCCGGTTTCGTATTCCAGATGCAGGTTGATCAGGCCCAGTATGGCGCGCATCGCGCGTTCCAGATCGGGGCGCAGGTGATCCGAACCCATGAGACAGGCGAATTGACGCATGGCTTTGGTGCCGTCGCGTGTGATGCGCGCCGAGACATCGCTGTCGATGACGCCGGTGGCGATGCCGCGCGCCCAGGCTTTTTCAAACAGGGTGCGGTCATCGTGGCCGACCAGCTGCGCCGCCGTGCTCAAATGAAGCTCTCCTCTTTGTCATCGGGATTCGCGTCGCTGTCGCTGCTTTTGGCGGCCGCCGCCGGTGGCGTTACGCTGGCCGCGGCGCGGCGCGCCCTTGCGCGCATGATGCGCAGAAGCTCGGCAAAAGTTTCATAGTGTTCGCAACGCAACCGCCAGGCGAGCTCGCGCCAGTCGCGGTCCTGCACTTCGTCAAGGTTGTCCTTGGGCTGGCGGAAGCTCGAGCCCATTTCCGCATCGGCGAGGTCACGGTCGTCTTCGGGCACCTCGGCCGGCGCTTCATCCAGATGCGAGAAGGTGCCGTGCTGAAAGAACGATTCGAGTTCCTCGTGGCGGTCGGAGAAATAATCAACCAGTGCCAGCAGGCCGGCTTCAGAGCGGCCGAGGGCTTCGATAAAACTGTCCGGGTCGTCTTCCCGGAAAATCACCATGTTGATCATGCCGCGCAGCGCGTCGTGCTTTGGGTCGTTGTATTTGGCTTCCATCGCCACCGCCGCGACAAAACGCTCCGGCGTGATCAGTTCGCCAACCACCGACGAACGCGAGCTGTCGTGTTCACGCAGTATGGCGACCAGATCGCGCGGCGGCATTGCTTCGATGACCTGGGCGAGCACCAGATCGCCCTCCTTGTCGGCCACCGCCACCAGCGCGGTCTCGGCTTCCCGTGCGTCGCCGTCGCGGATCATGCGCGCGACGCTTGCAATGATGGGATGTTTCATTCGCTTCTCCGGTCAAACCCTTGTTCGCTGAGCCAGTCTTCGCCCTTGGCGTATTCCTCGTCTTCTTCCTGGTTTTCGCTGTTTTCTGCGGCGGCCGGTTCGGGAGCCTCTTCATTGCCCATGGTGACGAGCAGTTGCAGGCAGGCCATGGTGACGAGAAATTCGTCGCCGCCCTCGGCCTCCAGCGCCATAGCGATCAGCGGTGCCACTGCGGGCTCGATCGTCACGTAAGCCGACACGGTTTTCCATGGCGGCAAGGTGCCGGGGCTGCACTGCAGGAGCGCTGCGATGGCCGCTACATCCTTGACCATCACGCTGCCGTGATAAGTCGCCGCCACCATTTCGGGGGCATCGGCCATCAGCGGCAGCAGCGATTTAAAGGCGCCGCGCTTGTCGGCAAGACGCGACTTGAGCACGTCGTGGTTGTCGGAGTCGTAGCGCAGATCTTCGATTTCGCTGCGGTAGGAGTCGCCGAGCTGCCAGAAATAGGGTGACATTTTCATGTGCGTATGCCTCCGAGATAGGTCTTCCAGATGGTGCGGGCGGCGATGTCGGCGTCTTCCACCAGTTGTTTCTGGCGCTTGCTGTCAAAGGCGTCGCGCCGCGCCTCGTCGGCGAGCAGGTCGTAGGCTTCCTGCACTTCGCGAAAGCGTTCGGCGGCATCTGCGGCAGGATTGCGGTCGGGGTGGTAGAAGGCCGCCTTGCGCCGATAGGCCTGTTTGATTTCGGCCGCCGTCGCATTCGATGCGAGGTCGAGCACGGCATAGGGATCGGGACTGGATGTCGTCATGTCATAACCATTTCATTACGGATGGCGGTGGGCAACGGCGCTGCGGCACGGCACCGCGGCTGCGCGGGACTGATTTTACGGCCACTGCAGGTGTAGCGGGCTGCGCTTTTGCGCCATTCAACGAGGGAAATGCCGGCGCCTGACACAGCTGGGAGCCTGGCATAGCGTCCTGCTTCGCTACTCCGCGAAGAACTCCTTGACCTTGTCCATCCACGACTTGGCACGCGGATTGTGCTGGCCGATGTCCTTGCTGTTGATGGCTTCGAGTTCAATCAGCAGTTCGCGCTGACGCGTCGTCAGATTGACCGGCGTCTCGATGACGACATGGCAGAGCAAGTCGCCGTGGCTGGATGAACGCACGCCCTTGATGCCCTTGCCGCGCAGTCGGAACACCTTGCCCGACTGTGTCTCGTGCGGAATCTTGATCTTGGCGTAGCCATCTAGCGTCGGAATTTGAATTTCGCCGCCGAGCGCCGCGGTGGTGAAGCTGATCGGCATTTCGCAATGCAGATCGTTGTGTTCGCGCTGGAACACCGCGTGCTGCTTGAGGTGGATGACAACGTAGAGGTCGCCGGGCGGGCCACCGTTGACGCCGGCTTCGCCTTCGCCGGACAAACGAATGCGATCGCCTTCATCGACCCCCGAAGGAATTTTCACCGACAGCGTTTTGTGCTGCTTGAGGCGACCGGCGCCACGGCAGGTGGTGCAGGGCTGTTCAACCACTTTGCCGGCGCCGCGGCATTTCGGACAAGTCTGTTGGATCGAGAAGAAACCCTGTTGCACGCGTACCTGGCCGTGGCCGTCACAGGTGCTGCATTTCACAGGTTTGGTACCGGGCTTGGCGCCGCTACCGTCGCAGGTCTCGCATTCCTCCATGGTCGGAATACGGATCTTGGTTTCGGTGCCGCGGGCCGCTTCTTCGAGGCCGATTTCGAGGTTGTAGCGCAGATCGGCGCCGCGATAGACGTTGGAGCGACCGCGTCCGCCACCGAAGATGTCGCCGAAAATGTCGCCGAAGGCATCGGCGAAGCCGCCCATGCCGGCGGCGCCCGCACCTGCGGAGGGATCAAGGCCGGCATGCCCGTGCTGGTCATAAGCGGCGCGTTTGTTGGCGTCTGAAAGAACCTCGTACGCTTCCTTGGCTTCCTTGAAATGTTCCTCAGCCTTGGGATTGTCCGGATTGCGGTCCGGATGGTGTTTCATCGCCAGCCTGCGATAAGACTTCTTGATGTCGTCGTCCGCTGCGTCGCGGTTGACGCCCAGCACTTCGTAGTAATCGCGTTTGGCCATGAGTTCAGGATTGAGGATTGAGGATTTAGGATTGAGCAGTCAGGATTGAGGATTGAGTTAAACAACAAAAAGGATCGAGGGGCAGATTACACCACCCCTCAATCCTCGATCCTCAATCCTCAATCCTCAATCCTATTTTTTGTCTTTGACTTCTTCGTATTCGGCATCCACAACGTTGCCGTCGTCTTTCTTGGTTTCTGCGCCGCCCTGCGGTTGTGCGCCGCCTGCCGCCTGTTGCGCGGCCTGTTCCTTCGCCTGCATCTGTTCGGCCAGCTTGTGCGAAGCGGTGGCGAGTGCCTGCGACTTGGCTTCGATCTCTTCCTTGTTGTCGCTCTTCAGCGCTTCCTCGGCTTCCTTCAGCGCGGTTTCGATTTTCGCCTTTTCATCAGCGCCAACCTTGTCGCCATGTTCGGTCAGCGATTTCTTTACCGAGTGCACCAGCGCGTCGCATTGGTTGCGCGCGGTGACGAGTTCGACCGCCTTCTTGTCGTCT
>CALQCM020000157.1 GCA_943329075.2 Chitinophaga pinensis | reverse complement strand
CATCCAGGTGCTCATGCGCGGCGTTGAGCCCGATCTGTTGATGGTCGGCTTGAAGGGCGCTGACGAGGCCGTAAAAGACAAATTCTTCGGCAATATGTCATCGCGTGCGCGCTCGATGTTCATCGATGATATGGAGGCTAAGGGGCCGATGCGTCTGTCCGATGTGGAAGAGGCGCAAAAGCAGATCATGCGGATTGCGCGGAAACTCTCAGATACGGGCGAAATGGTTCTTGCAGGCGGCGGCGATGATTTCGTTTAAACCAATCTGGAATGAACGCGCTGCAGATTGGCGCGATGATGGCGGTGATGCACGCCCGAAAGTCGCGGCATTGGTTGATTTCAAGCCGCTGTGGTGCGACGACCAGGTGTCCCGCAAGTTTGTGGCGGCGGCGGGCGGTATGCCGCTTGCGCGAAATGAGGTCAGCGCGGTCGACAGCGGTCTGGTGGCTGAACAATCTGCCGCGGGGCAGCTCGCGGCATCAGCTTCGCCAGAACCTGCAATAGCGTCTGTTGCCGCAGAGCATTTGCCCGAGAACGCGGTGGCGACCTCGCAGCTGCTTACCCGCGAGGAGCATGAGCGGCTGCTGGCGATCGCGCGCGAGGAGGGTGTCGAGGCGGGCAAAGCGCAGGGGCGCGCCGAGGTCGGCAAAATGCTCGTCATCGAAAAGAAAAAAATCAGCGAGTTTCTGCTGGCCTTCGAACAAGCGTTTGGCGAACCGGGTCAGTTTATCTTTCCGTTGAAGAAGCTGGCGTTGCACCTGGCTAAAGAAATTGTCCGCGGCGAATTGCAAACCTCGGGTGCCGCGATTACACGGCTGGTCGATCACTGTATTGCCCGCGCCGGCAAATCAAAGCTCGTTTCGGTCCATCTCAATGCGCAGGATCTCGATTGGTTTACGGCGTTGCAGGACGATGTCGAGGGCGGGCCACAGGCAGTGGCAGACGAGAGTCTTGCCAGCGGCAGCGTCAAGGTGCTGCTCGATGATGGTTGGATCGAAGATCTGATCGAACAACGGTTTACGGATATCAGCGACGCCTTGCAGCTTGATTAAGTTTTGCCGATTCAATATTTCTGATGGCGTGAAAAAAATTGATAAGTTTTCCCGATATTGAGGCCGATTTGGAAAGTGCCGGTGCGCGCGTCAGCGTGGGTGAGCCGCGTCGTGTCGGCGCGCTGGTGCGGATTGTCGGCTTGATGCTGGAGGCGCGCGGTATTGTCGCTTCGCTGGGTGAGACCTGCAGCATCCAAAGCCTGCATGGCAATGACCTTGATGCGGAGGTGGTTGGGTTTAGCGATAAGACCACCTTCCTGATGCCCTATACGCACCCGTCCGGGATCGGGCCCGGTTCGCCGGTCCATGTTCGCGGCAACTCCGGTCGAGTCAAGATCGGTCGCGCGATGTTGGGGCGCGTGTTGGATGCCCGGTGCCAACCCCTTGATGGAAAACCCGCGCCGCTTTGCGATGCCGATCAAAGTCTCGAGGGCTTGCCACTAAACCCCATGGAGCGCGGTCCGATTCATGCGCCGCTTGATGTCGGCGTGAAGGCGATCAACGGCGTATTGACGCTCGGGCAGGGCCAGCGGATCGGATTGATGGCAGGTTCGGGCGTTGGCAAAAGCGTGTTACTTGGCATGATCACTCGTTACACCAAGGCGGATGTGGTGGTGATCGGACTGATCGGCGAGCGCGGGCGTGAGGTCAATGAATTTATTCGTGAATCGCTCGGCCCGGAAGGCCTGGCCAAATCGGTGGTGATCGCGGCGCCGGCGGATGTGTCGCCGGTATTGCGCCTGCGGGCCGCCAATGTGGCACATTTGATCGCCGAGTATTTTCGCGATCAAGGGCTGAATGTGTTGCTCCTGGTGGACAGTCTGACGCGGGTCGCGCATGCGCAACGCGAGATTGGTCTGGCGGTAGGCGAGCCGCCGACGATGAAAGGCTATCCGCCATCGGTATTTGCGCTATTGCCTAAAATGATTGAGCGTGCGGGCGTCGGCCGTAATGGCTTCGGTTCGGTGACGGCCATCTATACCGTGCTGATGGATGGCGACGACGCATCCGACCCGATCGTGGATATTGCGCGGGCCTCGCTCGATGGGCAGGTCATGCTGTCGAGAGATCTGGCCGATGCCGCGCACTATCCTGCAATAGACCTGAGTGGCTCGATTTCACGCGTGATGCCGGCCATTTGCACCAGGGAGACCCTGGCGGCGGCCAATCGATTCAGACGGCTGTGGACGTTGTATCAACAGAATCAGGATTTGATCAAGGTCGGTGCTTATCAAGCCGGTGCCAATGCCGAGCTGGACGAAGCGATTCTACGACGCAGTGAGATGGAAACGTTTCTGCGGCAGGATATGCATGTGGGCGTTGAAATTGGTGCGACCGTGGACTTCCTGAAAACCTTTGCAGTGGCCGGCGGCAGTTAGGCGTTCAAATGACACTCGCAAAAACACCCATCTGGCCGGTGCTCGGAAAATTATCCGAACAGCGTGAAAACACGGCCTTTAGCCGTCTGCTTGAGAGCCGGCAACAACTGGCCGACTGCCAGCAGCGCGAAAACCGGCTTGAAGAGTTGCGCGAAGATTACGAGAAGCGCTATTTGGTGGCCGGCAGCGGGCGGATCCAGTCGGTGCGCGATCTTGCCTTGTGCCGCGGATTTATCGAGCATGTTGACGGGCTGAAAAAATTGATCGGCCAGAAAAAGTCGACGCTGACAGAGGTTCAGGATGTGGCCCAAAGGGCGTATGAAGCAGCCCAGCGCGAGAAGATGAAATGGCATCATCTCGAGCAACGCGATCTCGCCAGCGAGCGGTCGCGGCGGGCGGTGCGTGAGCAACGAAAAATTGACGAAATCGCGGCGACGCGATTCGTGCCGCGCAAGCTGTCTTAAGCGCGTGTCGGCGGCGCGGTTCGTCATGTGGCCGCATTTGGCGGAAAAAAATTAACACCATCTGTAAATCTTAATAAAGCTAAATATTTTTACAGTGGGCATCTATTTGAATTTATGTATTTAAATATTGGCTTTCCTGCTGGAGAATAATCGAACTAAAAAATATGCTTAATATAACAAATACTATAGAATTGGAGATACTGACTCGGTAATCGCTCGCACTTAACCTTGAAACGTCCCTGACGTCATGGCCTCGATGTTGATCACTAAACAGATTATCGGCGACAGCAAGAAGATCAAATTGCTGCGCGAGATGCTGGCGCGGGTGGCAGGCACCAACGCCACGGTTTTGATCGGCGGAGAAAGCGGGACGGGCAAGGAATTGGTTGCCAAGGCGATTCACGAGTTGTCGCCGCGGGCGGCGGCCGCGTTCGTGCCGATCAATTGTGCCGCGATTCCGAAGGATTTGCTCGAAAGCGAGTTGTTCGGGCATCGGCGGGGGGCTTTTTCAGGGGCGATTGCCGACCGCAAGGGGCGGTTTGAACTCGCCGATGGCGGTACTTTGTTTCTCGATGAGGTCGGCGACATGCCGCCCGATATGCAGGTCAAGCTACTGCGCGTATTGCAGGAGGGGGTTATCGATCCCGTCGGCGGCCACGCGCAGGTCGCCATCGACGTGCGCGTGGTGGCTGCGACGCACTGTGATCTGGAGGCGGAATGCGCCGCGGGCCGGTTTCGGGAGGATCTTTTTTACCGTCTGAACGTCATCCCGGTGAAGGTGCCGCCGCTGCGGGAGCGGGTTGAGGATATTGCCCGCCTTATCGAGCATTTTGCGCAGATGCATGCGCAGGATGGTGCGCGTCCCATTGCGCTCGAGAGTTGCCTGGCGGGGGCGATGCATGCCTACGCCTGGCCGGGAAATATACGTGAGCTCTCGAACCTCATCTTTCGCCTGAGCGTGCTTTATTCCGGTCGGCGCCTGGGTCTGCACTCGGTTTCGCGCGAGATGCTGCCGACAAAGATGGATGTCGGTTTGGTGACCGAGCTGCGGTCTGACAAAGACGATGATCTTGCTGCAGAGGCGCGTGAAGACGATTTGCTTGTCAGCTCAATCGGTATGCGGCCGCTGGAAAGAAATCCCATTGAAGACATTATCTTTGTGGCCAATGGCGGTGCGATGCTGCCAGAGGGTGGTTTGGCGCTTAAAGATTATTTGAACGATATTGAGAGAAACATTATCGAGCAGGCACT
>CALQCM020000156.1 GCA_943329075.2 Chitinophaga pinensis | reverse complement strand
TGCACGCGTGCCGCATCGCCGAGCCGCACCGACACGCCTGCAGCAGCTGTTGCGAGCGGCACCTTGCGGAAGTCGTCGAGCGATTGCAGATAACCGGAGGCGCGCACCATGTATTCGGCCTCGCCCATTTCGAGCACCGAGCCGCCGCTTTCCTGATTGGCCTTTTGCACTGCTTCGATGACTTTGCCGTGCGGAATGTTGTAGGCGCGCAGCTTCGCCGGGTCGAGCACGATCTGATACTGGCGCACCATGCCGCCGACGGAGGCGACTTCCGAGACGTTGGCGACCGCCTTCAGTTCGTATTTGAGAAACCAGTCCTGCAGCGCGCGCAGCTGCGACAAATCCATCTTGCCGCTGCGATCGACCAGCGCATATTCATAGACCCAGCCAACGCCGGTGGCGTCGGGCCCGAGCGCGGTTTTGGCCTGCGCCGGCAGGCGCGACTGCACCTGGTTCAGATACTCGAGCACGCGCGAGCGCGCCCAGTAGGGATCGGTGCCGTCGTCGAACAAAATGTAGACGAAGGAGTCGCCGAAGAAGGAATAGCCGCGTACTGTCTTTGCGCCCGGCACAGACAGCATGGTCGTGGTCAGCGGATAGGTGACCTGATTTTCGACGATCTGCGGCGCCTGTCCGGGATAACTGGTGCGGATGATGACCTGCGTGTCCGACAGGTCGGGGATCGCATCGAGCGGCGTGTGCTGCAGCGAATAAATGCCCCACGCCGACAACAGCACGGTCGCCATCAGCACCAGCAGCCGGTTGTAAATCGACCAGCGGATGAGCTGGGCGATCATTTGGCGCTGCCGCTTGCAGCCGCCGCCAGCGGCGTGATGCTGGTTAACGTGGCCATACCGTCATCGCCCAACATGAATTCGAACGTGACGCGGTCGCCTTTATGCACGTTCTTCGGCACGCCGGCGGACGGTGTTTTGAATTCCATGGTCATCGGTGGCCATTCCAGTGCCGGAATCGGCCCGTGCGACAGTGTGACGGCGTCCTTGGCGACGGCTTCAACGCGCGCTTCTCCACGATGTACTTTCGCCGCCGCTTCTTTCTTCGCCGGCGGTGCTGTCATCCGTGTCGTCGTCGATTTCAGATTCGATTCGGAATCGATCAGGAACTGGCCCGAGATGACGACTTTCTGACCGGCGCTCAGTCCTTTGCGAATTTCCGTTTGCCCATTGGCTTCGGCGCCAGTCTCGACATCGACCGGCTGGAACGCGCCGTTGCCGGCGTCGGCGATCACCACTTTGCGCTGACCCGTTTGTATCACCGCCTCGGTCGGCACCAGCAGCGCTTCTTTTTTATTCGAGGGTGTGAAGTTCACACTGGCGAACATGCCGGGTGTGAGCGCGCCGCCGCTGTTGGCGATTTCGATGCGCGTCTTCAGCGTACGTGTGGTCTGGTTGATTTCCGGCAGGATGGCGGCGACGCGCCCTTTGAACACCTGGCCGGGTCGCGACGGCGTGCGCGCTTCGACGTTGTTGCCGGGCAGCACCTGCGCGGCGGCACTTTCGGGCACTTCGGCATAGATCCACACGGTGCCCAGTCCGCTGATGCGGAACAGCAGCGCGCCGGCCATCACCGTCATGCCTTCGCGCGCGCCGAGTTCGCCGATGACGCCGCCGATCGGTGCGGTCAAGGTAAAGCGCGGCCGTAGCGCGCCGCTGGCCTCGACCGATTGCACCTGTTCTTCATTCATGCCGGCGAGCAGCATGCGCTGGCGTGCCGCCGCCAGCAGGGCCTCGGTGCCCGCACCCTGCATGCGCTTTACCGACAGATATTCCTCCTGCGCGGCGACCCAGTCGGGCGCATAGACTTCTGCCAGCGGCTGGCCCCGGCGCACGGGATCGAGCGCAGCACGCACGTAGAGCTTCTCGATGAAGCCGTTGACGCGTGCGCTCACTACCGCGGTGTCGCGTTCGTTGTAAGCCACGGTGCCGGCGGCCTCCAGCGTTTGTGCCAGTGCGCCGCGTGTGACTTCGGCAGTACGCACGCCGAGGTTCTGCTGCATGCGCGGGCTGATCGCGACCTGACCGTTGTCAGAATTGTCATCGGCATAGACCGGCACTAGTGGCATGTCCATGAAGGGCGATTTTCCAGGCTTGTCGAATTTCTGTGCGGGCACCATCGGGTCATGCCAGTAAAGAATCTTTTTGCCTGTTGCCGGATCAACCGCTTGATTGTCTTTGACGGTGTTTACCGCGGTGGTGTTGCCGGTCTGCATGCCGTGATCGATGCCGATGCGATAGGCGCCAAAACCGGTTGCAGCCAGCACACCGGCCGCGACGACTGTAATGACAAGCGCGCGCGATTTCATGGGGCCTCCTTCGTCACTGCCGGCTCACCATGTGCGGCGTGATCTTCTGCGGGAACGAGAAAGTTGAGCTGCGCCCAGGTGCGTGCGGTATCCATCGCGAGTTGCAGCGCCTGCGTGCGTATTTCGATTTCGTTTTTGCGCGCGGCCAGCACCGCGTTCAAATCGCCTTTGCCGCCGCGATAGGCGCTCAGTGCCGCCTGCGCGCGGTCCTGTGCCAGTGGCACGATTTCGCGCTCGTAGCGCGCGATGCGCTCGAGCCCGCTTTCCCATTCGTTGAGCATGCTGCGCACTTCGGCGACGTGGTTGCGCAGCGCCTCGTCCTGCTGCGCGCGGGCGCGTTCGGTCAGCGCGAGTTTGGCGGCGACTTCACGGTCCTGGCGGTTCTTCTGGTCCCATTGCAGCGGAATGGCGACGCCGATCGACATCATGTTTGAATAAGCCGGGCCGCGTTCCTGATAGGCGACCTCGACGCTCCAGTCGGTTTGCTTGTTGGCTTTGGCGATCAGCGTCTCGGTTTCGGCGACTTCAACCTGCCGCTGCAGCATGGCGATTTCCGGATGACGTTTCAGATCCTCGTCGAGCGCGTGGCTGCTGAAGGGCACGGCTTTGAAGGCGGGCTCGCCGGCCAGCGCGGCGTCTGCGGCGGGGCCGACCCAGCGCGCCAGCATGGCGTGTGCATTGCGGATGCGGCGCCCGAGTTCTGACAGGCGGTCGTCGAGTGCGGCGCGTGCGGCGCGCGCGGCGAATACATCGGCCTGGCTGCCGCGCCCGGCGCGATAGGCGCCGTCGGCGGCTTCGATTTCGAGTTTCGTTTCATCGGCCTGTGCGGCCACCGCGGCGCGCATGCGTTCGAGGTAATAGCGGTCGAGCCAGGCCAGCGCGGTGGCTTTCTGCACTTCGGCGGTTGCCGCGGCTTTCTCGGTGGCCGCGCGGCTGGCTTCGCGCTCGTAGCGTTCTGTTTTCAGGCGGCGTTTGTCGCTACGCGTGAATTCCTGCATGACGCCGACGCGGCGCATGGTCATGAAATCAGTGCCGATGCTGAGGCGGTCGGCACCGTTGACGGGCACGTTGTCGACGCCGAGTTTCAGCACCGGGTCGGGCAGTTGCCCCGCGGCCACCGCCATTTCGCGCGCCGAGGCGATCATCGAGTCCTGTGCCACCAGCTGCTGTGAGCGGGCGACGGCGAGCCGCTGCGCTTCAGCGAGGCTGAGTGTTGCCTGCGCGCCGACCGCTGGTGCAACTGCAAGCAGGGCCAGCAGTGCGCCCGCCGAGAATGTTTTCAGCGCGTGCAAGCGGTGCACGCAATTGGCTATCAACATGACGATCTCCCGAACAAATCCAAACCGCGCGCGCGAAAATACGCGGCGCGTGTGACCGGACGTGCGAGGGGATCAGATGCGCAGGAAGCCGAAGCGCAATAAAGGCGGGGGGGAGGTTTCCCGTTCCGGCAGCATCGACAGTGTGATGATGCCGGTGTGGTTCGCGGGCTGCGGCAAATCAACCACCGCAACCGCAGTCATGATGACGGCGGGCAAGGGCGCCTGCGGCGTCGATTGCACCGCCTGGCTGCCGGCCTGTGAATATTCCAGGCAGAGATTCGGGTTGCCGCTGTGGGACTCTTCGCAGCCCGGCATGGAAAGGTGCATGTCTTCGGCCGTCAGCACGTTGGCGATTTCACCGCCGCTCATTACTGTCGGGCAGGCGTAGGCTGCCACTGCCAGCTGGGAAAACAGCAGGGCGGCGATGCCGACTGTGGCGGCCAGGCGCTTGAGGGAACGGGTGACCATGTAAGGCAGGGATTGTCCGCGTGGCATCAGGGTAATGCAAAGATTATCCGCTCTGAATTTGCGTTAGGTCAAGGTTCAGCATTATCCAGCGGGGTATGAGTCTGAACGGGGAACGTGATTCCAACGGGGTTTGAGTCTGGGGAGGTATCTGCGATCGATCATGATGCGAGGCATGGTG
>CALQCM020000155.1 GCA_943329075.2 Chitinophaga pinensis | reverse complement strand
ATGCGCCAGCTTCACGAGTCTCTCCCGTTGCGTGTCGTCCAGTTCAATCGCACTTGCCACGCGCATCGCCGTCCCCAAAGTAAATCTCATAATTCATGGATTCGACGAATCGTTTTTAGTTCCATTAATTACAAAGCACTACACTAGCACCCAGCGTCGTGTTTTTCCCGGCTTTGGGCGACCCCCGCAGGCAGCACGCATACAGCGGCAGCATCCTTACACAGTAGAACCTGCCTCGGTGTTTCGGGCGTAGCAGTTACTCTCGTTAACAAGCTCGTTACGAAATACCGCCATGCCAGGGGTCATTGCTGCACACTAATATTGGCATCTTTAATAACACGCCCCCATTTCTCATATTCAGCCCTGACAAATTTTGCAAACTCAGACGGCGTATTAGTTGTCGCACTCAACTCGACTTGGGCAAGCTTGCTTTTTGACTCAGGTGAGTTAACCACCTTGGCAATCTCGGCATTCAGGTAGTCAATGATTTCCGCCTTGACACCCGCAGGCGCGAAAAGACCGTACCAAGTGATAACAACCAACGCCGGGATACCGGCCTCCGCCGTGGTCATAACATTCGGTAGTCCTACCAGGCGCTCCGGTGCCATCACCGCCAGTGCCCGAACGCGGCCGGACTTCACCAGTGGAATAACCAGAGGAGATACGGTTGCAGTGACCATATCAACCTCGCCGCCCAACATCGCGGTCACGGCAATATCCGCCCCTTTGTAGGGAACATGCAGGATGTTTACCTTGTTTAGCGACTTAAAGAGTTCGCTGCCGAGCTGCCCGCCCGAGCCCAGGCCGCCGGAACCATAATTCAGTTTTCCCGGCTGCGCTCTCGCTAGTTTCACCAGTTCCGCAAGGCTTTTTGCCGGTACCGAAGGGTGCACCACCAGCACATTGGGCACGGTTGCAAGCAAGGTAATGGGAGCCAAATCACGAAAAGTATCGTAACCAAGTTTGGGAAAAAGACTAGGGCTAATAGCGACAGTTGGACTGGTCAACAACAAGGTATATCCATCGGCAGGGGCCTTGGCGACATATTCAGAGGCCACGTTCCCGCCTGCCCCCGCCCTAAAGTCGGGCACGATGGACTGACCGATCGACTCCCTCAACTTTTCCGCAAGATGCAAAGCGAGGAAATAAGGCGGGCCAGTGGGAAATGCGACAACCAGTCTTACACTTTTATCCGGATAGCGTTGGGCAAGACTATATGAAGAAAAACCCAATAATAAAAACAATAAAACCCAGCAGGGTGACATCTTCAACATTGCTCGCTCCTCATTTTTGCGACGCGATGAAATCGCGTTCGCTCTAAGCGGTCTCAAGCTTACAGGCTCAATCGATTTTCCCAATCCGCCGCACAACATCGCCAACGCGGCGCGCATCCTCACGCCAGAATTTCTCAAATTCCAGCGCATCCAGATAAGACGTTTCAATCTGCAATTTCGCCAGCGCCTGCACCAGTTCGGGAGAATGCGCTGCCTGCCTTACCGCATCGCGCAACGTCGTAATAGCGTGAGCAGGCGTTCCTGCGGGTGCAAACATGCCGACCCAAAGGTAATACTCAACATCCAAACCGAGCTCACGAAAGGTAGGAACATCCGGCAACAGCGCGCTTCGTTTGGCGCCGCCGTTTGCCAGAATACGGATTTTGCCCGCCTGCACATGCGGCATCGCCTGCGCCGGGGTGACCGGTGCCAACGCAACCTCACCGCCAAGCAGCGCGATTAAAGCCGGCCCGCCACCACTGTAAGCAACGTGGCTCAATTTCACACCTGCGGCACTCGCAAACATTTCAGTCATAAAGTGCGACGGCGAATAGTTACCACCGGTTCCATAATTTATCCGGCCCGCGTTCAGGCGTGCATCTGCAATCAGTTCTGGAATTCCCCGCCACGGCGCATTGACCCTCGTGCCGAGTAAATTCGGATCAGCTGAAATCAGCGCGATGGAAGCAAACTGTTCCATGCTGAACGACGGTTTGCGGCCGGCCAGTTGATCCGCAACCGGGATCGCCGATGCCGTCGGCAATGGCATCAACAGCGTGTATCCGTCCGGTTTGGCATTGGCGACAAATGCAGCCCCAACGGCACCCCCAGCGCCTGGCTTGTTCACGACGATCACCGACTGCCCCAGCAACCTTGTCAAGATCTGTGCGAGTGGTCGCGCGTTGATATCAACCGTACCTCCCGGAGCGGCCGGAACAACGATTGAGATAGTTCGCGCAGGAAATTCCTGCGCACCGGACCACACAGACGAGAGGGCAAAGAACGCCCCGCATGCAATACACCACACCGTTCTTTGCAGGAAAATCATATTGGCCAATCCATTATTGAGTCGCAATTGAGAAACCCGTTTACCACCTTGTTTTTTCAGTAACCGTCGAATATTTTTTGCATCTCTTCCGGATCATCGGTGCGAGTCAAACCCAGTGAGAGCAAAATTGCTGCTTTCTGTGGTGACAGGTTATCCGAAGCCACCATCCGTGGCTCCTGATAGGCACTATCACGCACCACACGCCCGGCCCCGACACGGGAACTCCGCACAACGACCGCACGTCCGGACTGTGCGATTTCCGCGCATTCCTGCGTCAGGTTGCCCGGAGAGCCGGCGCCAACACTTGCGATCACCAGGCCTTTGGCACCAAGCTTACAGGCCGCCTCCGCCAGTCCTGACTGCGCCCCCGAGTAAACGTACAGAATGTCAACACGCGGCAATTGCAGAATGCTTTGCGCGGCAAATTCACTATTGATCGTATGACGGCGTGTCGGCGAACGATAATAACTGACCTTGTCGGCATCGGCGTAACCCATCACACCGACATCGCGACTGCGAAAGGTATGCACGTGGTAGGTGTTTGTTTTTGTAACGTCACGCGCCGAATTGATTTCATTGTTTGCAACCACGACAACACCCTTGCCGGGCGTCATTGGATCCGCGGCAACTCTGAAAGCATCCAGCAAATTAAGCGGCGCATCCGTACTCAGCGCCGTAAACGGACGTTGCGCGCCGGTCACAACCACCGGTTTGTTGCTGTTGACGGTCAGCGTGAGAAAATAAGCGGTCTCTTCAAGAACATTGGTGCCTTGAACAAAAACGACACCGTCCACTTCCGGCGATTGCAACAGTGCATTAACCCGCACGCTGAGCAGGCGTATATCCTCAAGCGTTGAGACAAGATGTGGGTTGCCTTCATCAACCGCCACATCTGCAACCAAGGCGATTTCAGGCACCCCTGCCAGCAACTCCTGCCCGGTCATAAAGGGAAGTCCACTGCGCCGATAGTTATAAAAGTCCATTCGATCTTTGCCTTGACTATGAAGGGTCCCGGGTCCGATCAGCAGAAGAATGCGCGGCAATTTTTTCATTTATTCTGTACCACCTATAAATTTATTAGACCATCAACGACGCCCCCCCCCCCGCTTTGAGTAGCGGTTGTTTTTAGAGTCTGGTGGTTATTGTAATGGCCTTGTTGGCCAACTGCCTTGCATATCCAGCGGGCGTCAGTCCGCCGAGAGACTTCTTGGGTCGTTCCTCGTTGTATTCCCTTCGCCAGCGTTCGATTTGCGTGCGCGCGTGGGTAAGGCTCATGAACCAGTGCTCGTTCAGGCATTCGTCCCGTAGGCGGCCGTTGAACGACTCGACGTATGCGTTCTGATTCGGTTTGCCTGGCTCGATCAGTTTTAGAGCAACACCGTTTCGATGGCCCCAGGTCCGCATGGCTTTGCCCGTAAACTCCTTGCCATTGTCCGAACGCAAGATCGAGGGTTTGCCGCGTTGTGCGCAGATTGCGTCGAGTAGCCGCGTCAAGTGATCGCCACCGATACTGTGCTCTGGCGCGATGGCGACTGCTTCGTGTGTGGCGTCGTCGACCACGACCAGGCACTTGATTACTCGCCCGGTCGCCACTCTGTCGAACACGAAATCCATCGACCAGACCTCGTTGGCCGATGCCGGCCGTATCAGCGGTTGTCGATCGGTCACCGGTATCTTCTTGCGCTGCCGGCGCCGCACCTGAAGTCCTTCGAGTCGATACAGACGCTCGACGCGCTTGTGATTGACCGGATCGCCGGCTTGGCGAAGTTTCAAATAGATCATCCCGGCGCCGTAGCGGCGATGTCGCTGTGCAAGACCTATGATCTTGCCGCGCAGCGCCTCGTTGCGATCTGGGCGTCCCCGATACCGCAGTGCGCTCGGGTTCATGCGAACGATCCGCAACCCCTGACGCTCCGACAGACCCTTGTCAGGCTAGTGTAGTGCTTCATTCTGTTTGGAACTTAAACGGCTGTTGGCGCGAATGACTTTGGCAAGGATGTCATTGGCCTTGGCAGTCCAGACAAAAGGCTTGGGATTTTTGTTGTGCAAACCGACATACTCGTTAATTGCAGCGGTCAGT
>CALQCM020000154.1 GCA_943329075.2 Chitinophaga pinensis | reverse complement strand
TGCGCACGGTGCCTTGCTGCGCCACGCCGCCAAGCATCCGAAGCATTACATCCGCAACAAAGAAGGCGGTGGCGGTGTTGAATACACCGGGATCGGCCATCATCGCGAAGACTTCGCGAAAAAAGTCGGTGTGCCGGGCATGTATGACTATCTGCCGCAGCGCGCCAGCTGGTTTGTCACTGCGATCACCAACTGGATGGGCGACGACGGTGTGATCAAACGCATCCGCATGGAAGCGCGCCGCTTCAACCTGCAGGGCGACACGACCTTTATCACCGGTAAGGTGGTGAAGAAATACCTGAAGGACGGTTGCCCGCTGGTCGATATCGAAATGACCGGTATCAACCAGAGCGGCGTCTTGAGTTCGCCGGGTTTTGCTACCGTCATGCTGCCGGCCAAGGACGTCAACACGAAGATTCCGATCGACGGCACGGTGTGCGATCTGGAGTTGCCGACGCTGCGTTAATATCCGACATCGCAGGGGGCGGTCGCCCCCTGTCAATGTCCAGGTTTGGGGTGGGCGCCGGCCTGCATCAAGTGGCCGGCAGGTGCAAACAGTTTCAAAGGGGGAGGTCGGGCGCCATGGCTAGCAACGCGATGTATCTTGTATGCGACATGCTCAATGATCTTGTGCATGAAGACGGACCCAGTAAAAAAACATACGGGCCGGAACTTGCGCGTCGCAATACCGTGGCGAATACGGCCGAGGCAATAAGAAAAGCACGCGAAGCCGGCGCCAAGATCGGTTATGTGCGTATTGGTTTTTCAGCGGACTATCGTGAGTGTCCGCCGAACTCGCGCATTTTTCAGGGCGCAAAGAAGGCCGGCATGTTCAAGCTCGGCGGCTGGGGTACCGAAGTGCATCCTCTGCTCGCGCCGCAACCCGGCGATTTTGACATCATCAAACATCGCGTCAGCCCGTTTTACGCGACCTCGCTCGAAGCCATACTGCAGGCGCAGCAGATCAGGCGCCTCTATGTGTCCGGTGTGTCGTCGAGCGGCGCTGTGCTGTCGGCAGCCAAGGACGGGCATGATCGCGGTTATGATGTATTTGTCCTCGATGATTGTTGCTGCGCGCTGAACGAGGCGCAGCATCAGGCGGTGATCGACCAGGTCAAGCGCATGACCACCGTGCTGACCTCGGCCACCGTAACGTTTAACGAGGAGGCGTCGCTGTAATTACAGTTTTGACCGCCTGAGGAGACCGGATCGATCCGGCAGGGCGGCATTGGAGGAGCATGAGCACATTGCATTGGCCGCGTATCGCGGCAGGTTTGCTATCGGCGTTGATGTTCGCTGCTGCGCAGGCGCAGAATTATCCGGCGAAGCCGATCCGTTTTATTGTGCCGATCGCGCCCGGCGGCGGCGCCGATCTCGTGGCACGCGTGATTGCGGAGCGGCTTTCAAGAAATCTGGGCCAGCAGGTCGTGGTTGAAAATCGCGCCGGCGGCGGCACCGTGATCGGTGCCGAACTCGTGGCGAGGTCCCCCGCGGACGGTTATACCTGGCTGCTCGGTACGGCAACCTCGCACGCCATCAATGCGAGCCTGGTCAAAAAGCTGCCATACGATCCGGTGAAGGACTTTGCACCGATTGCGCTGGTGGCGGTGTTGCCGCAGATTATTGTCATCCATCCCGCGCTGCCGGCAGCATCCCTGAAGGACTTCATCGCGCTGGCGAAAAAGCGTCCGGGTGAAATTCTGTTCGGCTCGCCCGGCAACGGCAGTAACAATCAGTTGGGCGCCGAGATGCTCAACATCGTCGCCGGGATCAAGACCCTGCACGTGCCCTACAAGGGTGCCGGTCCGGCGATCACGGATCTGCTCGCCGGCCATCTGCAATTCATGTTCACCACGATTCCACCCGCGCTGCCGCAAGTGAAAGCGGGGCGGCTGCGCGCGCTCGCAGTGGCGGGGGCAAAGCGCTCGACGCTGCTGCCGGAACTGCCGACCACGGCCGAACAGGGCGCGCCTGGTGTCGAAGCGGCGTCGTGGAACGGCATACTGCTGCCGGCCGGTGCGCCGCGCGAAATCGTCACCCGCCTGCATGCGGAGATCGGTCTTGTTATGAGGCAACCGGAGGTGATCGAACGCCTCGCTGGCGCCGGCGTCGAGCCGGCGATGATGCCACCCGAGGAGTTCGCTGCTTATATCGAATCGGAAACCGCGCGTTATGCCAAAGTCGTTAAATCGTCCGGCGCGCGTGTCGATTAAAGCGCGAACGAATATTTTTCGTCATTCCCGCGAAAGCGGGAATCCAGGCGGACGTGCGCAGAATATCTGGACTCCCGCTTTCGCGGGAGTGACGGTATTGCGCTGTGCACTTCTCGCAATGGGGGTGAACGCCGGCGCGGCTGCGCAAGTTGTTGATGACTATCCGTCACGGCCGTTGCGTTTCGTCGTCGGCTTCACGCCGGGCGGCGGCTCCGATCTGGTGGCGCGACTGCTCGGGCAGAAACTCACGGAGAACTGGGGCCAGCCCGTGGTGGTTGATAACCGTCCGGGTGCCGGCGGCAATCTCGCCAATGAAATCGTCGTCAAATCGGCACCGGACGCTTACAGTGTGTTGATCGCCTCATCGAGTTTCACCATCCAGCCGGCGATCTACAACAACCTCAGCTACAAACCACAGGTTGATTTCGCGCCCGTTGCGCTCGCCGGTGCATCGCCGTATCTGCTGGTTGTGCATCCATCGGTGCAGGCGCAATCGGTAAAAGAACTGATCGCGCTGGCGAAAGCGCAGCCGGGCAAACTCAATTACGCCTCGGCCGGCGCCGGCAGCGCGCTGCATCTGGCGTCTGAATTATTCAAGAGCATGGCGGGTGTCGATATCGTGCATGTGCCTTACAAAGGCACAAACGGCATTCCCGATCTTATCGCCGGTGCGGTGCAGGTGACGATCGCCGGCCCGCCGCAGACCATGCCGCATGTGCGCGCCGGACGTCTGCGCGCGCTTGCCGTGACTTCATCGAAGCGCGCGGCGGTTATGCCGCAGTTGCCGACCATCGCCGAAGCCGGCGTGCCCGGCTACGAGGTTGATTCCTGGTATGGCGCGCTTCTGCCCGCCGCATCGCCACGCGCGCGCGTGGAAAAACTTGCCGCTGAAATCAATCGCGCGCTCGCCAGCGCTGCCCTGCGCGAAAAATTGCTGGCGCACGGCCTCGAGCCGCGGGGCGGCAGCCCGGCGGAGTTTGCGGCGGTTATTCGCAGCGACATCGCGAAGTGGACGAAGGTGGTGCAGGACGCAGGGATCAGGGCGGATTAGTGCATGCGATTCAATACGAATTTCATTAGCAGGGGCACTTTATGTTACCCCTTGAGAGCCGCCGAGCAGCGCAGCCGTGCCGGGGGAAGTCGGCGAGCACTGTCTGAGCCCTCGCGTTTTTTGCGAGGACGAGTTGCGCAGCCGCCCGGCGCGGCGAGCAGCGCAGGGGAGTCCGAAGGACCGGCGAACCGGGGGCCGCTTCTTTTGGTTACTTTTCTTGGCGGTTCAAGAAAAGTAACCAGCCGTCGGGCTGCCCCCGGCGAAGTTGATTTTGAAGCACGGTGCGGCGCGTGGGCAACAAGTTGCCCACCCTACAAACTGCTCGGCGGCTCTCAGGGGGAGCAAGTGCGTGCGGTTTTCAAAAAGACATCTGGCATATTCGTCGTTGCGCTTTTTACACTTTTTTCTGCGATGGCATGCGCTGCAACCTATCCCGAACGCCCGCTGCGCTTCTTGATCCCCTTTCCCCCCGGCGGCGGCGCCGACGCGCTGGCGCGTATCGTCAGTGCGGTGGCCGGCGAGTCATTGGGGCAGCAGATCGTCATCGACAACCGCACCGGTGCGGGCGGCAACATCGCGGCGGAGGCGGCCGCAAAGGCCGCAGCCGATGGCCATACATTGCTGCAGTCAAACATATCGCACGCGATCAGCGCCTCGCTGTATCGCCAGCTGAATTACGATCTGGCGCGCGATTTCGTGCACGTCACGCAACTCGCCTCGATTCCGTTTGCGCTGGCGCTGCATCCTTCGCTGGGTGTCTCGAACGTGCGTGAACTGGTCGCACTGGTGAAGGCGAAACCTGCGCAGTATGTCTACGCATCGTCGGGCAACGGCGGGCCCAGTCATCTGGCGATGGAAATGTTCAAGACGGCAAACGGCGTCGATATCCGCCACGTGCCGTACAAGGGCGCCGCGGCGATTGCGACCGATCTCGTCGCCAATCAGGTGCAGATGAGTTTTTTTACGACGGCGGGCCTCCTGCCCCTGATCAGCGGCGGGCGCGTCAAACCGCTGGCGATTGCCAGCGCGCGGCGTTCGCCGCTGATGCCCGACCTGCCGACGTTTGCCGAGCAGGGCATGCCGGGCTTCGAAGCGACGACCTGGTTCGGTGTCAGCCTGCCCAGGGGCTCACCCGCGGAAGCCGTCAAGCGTTTGCACGCAGTTTTTACGCAGGCACTGAAAGTGCCGGAGCTGCGCGAGCGCCTGATCGCGCAGGGCTTCGACATTGTCGGCAGCACGCCGCAGGAATTCGATGCCTTCGTGCGCACCGAGATCCAACGCTGGAGCAAAGTCGTGAAGGAATCGCGTGCGACGGTTGATTGAAAATAACATACCCTCTCCCCCGCACACGGGGGAGAGGGTATGGGTGAGGGGGGCGGTGGCAGGAAATCCGCACGCCCCTCACCCCTACCCCTGATGTTTCCCCGGCTTTTAGAACTAAAGATCTTTACAAATCAATAGGTTGAATGTAAGGTGATGAGAAACGGCGTGTGCATGAACGGTTTTTTCTCTGTGTTGGGACCAACCAACACGGAGATCGATCAT
>CALQCM020000153.1 GCA_943329075.2 Chitinophaga pinensis | reverse complement strand
GCAGCGACAGCGCCGCGTGCGCGCGGGCATCGACCATGACGTTGCCCAGCGGGGTGGCCGCTTCTGGTTCGACGTGTCTGTGCTTTGAGACGCGAGTGGTACGGGCCCAGTCGCTTCATCCCCTCTACTGAAGGCGCGCAAGATAGCCGGCCAGTTGATCCATTGTGCAGCCCCAGCCATGTGTCATTCCGGCGTGTGCGCCATCGAAGGTGACATTCTCTTCATCGTTGCCGTCAAGGGCTTGCCACTGCAAGGACATACGTGTGCCATGACCCTCGTCCGTCAAAGTGGTCGTCGACAGCGTCGACAGCGGCCAGGTTGGCGACATCGGGTGCCGAGTGACGCCTAGCTCAGCGTCGGAGAAATTGATGACCACTACTAGCAGCCTGTCGGACTGGAGTTGATGATTTGAGCGATGTTGATCATGGTAATCGAGCGGAACAGTGAATTGAGGGCTAAATGGTTTGAGCGGATCGTGAGCGCACCGCTGGGTGCCCGTTTATCCTGCCAATATCGCCATTCTCTTGATATTCCATGCCATGGTGACCAGCGTCCACTCGCCTTGCACGGCCGCCAAGCCCCGCAACAAGAATTGCCGGAAGCGCATCACCGACTTGATGATGCCGAAGACCGGTTCCACCGTCTGCTTGCGCAAGCCGTAGAGCTTGCGTCCCTTGCGCGTCTTGAGCCGATGCTTCATCCGGTCCACCGCGCTGGCCGGCTCGTTCAGCGGCGGGGGATCAATGAATCGATCCTCCCAGTGTGGGTGATGGGCGTCGCGCCCTGCCGCCAGCAGCGGCTCGATCTTCGCCGCCACGCAACTCTCAACATTCGCCGCACTGAAGAATCCGTTGTCCCCCAACAAACGCTTCACGCGCCCCAACTCGTCGGGCAAATCGGCCAGCGCTTCGAGCATAGGCTCGACCTGCTGCTTGTCGGTGGCCACCTGTGCGATGTGGGTTGCCACCACCAGCATGCTCTCGGTATCGACCGCGGCCTGCGCGTTGTAGCTCTGCTCAAAGCCCTTGCCCGTAGCGGGCATGATGCGCGAGTCTTCATCGGTGAGGTTGATCTGATCGGTTGGGCGCACTCCGGAACTCGGCGGCGCCGGCGGCTTGCCGCCAGGTTTCTTTCCCGTGCGCGCGTGCTTCTCCTCGCGCGCTTTCATCTTCGCCTCAAAGTCGGCCCGATCTTGGGCATCACGCTCGGCGGCGCGCGCCTCGATCTGGGCCTTGGCTTGCCGAATCGCCGCCAGGCGTTCTTCGCGACGCGCCAATTCCTTCGGGATGCTCATGCCCTTGGGCAGCGGCTCCTGATCGGCTGCCTCGGCGCGAGCGAGCATCTGCTTGACCTCGGCTTGCAGTTGCGCCTCGATCTTCTGCGCGTGCCCGTAGGACAGCGCGCTATGGCGCGAGGCGTTGGCGTGAACCTTAGTGCCGTCGAGCGCGATCGTACCCAGTTTGAGCAATTTCATCTGCCGGGCAATGACCAGCACCTGCACAAACAGTGCCTCGATTTCTCTGAGAAAGCGCTTGCGAAAGGTGCACAACGAATCATGGTCGGGTTGCTCGTTTCCGGCGATGTAGCGAAACGCGATCGAATCGTGCGTCGCCGCCTCAATGCGCCGGCTCGAAAAGACACCGGTGGCGTAGCCGTAGATGAGCAAGGCCAGCATCACCGTCGGGTGATAGGCCGCCGAGCCCGTGCCACGATACTGCCGGATCAGCGCCGAGAGATCGAGCTGATCGACGATATCGACCACGAAACGCGCCAGGTGATCCTTGGGCAGCCAATCCTCCACCGAGGGCGGCAGCAGATAGGGCGTAGCGCGGTCTATAGGACGGAAATTAACCATGGCAACACTCTCGGCAGCGTTAAACAGGATAATCTTATGACATTAGCATTGATCGATAGTTCCGGGCAGCTAAGCCCGACAGGCTGCTAGCTGGATCTGGCCGGCGATGACGTCGGTCAGCGCGATGCCGCCGCCCTTGTACGGCACGTGCGTCATCTGCACGTGCGCCATGTAGAGGAAAAGCTCAGTGGTGAGATGCACGATCGCGCCCTGCCCGCTGCTACCGTAGGCAATCTGTCCCGGCCGCGCTTTCGCCAGCGCGATCAGCTCGCGGATGTTTTTCGCCGGCAAAGACAGGTGCACGACCACCACGTAAGGCCCGCTTGCGAGCTTGATGATGGGCGTGCAGTCAGTGGCTGCGTCGAACTTGAGCGGATAGAGGCTGGGATTGATCGAGTAGCTCGGCGTGATGATGGTCAGAGTGTAGCCGTCGGGCGCCGCGCGCATGCCGAACTCGTAGCCCAGCGTGCTGCCCGCGCCGGCGCGGTTCTCGACGACGATCTGCTGGCCGAGCACATCTGTAAGCCGTGCGCCGATCAATCGCCCGACAAAATCGGAGCCGCCGCCCGGCGCGGTGGCGACGACCAGGCGTATCGGCTTGACCGGCCACGACTGCGCGTGCGCCGCGAAAACAAGGCCCATTGCAATCAGAAAAGCTGCTGCGCGAAGTAACAGCCCTGAAGCCGTCTCACAAACGCCCCCTCGCCACACGTCAGTGGGGAGAGGGCCGGGGTGAGGGGAAGCAATACCTTTTCGGTTCATAGCAAAAAAGTTTTCAATCCGCCCCCTCACCCTCTCCCCGCAAGCGGGGCGAGGGAACATTAAAACTACGACTATGCATTTACTCCAGCCTGATACCCGCGTCGCGCGCGAGCTTCGCTTTCTTGTCGAACTCGGCCTTGATATAGGCGGTGAATTCTTCGGGAGACGCGCTTGCCTTCAGTTCGATGCCGCGCTCGATGAAGCGGTTGCGCAACGCCGGCACGCGCACGACTTTTCCGACTTCTTCATTGACCCGCACGAGAATTTCCCGCGGCGTTCCCACCGGCGCCACCAGCCCGTTGAACGTAATATCCTCAAAACCTTTCACACCCGCCTCGTCGATGGTCGGCAGGTCGGGAAACAGCGGCGAGCGCGTGAGGCTGGACACCGCAAGCGGGCGCAGCTTGCCGGATTTGATGTACGGGTCGGACGTGCTCACCTGGTCGAACATCAGCATGACCTGGCCGCCAATGACGTCGATGATCGCCTGCGCGTTGCCTTTGTACGGCACGTGCAGCATTTTGACGCCGACCTGGCGGCTGAAGAGTTCGGTCACCATGTGTCCAGTGCCGCCCGGGCCCGAAGTCGCGTAAGTAAGCTGCCCCGGCCGCGCCTTGGCGAGCGCGATCAGTTCCTTGATCGATTTCACCGGCAGCGCAGGATTCACCACCAGCACCTGCGGCACCAGGCACGTCAGCGTGATGGCGGAAAAATCCTTGATCGGATCGTAGCCGGGATTGGTGATGATGGACGGCACCATCGCGAACGTGTTCGCGACGGCGAGCAGCGTATAACCATCCGGCGGCGCTTTGGCGACCAATTGCGTGCCGACGAGGCTGCTCGCACCGGGCCGGTTCTCGACGATGATCTGCTGCCCCATGCTGTCGGTGAGTTGCTGGGCGAGCGAACGCGCAACGATGTCGACGTTGCCGCCGGGCGCCAGCGGCACAATGATGCGCACCGGTTTTGCAGGATAGTTTTGCGCGCAGGCGCCACCCGCGAAAATCGCGGCCGCCGCCATCGCCACACCAAGATGCGTTGCGTTCATGATTCTCCTCTCACCAACATTGCCGGCATGCGCCGGCGTGACCAGCTTATAGTTTGATGCCGTGCAGAAAACTCGCGCGCTCGCGCGCGCCCGCCATGATGAAGCTCAAATCGCTGCCGCTCAAGATGAAGCGCATACCGAGGCCGATGTATTTCTCCATCAGTTTGGGATCGTAGACGCCGCCCATGCCCGGGTGTACGCCGTGCTTGAGACAGGCCGCGATGGTTTTCTTATAGGCCGCCTCGACGTCGGCATGCCCAAACTGCCCCGGGATGCCCATTTCGGCGCACAGGTCGTTGGTGCCAATCAGCACGGAGTCGATGCCAGGCACTGCCGCAATCGCCTCGACGTTCTTGATCGCCAGCGGCGTTTCCACCATCACGATAACCAGCGTCTCGGCATTGACGACGTTCGATGCCTCGCCCATCGACACACTTTGAAATGCGAACTGCGGCTGCGCGCCCGCCATCGAGCGGTGGCCAATCGGCGGGTACTTGCAGTTGGCGACCGCGCGCTGCGCTTCTTCCGCCGTGTCGACATGCGGAACGACGACGCCCTGCGCTCCGGCATCCAGCAATCGCGTCGCGTGGTAATGCTCCTTGCCGGGAACGCGCACGATGGGCGTGATGCCGACGGCCAGCGCGCCGTTGGCGATCTGCGCAGCGGTATCGACGTCCATCGAATTGTGTTCCATGTCGATGAACAGCCAGTCGAAGCCCGATGTCTTGGCAATCGCTGCGATGTCAACGGTGCGCGCCTGGCGCAGTCCCATGCCGATCGCGATCTTGCCGGCCTGCAACTGGTTCTTGGTGTGATTTGGATACGTTTTCATGCAGCTCCCCCGGGATTTTTGGCGCCGTGCGGTTTCCAATTTGACCGCCTCTGTTCTATTATCGCAGACCTTATCGATACACGCCGCAGACCGTTCTTCGCGGCGCCGCCAGTCCGAAAGCCCGTCTTGACTACCGACAGCAGCCAGTCCCACGCGCCCGCCGAGCAATCGTTCGCGGCGCTGCGTCATCCCGCGTTCCGCGCTTACTTCTTCACGTCCGCGCTGGCCATGATGGCAGACAGCATAGAGCACGTCATCAGCTACTGGATGATGTTCGAGAAATTCCACTCGCAGGCGCTGGGCGGTTTCGCGGTGATCTCGCACTGGGTGCCGTTCCTGCTGTTCTCGGTGTACACGGGCGCGCTCGCCGACCGCTTCGATCCGCGGCGCATCATCCAGCTTGGCATGGTGTGCTTCATGTT
>CALQCM020000152.1 GCA_943329075.2 Chitinophaga pinensis | reverse complement strand
CGGCGCGTAGCCGCCCAACCCGTAGCCGCCGTTGCCGCCCAGCATCTGGTAATGCTCGGTAATCGGCCACAGGCGGCGCGCCCACGGCATACGGTCGCTGACCACCAGCGCCCATTTTTCGTTCTTGATGACGTTCCACATCTCCGCGGTGAGTCGCGCGGTGGAAATCGGCGTGGCATCGAAGCCGACTGCCGCGGCTTCCTTGTCGCGCGCGCGCATGTCCTCGTGCATCTTCTTGTAGGTTGCACGGCGTTGCGCGACAGCGGCCGGATTCGGCGCCGCGCGTTTGATCGCCTCGATCAGATCCGGCAGCGTTGCCTCGGCGTCGCCGCCGATGGCGAGGTCAGCCGGCATGAAGCGCTGGATGTCCTGGTAGTTGGATTTGCGCGCCACGTCGAGCATCGAAATGGTGATGAGCTTCACATCGGGTTTGTGGATCGGCCGGTATTCCTTGTAGGGGTCGCTGAACGAATGCAGATTGCCCCAGGGATCGCCGACTTCCAGCATGAGGATGACGTCGGCGTCGCGCACCAGCGATTGCTTCATGAAGGTGCAGTCGAGATCATGCGTGGTCGGGAAGTTCATGCGTGAACCGAGGTCGACCACCGGCGCGCCCAGCGACTCGGCGAGTTCGACCAGCATCTTCACACCCTGTTGCGAACGGGCCGCGCGGTCGGCAAGGATCAGCGGTTTTTGCGCGGCGACCAGCAGCTTTGCCGCATCACGTATCGCGTTGCTGTCGCCCTGCGGCTGGATCAGGCGCGAAATTTTCGGGATCTTCAGTTTTTCCGCGTGTTCAATTTCCTCTTCCTGCAGGTCCATGTCGATGGCGATGAAGGCCGGCGCCATCGGCGCCGTCATCGTGAACTGGTGCGCGCGCACCGTCGATTCGGCGAAATGCTGCAGTGACGCCGGCTGGTCGTCCCACTTGATGAACTCGCGCACCAGCGCGGCGGGGTCCTGTGCGCTGTGGATCCACTCGACGCCCGGACGGCGCGTTTCGGCGTCGATGCCGTTGCCGCCGAACATCAGCATCGGCACGCGGTCGCACCAGGCGTTGTAAAGGGCCATCGAGGCATGTTGCAGGCCGACGGTGCCGTGCACCATCACCCCCATCGGTTTGCCCGAGGCCTTGGCGTAACCGTGCGCCATCGCGGTGGCGGACTCTTCATGCAGGCAGGTGATGATCTCGGGATTTTTATTGCCGAGATAATTGATGATCGATTCCTGCAGGCTGCGAAAACCCGCCGCCGGATTGATCGCAATGTATTGCAGGCCGATTTTTTTCAGCACATCGGCCATGAAGTCGGAGCCGGGGTGGGTGATGAAGGTTTCGCTCGGCAGTTTATTCGCGGCCTTCGGTTTTTCGGCAGGCTTCGCACCTTCGGCGGCATTGTCCGCAGCGGCAGCGATGCGTGTTGCACCGGTGACCGAGGCGACCGCGGCGCCGGCGGCGGCCGCGCCTTTCAAAAACGCGCGGCGGTCGATTTTGCTTTCTTTGTTGTTGTCGTCGGATTGCATCTTGCTCCCCCTTGAAACGCGCTATTTGAATGGTGGTCATGGTAGCACCGGCGATGCATGTCGCAAAGCGGTGCGGCAGCGTGTGGCGCGTGCGTTACCGCTGGTTTGACACTTGCTGGCGGCACACCTATTCTGCCGTTTTAACCGGATTGATTTGCATGAATGTGACGCGCACCGCGGTGCCGGCGAGCCTTGATCTCCTGCGCCGGCTGATCGCTTTTCCAACCGTCAGTCGCGATTCCAATCTCGCATTGATCGAGTTCGCGCGCGCGCATCTGGCGGCGGCCGGCGCGGTGACCCGCCTGACCTATGACGACGACCGCCGCAAGGCCAATCTGTTTGCCACGCTCGGTCCGCCGACTGACGGCGGCATCGTATTGTCAGGGCACACGGATGTGGTGCCGGTGGACGGGCAGGCATGGCGCAGCGATCCGTTCACGCTGACGCAGCGCGACGGCCGTCTTTACGGTCGTGGCAGTGCTGACATGAAAAGTTTCGTCGCCGTCGCGCTGGCGCTGGCACCGGAATTTGCGCAGCGCGGCCTCCGGCGCCCGCTGCATTTTGCGCTGTCGTACGACGAGGAGGTCGGCTGCATCGGGGTCGGCCGCCTGATCGCAGACCTCGATGCGGCCGGCATTCATCCGGAGGCCTGCATCGTCGGCGAACCGACCATGATGCGTCCGGTGATCGCACACAAGGGCAAACTCAGCTACCGCTGCACGGTGCGCGGCCTGTCCTGCCATTCGGCCTACGCGCCGCAGGGCGTCAATGCGGTGGAGGCGGCGGCCGAGGCGATCGCCTTTCTGAAAAGCATGGCGCGGCGTTACCGCGACCATGGGCCGTATGACCGCGGTTTCGACATTGCGCACACCACCGTGCATACCGGCGTCATTCGCGGCGGCACGGCGCTCAATATCGTGCCGAACGAATGCGTTTTCGATTTTGAGTTTCGCAATCTGCCCGGCGACGATCCGCAGGCGATGTTCGCGGAATTCACCAAATTCATCGCGACCTCGATCGAGCCGGAGATGCGCGCGGTTGATCCGGCCAGTGGATTTTCAATCGGACCGTTGTCGGCGATGCCGGCGCTCAGTAACGCGCCGGAGGCTGAAATTGTCGGGCTGGCACAGGAGCTCTCCGGCAATCACGATTTCGGCAAGGTCTCGTTCGGCACCGAGGCCGCGCATTTTCAGCGCCGCGGCATGCCCGCCGTGGTGTGCGGGCCGGGTTCGATTGCGCAGGCGCACAAGGCCGACGAATACATCGAGATCGAGCAGGTGCTTAAATGCGAGGAATTCATGCGTCGCCTGATGGCGCGCATCTGCAAGGCGGGGTAAGCGCCGGGCGCGGGGCCCGGCGTCTGTTCAATGCAACAGGTCTTACGAGTTCGTCGTGGCGACGAACTTCTTGTCTTCCTGCTGGTCGCGCTCAAACAGCAGGAAATCGTAATAACCGCAGGTCTTGGCGACCGGATATTCGCGGCAGACGCCGGGCCGCGCTTCGTAAACCGTGCACTGCCGCTTCTTGGTGTCGAACATCTTGCAGATGTGGCCGAAGTGTTTGTCCTTCTGGCGGCGCAGGGCGATCGCTTTTTCGGCTTTGTCGTAACGCGTATAGCGCTTTTCAGCCTGCTCGTAGGTCAGACCGAAATGCTTGGCCAGCCGCGCGATGTCGCGCTTGGTGACCTCAATCAGCGGATAGCTGCAGCAGTAGCCGGGGCACTTGCGGCAGTCGTAGGCGGGTTTCTTTTTCGCTTTCTTTTTTCTGACGGGAGTGGCGGCGACAAGCTTGATCGGGATGACGCGTTTTTTCGTGGCGGGCATGATGTGTTTGTAGGCGCAGAGCGCAGAGCGGTAAACGCCGGATTCTACGCGAGCGCTGCGCCGATTGGAACAGCCTTGGGCCGCGCCGTGGCGCTGCAATCAGTGCTGCAGAATTTTCGACAGGAAAAGCTGCGCGCGTTCGGAGCGCGGCTTGCCGAAAAAATCCTCTTTTGGTGCGTCTTCGACAATCTCGCCCTTGTCCATGAAGACCACGCGGTGCGCGACGCGGCGCGCGAAGCCCATTTCGTGGGTTACCACCATCATGGTCATGCCTTCTTTGGCCAGATCGACCATGACGTCGAGCACTTCGTTGATCATTTCAGGATCGAGCGCCGAGGTCGGTTCGTCGAAGAGCATGGCGATCGGATCCATCGCCAGCGCGCGCGCAATCGCCACGCGCTGCTGCTGTCCGCCCGACAACTGACCGGGAAATTTCGCCGCGTGGGCGGCGAGCCCGACGCGTTCGAGCAGGGCAGCGCCCTTGGCAATAGCCGCCTCCGGCGTGCGCCCCAGCACTTTGATCTGCGCCAGCGTCAGATTTTCCATCACCGAGAGATGTGGAAACAGTTCGAAGTTCTGGAACACCATGCCGATATGGGCGCGCAGTTTCGGCAGGTCGGTGTCTTTGGCGCCGACCGATACGCCGTTGACCGTGATTTCGCCCTGCTGAAATGCCTCAAGTCCGTTGACGCATTTGATCAGTGTCGATTTGCCCGATCCCGACGGCCCGCAGACGACCACTACCTCGCCTTTGGAGACAGCGGTGGTGCAATCGGTGAGCACACGGAAATGCCCGTACCATTTGCTGATGTTTTTGATGGCGATCATGGCTGCCTTATCTTAGCCGACCTTAACGGACAATGGCGATTTTGCGCTGCAGCTGTTTGACCGCCGCCGACAGCGAGAAACACAGCACGAAGTAAACAACGGCGACGAACAGATACATTTCGACCACGCGGCTGTCGCGCTGCGCGACCTTGACGGCGGCGCCGACGAAGTCGGTGACGTTGAGCAGCGAGACCAGCGAGACGTCCTGAAAGAGGATGATCGATTGCGTCAGCAGGATCGGCAGCATATTGCGGAAGGCCTGCGGCAGCACGATCTGCCACATGACCTGCCAGTAATTGAGCCCGAGGGCGTAGCCGGCCCCGGCCTGGCCTTTGGCAATGCTCTGGATGCCGGCGCGCATGATTTCGCAGAAGAAGGCCGCTTCGAACATCACGAAGGTGATGTAAGCCGAGCGCTCGGCGCCGATCTGCGGCGGGCGTTCGGCGCCGGTGATCGATTGCAGCAGCACGGGCACGAGGAAATAGAACCAGAAAATCACCAGCAGCAGCGGAATCGAGCGCATCAGATTGACATAGCCGGCGGCGGCCAGCGCCAGCGGTTTGAACGATGACAGGCGCGCCAGCGCCAGCAGCGTGCCGAAGATGACGCCGCCGGTTGCCGCCACCAGCGTGAGCTGGAAGGTGTACTGCAGACCGCCGGCGAGATAAGGCAGGGCGCGGCCGATGATTTCGAAATCAAGATCCATGGTTCATTCGCTAATTCGCATCAGCGAATTAGCGCCATTCTCACCCTCTCCCTTTGGGAGAGGGCAGGGGCTGATGTT
>CALQCM020000151.1 GCA_943329075.2 Chitinophaga pinensis | reverse complement strand
TCTAACTCGACACCAGCGGAATAAACTTTAATCCGGATCGGTTCACGGCATCTTCGTCTAATCAGTCGGCAGCAGAGGTGATTACTTTAGTCCTTGCCGGAGTTTATTTTAAATTTTTCAGGGCGCGTGTCGTTTCAGCGCATTTTATTGAGCCATGTTAATGAAAAAATACTAAAATACGTTATTCACCTTATATGCTATAACTGTTTTAATGCATTCCAATCCGTTTTCCCGATCAATGGCATGGCTGCCTGAAGACGCCGTCGATTGCCCCTACGCTTTCGATTAATGCTTACAAAATAAAGCCTTACCTCATGTTAAAACTTGCCCGTCGATTTTTTTTCGCCCTCGGTTTGATCGTTCACGGTCTGGCCTGGTCCGCCGCCGGCCAGCTTCAACTGGTGATTGGCGATGCCGCCACCGTGTGGGAGCGCGGCGGCAATCAGCGACCCGCGCAAAAGGGGGTGCAACTGTATCCCGGGGATGCCGTCGTGACCGGGGCCAACTCAAATGCGCAAATCCGCATGACTGACGATACCCTGCTTTGGCTGCACCCGAATTCACGCCTCAAAATAGATGATTACCTTTATACCCAAAAACCCGACGGCAAAGACACCGTCACGCTGCGGCTGGTGAAGGGGGCGGTGCGAACGATGACCGGCATGATAGGGCAGAATAAAAAAGAGAATTTCGCGATGCTGACGCTGAATGCGGCGATCGGAATCCGTGGCACTGATTTTGAGACCGCCTTTGTCGAGCCCCCGGTCGGCGGCGAGACGCCAGTCGCCCCCGCCGGCACCTATAACCGCGTTTACACCGGCGCCACCTCGGTGACCAGCAAGGCGGGCCGCGTCGAAGTGGGTGAAAACGAGGCGGCTTTTGTGGGCCTGAAACCCGGCGACAAGCCCGAGCGCCTCAAGGAAATCCCTGAATTCCTGCGCAAGTTGGAGAAACCGACCACCAGCACGACACCGAATCAGGAGACTATCGCGCTACGCTACCGCGCCGCCGAGGACATTATCCCGCTGGTCAAACCCATACTCGGCGGTGCCGTCTTGACCGGCCAGGGTTCAAAGTTGTTCCTGGTTGGCCCCGACACCAAGCGCGCGGAACTGAAGGCGGCTATTACCGCCCTCGACACGCCGTTGCGCCGGTTGATGGTATCGGTGCGCTTCGACAATCCTGCCGGTTCCGCAGACAGCGTCGAGGTTAGCAGCCGTTCGCGCGCCAACGAGCGCGTCGAGCAACGCCTGCAGGTGCAGGAGGGGCAACGCGCCTTCTTTTATACCGCACAAACGCAGATTCCAGGCACATTACTGGTCCGCATTCCCGGACTTTTATTGGTGCAGAATCCGAAACCTGCCGCTGAAGTCGGCAGCGGTATTGAAGTGGTGCCGCGACTGACGGGCGATCGCGTGAGCATGGACTTTTTTGCGCAGCAAAGCACGGTTTCGGGCGCCGTCAACCGAACCCAGCAAACGCAACGCATCGGCGGCACGATCTCCGCCAGACTCGGCGAATGGGTCGAGGCCGGCGGCCGCATACTGGGCCAGTCCAATAGCAGCACGACTTCGACGCAAGACATGCGCAACAGCGAGCGGGTAATCTTTATCAAGGTTGATGAGGTCAGGTAACGATCAACGCCCCCGCCTCCCAGGCAACCGGCTCAAGCCATGGACTACAGCCGGGCAGCACCCAGGATGGGCATAAAATGATGTTTATAATGCATATAATTTATATGGTAAGATTCGCGGCAAGGATTATGCCTTGAGTGATCATCCTTGTTTTCCGTCTGTGATGGTCATCGACCAAAGCGGCAAAACGAATTTTTTATCAATTGATACCCCTGCAAAGGAAACATAATGAAACAACTGCTCGCAGCCCTGTTCGCCGCCATGTTTGCCCTCGGTACCGTCGCTGTCTTCGCCGCTGACGCCGCGAAAAAAGACGAGCCGAAAAAAGAAGCCAAGAAAGACGAAAAGAAAGACGAAAAGAAAGCGCATTAATTTTTCTTTTCGCGCACGTCAAAAAGGCAGAGATCTACTCTGCCTTTTTTTATGCCTGCTGCGCCAGCACCGACTACCGTCGTGCCGGGCTCCGTTCAGCGGCAGCCGCGGGTGGCACACCCGGCGGCGCCAAGCTGGCATTGGCTGACTCCCTGGCATTGGCTGACTCTCTGGCATCTATTAAAGTATCGATGGTCGCCGCCAGGTCAGGCGTATCCGCAGTGCCGAGCCAGATCTGGCGATTCGCCTTGAGCGTTAACAATTTTTCGATCGAGCAGCCGGCGCCATGGCCGGCGAGCCAATCCTTCGCGCGCCGCTTGCGCTCCAAAGGATCGTGCACCGTCAGACAAATTTCTCTGAACTCTGCGGGTTGGCACGACGGGGGCGGAGGCGGCGGTGCGACCGGTGCTGCCGCTGCCGGCGCTTGCACTTTTTTTCGGCTTGGCGCATCAGCCGCCAATCCGGAGCCGGCCAAGGCTAAAGTCAGCACCAGAGTGACGAATGAAAACAGCATCCTATTCATTCCTTGATTACTTTCATGCAAAAATTTTTTCATTGATTAAACAATAAACGCTACAACCTGAATTATGGAGTGGCGGCACTGGACTCCGCCCCGTCTTTTCTGGGCTCGCGCGATGGCGCCGTCGGATATTGTATGTAATTGGGACGCGCTCGCTCCGCCTTTTCTTTAGCCATCGGCGGCGGGGCTTGCGTGGCCGCAGCCACCGGCACAGCGGCCACCACACGCTGTTTTTCCAGTTTGAGCAACGCTTCCAGATTCTGCGCCGTGGCGTTCATTTTCGCCAGACTGGCCTGCATGGCGGCGGACAGCTCGGCCTGTTTGGCCGTCGCCCGTGCCTGTGCCTGAAGTTGCGACTCGATCACCTTCAATTGTGACTGTAATACCGCAATACGCGGGTCCGGTGGCACGGCTACGTGGGTTTGTTTCGCCGACTTCTCCGCGAGATCGGCAACCGCTTTGCGTACCTCCGCCAATCCGGTGTCGACTCGTGGCATGAGTTTTTCCATGACCGACGACTGCCCCTCCTGGCGCTCGTTGAACTTCTCCAGCACCTTTTCCATCTCTTTGAGCGCGCCGATGCTGGAATTCAGCGCAACCACGCGCTTGCCAACGGCGAGCACGGTGGCATCTGCTGAATCAAGCCGGTCCTGCAGTTGCAGCGCCATCAGCGTGAAAACGCCGACCGAGGCAAGCATCAAGAAGCCGGTGACTCCCAGCACGACAACGGCGTGCGTCCGCGCCTTGGCGGTCGACTCGCGCAACTCTTCAACGCCCATCAGCAGATGCTCGGTCGAGTTGGCGGCGATTGACGCCGTTTTGTTGGCGACATCACTCGCATCGAGAACGCGTGTGATGACGGCATCAAAGCTCGTTTCCTTGACGGTCGCGACCGTATCCTCAGCTTCAGCAGGCCCATCCGGGCCCGGCACTGCCATCTCCTCTTCCGCCGCTGGTGCGATGATGCCCGGCTCTATTTTGGCTTCACTCATTTTTTATGTCTCTTTTCCATGCTGGCGTATTTTTCGGAAAGCCGCTCAAGTTGAGCGTTAACCTGGGCCGTTTCTGCCTCAACCGTGTGCAGGTGCCCCTCCACCGAAGCGCTGATTTTGAGCTTTATACTGACGGCTGCCTTCTCTTGCTCATCCACCACCGGCTGTGCATTGCCCGCTTCGAGAGGCGCGTCCCCGCCCGGCGTTGCGCTGGCGCCGTCGGGCGCAGGGGTTGCATCCGGATGCGCCGCGTCCGGATCCGCGAGTTCTGGCAGCGCGGGATCTACATAAACGACATTCGCGTCGACAACCGCCGCGTCAACCTGGAGCAGGTTGAGCCCGGCTTCATTTTTAGAAACTGGAACAGCAATGGTTTCGGCAGCTGCAACCTCGTGACCGGGACGCATGATATTCTGCGCGGGCCGGTGGGCTTCAGGCTTGACGGTATTGTCAGCGTGGATTTGCGTGTCTATGGCCTGATTGCCCGCCTGATTATTTTCCGTAATCGGCAGAACCAAAACGTTGACGGCGCCTTTCACTGAATCCGGCGCAACCAGTTTCCCGCCTGATGAAGGCGCCTCCGCCGGTGCGTGCATCATATTATGATCAGCCGCACCGGACGCCGCTTTGATTACGTTCTGCGCGGCTTGTCCAGCCTCGATTAGATTTACATTTGCAGCCGTCTGTTGCGGGCTGACTGGGATATGCAAGCGATTGGCGGCTGCCTTGTCCGTTTGATCAGGCGCAACCATTGTCCCGTTGCCCGGCGCGGCCTGTCCTGACTCGATTGCATTTGCAGCCGTCTGTTCCGGGCTGACCGGGATATGCAAGCGATTGGCGGCCGCCTTGTCCGCTTGATCAGGCGCAACCATTTTTCCGCTGCCCGGCGCGGCCTGCCCTGACTCGATTGCATTTGCGGCCGTCTGTTCCGGGTTGACCGGGATATGCAAGCGATTGGCGGCTGCCTTGTCCGCTTGATCAGGCGCAGCCATTTTCCCGCTGCCCGGCGCGGCCGGTCCTGACTCGGTTGCATTCGCATTCGCAGGCACCTGTCCCGTGCCGATTGGAGCATGCAAGCGATTGGCGGCCGCCTTGTCCTCTTGATCCGGCACCACCACCTGCCCTGCTCCCTGCGCGCCCGCCGCGTTCTGATCATTAAAATTGTTGACCTGACGCGTTATTTTTCCGGTGACCTCGGAAAATTTAAGTTGCTGCGGTGCCGTGCTTTTAATAATTACGGGCTCTTTTTCGCTCATTCTTTTGCTCCACTCTGACTTTGTCGTGCTGCGCTTCCCGCCGGCTTTAAAGCGGCTTGCAGCAGTCCCGCTCCCCTGATCCAATACCCGGCGGGCAGGCCTTTGCTTTTGGCAAATTCAACGGCAGCATTGCGATTGCGAAACGGCCCGCTGACGACCACAAACTTTGTCTTGCTCCCTGG
>CALQCM020000150.1 GCA_943329075.2 Chitinophaga pinensis | reverse complement strand
TCGAGCACGAACTTGCCGGTGTAGAGATCCTGCACCGCCATGCCGTGCGATTCGTAGAGCGTGATGTCGTCTTTGCTGCGGCGGCCCGGCACGCGGCCGGTGATGATTTCGCCGAGTTCGGGCAGCGAGTCCCAGTCGATCAGGCCGGTTTCCGCGAGCGGCAGCAGATCGCCGCATTCGTTGCGTGCGGTGTTGCGTGAATCGACAGCGATGCGCGTCGAGCGCCGTACCGCCGCTTCGTCGAGTTCGCGCCGTGCCAGCGAATTGGAGCCGGCGGCGTTGATATGCTGGCCCGGCGAGAGCCAGGCGCCGAGCAGCACCGGTGTGGCCGCCTTGGTGATGACGTTGATGATGTCGGCGCCGCGCACCGCTTCAGCGGGATCGGTGACGACTTTCATCGTCACGCCGAGTTTTTTTGCGAGCGCATCGCAAAACTTCTGTGCGCGCTCCGGGTTGCGGCTCCACACGCGCACTTCACTGATCTTGCGCACGGCGCACACCGCTTCGAGCTGGCCGATCGCCTGTTTGCCCGCGCCCAGCGTGGTGACGATGGTGGCATCTTCGCGCGCCATGTGGCGTGTGGCCACACCGCTGGCGGCGCCGGTGCGCACCATGCCGAGGTGGCTGGCTTCGATCATCGCCGTGGGCTTGCCGGACTCGGTATCGAACAGATGCACGTAAAAACGCGTGCCCTTGCCGGTGGCCGAGAAGTAAGCCTTGTAGCCGATCACATTGAGATCGGCCGCGGTCGCTTCCATCATGTGCAGCGTGCCGGCCGGCATGCGCGCGCGCACGCGCGGCACGTCGGTCGCGCGGCCCTCAGCGCGCGCCTTCAGCGATTGTTCAACGAGTTCGACGGCGTCGGCCATCGGCAGCAATTGCTCGACGTCTTTTTCTTTGAGGTAGCGGATCATTTAAAGGCAGGATTGAGGATTGAGGATTGAGGATTCAGGACTAACGTGTTTTCAGGGCTTCGGCACGTATCGACGACAGCGTGGCGCGTGGCGACACCGAATCCGGATCGATCCTGAGTTCGAGCAGGGCCGCGGTGCCGGCGTTCCAGGCGCGTTCAAACGCCGCTTCGAAGTCTTCGGTGTTGGTGACCACTTCACCGTGCGCGCCGTAGGCGCGCGCGAGTGCGGCGAAATCCGGGTTGTGCAGTTCGGTGCCGCTGACGCGGCCCGGATAGTGGCGTTCCTGGTGCATGCGAATGGTGCCAAACATGCCGTTGTTGATGACGATGAAAATGGTTTTCGCGCCGTACTGCATCGCGGTTGCCAGTTCCTGGCCGTTCATCATGAAGTCGCCGTCGCCGGCGAAGGCGATGACCGGACGCTCCGGATGCACGAGTTTCGCGGCAACGCCGGCCGGCACGCCGTAACCCATGGCGCCGCTGGTTGGTCCGAGCTGGGTGCGAAAGCCCGTGTATTGATAGAAGCGGTGCGCCCACAGCGTGAAGTTGCCCGCACCATTGGTGAGGATCGAGCCATCGGGCAGACGCTTTTTCAGGAAAGCGATGACTTCGCTCATGTTGAGCGTGCCCGGTGTTTTTACCGGCACCTGCCAGGCATCGAATTCGGCACGCGCGGCCTTGGTTTGATCGGCCCACACCGGCTTCACCGGTGCCAGCGCGCGTACTGCGGCGGCAAATTCCGGCATGCCGGAATTAATCAGCAGGTCGCCCTGATAGACGCGGCCGAGTTCCTCGGCGCCGGCATGCACATGGACGAATTTCATTTGTGGCCGCGGGATGTCGATCAGCGTGTAGTTGATGGTCGTCCATTCGCCAAGGCGCAGGCCGATCGCCAGCAGCAGGTCGCATTCGCGGATGCGTTTTTCGATCGCCGGATTCATGCCGACGGCGATATCGCCGAGATAATTCGGGCTGCGGTTGTCGAGCAGGTCCTGGCAGCGGTAGGCGCAGGCGGTTGGCAGGTTGTTGCTCTCGATGAAGGCGCGCATATCTTCACAGGCTTTGGCGTTCCAGCCGCCGCCGCCCAACATGACGAAGGGGCGTTTGGCGGCCGCCAGCATGTCGCGCAGCTTGTTCATGTCGGCCGCCCCCGGGTGCGCGGCAACGCGCTGGTAGCGCGCGGTGTCCGGCACAGTGGCGGTGGCGACCTGCATGTCTTCCGGCAGTGCGAGCACAACCGGACCGGGGCGGCCGGAGACGGCGAGATGGAAGGCGTGGCTGATCATTTCCGGAACGCGCTCAGGGCGGTCGATTTGAGCCACCCACTTCGCCATCTGGCCGAACATGCGGCGGTAATCGATTTCCTGAAAGGCTTCGCGCTCGGTGACTTCGTTGTCGACCTGACCGATAAACAGAATCAGCGGCGTCGAATCCTGGAACGCGGTGTGGATGCCGATCGATGCATTGGTGGCGCCGGGGCCGCGCGTGACGAAGCAGATGCCGGGGCGGCCGGTGAGTTTGCCGTAGGCGTCGGCCATGTTGGCGGCACCGCCTTCCTGGCGGCAGATCACAAACTTGATGTCGTCGCGCGATTCGTAAAACGCATCGAGCACCGACAGATAACTTTCGCCGGGCACGCCGAAAGCCATGTCGACGCCGTGTACTTTGAGCGCATCGACGAGCAGTTGGCCGCCGGTGCGGGTGAGGGTCGAGTCGGCAGGTTTCATGAGGGCATCCGCGAGGTTGTTGTAGGTTGTGGAGATATCGCAACGGGTGCGATCACAGTGCATATTGTAGCCGCTTGGCGCCTCTCCAGTGCCGGTGCGCGCCGCGTCCGCGTTATACTCGCGGCATGCCAGCCAGGAGGTGTTAGACGTGAACGAACTGTGCAAATTGTCGGCCACCGCCGTGGTCGCCCTGTTGAAGCAGGGCAAGGTTTCACCGCTGGAATTGATCGATGCGGCGGCGGCGCGCATCGCCGAAACCGAGCCGGCGCTGAACGCGCTGCCGACGTTGTGCCTCGACCGCGCGCGCGACCACGCAAAGCGCCTGCTGCAGAACCCGCCGAAAGCACCGCCGGCGCATTTTCTGCACGGCCTGCCGATTGCGGTCAAGGACAACACCGACGTCAAGGGCGTGCGCTGCACCTCGGGCTCGCGCATTTACGCCGACCGCATCGCCACCGAATCCGACATCATCGTCGAGCGCCTCGAAGAACACGGCGCGCTGGTGGTGGCCAAGTCCAACCTGCCGGAGTTTGCGGCGGGCGGCAATACCTTCAACGAAGTCTTCGGTGTGACGCGCAACCCGTGGGACACGCGGATGACGCCCAGCGGCTCTTCGGGCGGCGCAGCGGCGGCGTTGGCGAGCGGACAGGTGTGGCTCGCCACCGGCGGCGATTTCGGCGGCAGCATCCGCACGCCGTCGAGTTATTGCTCGACGGTGGGCCTCAGGCCGACGCCTGGCATGGTGCCGCGCGCGCAGAAACAGCCTTATTCAGCACTGTCGGTCGAGGGGCCGATGGCGCGCAATGTCGCCGACTGCGCGTTGATGTTCGAGTGCGAAGCCGGTGCGCACCAACTCGATCCGATGTCGCGCCCGCTGGAGTCAGGCAGTTACATTGCGGCTGCAGCGCGTCCGCAGAAACCGCAACGCGTCGCTTACAGCGTCGATCTCGGCGTGACGCCGGTGGTGCATCGCGATACGCGCGCCGTGGTCGAAGCGGCGGCGAAAAAAATCGCCGGCGACGGTGTCATCGTCGAAGAAGTGCATCCCGACCTGTCGGACGCGGTGAAAAACTTCATGGTGCTGCGCGGTGCGATTTATATCGCGCGGGTTGCCCCGCTGATGGAGAAATACCGCCATCTGCTGAAGCCGGAGGTCATCGGCAATACCGAGTTCGGCTTGAGTCTGAAACTGTCCGACGTCGTTGCCGCCGAAATCGCGCAGGGCGAGATCGTGCGCCGCATGGCTAAATTTTTTGAAACCTACGATTTGCTGATCGCACCGGCGGTCATGTGTCCGCCGTTTCCGGTGGAGACGCGTTACATCGCCGAATTGGACGGCGTGAAACTCGACGGTTACATGGGCTGGCTGTCGCTGACCTGCGCGCTGTCGATTACTTCCTGCCCGATTCTTGCCTTGCCTGGCGGTTTCACGCCGGACGGCCTGCCGGTCGGTTTGCAGGTGGCGGGGCCGTTGCGCTCGGAGGCGAAACTGTTTTCGCACGGCGCGTATCTGGAACAATTGCTCGGTTACTTGGAACGGCTGCCGATCGAGCCGATCATACGGAAATAGAACGGGGATCATCATGGTCAGCAAAGCTTATAAACCGCCGAAGTCGGATCTTGAGTTGATCCTGCACGCGCTGGAGTTCGCCGCGCGCAAGCACCGCGACCAGCGGCGCAAGGACGTGCATGCCTCGCCCTACATCAACCATCCGATCGCGCTGGCGAACATACTCGTCAACGAGGCCGACATTCACGATCCGGAAGTGATCTGCGCGGCGCTCCTGCACGACACCGTTGAAGACACCGAAACGACGGCAGAAGAACTCGAAGCCGAATTCGGCGTGGTGGTGCGCGACATCGTGCTCGAAGTCACCGACGACAAACTGCTGCCGAAGGTGGACCGCAAGCGTTTGCAGATCGAACACGCCGCGCATGCCAGCCCGAAAGCGAAACTCGTCAAGCTCGCCGACAAGATCAGCAATCTGCGCGACATCGCGGCGAGTCCGCCGGCGTCATGGAGCCTGGCGCGGCAGCAGGAATACTTCGAGTGGGCGAAGGCGGTGATTGCGGGCGTGCGCGGCGCCGATGCGAAGCTTGAAGCAGCGTTCGACGATGCCTACTCGCGCAAACCGCGCGGCGACTAGAGGCCGCCCGGATTACTCCCTCGCCCCGCGCTAGCGGGGAGAGGGGGGGGTGAGGGGGCCAAGCGGATGCAAGGATATGCGTACCCCCTCACCCTAGCCCCTGATGTTTCCCCGGCTTTTCATGCTCGTAATCCGAGTCGTTTCTTGAGCACCTGCATGGCGAAGTCGGTCAATATAAGGGAATGCTGGGTACACAATAGTTTAGCCAAAGTGATGATCGATAGTTCGCGCGCAACGCGGGTGGT
>CALQCM020000149.1 GCA_943329075.2 Chitinophaga pinensis | reverse complement strand
TGATTTTCGCCCAGTCTGTACGGCGCAATAACCAACGGGCATTGCGCCGGATGAATCGCGTTCGGTGCAATGCGCTGCGCTTATTGCACCCTACGAAACTGTGTTGCCGCGTGCGCGATGCGCGCCCTACTCGACTGTCCCGCTCTTGTGGCGCAGGCGACCCGCCTGCGGGAAGAACAATTGCGTACGGTGCTTCCCGCAGGCGGGTCGCCTGCGCCACAAAATCGAATCAGTCGATCTTGACGTTGTTGTCCTTGATGATTTTCGCCCAGCGCTGCGCTTCCGAACGCACATAGGCATCGAATTCCGCCGGTGTGGCATTCAGCGTGACGGGTATCAGGCGCTTGCTCAGGTAGTCCTGCATCTCGGGATTTTTCATTTCAGCGATGATGGCCGCGTGCAGTTTTTCAATAATCGCCTTCGGCGTTTTCGCCGGCACGAAGATACCGTTCCAGTTGAGGCTGCCGATGCCGGAAAAACCCGCCTCGGTCAGCGTCGGCACCTCCGGCAGTTCGGCGATGCGCTGTGCCGAGGTCACCGCCAGCGCCTTGACCTGGCCCGCGCGGATCGGGCCGATCATCGACGCCACGTTCGCATTGGTGATCAAAACCTCACCGCGCATCAAGGCCGGCAGCGTTTCACCGGCGCCGCGCGACGGCAAATGCGTCATCTTGAGCCCGGCCGCAGCGGTCAACGCGAGCATATCCAGATGCGAATATGAACCCAGCGGCGCCTGGAAATTAAACTGGCCGGGGCGCTCCTTGATATAGGCAATCGCCTCTTTGAGCGTACTGCCCGGCACTTTCGGCCCGCCGATGATGACGTTTGGAATCGATGCCAGCAGCGTCACGCCGGTGAGATCCCGCATCGCATCGACCTTCATCTTCGACGCGAAGAGCAGCGGATTGATCGAGTTGGTCGAGATATTGCCAACCAGGATCGTGTGGCCGTCGGGTTGCGCCGTCGCCACCAGTTCGACCGCGATATTGCCGGCGGCACCGGCGCGGTTATCGACAACGAACTGCTGCTTTAACCGCTCCGACAGTTTCGGCGAGAGGATGCGCGCGACGATGTCGGTGGCGCCGCCCGGCGCATAGGGCACGATCACGCGCACCGGGCGTTGCGGATAGTCCGCAGCCGGTTGCGCGGCCAGCGCACAACCGGTCATCAACAAACCTGCAAGCAGACTCATGCGCAACATAGGTCTCCTCCCGTGTCTCTGCGGTTAAAGCCGGCGCCGAAAACGATTAGCCCGGCAGTTTCAGTGTGGTCTTCAGCCAGCTCGCCACATGATTGGCGACGATGTCCTCGCAACCGTTGTAGAAGTGATCGCAATTCGGCACGATCTCCACTTTGCACGGACCGCCGGCCGCCGCCGCGTATTCCTCGGCGGGATAACGGTCACGCGGTTCCTTGTCGCCGCGGATGCACAACACCGGGCATTTGATCTGCGGCGCAAGGCCCACCGTCGACGGCACGGTCTCGATGCGGTCGAGAAAACTTTCGGCGCTGATCACGTACCACCAGCCCGGCATGAACATCAATTCCTGCGGCCGGCCCGCTTTAACCTCTGCGGTTGCCTGCGCGAAGATCTCGGGAAATTTCTCACCGGCGCCGAGTCCGTCTCGGCCGCCGTCGTTCATCGAGGTCTTGCCACCGCGCCCCGCCGACAACAGAATCAACGCCGGCGTATGCGGATGATCGACCACGTGCCGCGTGCCCAGCATGCCGCCGTTGCTGTGCCCGATCACCACCGGCGCCGGAAAACCTTTTGTCGCCAGCCATTCTGCAGCGAGGCGGTTGTCTTCAATGGCCTCAGCCGTGGTTTGAAATGCACCGCCCTCGGCGGCGCGACTGTTGCGCGTCGTGATCACATCGTGTCCGCGCCGGTTGAAGGCGAGGCAGGCAAAGCCGGCTTTCGTCAGCACCGGCGGCAGAAAGCGCGCCATGCCGGTGTAGAAATTCATGGTGTTGCCGTGAAACAGCAGCACGGCGCCGACCGGCGTGCCGCCGTCGGGCAGATGCCAGGCGCCGTCGATCGGTATGGTGGGCGTTTTGATCGTGATGAGTTCGGTGCGCATGCGTGCAGCCTCCTCGCTACGTAAAACTTCTACACATCAGCTGAAAAACGCCTTCCCCCCTTGTGGGGGAAGGTTGGGATGGGGGGAAAGCATAAGTCCGTAGGGTGCGCACAGCGCACCGTCTACCGCCGGCCCCGCGTGCGCGGTGCGCACCCTACAAAACCGCTGTTATTGCCAGCACCAATTGAAAATGTGGCGCCAGTTGTCGATCATCAGAAGTACGCCTGCCCCTTCTTGATCGGCGGCGTCCACGCGCAATCGCCCCACGGGCCGTCCCCGTTCTCCTTGATGTAGGAGATGCGGCCGCTCTTCTTCGGCACGCGTTTGCCGGAGAACAACAGCTTCAGCCAGTCCATCACATAATCGTGACAGTCCAGACCGCCGAAATTCGGCAGCCCCCACAGCGGGTGGTACTGGTTCTCGATGACCCACATTTCTTTCGCCACCTTGAGGTCGCCGAAGGCCTCGACCGCGTCTTCCAGCGGGCACAGCGGATCAAACTCGCCGGTCACCAGCAACGTCGGGCATTGCACTTTGTCGAGGTAACCGCGCACCGTCATGTCGGCGGCGACTTCCTTGTCGAATTTCGCCTCATCTTCATAACCCGCCATATACATGAACATCTGTTTGAAGCGCGGGGAGGACTGCGTGAAGATGGTGTTGTTCGGGTTGAAGCAGGCCACCGAACTCACCACCGCGGCGGCGCGATGGTCGTAGCTCGACAGGCGCAGCGCCCAGTAACTGCCCATGCTGATGCCGTAGATGGCGATCTTTTTCTTGTCGACTTCCTTGCGCTTCTGCAGATAGCTGATCACCGCAGCACCGGCGCGCTCGTAGTTGTCGCCGACCGAGCGGATCTTCTGCATGTTCGAATTGCCCTGCCCCGGGCCGTCGATCGCAATGACGTGGAAACCACGCGACAAGGCGATGTTGTGAAAGGCCTTCGGAAAGACTTCCTTGGTCTGGTCCATGCCCGGCACGTAGATGACGATGGGCGCCTTGCGGCGGTCCGGCAGCAGGTGGAGCAGACAGGAGATCGTCTTGCCGTCGTCGAATGGAATTTCGACGCGCTCGATCGGATAACTCGCCACCTTGCTGCGCAGATCGACCATCTCCGACATTTTCTTGTAGAGAAATTTCTTCACCGGATGGTTGTCGAAATAAATCGGGTGCTGCGCCATGCGGTAGGCTTCGATCGCGTGGTCATAGTGATAGCAGGCCGTTTCGTTGGCACCCATGGCCTGCGCGCGCTTGGCGAATTTTTCGTGTTTCTCGCCGGCCTCGCGCCAGACTTTCGGCAGCATGCGGTAGTTGCGCGCGCGTTTTCCCGACGGCACTTCAGAGTCGTCACGCTCGAAGTTCTGCACGCGGCCGCGCATGTTGAGTGCAAGATCGAGCATCCATTGCTGATCGTCACGCTGGGTCCTGAGTTTGCGTATCATCTTCTCTCCTCTTTCAGCAGCCCGTAAAGGGCCTCAAATTTACAAAACCATAAACCGAGACAAAACAGTTCGTCACTCCCGCGAAAGCGGGAGTCCAGCAACGAAGCCAAACGTTCAAATAACCGTGGGCTGCGCCCCCTTCCTACCTTCCCCCGCCGGCGGGGGAAGGCGATACCCGCTTTCGCCGGAATGACGGAAATAACTTCGCTTTAATTCCGGCGCAGCCCCGTTACCGCGAAAGTGTCGCCATCGCGCGCTGATAATAAGACAGATCAAGATATTTTTCCGGCGGCGGCACCGCGCCGCCCTTGTTCTCGATTTCGGCGCGCAGCGCGAGCGTCGCCTTGAATCCCTCGGGATCGAGCTTGGCGTCGCGCACATAACCGATCTTCGGATCGAGCAGCAGTTTGTAGGTCGCCTCCGCCTCGTCACGCGACAGCTTCAACTGCGCCATCAGCAGGCGCACGCAGTCGGCGCGGTTGGCCGGATCAAACACGCTGCGCAGCGACTCCACATACGAGGCCAGATATTTTTCCAGCAGCGGCCCGTGTTCGCGGCCCCACTGGCGCATGACAAAAACGCCGGCCGATTGATACGGCCCCAGGAGATCGACCGTGCGACCAAGGCTCTTCATGCCCATCTGCACCGCCTGCACCGAAAACGGCGGGTTCATGATGGCGGCTGCATTGGCTTTGTCGTCCGCCATCGCCTGCAGCGCGAACGCCGTATCCGTCGCATCGACAACGAGGATTTTGCCGCGCACGTCGGCGAAGGTATGCAGATGCGGTTGCACGATGAACTCGTTGGAGCCGCTGTCGCCGCCCATGACGATCACCACATCATTGCCGGCCATCTCGGCCATCTCGGCCATCGCCACCGCGTTATCAACGGCCGAATGCACGATATCGACGGTGCCGTTGGCGAGTGCCGCGCGCTGGGTGGTTGAATTTTCCGTGTACTGCAAGTCGAGCCGGATCCCGCGACGGGCGAAAATGCCGCGCTCATTGCCGAGCAAAAACGGCAGCTGCTTGGCCGTCGGAAACAGGTTGACGCGCACCACCTCGGCCTCGGCGGCGAGCAGTGCGCCGCTTGCCATGCCGAACAAAACAAAAGCAAAAATGACGAGCCGCCGCGATTCGGCCACGAAGAATTTTGGCATGTGGGGAGCCTGCTGAATTATTCTGAATTGCAGAGCCGTCAGTTTTGCAGAAACACTGCCGCATGGCAAATCAAAACTCGGCAGCGCGGTCGTTATCTCTGTGAAACAACCGGCTATCGCAGGGCGGGCAACATTGTTGCCCACGCGGATAGCATGCGCCGGTTGAACGCGTGGGCAGCGAGCTGCCCACCCTACGCCTGTTGTCCCGGCTATTTCGGCGGAATGATAGGCAACAGCAGCTATCGTAGGGTGGGCAACGTTGTTGCCCACGCGGACAGCATGCGCCGGTTGAACGCGTGGGCAGCGAGCTGCCCACCCTGCGCCTGTTGTCCCGACTATTTCGGCGGAATGATA
>CALQCM020000148.1 GCA_943329075.2 Chitinophaga pinensis | reverse complement strand
TCCCACAGCCGCCGCTTTCGCTTCGTTGAATTGGCCATCCAAACATGATGCCCAATTCAAAGCCCTTACGAAACCCCTGCAAGCCAGTATTCATGCGGCTTTCAGGAATTTTTATCGCTCTTTTTACCCACTCGATTTCCTGAAGAGCCGGTTAATAAATGGGCCTATTTCAAGCGATCAATCCGTTTGCTAGTGCCTGCAAAAGGGCATCCGCTGCGGGATACCCTTAGAGCGCAGACGGGTGCCAAGGAATCAAGTCGCCGCGCCTTTCTTAATGATTTCATAAATCACCATGCGGTTCGGTCGCTTCCGCAATGGGATACCGAGGAAGTCTCCGCCCCAGCTTTTTGATAACGGCGGAATCCCCTCCCGCAAAGACCTAATTTGACTCAACGCCAAAATCCGGCAGATGATTTGGACGCCTGTTACAGTATTGCCTGAAAACATTATGTGAAGCAAAGCGCTGACGTTACTGTTAACGCGCTCGATATTCCCTTCTGTTACATCGAATTGCAGACTAAATTGCCATACCTTAAACGGCTGGTCGAAAGCTTCGATGAATTTCTCGCCTAAAGTGACGGGACGGGTCACGATCCTTCGGGGGCCGAATACATGTCAACAAGAGCCACAGACAGACGCGCCCCGACCATGCAAGCCGCCGGTAAAAAATCCGACGGCTCCATCACAATCTGATCACAACTGGATCGCAAAAACGCTTGTAAAATGCGTTTGAATCTTGCTACTTTCTGAACACACGCGAAGCACTTTTTGTAACGTAAGCATTTGGATGTACAGAGAATTTTGCGTGGGCGCGGATTGATCCAACCGGTAGCTCAGCGGATTGAGCAGCCCCCCCTCCCGACGCCTTGGCGCCGCGCAACTGACAGTCGGCAGTGCAAGACCAACCAACTTCAATCGATAACAGTAATGGCGAAAAATGATTACCGTAAAATCTGTTGATGCGCTGCCAAATGCGCGGTTGCGCTTAAAGCTGTCAACCGGTAGCCTGATTGAAGTGGACATCGCTGACTACCTCGACGCGCCGGGATATGAACGCCTAGCTAAAGCGACCTTCTTCCGAAAAGTCGGTATTTCTGAATGGGGGCATGGCGCAGCCTGGCCCGGCGACATTGGCATTCCGGTCGATGCGCTCTACCGCCTTAGCAAGGAACAGGCGGGACAAGCGTGGCCGACGGAACAATTCAACGCATGGATGGAACGCCACGGCCTGTCCGCAGCACAAGCCGCCAAGGCGCTGGGCCTTACGCGGCGCACGATCATTTACTATCACACCGGCGCCAAGCCGATTCCGATTTACATTGGGCTCGCATGTGAAGGATGGGAGCACAGATTAAAGGCTCGGTAATCACTCCAAGTACCGCGCTCAAACTCGATATGTCGCTGAAACGCTTTTTTAGCGATGTTTCTGCAACAACTCGCCTTTGGCAATTGACCTCGCCAGGGCATACCGCGTTGATATAATTAGCACCCAACTTTTGTACAGGTGATCACAATTTGTGATCTGCCCCCAGCTATGAAAAACGTCTCCACAGTCATCGAACGTTGCCCCGATACAGGGCTTCTTATTGGGTATGTTCCCGGCTGGCCGGGTGCGCATTCGCAAGCCGCCAGTCTCGAAGAACTTAACACCAATATGAGCGAAGTCATTGATATGCTGAATCGGCACGACGCGGCCTAGCCAAAAGCAACCAATATGCAACCAAACGCCCTGCAAACGACTCCTTATAATTCAGCGGACCATTTACGTGACGAGGAGGACATAATCGCCTACCTCGCCGCCGCCCGCGAATACGCTGATCCAGCGCTTACCGAGTATGCAGAGACTGTTGCCGCGAACGCCCGAAGAATAATTCAACGCAAAACACGAACATAAGTTTTATGCCGCCAGATGAAAACTCAAAAAAGGAAATCCTCAAAAAATCGAAGCGCGCCGAGCGCTGAGAAAAAACTCGTCATCGCAAAAGGCATTGCGCAGAAATATCGTGGCGCCCTGGCTAAATTGGCAAATCCCGAGATTGCGTTAACCTTGAATGCACAAAAAAAAGTCCTCACAAAATATAAGTCGGCATTCAAGCGCCTCGCAAAATCGTAGAACTTCAAGGAAACAAATTCGGTGTTTCGTGTTCTTTATATGCCCATAGGGCACACTAGCCTCCTCCGCTTCTCCGGCGCCGACGCGCAACTCTTTCTGCAAGGCCAGTTGAGTTGCGACGTCGCCGCACTGCAGCCCTTGCGCGCGACCAACGGCAGCTACAACACGCCCAAGGGCCGCATGCTGGCGAGTTTTATTTTGTGGCGCGTCGGCGCGGACTATTTCATGCAGTTGCCGCGCGCGTTGTGCGAGCCGATCCGCAAACGCTTGTCGATGTACATCCTGCGCTCAAAGGTGCAGGCGACGGATGTAAGCGAGACGTTTGCGTTGATGGGGGTGCTGGGCGCAGGGGCTGAAGCGGCTTTGGCCGCAGCAGGCTTGGCGGCGACTTCGACGCCGATGACGATGGCGGAAACGGGCGGCGCGCTGACGTTGCGCCTGGATGCAAGCCGCTTTGAGGTGATTGCGCCGGCCGAACAGGCGGCACCGCTTGAATTGCTGCTCAAAAAAGAGGCAACCACGGCGGATACCGCCGCCTGGGATCTGGCGATGATTCACGCCGGCGTGCCGGTGATCACCCCCGCCACGCAGGAGGAATTCGTGCCGCAGATGGCCAATCTGGACCGGATCGGCGGCGTCAGCTTCACCAAAGGCTGCTATCCGGGGCAGGAAATCGTCGCCCGCATGCATTATTTGGGCAAATTGAAGCAGCGGATGGTGCTGGCGCACGTGGATTTGGCGGATTTGCCGGTGGCCGGCGACAAGCTCTATAGCACCGAACTCGCCGAGCAAGCGGCCGGCACGGTGGTGAATGCCGCCCCGGCGCCGGGGGGCGGATTTGACCTCCTGGCGGTGGTTCAGACTTCCACCCTTAGCACCAGTGGGTTACACTTGGGGTCCCTCACGGGGCCGGCACTGAAATTGCTCCCCCTGCCGTATCCACTTGAGGCCTAGCAACCTCCCCGAGACGACACCGCCTAAACGCCATGTGCTTGATTCTATTTGCTCATAAGGTTCACCCCGATTACCCCTTGGTGCTTGCCACCAACCGCGATGAGTCATATTCGCGGCCGACGCAACCGGCGGCGTTCTGGCGCGACCACCCCCATGTGTATGCCGGACGCGACCTTGAAAAGAGCGGCACCTGGCTCGGCATTGCGCGCAGCGGGCGCATCGCGGCGATCACGAATTTCCGCGATGGCAATGCGGCGAAGAATTCGCCGCGCACGCGCGGCGAACTCGTCAGCAATTTTCTGCGTGGCACGCAGGGCCCCGGCGAATACGCCAACCGCGTGCGCCGCGACGGCAACAACTACAACGGCTTCAACCTGCTGCTGGGCGATGTGGACGAGTTGTTCTACGTCTCCAACCGCAATGGCGGCGTCACCGCAGTCGCACCGGGCGTGCATGGCTTGAGCAACAGCCTGCTCAATACGCCGTGGCCCAAAGTCACGCAGGGCTGCGAAGCGGTTTCGAAATTGATGAATGCCAAAACGCAGGACCTGATCGACGGTTTATTTACCGTGCTCGCCGACCGCACCACCGCCGCTGACGAAAATCTGCCGGACACCGGTGTCGGCCTGCCGCGCGAGCGCACCTTGTCGTCGGCGTTTATCACCACGCCGGGTTACGGCACACGCTCTTCTTCCGTGGTTCTGATCAACAACCACGGCCAGGTCGTGTTCGTCGAGCGCAGCTTTGGTGAACGCGGCAAATCCACTTCTTCCGTGACGGGACGTTTCTCGCTCGAAAGCACGCCGGCTTCGGCCGCCGCCTGATTCAGCGTTCCAGCAGCCGCAACCGCATGCTGCGGTGTGGAATGCCGGCATCCGGATATTCGTCGCTGCAAATCACAAAGCCGAATTTTTCGTAAAAGCCGAGCGCGTGTGTCTGCGCGCTGAGCGCCACTTCGGTGTCGCCGCGTTCGCGCGCCATCGCCAGCAATTCCCGCATGATCGCCGCGCCCACTCCGTGGCCGCGCGCCGCCTGCGATACCGCCATGCGACCGATCTTGCAGTCCGGCAGCAAACGCCCGGTGCCGATGGGTGCGCCATCGGCACTGCACGCCAAAACGTGCAGGCACTTCGCATCAAGCCCATCCCACTCCAGCGCCGGCGGCACGCGCTGCTCGACGATAAACACGGCCGTGCGCACTGCGCGCAGCGCGGCCTCGTCTTGCGGCCAGGCCGCGCGCGTCACGGAAAATTGAAGAAGTTTCGCCATGGTCGTGAATTATAATGGTGGCTTCTATATCAGGCCGGTATCAGCATGAAAAGTCTGTGGAACGATCAGGAAGCCGCCACCTATAAAACCGAACTCGCACAACGCGTTTACACCTCGCGCCTGCTCGGGCGCGACAAATCGCTGGTGCTGCATGGCGGCGGCAATACGTCGGTTAAAGCGACCACGCGCAATCTGGTTGGTGAGGACGAAGAACTCCTCTACGTCAAAGGCAGCGGCTGGGATCTTGAGTTCATTGAGGAGGCCGGCTTCTCGCCGGTGCGCATGGCGCATCTGCTCAAACTGGCGCAACTCGAAAAGCTGAGCGATCCGCAGATGGTCAATGAGCTGGTCACACAGATGACGCGCGCCTCGGCGCCGGCGCCGTCGGTCGAAACCATTCTGCACGCCCTGCTGCCGCACAAGTTCGTTGATCACACGCATGCCGACGCCGTGCTGGCGGTGACCAACACCGCCGACGGTGAAAAACGCATTGCCGAGATCTACGGCGACAAGGTCGTGATCATTCCCTATGTGATGCCGGGCTTTGATCTGGCGCGACTGTGCGCGGAATTATTCCCCAAACACGCCGGCGCCAACACCATCGGCATGGTGTTGCTGAAACACGGTATTTTTTCGTTCGGTGCGAATGCCCGTGAATCGTACGAACGCATGATTGCGCTGGTCGACATGGCCGAGCGTTATCTCGAAAAACAGCGTGCCCTTGCGTTGAAACACAAGGATGCAGCCCCCGCCGCAGCCCCGATC
>CALQCM020000147.1 GCA_943329075.2 Chitinophaga pinensis | reverse complement strand
GGTTGCTTTTTGAATTGGGGTCGCTGGTTGTAACCAATGGATGAATCATTGGCTTTCAAAGCGACAATAAATTCAAATTCCTTTTTTGTGACTACTTCGTTTGTCGCCGCATCTTCTGCGAGGGGAGGGGAGAAGCGCGCTCAGAACCCGTATAACCGTGCCGGGTTGTCAACGAGCACTTGCTTGCGCACGGCTTCATCGAGCACCCAGTTGCCGAGCAGATCGCAGATGTCGCCGTCGTTGGGCATGGCACCTTTGACCATGACGTGCGGCCAGTCCGAACCCCACACCACTTGCTGCGGCGCGGCTTTGATGAGTTCGTGCGCGTAGACGTCGGTGTCGGCGTGTGGCATGGTCTGCAGTGAAATGCGATAGGGGCCGGTGAGTTTGACCCAGGCCTTGCCGGCTTTCATCAAGCGCAGCAGCGCCTGAAAGCCCGGATGCGCAATGCCCTTGTCGGTTTTCATATAGCCGAGGTGCCCGTAGACGGTCTCAACCGGGAAACCGTCGAGCATGTTGTCGAGATCGGGGAACTCGTCAACGTGGGCGAGAAACTCCATGTGCCAGCCGAAGGGTTTTACTTTCTGCGCGAGTTTTTTCAACGCTTCCATCGGCAGCGTGCCGGGTTTGCGGTTGGGCACGTCGACGATGTTGACGCGCACACCGCGCACGCCGGCGTCGTGCAGGCGTTTCAATTCGGCATCGCTGATGTCATCGGCCACCACCGACACACCACGGAACGATGGGCCGGCGGCTTTCATCGCTGCCAGCATCGCGGTGTTGTCGGTGCCGTAGACCGAAGGCTGCACCAGCACCGCGCGTTCAACACCCAGTTTTTTCAGCATATGGCTGTAGGCGGGCAGCAGGCAGTCGGGCGGTGTGTAAACGCGCTCGGAAAAGTAGGCGTATTGCGATTTCGGCCCGCAGATGTGCGCGTGCGTGTCAGTGGCGCCGGCGGGTAGCGTGATGTTCGGTTTGCGCGGGGCGGGGTCGGGTGCCGCGCACAGCGGCGGTTCGGGCATGGCGCTCATGTTTGATTTTCCGTCATTGGTTCGTTAATAAAATTCCGTCGCTCCCGCGAAAGCGGGAGCCCAGGAAAAAATTTGGCGTAGTCACACAGGCGAAAGATTGATGCCCCCATCCTACCTTCCCCCGCAAGCGGGGGAAGGGGATGCCCGCTTGCGCGGGAATGACGGCCCAGATTTTAACATCGCGTGGCGCTGGTTTTATTGCGACGAATCGAGGTGCGGACTATGATGCGGCTTGCATTACTACCGTCAGCGTAATCCCTTGCCGTCAGAAAACATTTTGCGTGGTTTGAGCCGTCGCCGTAGCGCACTGTTTGCCGCAGTTTGCGGATGCGTGTGGCTGGCTGCCGCAGGTGCGCAGGCACAGGTCTGGAAACCGTTGAAGCCGGTCGAGTTCGTGGTTGGTTCGGGGGCGGGCGGTGGCAACGACAAGACCGCGCGCACCATGCAGCGCATCTGGCAGGGCGCTGGGGCGTTACAGAACATCACGGTGGTGAACAAGGTCGGCGGCGGTGGCGCGGTGGCCTATTCCTATGTCGCGCAGCATGCCGGCGACGCGCATTACCTCGCGGTGGTGCGCAAGGCGTTTTTGACCAATCACATTCTCGGCCGCAGTCCGTTCAATTACACCGACATGACGGTGTTGGGGATTGTCGGTGACGAAGTGATGGCGCTGGCGGTGCGCGCCGATTCACCGATCCGCACCTTGAAGGACCTGCTTGAACGCCTGAAGGCCGACCCGCAGTCGGTCAGCGTTTCGCTCGGCAGCGCACGCGGCTCGACGCCGCATTTCACCTATGCACTGGTGGCGAAGACCGCGGGCGTTGATCCGCGCAAGCTGAAGGTGGTTACCTTTGGCGGCGCTGCCGAGTCGGTGACCAATCTGCTCGGCGGCCACATCGACATGACGGCCGGCTCGGTGGACAACATGATTCCGCATTTGCGTAGCGGCGCCGTGCGCATACTCGGCATATCGGGGGCGCAGCGCTCGGCATCGCTGCCGGAGGTGCCGACGCTGAAGGAGCAGGGCATTGATGTCGTGCAGGGCGGCTGGCTGGCCGTGATGGCGCCGAACGGCTTGAGCGACGCGCAGACGGCCTACTGGGAGGGCATGCTTGAGCGCGCGGTCGCGCACGCAGACTGGAAGCGCCTGCTCGAAGCCGATGCGCTGGAGCCGATGTTCCTCAAGGGGCAGGCGGCGCGCGATTACCTGAAGAAAGATTACGAGTTGTCGCGCACGCTGCTGGGCGAGCTCGGCATGGTTAAATAGGATTCAGGGTTGAGGAATCAGGACTGAGCCAGGATAGAGCGGAATTTCAACAAGGAGCAGGTTAATGGCAGCGAAGAAAAAAACAGCGGTTTCCCCGCTGATGAAAAAACTCTCGACCTATATCGCGACCGCGGTGAAAAAATCGCCGCCGAAGCACGTCGTCGAAAAAACCAAACACCACATCCTCGACACGCTGGCGGCGATGGTGTCGGGCGCCAAACTGAAGCCGGGCCGCATCACGCTGTCGTATGCCAAAACGCTCGGCGGCAAACCCGAGGCGCTGGTGGTCGGCACCAAATTGCTGACGAGTTCGGTGAACGCGGCATTGATCAACGCCATGCTGGCGCACGCCGACGAAACCGACGATTCGCACGCGCCGTCGTGGTGTCATCCAGGGTGCGCGATTGTTGCCTCGGCGATGGCGATGGGTGAACGCGAGCGCAGCAACGGCACGGCATTCCTGCGCGCCGTAACGCTCGGTTACGACATCGGCACGCGGCTGAATATCTCGCTGAACCCGGTGGATTTCCGCAAGCTCGGTCACATGACGCATTGCTTCGGCCCGACCTTCGGTGCGGCGGCGGCGAGTGCGGCTCTGGCAAAACTGAATTCTGATCAGGTGCGGCATGTGTTGTCGTATACCGCGCAGCAGACCGGCGGCCTCTCGACCTATATGCGCGACCTCGACCATATCGAAAAAGCCTTTGACTTCGGCGGCATGGCGGCGCGCAACGGCATGTCGGCCACCACCATGGTGGCGGCGGGCTGCACGGGCGTCGAAGACGTGTTCTCCGGTGAACGGAATTTCTATCACGCCTTCGACGAATCGCGCCGCATGAACGGCATCAAGCCCGATCCGCAGGTGCTGATCCGCGGCCTTGGCAGCAATTTCGAAATCCTGCGCACCAACATCAAGCGCTGGACTGTCGGCTCGCCGATCCAGGCGCCGCTTGATTCGCTGTTGGAGCTGATCCGCCAGCACAACATCAAGGAGGCGGACGTCGAAAAAATGATCGTGCGCGTGTCGACCACCGGCGCGAACACGGTCAACAACCGCGAGATGCCGGACATCTGCATGCAGTACATGTGCGCGGTGATGCTACTCGACGGCACTGCGACGTTCATCTCGGCACACGACGAAAAACGTATGACCGAAAAGAATGTGATGCGGGTGCGTGCCAAGATCGAACTGATCGGCGACGAATACCTGCAAAGCCTGGTGCCCGAACGCCATGGCATCGTCGAAATCAAACTCAAGGACGGCCGCACCGTGAAACACCACACGCGCGGCGTGCGCGGCACCGCGCAGAACCCGATGACTACGCCCGAGGTCGCTGAGAAATGTTACGACCTGATGGCACCGGTGCTCGGCAAAACGCGTGCGCGCAAACTGTGCGACACCATCTGGAACATTGAGAAGGTGAAGGACGTGCGCGCGTTACGGCCCTTGCTGCGGTCCTGATTGTTTCGGGGCGAGATAAAAAACGGCGGCCCGCGGGTCGCCGTTTTTGTTCGTGGCAGCCTCGTAGGGCGGGCAACTTGTTGCTCACGCGTTCAGCAAAGAAACGTTGTGCCGGCATAACCTAGACCATGTTGTAAAGATTCAGCAATGGGTTTGCCATCTTATGGAGATGAATGAGTTGTGGCGAACAAATAATGTTTCGTCCGCGTGGGCAACAAGTTGCCCACCCTACAATGCTGATCGGAGATGGCTTTCAGATGCGTACCGCGTTGGCCGGCGCCGGCGTGCCATTGCTAATCGTCAAGAAGGCTGCCCCCAACCTTGATATCCTACGGCTGGCAGGCAAAGGCGCCGATCCTACGGGCGCCGCTCATGGAGAGGAATATGCAAAGAATCTCTGTTGTTTCGATGGTCGCGGCGGTGGCTTTGTCGCTGGGCGCGCAATCGGTCTTGGCGCAGCAGTATCCGGCCAAGCCGATCCGCTGGGTGACCGGCGGCGGGCCCGATGCGATGGCGCGCATCCTCGGGCAGCGCTTTACCGATGCCTGGGGCCAGCAGGTGGTGGTCGAGGAACGTGGCGGCGGGGGCGGCATGCTCTCGGGCGAGGCGGTGGCGCGGGCCGCGCCCGATGGCTATACGCTGTTGCTGGCGACCGGCACGCACACCATCAATCCGAATTTCTTCAAGCTGCCCTATGACATGGTGCGCGATTTCACGCCGGTCACGCTGATCGCGACGATCCCGTTCGTGTTGGCGGTGCATCCGTCGCTGCCGGTAAAAACCGTCGGCGATATTGTCAATCTGGCGAAGGCGCGGCCCGGCGAACTGAATTACACCTCGGGCGGCAACGGCTCACCCGGACATCTGATTGCCGAAATGTTCAAGTCGATGACCGGCACGAATATTGTGCACGTGCCGTACAAAACCGTTGCGCAGGGTGTCACCGGTTTAATTGCGGGGCAGGCGCAGGTGATGTTCACCGTCGGACCCTCGGCGGTGCCGCAGATCCAGTCGGGGCGCATCCGCGGCATCGCAGTGACGACCTTGAAGCGTTCGAAATCGCTGCCTGATCTGCCGACGGTGGCGGAATCGGGCTTGCCCGGTTTTGAAGCGCCGGCATGGAACGGTGTGCTGGCGCCGGCCGGCACGCCGAACGCCATCATCATGAAGCTGCACGGCGAGATCATGAAGAATCTCAAGCAGCAGGAGTTTCTCGACAAGATTGCGGTGCTTGGTTTTGAACCGGTCGGCAGCACGCCCGCGGAGTTCGGCGACTTCGTAAAGGCTGAGCTGGCGAAATGGGCGAATGTCGCAAAGGATTCCGGTGCGAAAGTCGAATAGCGGACGGAGGCGCGGGCGAGTATTACAATAGCTTCATACACG
>CALQCM020000146.1 GCA_943329075.2 Chitinophaga pinensis | reverse complement strand
TCGCCACTGTCGAGAAAATCGCGGTCAATGCGGTGATGGCCGGTTGCCTGCCCGAATATTTCCCGGTCCTGGTTGCTGCGGTCGAGGCGATGGCACAGCCGCAGTTCAATCTGCTCGGCATCCAGACCACCACAAATCCGGTGGCGCCCTTCGTGCTGATCAATGGCCCGGTTCGTAAAACAATCGATATCAACTGCGGCGCCGGCGCGTTGGGTCCGGGGCGCCGCGCCAACGCCACCATCGGCCGCGCCGTGCGACTCATTCTGCTCAACATCGGCGGCGGCATTCCGGGCGAAGTCGATAAATCGATGCTCGGCATGCCGGGCAAATACAGCTTCTGCATGGGCGAACTCGAAGAAGAAAATCCCTGGCAGCCGTTTCATGTCGAACGCGGATTCGACGCGAACGACAGCACGGTTACGGTGATCAGCGCGCAGGGCACGCAGAGTTTTGCCGCCTCGTTTCTGCAACCGGAGAGTATCTTGATGATGCTGTCCAACGGCATGACGGCCTACGGCACCAACAGCTATACCAAGGGCTGCGGCACGCCGCTGGTAATCCTGCCGCCGGCGCACGCGAAAATTTTTGCCGACGCCGGCTGGGACAAGCCACGCATCCGCCGCTGGCTGTTCGAACGCACGCAAGTACCGCTAGGCGACATGCCGGCCGAGCCGCGCCTGCTCGATACCTCGAGCCGTTTCCGCATCGAGGACGGCCGGCTGTGCATCTGCGCCCGGGCCGAAGACATCGCGATCGTCGTCGCCGGCGGTCCGCAGCTCAATCATGTTACCTATCTCGCCAACTTCGGCAGCGATCTCGCCACCAGCCGCATCGCCGCCTGACCTTCGGAGAACAACCATGCTGACCATTCTGAATCCCGTCGCGCAACCGCATGTAGGCACCGGCGCGAGCACGCCGCAGATTGCCGATCTAGCCGGCAAAACCGTCGGCATCCTGACCAATCACTGGAAGAGCATGGACCGCATGGGCGAGCGAATCGCACTGCAACTGAAGGCCGTTTACCACGCGGCCGACGTGCGCTTCTATGACGTACCGATCAACGGCGCGATGGCGAATAAGGTAAAGGCATCGGCGATTGCCGACTGCGACGCCGCCATTGTCGGCCTCGCCAACTGAGGGTCGTGCACGTCGTGGAGTGTCCACGACACCACCGAACTGACGCGCGCCGGCGTGCCTGCTGTTGTAATCGCCACCGAGGCCTTCGTCAAACTGCTGACAGTGATGCTGCGCGCGCGCCAGGCGCCCGATTCGCTCGCGGTCGTCATCCAGGGCAATCCGGAGTACATCGATCCCGCCGCGATTGCACCGCTCGCCGACCGCGTTCTTGCGGAAATCGTGCGACAGTTTGGCGGCGGCCAGCGCGCACCTGATTTGATATCCGCGGAATCGAACTGACCATGTGCCGCGTATTGCTGGCCGCGGCATGCGCGGCGGCTTCGTTCACCGCAATCGCCGCAGAGAACGCCGGCGACTTTCCATCACGTCCGCTGCGCATGGTGGTCGGCTTTTCGCCGGTCGGCGGCGCCGATGTCGTCACGCGCATGTACACGTCGAGGCTGTCGGAAATCGTCAAGCAACCGGTGATCGTCGAAAACAAGCCCGGCGCCGGCGGCTCGCTCGGCGCCGCCTACGTCGCCAACAGCGCGCCTGACGGCTACACGCTGCTGTCGGTATCCAGCAGCTATGCGACGATTCCCATTCTGTACCCGCAACGATCGTTCGATCCGGGACGCGATCTCACCGCGGTAATCCTAATCGCCGAGGCGCCGATGCTGTTGCTGGTGCATCCGTCGGTGCCGGCGCGATCGGTCAAAGAGTTGATCGCGCTGGCCAAGTCAAAGCCGGGACAACTCAATTTTTCTTCCGGCGGTGAAGGCACCTCGAGTTTTCTGACCGGCGAACTGTTCAAGAAAATGGCCGGCATCAGCATCGTGCACGTGCCATACAAAGGCGCCGGACCCGCGCTGATCGACACCATCGCCGGACAGATCGAGATCAATTTCGCCAGCGTGTTCTCGGCGCTGCCGCACGTCAAAAGCGGCGCACTGCGCGCGCTCGGCGTCAGTTCAGCCAAACGCTCGGTCGTGCTGCCTGATTTGCCGACCATCGCCGAAGCCGGCGTTAAAGGCTACAGCCGCACAACGTGGTATGGCGTGCTGGCGCCGTCACGCACGCCTGCCGCGATCGTCAACAAACTCAACGGGGAATTCGAAAAAACGCTGCAATCGGCCGACGTGCGCCAGCGCCTGCTCGCCGACGGGTCCGAACCCGCCGGCGGCACGCCGAAGCGGTTTCAGGATTTTCTGGTGAATGAGTTCGAGGTGACGCAAAAAATCATTCGAAGGGCGGGGGTAAGCAAATAGTCCGCTGGTGATTAATGCTATCGGGCGTCCGCTCCCGACCCAAACCAGTCGCCGAGTTTTCTCCGAACCGGCCATTCAGGCGCCCCACTAACGTGAATAAACCGGCTCAGGAAGGTTTCAAGTTTTCTGTGACCTGCGACGCCATCCGTTCAATCGCGCCGGTCAGACCTTCCGACGCATTGGTCTTGAAAATTAACTCCGTGACCCCGGCTGCCGCGCACTCCGCCTGCAAGCCTTCGGAGATGAACCCGGAGGCCACCCCCACCGGCAGGTCGGCGCGGATCAGCCTGGCCTCGCGCGCCACGTCAACACCAGACATGCCCGGCATGTTGTAGTCCGTGACGAACAGGTCGAAGGCTGCCGGGTCGGCCCGCAGCGCTGCCAGCGCTTCGCGCTGGGCCGTGTAACTGCTCACGCGAAAGCCGCTCCGCTCGAGCATCCGTCTGACAATAGACACCAGATCTTCATCATCATCGAGGTAGAGGATGTGCTGGCCGCCATTTGCGCAACAAGTCCTTGCTGAACCCGGTTTCGAGTTCAAGGTCCGCGGCGGGGACGGGATGGTTGGTTGGTTGGCATAGATGCTCGCCTCAAAAAACACTTTTTGTCCACCCTATTCTGCCACGGACAACTATCATTTCATTTTATTAAGATTACTTAAGTGTTTAGTAATGTAAATTAATATTTTTTATTGTAAAGTCATAACCGGCTTTCAGCGGAACCAAGCCATGCCCGTTGTAAGAAACATTTGAGGCATTCCTGACGCAAGGGGCATTCAATTTCGATAGTGGATCATGGGGGGGGGGGCGGTCCCTGTTGTTCCAATCATGGAGACACGCCGTGAGAAGAAAGTATACCTCTCCGCAGAGAACTTCTCCCCTGCGGCACGCCCAGAAGGAAGGCCGTCAAATATGAACAACGCTCAACCATTCAAGCAAAGAGGAGCAATATGAAAACCAGAATCGACCCAGTGGGCAACTCCAGCCGTCACGGCAAAAGCAATGGAGCGGCGGAGCGCGCTCTAAAATCGGACGGGCTTGATTCATCGTCAGCCAACACCGATTGCCCAATCGAAGAGATGATCGCGGTGGCCGCCTATTTCCGCGCTGAACAACGCGGCTTCACGCCCGGAAACGAGATATCCGACTGGCTCGAGGCCAAAACCGAAGTCGAAGAATCGCTGGGTAAACGCCGTGAGTGATGAGCCGAGGCGCGGCCTCGACGGCGGCCGGTGCACGTTCGCCTGTTGCAAATCAGCGCGCTATCGCTGGGCGTGGTGACACGCGCACCGGCCGCCGTCGAGGCCGCGCGCAAACCCCGCCCGAGCGAGATCGAATCATCGCCGTTGCCCGAAGCGGCGGCGGACTAAAACAATGTTGCGCGAAGTGGATCAGGGGGATGCAGCATCTGTTATTCCAATAATGGAGACACACCGTGAGAAGAAAGTATACCTCTCCCGCAGAGAACTTCTCCCCTGCGGCACGCCCAGAAGGAAGGCCGTCAAATATGAACAACGCTCAACCGTTACCGGATCTCCCGATTGAGAACTCGCGCAGCCCGTGTGCAAATTGCGTACCGCGCGCGACCTGCCTGACCGCGGGGCTGGATTCTCGCGAACTGGAACGGTTCGAAGCTTTGGCTGTTCAGTCAGAAAGGATTCTGCGCGAACGCTACCTATATCGCGCCGGGACCGAAGGTAGGCATTTATTTGTCATGAGCAGTGGATCATTGAAAAGCAGTGTCCTGGACCACCAAGGGCGCGAACAGATTATCGGATTTCACCTTGCGTCCGAATTGCTGGGAATGGATGCGATCAACACGGGCGAGCACGTAGGCAACGCGATTGCGCTGGAGGACAGCGAAATCTGCAAAATCCCTTTTCCCGATTTGCAGCAGTTAAGCCGGGAAATTCCGGCACTGGAGCGTAACCTGAAGCGCATGTTCGGCCACGAGATCAGGCGCGCTTATGGCGTCATGCTGCTGCTCGGCACAATGAGCGCAGGGGAGCGGCTGGCCACTTTTCTGCTCAACCTTTCCCACCGCTTCCTTGCGCGCGGCTACTCGCCATCGCAGTTCATTCTGCACATGACCCGCAGAGACATAGGCAGCTATCTCGGCATTGCGATTGAAACGGTCAGCCGGAGGCTTACCCTTTTTCAGCACGAAGGAATAGTCGCGGTGGAGGGCAAGGAAATTCACCTGATCAATCTTGAAAAGTTGAGGGCCCTTGTGCAAGGCGCCGGCCCACAACGCGGCGGGAGGCGGGTAAATGAAATTGCCGCGGCCATGATGAACAATATCGCGGCATGAATGCCAACGGGTCATGCCGTGGCCGCCTCGGCTTGACAACTTAGAGGTAAATCACCGTAATTCATGGGTCGAATTTTTAGCTGTAATGTCGCGCACCGTATGCGAAGACATTTCTCGGGGATGTAACTATGAATAGCTTTGAACGTGATCGCGAATTGATCGTTTCTCTGCCCGCCCAACACGCGGCGCGCGTGCTGGCGCTGTTAAACAACGGGGCGACTCACGCTGAAGCGCCGGCTGAACTTCGGGCGGCGTTCGCGGCGGCGCAGCGTTGTCCTGATGTTGCCCGATTTTTTCTGGTCGAAAAAACGCGGATGTATGTTACATCTACCGCGACGCATCGAAATGCGGGGTTGGTCGAAACGACTGATTGCTAAAGGGTAGCCATGACACACGCGGATGTGTGATGCCCTAACGCGTTGGTTACGCGATGTGGTTCTGTGTGCATAGCGCACTGTGAGCGTGTCCGAAATTTTGTGCAACCGGGGTTAAATTCGTTAAAACGAACCGTAACTGCCGGCGACCGCTTGTGGCCCAGACTGTGTGAAAACGTAGTGTTTGAGGTAAACACGGATGCGACGTGTGCGTTGATACCGTTATTAGGGCATCGATGTGTGAGGTACCCGTATGAAGAGATTTGTTCAGGGCGAATGCAGGACGCAAAGCATCTTGTTGCCCGAGGCGCTTGACGATTACGTCAATGAAACCAATCCGGTTCGAGTAGTCGATGTCTTCGTCGACGAACTGGATTTGGGCAAGCTCGGTTTTGA
>CALQCM020000145.1 GCA_943329075.2 Chitinophaga pinensis | reverse complement strand
TCTGCGGTTTGCGATTCGCGAAGGTGGCCGCACCGTCGGCGCCGGCGTCGTCGCCAAAGTGATCGAATAAAACGCGCGGGATTTCGGGGCGGGCGGGGCGTTTGGTGCCCCGCGAATCTGCCCCGGGGTTTTGTTCCTGAATTCAGAAATTAGGCCAGTAGCTCAATTGGCAGAGCGTCGGTCTCCAAAACCGAAGGTTGGGGGTTCGATTCCCTCCTGGCCTGCCAGGCTTGAGCAGCTGGGCATCCGCAAGTGAAAAGATGGCAGACAAGATAAAAATTGCACTAGCCGTGGCCCTGGTGATTGCCGGACTGTTTGGCTATTACCACTGGGATCAAAGCCCGTTGATCGCGCGCGTGGGCGCCGTCATATTCGGCGCGGTTGCGGGTGTGGTGGTGTTCTGGACTTCGTCGGTCGGCAAGGAGTTTTTCTCCTATGCACGCGAATCGGTTGACGAAGCCAAGCGGGTGGTATGGCCGACCCGCAAGGAAACCCTGCAGACCACCGCGGTCGTTTTTGGTTTTGTTCTGATCATGGCGATATTCCTTTGGCTGATCGACGCGTCGCTGTTGTGGGCGGTGCGCTTACTGATGGGGCAGGGCGATTCATGAGCAAGAAATGGTACGTGGTCCACGCCTACTCCGGTTTCGAAAAGACCGTGCAACGCACGCTGACCGAAAGGGTTACCCGTGCCGGCATGCAGGATCAGTTCGGCAGGATACTGGTGCCGGTCGAGGAAGTGGTCGAAATGAAGAGCGGCCAGAAAAACATATCCGAGCGTAAATTTTTCCCCGGTTACGTGCTCGTCGAGATGGATATGACCGACGAATCGTGGCACCTCGTTAAAAGCACGCCGAAAGTAACCGGTTTCATCGGCGGCACCTCGACGCGACCGACGCCGATTTCGGAAAAGGAAGTGCAGAATATTCTGCACCAGATCCAGGAGGGCGTTGAGAAGCCGCGCCCGAAGGTGCTGTTCGAGAACGGCGAAATGGTGCGCGTCAAGGAAGGCCCTTTCACCGATTTCAACGGCACGGTGGAAGATGTCAACTACGACAAGAACAAGATTCGCGTTGCGGTGACTATTTTCGGCCGCTCGACACCGGTCGAGCTTGATTTCGGGCAGGTTGAAAAAGCATAGAAGCAGGTTCAGGGATCTAGCAGCAAAGCAGTTGTTTTTAACGGGGAGGGCAGCGTAAAACCGCCGCCCGAAAGCACCCACTCTAAGGAGCGCCATTATGGCCAAGAAGATCGTCGGTTTTATCAAGTTGCAGTGCCCCGCGGGCAAAGCAAACCCCAGCCCACCCATCGGCCCCGCCCTTGGTCAACGCGGTTTGAACATCATGGAGTTCTGCAAGGCGTTCAACGCGCAGACGCAGAAGGTCGAAGCGGGCCTGATGCTGCCGGTATTGATTACCGCGTATCAGGACAAGAGCTTCACCTTCATCATCAAAACCCCGCCGGCGTCGGTGCTGATCAAAAAAGCGCTGAAACTGGAAAAAGGCAGCAAGGTTCCGCATACCGACAAAGTCGGCAAGTTGACCCGTGCACAAGCCGAGGAAATCGCCAAAACCAAAATGCCCGATCTGACTGCGGGTGACATGGATGCGGCAGTCAGAACGATAGCCGGCAGCGCGCGCAGCATGGGCGTTGACGTGGAGGGTGTATAAATGGCCAAGATCTCGAAACGCTATAACGCAATAGTGACTAAAGTAGATCGCAGCAAGGTCTATCCGATTGGTGATGCACTGGCGATCGTCAAGGAAAACGCGACCGCGAAGTTCAATGAATCGATCGACGTTGCAATCAACCTCGGTATCGACGCAAAGAAATCCGACCAGACCGTGCGCGGTTCGGTCGTGATGCCCGCCGGTACCGGCAAGACCGTGCGCGTGGCGGTATTTGCGCAGGGTGACCGTGCCAAAGCGGCAACCGATGCGGGTGCGGATATCGTTGGCATGGATGATCTTGCCGCCGATATCAAGGCTGGCAAAATGGATTTCGATGTCGTTATCGCGACACCCGACTCGATGCGTGTTGTCGGCACGCTCGGCCAGATCCTTGGCCCGCGCGGTTTGATGCCGAACCCGAAGGTCGGTACCGTCACGCAGGATGTCGCCACCGCGGTCAAGAACGCAAAAGCGGGCCAGGTGCAATACCGCGCAGACAAGACCGGCATCGTGCAATGCACGATCGGCCGCGCTTCGTTCACGGTTGATGCGCTGGCGGAAAACATGAAGGCCTTGCTGGACGCGGTGAACAAATCGCGCCCCACCGGTATCAAAGGTATCTACCTCAAGAAGGTATCGGTTTCGAGCACGATGGGCGTCGGTGTCCGCGTCGACCATTCGAGTTTGCAGGCTTAACAGTATTGGTAGTGAAGGCTTTGGGCTGCGGGTTGTCGCGCAATAAGGCGTCACCGGCAGGTTGTCAAAGACCGTAGGGGCGAAGGCAGGATTGAGGATTCAGGATTCGGGATTGAGAATTGTCCCGAAACAGGAGTCCGAAACCTGAATGAGCTTAATCGAAGGGGTAATGGCAATCGACGATCGCGGATTCTTCGCTGAATCCTGAATCCCGGTTCCTGAATCCTGAACTCTACGCAGACGGCGTTTCCCTCGGAATCAGGTTGTTGCAATGCCTGGCGCTAAGGTCGCCGTGATTTGAGTGATGAGTGACGGATCGCAGATTGCAGTTTTTCCGGCAATTCGGCGGTTCCAGCGAATCATTCGTTAACGAATGGAGGTAGACCTTGGGTCTTAATCTGGAACAGAAACAAGCGGTAGTGGCCGAAGTCAGCGCGCAGGTCAAGCTGGCGCAAGCCATCGTCGTCGCAGAGTACCGCGGCCTTGAGGTCAAAGAGATGACCGACTTGCGCAAGAAAGCGCGCACGTCGGGCGTTTATCTGCGTGTCCTCAAGAATACGCTCGTGCGCCGCGCCGTCGCTGATACCCCGTTCGCAGGACTGACCGACAAAATGGTCGGTCCGCTCGCCTACGGGATTTGCAGCGATCCGGTGAAGGTCGCGAAAGTATTGCACGACTTCGCCAAAGGCAACGATAAGTTCGTCATCAAGGCTGGCGCGATGGCCAATCTGGTCATGTCCCCCAAGGACGTGGCGAGTCTGGCTTCCATGCCGAGCCGAGAGGAACTGCTTTCGAAGCTGATGGGAACCATGCAGGCGCCGATCGCAAAGTTTGTCCGCACACTCAACGAAGTGCCGGGCAAATTCGTGCGCACCGTCGCCGCCGTGCGGGACCAGAAGGAAAAACAGGCCGCCTGAGGGCGGGGTTGCAGCAATTAGCTTGATTCGACAGAAAATTTTGATTGGAGATCACCATGGCTTTGGCCAAAGCAGAAATACTTGAAGCAATTTCCCAGATGACAGTGCTCGAACTTTCGGGCCTCATCAAGGACATGGAAGAGAAGTTTGGTGTGTCGGCAGCCGCTGCGACGGTTGCGGCGGCGGCGCCTGCCGCCGGCGGTGCCGGTGCGGCCGCTGCTGAAGAGCAGACCGAGTTCACCGTTAATCTGACTGGCGCTGGCGCCAGCAAGGTCAACGTGATCAAGGTTGTGCGTGCGGTCACCCAGCTCGGCCTGAAAGAAGCCAAAGATCTGGTCGACGGCGCACCGAAGGCAGTGAAAGAAGGCATTTCGAAAGCGGATGCCGAAGCCATTCTGAAGCAACTGGTTGAAGCCGGCGCGACGGCGGAAATCAAGTAAGACTTGCAGTGTGCAGCGGGCCGGCGGGCGACCGCCGGCCTGTTGTTATTTTGTTTTTTGCAACAGACAGGCCAGCGCCGAGCGCATCCGCCGGGTGCGTTGGGTCCCGGTCCGACTTTACTGTTGAGGAGCCTCAATGAGCTACTCGTTCACTGAAAAAAAGCGCATTCGTAAGAGCTTTGCAAAACGTGCGAGCGTACTGCCCGTACCTTATTTGCTGGCAACACAGCTCGATTCCTACGCAGCATTTCTGCAGGAGCTTACAAATCCCGATACGCGCAAGAGCGAGGGCCTGCAGGCCGCGTTCCAGAGCGTGTTCCCGATCGAGAGCCATTCCAAGAATGCGCGGCTCGAATTCGTCAGTTACGTGCTGGGCAAGCCGCCGTTCGACGTCAAGGAATGTCAGCAGCGCGGCCTGACTTTTGCGGCGCCGCTGCGCGCAAAAGTGCGCCTGACCATCATGGACAAGGAAGCGTCGAAACCGACGATCAAAGAGGTAAAAGAGCAGGAAGTCTACATGGGCGAGATTCCGCTCATGACCGACACCGGTTCGTTTGTCATCAACGGCACAGAGCGCGTCATCGTGTCGCAGTTGCACCGTTCGCCCGGCGTGTTCTTTGAACACGACCGCGGCAAGACGCATTCGTCCGGCAAGCTGCTGTTCTCGGCGCGCATTATTCCCTATCGCGGCTCGTGGCTTGATTTCGAGTACGACCCGAAGGATTACCTGTATTTCCGCGTCGACCGCCGTCGCAAGATGCCGGTGACGATCCTGCTGAAGGCGCTGGGTTACACGCCGGAGCAGATCCTGTCGGAGTTCTTCATTTTCGATAGCTTCACCATGAAGAAATCCGAAATCGAATTTGAGCTGCTGCCCGAACGGCTGCGCGGCGAAATTGCCCGTTTTGATTTCACCACCAAGACCGGCAAGCTGATCGTCGCGAAGGACAAGCGCATCACCCAGCGTCACGTGCGTGAAATGCAGGAAGCGCACATGACCAAAATCGCGGTGCCGCAGGACTATGTAATCGGCCGCATGCTCGCGCACAACGTCGTCGACAAGGACAGCGGCGAAGTGATCGCCAATGCCAACGACGAGATCACGGAAGAGTTGCTGGAGAAACTGGCCGAAGCCGATGTCGGCAAGGTGCAGACGATTTACACCAACGATCTCGACCAGGGGCCGTTCATTTCGCAAACGCTGCGCATCGACGAAACGGCCGACCAGATGGCGGCGATGGTGGCGATTTATCGCATGATGCGCCCCGGCGAGCCGCCGACGGAAGACTCCGTGAAGACGCTGTTCAACGGCCTCTTCTTCTCGGAAGACCGTTACGACCTGTCGGCCGTCGGTCGCATGAAATTCAACCGTCGCGTCGGCCGCCCCGAGCTTACCGGCGCCGGCACGCTGTCAAAAGAAGACATAGTCGCTGTGATCCGTATCCTTGTTGAATTGCGCAACGGCAAGGGCGAGATCGACGATATCGACCATCTCGGCAACCGCCGGGTGCGTTCGGTCGGCGAACTGGCGGAAAACCAGTTCCGCGCCGGCCTCGTGCGTGTCGAACGCGCCGTCCGCGAGCGTCTCTCGCAGGCCGAGTCCGAAAACCTGATGCCGCACGATCTGATCAACGCAAAACCTGTGTCCGCTGCGATCCGCGAATTCTTCGGCTCGTCGCAACTGTCGCAGTTCATGGATCAGACCAACCCGCTGTCGGAAATCACCCACAAGCGCCGCGTCTCCGCGCTTGGACCGGGCGGTCTGACGCGCGAACGCGCCGGCTTTGAAGTCCGCGACGTGCACCCGACCCACTACGGCCGCGTGTGCCCGATCGAAACGCCGGAAGGTCCGAACATCGGCCTGATCAACTCTCTGGCCTTG
>CALQCM020000144.1 GCA_943329075.2 Chitinophaga pinensis | reverse complement strand
ATATCCGCATTGGCGAAACCGCAAGACGCTGTGTTTGAGGAAGTGTCCGAGCCGCCGCCGCTTGCACGTCAACGGAGCCGAGGTGCCAGTTCGACCGTGGACGTTTTCGAATGACGATTCGGCGTGATGGCCAGACGGGGGGAGTGGGTGCGCCCCCACCCCCGGAAAGCGAGGGCGGGCCAGCCTATCGCGGCACCCCCTCTGTCACAAATTGATTTTTTTATTGCGAGTTTTTTTATAAAAATTTTCTATCACTTGAAAGGGCGCACTATGCCAACTAGACGAAGCGACAGCCTCAACTACACACTTGCATCAAACGCCAGCGCAACCGGATCGGCCGTCGCTATACCCGGTGGTGAATATGTTTTCACCGCCACTGGCACCATTGCCGGGGCAACGATCAGCCTCCAATGCCAATCGCCTAAAGGAACCTGGTCTGACGTGCAGATTCATACCGCATTTGTGGTCAAAACAACGGGATTGCCGTTTGCGCAGACTGGAATTTCGTTGCCAGCGGGTAACGTGCGCATGGCATCTGCTGGCGGCACGCCTTCAGGCTTGAATGCGAACCTGACGGGGCTGGGATGAAACGTGGGACTAGAGCCAGATTACCAATCCCATAATGGCAAGAAACACCACGATTCCAGTAAGTGACACCGGCGTGGCGTAGCGTTGGATCAACGCTAAAGTGCGGTCGTGGTCTTGTTCGGCGGGGTCAGTCATTCGCCTTCTCTAAATATCCGAATGTCTTTGCTATACCGGCCTGTCACGCCGGGGGCATCATTTCCCGCACGCTATCTTCCACAGTGTTTCGCCGATGCTCCCCGGCTGGACTGGCGCCCACTTAGCGGGATCGTTGTTCGAAAAAACAACCTTGCCGTTTCCCATTTGCCCACTGAACCAAGCGAACGCAAGCAGTCGTCTCTTCTCTTCCTTACAGTCGTATTCCTGCTGCGACTTGGTCGACAAAAAAGACTCGCCAGCAGCCGTTTGCGTTGACTTGTAGTCCTTCAAATCCCACATCTTGACGAAATTCCCGTTGCGTCGAATCGTTGCTCTGTCAACGTATTGAATGAATTCGTCACTATCGCCAACATCAGTCCACTCAGCACTCGCAGCAGTAGCCGCCAGCAGCAGCATCAGTCCCAGTAGCAGTCGTTTCATAATCTTCCTCATTGCCACAGTGTTTTGGTGAAGTTGCCCAACGCCACTGGTAGTCTGCACTCGTTTAGACCCTCCACACGCCCTTGTAGGGAACGTGCGCCAGCTTGGCCAAGCAACGGACTGTCAATCCGTGTGTTTGGTAGGCGCGCTTGAATAACCTAGCTCACCTCTTGTCTTTGAGGGTGAGTTCCAATCCGCCGTATACATAGTGGCTGATGCTGACACTTACGCCGTGATCAGCGAAATTCAGCAAAGCGTAGATGCCGGCGATTATCAGAAGCTTCAGCAGAAATTGTGTGCTGAATAGCGCTTTGAAGAAATTCATGTGCTAGTTCCCTCACCTTGTTATGGCGCTCAATAGCGTCTTGATCATGCCTGAATGCAGGCACAGTGTTTCGGTGAATTACCGGACGCCACGGGTAGCCTGCCGGCATCTCGCAATGCCGCGCCACCGTGAATCTAAAAGCGTATGCTGCCATCGTAACCTCTAATGGACATTAGCGTGGCGTCTATTGCAGGGGCGGTCGGGGCGTTACTGTTTGCGGCCCTGCTTGCCGCTTTAAATGCCAATGCCGCCGAGCCGGTTAGCGCCGCAAGCGTATAGCTCACCCTAAGAGCTAGTCCCTTGGTAGGGTGGCGTTTCCCTTATCCCACAGCGCACCTATGCCCACCGAGGCTAAACCGGCTTATTTCACCCCTTGGCGCGATTGGAACGGCCGCGCCTGCGCGACTTGCAGGTATTCTATTGGCATGGCCGGGCCGCACCTATGGTGTCAGCACAGCCGGCACGTTACGATAATGCCTTGCGGAAGCTGGGAGCGGGACGCGGGGTGCGATGAAATCGAAATTGAGGGGCACAGATGATCTCAAGCGCTTGGCGTAAGCCATTTGCCGCGGTCGCGGTGGTAAGCACCATTCTCGCGCTAACGCTTACTGAATCGCGGAAGGCCGGTGATTCAAATGTGATACCGGATCACGTGTGTCTGCCGGAAATTTCAGAAGAGGATTCCGCGTGGCTCCAGTTAGAGGTCGATCGTCTTAATGCAAAAGAAGAATTTGATGTGACTGATTTGCCGGCGACAGATAACTTTGAGATTGAGGAAAAGGCTATTGTCGCGGAGCTACTTAAAAATAAGACCGGATTGGCCTCGAGATACAAGACCGCATACGCCCTGACTCATCAAATATTTCCGGTTGAATACCCCTGTAGTAAGCCTGAAGCGCATTCCAATGAACTTGCATCGGCGTGCAACGACCTGGCGATAATTGCCGCAGCAGAAAGAGTTGCCAACAATGGCGGATGTAAAAAGGATTACGGGCGTACGCACGTGGCGGTTGTTGATGAGCAGGGGCCATGCGCGGAAGCAGCAAAACGCTATTGGGCTGTTACGGATAGCGCTCGATTGAAGTTTAATGCTAAATCTGCCGCCGCAGAATCCGCATACATGAGACGCATGATGCCAGCGTGTTCAGTGCTGCAACGCATTACATTTAATGAAATTGATCGGCCAGCGCTGCGGGCGCGCCAAGAGTGTGTGGCGAGGCTCTTTCGCCCTTCGGATGTAACTAAATGCACTAGCAGAATTGTGGCCGGGCACTAGTAAATGCGAATTTCGATGAAATTGCCTACTCAATCGGAGTGGCGGCGCGTTGGCCAAAGTTCCGTCGCCAACTCGAGATAGAATCTTCGAATGCTGCCTCGCTCACCAAGTCACGATAAAGCGTCGATATACGCCCGGTCCGGACTATTCAAGACGCTCGATAGCTTTGCCGCCCTTGAGCGCCGCATCGAGAAATTGCCCACTGAAAAAGAACGCGGCGACGCTTTCGAGGTTTTTGCCGAGGCCTATCTAGTTACCGACGAGATGGTGCAGGCCGCCGAGGTGTGGGTGACCGGCAAAGTGCCAGCGGACATCCGGCGTAAGCTTAACCTTCCGTCCAAAGACTACGGCTACGACGGTGTTTTTCGGACCAAGCTGGGTGAGCTCGTTGCCTATCAGGTGAAATTCCGCTCCGGAAGAACGCCACATCCTTATGCCGACCTAGCGACATTCTTCGGTATCTCGGAGAAGGCTGATCGTCGCGTTGTTCTGACAAATTCGATTGCAATTTCCGCGGTCGCTGAGTCTCGCACCAATTTCCAGACCACGCGCGGCGGCGACTTCGACCGCCTGGATGCCGCGCAACTGGCGGCCATTGCCACCTGGATTGAAGGCATCAAGGCGGCGCCGGTGGTGCGTGAACCGCGGCTCCACCAGCGTGCCGCCTTGGACGACATCGCCAGCGAGCTCGCCAACCACGAACGCGCCACGGCTGTCATGGCCTGCGGCACCGGCAAGACGCTGGTCGCTCTTTGGGCGGCAGAGGCCGCGCAGCCGCGGAGCGTTCTTGTTCTGGTTCCATCGTTAAACCTAATTCGGCAAACCTTGCACGAATGGGCGAAGTGGACGAACTGGGGCGAACGGTTCCGCTATCTGTGCGTGTGCTCGGATCCGAAGGTGTCAAAAGGCCTGGATGAAATTGAGGTCCGTCCAGAGGATGCAGATTTTCCCGTTAGGACCGATCCGGCTATTGTGCGGAAATTTCTGAACGCCGGTGATAGCGCCGTGTCTGTGGTTTTTTGCACCTACCAGTCGGCGCCAGTGGTCGGCGAGGCGATGAAGGGCCGGCAACCCTTCGATCTCGGCATTTTCGACGAAGCCCATAAAACCACCGGCCGCGAAGGCACTCGCTACGCCTTTGCACTGCGTGATAAAAACCTTCCGATCCGCAAACGCTTGTTCCTAACGGCTACGCCGCGGCACTACAACATCGCCAAGCGCAACAAGGAAGGCGACTTCGCCGTTGCGTCGATGGACGATGAAGCGATCTACGGCCGCGTGGCGCACCGTCTGACCTTCGCCCAAGCCGCCGACCAGAAAATCATCGTGCCCTACAAGGTGGTGATCTCGGTAGTCGATAGCGAAATGATTGACAACGCACTGATGGACAAGGGCGAGGTGTCGATCAAGGGCGACCCGGTAAAGGCCAAATGGGTGGCCCACCAGATTGCGCTGAAGCGCGCTGTCGAGGAACACAACCTCAAGCGGCTCATCACGTTCCACTCCAGCATCAAGGCCGCATCCGCCTTCGCCTCCAACGAATCGGAGGGCGTCGGCAGCCATCTGCCTAACTTCGAGCGCTTCCACGTTTCCGGCGCGCAACCTACTGCGGAGCGCGATGAACACATGCGCGAGTTCGCGCGGGCGCAGCGAGGCGTAATCACCAATGCCCGATGCCTGACCGAAGGCGTGGACGTGCCCACTGTCGATATGGTCGCGTTTATGAACCCGCGACGGAGTAGGGTGGACATCGTCCAAGCGGTTGGCCGCGCCATGCGGAATGCGCCGGACAAGGACTGCGGCTACGTGCTGGTGCCGTTGTTCCTCGAAATGCGTAAAGGTGAATCGCTTGATGAAGCCCTTGAGCGCAGCGACTTCGATGAGATCGCGCAGGTTCTCAACGCCATGCGTGAGAACGACGATGAACTGAACGACCTCATTCAAGAGCTAGCGGTTGAGCGAGGGAAAACAGGCGGGTTTGACGAATCGCGTCTGCGCGACAAGTTTGAAGTGTTAGGCCCGCAGATTGGACTGTCCGAACTTGCCAGTTCCATTTGCATCAGGCTTGTAGAGGAACTTGGCGTCAGTTGGGATGAGCGGTATGGGCAGTTGATTGCCTTTAAGCAAGTGCATGGCTACTGCAATGTTCCGAGGGAATGGAAAAAAAATCGCCAACTTGGCAAGTGGTGCCAACATCAAAGATCTTTTTACAAGACCAACAAACTTTTCTCTGACCGCATTGAACGTCTGGAGCATCTTGGCTTTTTATGGGAGCCACACGCCGTTGCTTGGGAGGAGATGCTGTTCGCGCTAATTGCTTACAAGCGGACTCATGGTGATTGCAACGTGCCTCGACAAAAGAACGATCTCAAGCTTGCCAACTGGTGCACAAAACAGAGGGGAGAATACAAGAACAAAATACTTTCGGCCGAGCGCATCAGCCGCCTTGATAATCTTGGATTTGCCTGGGATCTGGTTGAGAATGCATGGGAGGAGATGTTCGCGACGTTAAGTGTTTATAAAGGTAAGCATGGCGACTGTAATGTGCCGGATAAGTGGAGCGAAAATCCGAAGCTTGCGAATTGGTGCGGAAGTCAGAGGGCTGCTTACCGAAAAGGCCAACTCTCGGCTGATCGCCTCAAACGCCTTGAACAACTGGGGTTTGAGTGGAATCCACATGCGGTCGCATGGGAGGAAATGTTCGCAGAATTGGCCGCTTATAAGCAGGCGCATGGCCATTGTAATGTGCCGGCGAAGTCGAAAAACAACCCCAGGTTAGGATTATGGTGTGATAACCAGAAACAGGATTATAAAAACAACAAACTCCCCTCTGATCGCCTCAATCGTCTTGATCAACTGGGTTTTGTGTGGGATACACACGCGGCCGCTTGGGAAGAAATGTTCGCCGCGTTAACCGTCCACAAGCAGATGCATGGT
>CALQCM020000143.1 GCA_943329075.2 Chitinophaga pinensis | reverse complement strand
GTTGCGGGGTCACATCATTACACTTGGGCATGGAAACTGTTCCGCCCTTCGCGGGCGCGGGGTGAGGGCATCGAGCGTGATGACGTTGCGAAATGCTCGACGATTACGTGTCCGGGTGTGACGGCAGGTGAATGGAGCAGGATGGGGGCGTTGAGGGCGGCGCCGCGGCGTTTCAATATGCGCACGGCAAGCTGACCGTGATAAGTCTGGAGATCGATGCGTAGCACTGCGCATGATGTTTCGGCGGCCGCTTGCCGCGCGCGGAACAGCACGGCGAGCACGGGGTTGTCTTCGGCAGCCAGCTGCAGGCGCCGCAGTTCGGGATATTTGATGGCGCCGGGCCACGCCAGTACCGCGCCGCAGGCCTTGGAACGCAGCGCCTGTTCTGTGGCCCATAAAGTTTCACGCGGCGCGCGGGTGGTGACGATGACGACGCGCTCGAGATCGATGCCGATGGCGGCCAGCGCCGGTGCGTACGGCATGTGAGGCGGCGCGATCCACACCAGAGTGCGTTTTTGCGCCGACAGCGCGGCCAGTGCTGTTCCCAATATGCGCAGCTCGCCTATGCCGGTATGCCGCGGCAGGATTTCGGTCAGCGCCGCGGTTGGCCAGCCGCCGCCGGGCAGCTCCGCGTCGAGTTCGGCAAAACCGGTCGGTATGCTCGAACTCGTAACGCGGCTCAACTGGTTGCCGCGCCAGATCGCGGAGTGGGCGAGTACCGCAGCGAGGGCGTTCACAGCGTGCCGTTGCGGATGACGCCGACCGCAATGCCTTCGATTTCGAGCGGGGTGCGGTTGAGATCGACCTCGATGATTTTGAAATCCGGGTTCTCGGGTATCAATTGCACCTGGTTGCCGCGGCGGCGGAAACGCTTGACCGTGACTTCGTCGTGCAGCCGCGCGACCACCACCTGGCCTGAACGTGCTTCCTGCACGCGATGCACGGCGAGCAAGTCGCCGTCGAGGATGCCGGCATCGCGCATGCTCAAGCCACGCACTTTCAACAGGTAATCGGCGCGCGGCTTGAAGAGCTGCGCATCGACCTGACAATGCATTTCGATGTTCTCGACCGCAAGCAACGGGCTGCCGGCGGCCACGCGCCCGATCAGCGGCAATCCCAAATCCTCTTCTATCAGGCGAATCCCGCGCGAAGCGCCGGCCAGCATTTCGATGGCGCCTTTGCGTACCAGCGTGCGCAGATGTTCCTCCGCGGCGTTGGGCGAGTTGAAACCCATTGCGCGGCAGATGTCGGCGCGCGTCGGCGGAAAGCCGGAATCCGCGATGAACTCGCGGATCATGCGCAGGATTTCCTGCTGGCGTTTGGTCAGTTCATCCATCGCGGTTTTCCAATAGGTTCGGGTAAAGGCTGGCAAGAGACCGGCGGAAGCTCCCTTTCCGGCCGGTCTCCCGTTTCGCCCACTCGTAAGTACTCTTAATGTTGTGCCGAGTAAGTCGCGGTGTCGGAGGCGACTTTGCGCCCGTGCATATTGGCGGGCTGCTCGATTTTGCCGAGCTTGGCGAGGCGCACTTCGATCGCGAAACGCGAGCGCTGGTGCGCGGTGGCCAGTTCGAGGATTTTCTTGCCGGCGTCGAAGGCGGCGGCGAGCGCCTTATCTTCATCGTCCGTCCACGGCTTGCCGGAATTCGACGGCGCGTTTTCGGCTGCCGCGGCAGCGCGCGGTTTGGACGCGGCCGGCGGCGCATCGAGCGCGCGCAGCGCGACGAACAGCGCGCGCACGGTGTCGGGATGCTGGTAGGGACTGTCGGCGCCGAACGCTTTGCCGGTGTGCGGATCGATGCCGTCGGCGAGTTGCTGGATGATCTTCAGTGCGTCTGCTTTTTCCATGTGCGTCTCCTGTAGTGATGCGCTTTGCGGCGCTCTCGTGGGCCGCGGAACGATACTGTAAGCATATACAGTATATGTCCAGTAACGCGGAGACTGCAAGCAGGTTTACACACGATGATTGGAGGGCATTCACCAGGCGCGCGCGGGTTCTACTATCGCCGGTAGTTAAATGCTCGGCGTACTACAACCTCTGGTAGAACAGGGCGTGTGAATAAAATCGGACGTGGGCGCAGCCGTTGAGGGATGGCGTCAGGAATGCTTACGACAGGGACTGTCGTAAGGGCTGCTCGAAATGGAAATCGAGGTTTAATCCGCCCGGGCACCGGTCGCCAGCACGACCCTGCGCCATTTCTCGATTTCGTCCGCGATGATGACCGCGAATTCGCGCGGCGCGTTGCCGACGGGCTCCGCGCCCTGACCTTTCAGGTTGTCGCGCACGTCATTGTTCTGTAGCGTTTTGACGGTCTCGCGGTGCAGTTGATCGAGTATCGGTTGCGGCGTCCTGGCGGGTGCCAGCAGCCCGTACCATGCGTTCGATTCATAGCCTCGCACACCGGCTTCGTCTATCGTCGGCACGTCTGGCAATACGGTTGAACGTTTGAGCGAAGCGACGCCAAGTGCGCGCAGGCGTCCTGATTTGATATGCGGCATGGCGACCAGCACCGTCGTAAACGTGAGTTGGGTTTCGCCGCTGATTAGAGCAACGATAGACGCTGCCGCGCCTTTGTAGGGGACGTGGGTCATACGGATGCCGGCCATGCTGTTGAAGAGTTCCGCCGACAAATGCGCCGGGGTGCCATTGCCGATCGACGCATACAGAATTTCATCCGGATGCTTTTTCGCCAGCGCGACGAGTTCCTTGACGGTTTTAACGGGCAGCGACGGATTGATGACGAGGATATTGGGCACCGTTGCAATCAGCGTGATGGGCGCGAAGTCCTTCACAGTGTCGTAGCCGAGCTTGGGATAGAGCGAAGCATTCTGCGCGTGGCTCGCGAAAGTCGCGAGCAGCGTGTAACCATCGGGTGCTGCTTTGGCGACTGCCTCGGTGCCGACGGTACCGCTGGCGCCGACACGATTGTCGATGATCACCGGCTGGCCGAGGCTTTCGGCGAGTTTGGGGGCGATGACGCGCGCGACGGTATCGATGCCGCCGCCGGCGGGAAACGGCACCACCATGCGAATCGGTTTGCTTGGGTAAGCCTGTGCTGCTGCCGGGGTTATACCATGCGTCAGTGCCGCAATAGTGGCGAATACAACCACACCGGTATTCAAAGTCTTGCCCTTCACGCTTCACTCGAGCGCATAGCGGCGGCTACTTGCCGTCGGCTTTCAACACGGCAAAGGCCTGCTGCAGGACTTTCTCGATACGCGTTTTTTCCTTGGCCACGCTCTCGTCGGTCCATTCCCAGATGCCGCGCTTGTTCTTCATGCCGATATGGCCTTTGGCGATCATGTCTTTGAGGAACTGCGGCGGTTCCTTTTCATTATGCAGGCTCGGATACAGCGAAGTGCCGGCATAGAGATTGGTGTCCCAGCCCGACATTTCCTTTTGCGTCATCGGACCGCAGGCGAGAAAGCGGAAGCCGAAACCGTAACGCACCGCGGTGTCTATGCCTTCGGGCGACACCACGCCGTCGGCGACGAGATACAGTGCCTCGCGCATCATCGCGTGCTGCAGGCGGTTGCCGATAAAGCCGGGGATGTCCTTGTTGACGCGCACCGGCGCCTTGCCGAGCGCCATCTGTTGCGTTTCGAGTTTGTCGGCCACCGCTTTGTCGGTGAAGTCGGCCTGGATGATTTCGACCAGAGGCACGAGGTGGGCCGGCATGAAGTAGTGCAGGCCGACCACGCGCGAACGCGTTTTGAGGTGGCGGCCGATATCGCCGATCGGGAAAGTCGACGTATTGCTGGCGAGTGGAATATCGGGCCGCGCCAAAGTTTCGAGCTGCGAGAAAAGTTTCTGCTTGAGCGCGAGATCCTCGGTCGCGGCTTCGACGACGAGATCGATTTCCTGCCACGGAATTTCTTCAAGCGTCGCGTATGCCTTGACGAGGGCGGCCGCGCCGTCCGGCGCGTCCAGTTTTTTCAGGCCGGTCTTGACGCGCGCGGGCAGCGAGCTGCGCGTTTTTTCCGACGGGCTCATCACGTGCACGTTCCAGTTGCCGGCGGCGAAAATGATGGCGATGTCACCGCCCATGATGCCGCCGCCGATGATGACTACGCTTTGCTGCTTCGCCATGCAATTAACTCCTGAGGATCTGTCGGTGCTATTTCGCGGGCTTGGTGCTCGTGCGGTTCGCGCTCCACGGGCCGGCGCTCGCGCCTTTCGAGGTGCCTTCGATGGTGCTGCCGTTGACGCGGCCGGTGTATTCCGAATTGCCCGCGCTGAAGGAAAGCTGGTCGCCGCGCAGTTTGCCGTTGGTGATTTTGATGGTATTGCCACTGGCTTTGAGCGTGCCCGTGACCACCTGGAAGGTTTGCGTGAGCGACAGTTCGCCCTGCGCAAACTGCCAGGTGCCTTCGACTTTGGCCGGCACTATCCACAGATAGGCGGTGCGGCCATCGAACGAATCGGTCTGGTCAGCCGACCATTCGTCCATCGTGAACGCATGCGACACGATGCGCGTGCCGGGTTTCAAATCGAGGATTTTCGGGCGCAGCTTCATATTGATGGTGGGCAGCAGATACATGGTAATGACGGTCGCCTGCGAAAAGTCGCTTTCGAAGAGATCGGCCTTCATGAAGTTGGCTTTGCCGGCAACGCCTTCTTTTTCCGCATTGCGCTTGGAAAGTTCGACCATGTCCGGGTTGTACTCGATGCCGGTCGCGCGCGCGCCGCGCTTGGCGGCTGCAATCACGGTGCGGCCGTCGCCGGAGCCGAGGTCTATCACGTAATCGACGGACGTGACTTTTGCCATGTCTAGCATCTTGTCTATCAGACCCTGCGGCGTCGGCACCCAGATGACGTCCTTGCCTTCCTGGCCGACCTGCGGCTCGAACCCTTTCTTGGCCGGCTGTGCGCAGACGCCCGCGGCCAGCACGCACAATGCAAAGGTCAACCATGTGCGACGTAACAATTGTGCAGCAGGCATGCCGATACTCCTTCTATGGATTCATCGAATAACTGCGGATGACAGATCAGTGGCGGGTGGCGCTCCATTTCGTGGCATTGCCGCCCGTCGTGACCGTGCCTTCGATGGTGTTGCCGTTGACGCGGCCCGCGTAAGTGGCGCCCCCCGCGCTGAAACTGAATTGGTCCGCGCGCAGCTTTGTATTCGAAATCGCCACCGTATTGGCGCCGGATTTCAGCGAGCCCTGCGCCATCTGGAACTCCTGCTTCAGGGTTAGATCGCCCTGCGCGGAATGCCAGGTGCCGGTGACTTTGGCGGGCACTATCCACAGGTGCGCGGTGCAGTAGTAGCTGCAGCCAGCGGCCTCATCGACCGTCGCGGTCTCATCGTCTTTCCACTCACCCATGGTGAACGTGTTGGACACGATGCGCGTGCCGGGTTTGAGATCGAGGATTTTCGGCCGCAGCTTGAGATTGATGTCGGGCAGCAGGAACAGCGTGATGACGGTTGCCTTCGAAAAATCGGTTTCGAACAAATCGGCTTTAACGAAAGTCGCCTTGTCGGTGACGCCTGCCTTGACCGCATTTTGCTTCGATAGCTCGACCATGTCCGGGTTGTATTCGATGCCCGTCGAGCGCGTGCCGCGCTTGGCCGCCGTGATCACGGTGCGGCCGTCCCCCGAGCCGAGATCCATGTGTATGTCGGTGGGTGTCAGCTTGGCCATGTCGAGCATCTTGTCGACCAGCGCCTGCGAAGTCGGCACCCACACGACGTCCTTGCCGGGCTGGCCCGAGAAAGGTTCGAATGGTTTTTGCGCGGGTTGCGAGAGAGCAACGGCGGGCAGCAGCAGCGCAACGGCGGTGAGCAACGGACGTACAAAGCTTGGTGCGTGCATCATCGATCTCCCTGTTATCGAGTCCAGCGGTTGTTCCGATTTCTATTATTCTATTCCGGTTGCGCGCCCGATGCCTTGAC
>CALQCM020000142.1 GCA_943329075.2 Chitinophaga pinensis | reverse complement strand
TTCTTGCGTGCGTGTGCATGATCGATCTCCGTGTTGGTTGGTCCCAACACAGAGAAAAAACCGTTCATGCACACGCCGTTTCTCATCACCTTACATTCAACCTATTGATTTGTACAGATCTTTAGTTCTAAAAGCCGGGGAAACATCAGGGGCCGGGGTGAGGGGCGAGGCGTGGAAAACCTGGCGCGAAAACTTCGAAAAGCCTCAACAGACGCTGAAATGCGGCTTTGGCTGCTATTGAAAAACCGAAACGTCGCCGGATACAAATTTCGGCGACAGCATCCGATCGCGCCTTATATTGTCGATTTCGTCTGCATTGAAAAAAGACTAATCGTCGAACTTGATGGTGGCCAGCACGCAGAGCAATTCGTTGCGGATGCGGAGAGAACGGCATATCTTGAATCCAAGGGGTATCGCATTGTGCGGTTCTGGAATAATGATGTGCTGAAGCAAACTGAAGCTGTAATGCAGGTAATACTGCGTAATTTGGTCTCCCCTCACCCCAGCCCTCTCCCCGCGAGCGGGGCGAGGGAGTAAAACCGGGTTATTCCCAGACTAGTGAAGAAACATACATATGAACTTCGTCCAGCGTATTGACGCCGAAAAACTGCTCGACTTCGCCACCGCCGTCTACGCTTCCGCCGGCATGCCAGAGCGCGACGCGCGCCTCGTCGCCGACACGCTGGTGCAGGCCGACCTCTGGGGCCATCAATCGCACGGCGTGCTGCGGCTGGGATGGTATCTCGACCGCATCCGCAACGGCGTGATGAAGCCGGTGACGACACCCGAATTCGTTGTCGATGCCGGCAGCATTGCAGTGATCGACGGCCACGACGGCGTCGGCCATGTGGTGACCGAGCTTGCCACGCGCGAGGCGGTGAAGCGCGCCAAGGCGCACGGCTTGGGCGCAGTCGGCGTGCGCATGTCGAACCATTTCGGCACCTGCATGTATTACACGCGCATGGGCACGCAGGAAGGCTATGCGATGTTTCTCACCAGCAACGGCGGCCCGGCGATGGCGCCGTGGGGCGGGCGCAAGAAGATCATCGGCACCAATCCGTTTTCGGTGGCCACTCCCGCCGGTAAACATGCGCCCTTCCTGATGGACATGGCGAACACCGGTGTGGCGCGCGGCAAGATTTATCTCGCACGCAACAAACACCAGTCGATCCCCGAGGGTTGGGCGATCGACGCCGACGGCGCGCCGACCACCGACGCGCAGGCCGCGATCGACGGCATCATCCTGCCGATGGCGGGGCACAAGGGTTACGCGCTGGCGATGATGGTCGACGTGTTATCGGGTGTGCTGACCGGCAGCGGCTTTCTCTCGCAGGTGCACAGCCCCTACAAGACCGCCGAGAAAAGCAACTGCGGCCACTTCATGATCGCCATGAACATCGAGGCCTTCCAGCCGCTGGCGCAATTCAACGCGCGCATGGAGGAATACATTGCGGAATTGAAATCGGTGCCCCTCGCCAAAGGCCACGACGAAGTGTTTTATCCGGGCGAAATCGAAGCCAATAGCAATATTGCCAACCGGCGTGATGGTTTGCTGTTGCCGGAAGACACGCTCGCCGATCTGGCGCGGATTGCGCGGGAAACGGGGCTGATGGACAAACTGCCCTTCGACGCGGGCATGCCACCTGCAAATTGATCAGTGCAATCTAAGGCCGTAGGTTGGGCTGACGCAGGAAGCCCAACATCAAAGTCAGGGATAACGGCTGATGGCGTTACTTGCGACCCATGCAACGGGTGCAGACGGCAAACGGGACGTAGAAGGTGAGAATAGTATTGTTGGGCTTCCTTCGTCAGCCCAACCTACGTGACTTCATTTCCTATGATTAGCAATAAATTTCAAGACGCTTGACCTGAAGATCCCGGCTAGGATTGTTATAACGGAGATGAAGATCCAAAACGTAGATAAGTTTGGGAAAGTCTTGCTAACACCGAATGCAAGCGCCAAATTTCCCAGTCCTCCCAAAACTAGATATTTGGGGTATTCATGAACATCTTTTGTTCCACAGTTGGGGCAGGTGGCAGCATCCACAGCACATTCATGATTACATTTACTGCATGTTAAAAGTTCGCTCATATTGTTCTTCTCGTTGTTAGTTATATCTTAAAAGTGTTGCATGGGATTTGAGTCAAATGAAGTGTAATTTCTTAAATATTCCATAACCAGTATCTGAGCGGTTTTTATTTAATTAGCTATGTAGATTAGCTGTTATTTAAAAAGCCACTTAACAATAAACTCTAAAGCAAAATGAACCGGAGTCGATTTGTTCATTCATCCGGTAAAAATCACCTGTACTGCTACTCTTTCGCCCACGAAGCTCCTCGTGATCAGTGCGCCGCGAGCCGCCACAACGAAGTCACCTCCGCCGCACGCACCGCGTGCAGAGCATCCGACTTGTCACCGACCTTGGGATGATGCGGCCGCACTTCCGTCCGCCCCGAGACCGTCAGCCCCGCTGCTTCAAAGGCCGCGAGTAGCGCGGCACGCGTGCGCAGGCCGAGGCGTTCGGCGATATCTGAAAGCACCAGCCAGCCTTCGCCGCCGGTTTCAAGATGCGCGGCAAGGCCATTGATGAAGCCCAGCAGCATGCGGCTGTCCGGATCGTAGACGGCGTGTTCGAGTGAGCTGCTGGGGCGCGCCGGTATCCACGGCGGATTACAGACGATGAGGTTGGCGCGGCCTTCCGGGAACAAATCGGCCTCGACGATTTTCACTTTGCCGAAAAAGCCGAGGCGCGCGATGTTTTCGCGTGCGCAGGCGAGCGCGCGCGGGTCCTGTTCGGTGGCGATGATCTGCGCGATGCCGCGTTGTGCCAGCACCGCGGCAATAACGCCGGTGCCGGCGCCGATATCAAAGGCGAGTGCGGGCGCAGGCGCCGGCATGGGGGCGGCGATGACGAGTTCGATGTAATCGTTGCGCACCGGTGCGAACACGCCGTAATGCGGGTGGATGCGCCCGGCCAGGGTCGGGATGTCCATGCCCTTCTTGCGCCATTCGTGCGCGCTGATCATGCCCACCAGTTCGCGCAGCGAGGTGACCGAAGCGGTCGCGTCTTCGGCTTTCGCACCATAAGCCTCGGTGCAGGCTTCGCGCACGTCGGGCGCGCGACGCAGCGGCACGCCGTAGTCGTCATCGAGCGGAATCAGCAGCATGCCCAGTATGCGTGCGCGCTGCGAGCGGCTCTGCCGGTAGAGATGAAATGCCTCGGGAAACGGTGTCGGCTGCGGTGCCACGGGCGGCCCGCCGCGGGCGGCGCGCGGCGCGCGCGGTTTGCGGTCGGCGCGCACCGTGAGTGCCTTCAGCAGTTGGCGCGCATTCTGAAAGTCGCCGCGCCACAATAGCGCCGTGCCTTCGCAGGCGTGGTGATAGGCGGCGTCGGCCGTCATGCTGTCGTCGGCAATGATGACGCGTTTGTGCGGCAGCGTGCCGCGCTCAGAGCGCCAGCGCGCTGAACGGGCTTCGCCGGCTTCGGTCCATGTAAGAACGGGATATGTGCTCATGGTTTGGTCGTCCACAGTTGTTGCCAGCCTGCATGGCCGAGATGGCGCAGGGTGGCGATGTTTTTGTCGAAGATGGTTGCCGCGTCGGGAAATGCCGCCACGGCGCGGTCGATGCTGGCTTCGCGCAGTAGATGCAGTGTCGGGTAGGGCGCGCGGTTGCTGTAGTTGTCGATGTCGTCGCTGGCGCTGCCGGCGAATTCATAATCCGGATGCAGGCTGGCGATTTGCAACACGCCGTCGAGGCCGAGATTTTTGACGGTGGCATTGGCCTCGGCGAGAAAGAACTGGTAATCGATGAAACCGGTCATCACGCGCGGATGAATCAACAGGGTGGTGTCGATGTCTTCGGCATTTGCCGCGGCCAGGCATTCGAGTTCATGCGCGAGTTCTGCGAGCAGCTCGTCGGCCGTGCATGCCGCGGTGACCGCAAAACGGATCTGCCGTTTGTGGTGCACCGCCTTGGCGAACGGACAGAGATTGAGTCCGATCACCGCGCGCTCGATCCAGCGCCGGGTGGCGGCCACGCACTCACCGCTGTCCGCCCCGGCGCAAGGCATCAGTACATCGATCATCGGGTGTTTCCAGAAATTCCGGCGGGATGCCGCTTACAGGGAAGCCTTGGTTCGTTCCGTCAGGCAGTCGCCGTCGCCGACCGGATAATCGCGGCAGACGCCGGGCCTTTGCTTGTAGATTCTGCACAAGAGTGTCTTGCGGTCCAGCGCGGCGCACCAGCCGTCGTCGAGGCGCTTCATCACCTCGCCGCCCCAGCGGTCCTTTTCACTGAATTCGGCGGGTACATCGTCGTCACCCATCAGGATCACCTCGAGCCGGCAGCAGCAGGCCTGGCAGGATGCGCAGGTGATGGCGCTGGTATTGCCGGCTGCGGCTGCAAGGGACATGGCGTTCGAATGACTCAAAGGAAACTGCGTCAGGTCAATGGGGCAAAGGGGGCAACAGTATACGTGCTGCCTCCAATGAGCGTCACAAAAAGAATTGTGTCGCGCGAGCCGCGGGCGGTGTTGCGCGGTCGGCTATGATGGCCGGGTTCCCAACAATACGTATGGAGTCCGCGGTGGAAAAGTCAGTACTGCAGCGCAGGGAGATTGGTCTCGCCATCATCGGCGCCGGTCGCATCGGTAACATGCGCGCCAAACTGGCGGCGGCGCACGCGGCGGTGCATTGCATCGGCGTCGCAGACCTCAATGAAGGCGCGGCCAAAAAGCTTGCCGACAGCGCCGGCGCAACCATCGTCGGCACCGACAGTCTGGAAGTGATTTCCAATCCGGCGATCAATGCGGTGGTGGTGGCCACCGGCGAGCACCAGCATGTCGCGCCGGTGCTGCAGGCGCTGGCGCAGGGCAAACATGTGCTGGTCGAGAAACCGATCGCACTGAAGCTGGAAGACGCCGACCGTCTGATCGCCGCCGCCGCGCAGAGCAGCGGCAGCCTGCACGTCGGTTACAGCCGCCGTTTCAAGCGCCGTTATCTAACGGTGAAAGAGCAGATCTCGCTGGGGCGTCTTGGCAGCGTGTCGGGGCTGTCGGCGCGCATCTACAATTCGCGCGCGCAGGTGTTCCAGATGTTAAAGCGCGATCCACATGCGACGCCGGTGGTGGATTCGCTGACTTACTTCGTCGACATGCTCGGCTGGTGGGTGCCGGACAATCCGGCGGTCGAGGTGTGGGCGCGCGGCAAGGGCGGTACCATCCGCAAAGCCGGTTTCGATTGCGATGACGTCACCTACGCGGTGGTCACGCTGGCCGACGGTGCGCTGGTCAATTTCAGTTGCAGCTTCGCACTGCCGGATAAATATCCGTCGCTCGGTTATTGCGCGCGTGTCGAGGTGATCGGCACCGAGGGTGTGTTGATGATCGACGACGACCATCTCGACCAGATCATGTACACCGAACGCGGCATTCCGCATATCTACGTGCCGGACCTGACGGTGAACATGGCTTTCCTCAGCAGTTCGGCGCCCGGCGACTGGGTCGGTGGCGAATTCTGGGGGCCGCTGGCGAGTGAAACCCGCAACTGGCTTGATTTTGTCGCGACCGGTAAACCCTGCATGCTGGCCACGCCGCGCGAGGCGCGCAGCAATCTGGCCATCACGCTGGCGATCGAGGAGTCGGTGGCCAGCGGCAAGACAGTGCGGTTGTCGGAAACGGCGGTGGCACGCTGAGTGTTCGGGGGGAATAGTTCCGGCATCGCAAGGGTGTTCGCTTATGCCCGCCCCCACAAGGGAGGGGCCGTCGACACAAGCGCGCAATTTACGAGTTGACCTTCGATCGGCATTTTGAACCCGCACCCCAGGCAATTACTGCAAAGGTTTTTCTCCCTCCCCCCCTTGTGGGGGAGGGCAGGGGCTGATGTTTCCCCGGCTTTTAGAACTAAAGATCTTTACAAATCAATAGGTTGAATGTAAGGTGATGAGAAACGGCGTGTGCATGAACGGTTTTTTCTCTGTGTTGGGACCAACCAACACGGAGATCGATCATGCACACGCACGC
>CALQCM020000141.1 GCA_943329075.2 Chitinophaga pinensis | reverse complement strand
GGCACAGCATTGGCCGTGCCAAGTTCTGTCCCGCCCCCCTCACCCGCCGCCGATCAGTTTGAGCTTGTCCTGCATGCGCAGGTCGAATTTCGCCAGATTGATGACGATACGCTCGTGGGCGCCCTCGCCGATACGCTCTTTCTGGTCCTCGGCGTGCACGCGAAAATACAGCGTGCGCTGGTCCACCCGCGTCAGTTCCGCGTGCGCCTTCACCCGCATGCCCACCGGTGTCGCCGCCACGTGCGTTACGTCGAGATGGATGCCGACGGTCTGGTGGCCTTCGGGCAGAAAACCTTCCACCGCCTGCAGCGCCGCCGCCTCCATCAGGTTGATCATGATAGGTGTCGCCAGCACGCGCACGCGCCCGCTGCCGACGTGCGGCGCGGTGTGCTCCTCGCCAACGGTTATTTCAACCATCCCCTTCAATCCCGCCTGCAATCGTTCCAGATCCACTATCGCGCCATCCTCAATCCTGTTTCCTGAATCCTGCCTCTAAACCCCCTGCACCACCGGGTTCTCCAGCGTGCCGACGCAATCCAGCGAGATACGCACTTTGTCACCCGGCTTCAAAAAGATGCCGCGCGGACGCCCCACGCCCGACGGCGTGCCGGTGGCGATGACGTCACCGGGCAACAGCGTCATGCGCCGGCTCAGGTATTCGATCAGCTCGGCGATGTTGAAAATGAGACCCGACACCAGCGTGTCCTGCATCTTTTCCTGATTCACCCACAGTTGCAGCTGGCAGGCGTAAATATCCGGCACTTCGTCGGCCGGCGTGATCCACGGCCCCATCGGTGCTGCGGTTTCGAAATTCTTGTGGCCGAACCAGTCGATGTTCCAACGCGGCCAGTCCGGACGCCGCGACAGGTCGCGCGCGGACAGATCGTTCATGATCGTATAACCGGCGACGTGTTTCATCGCATCGGCGACGCTGATGTTGCGGCCCTTTTTGCCGATCACCACCGCGCACTCGGCTTCCCAGTCCACTTTCTGCGAAACACCGGGCAGCCGGATTTCATCGTTGGGCGAAATCATGCAATGGCGTGCCGATTTCAAAAACAGATAAGGCTGCGTCGTTGCCTTGTCAACACCACTGGCCTCGGACGACATCTCTTTCGCATGCGCCATGTAGTTCGCACCTGTGCAATAAATCGCCGGCGGATAATAAATCGGCGCCATCAGGCGCACAGCGGTCAGCGGTTTGCCTTTCGGTTTGCTGTCGGCAAGTTTATGCAGCGCGGGGCAGGCTTCTTCCCATGCGCCCAGCACGTCGAGCGTCGAGCGCGCCCATGCCGTCGCCGGCAGCGCATCCTGCAAATCCACCACCGTATCGCCGCCGACCAGTATGCCGGCGCGCGGTTCGTTCTGGTCGCCGGCGTAATTCAACAATCTGAAACTTGCCATTCAACTCCCCTTGATAAACCGTTACTTGTAGGGTGCGCACCGCGCACCAATCAAACACCATCCGCGGGCGCGATGCGCACCCTACGAGTTCGCATCGCTATTCTTTGTATTCCGGAAACAACTGTTCGGCCAGCACCATACTGGCGAACCAGTCGCGGCTGCTTTCGTTGTACTGGCCGATGCGGCCGAATTTCTTTGCCCGCTCTTCGCAGACCTCCGGCGTCGGCATCACCAGTTCAGTACCGCCCCCCAGCGCGCCAATCTGCGCGCGGCAGGCCAGCTCGAAAAAGTGGTGATAAATATAAGCTTCCGGCAGCGTCGAGCCGCAGATCAGTGCGCCGTGGTTCTCCAGCAGCATGTGCCATTTGTCGCCCAGCGCCTTGGCCATATGGCGCGTGCCTTCGGGCGTGGTGTCGTCGTATTCGTTTTTGTAATGGGCGACGCGGTTGTAGAAACGCATCGCCTGCTGGGTGAGCGGCAGAAGGCCGCATTTCTGCGCCGACACCGCGAGGTTCGCCGGCGAATGCGTATGCACCGCCGCCATAATGTCGGCCCGTGCCTTGTAAACCGACGCGTGCACGTTATAGGCCGCCGGGCTCGCTTTGTATTCGGAAGCCATCACCTGGTTGCCATCGACGTCGTATTTGACGACGTTCGATGCCGTGACCTGCCCCATGAACACATTCTCGGCTTTCACCAGGAAATGGCTGGGCTCGCCCGGGATGCGCACCGAGATGTGGTTGTAGGTCATGTCGACGAAAACGAAATGCGCGACCAGCCGGTGCGCGGCCGCCAACTGGCAGCGCAGCTTCCATTCTTCGTCGCTGACGCGCTCGCGCACGAGTTGCGCCTTCTTCGCCCCGCCCCTTGCGTTGATCGTCATCGTTGCGTGCCTCACGATTTTCAAGTCATGAACTTTAACATGGCGCGTCGCTTGCCGCGCCATGCGGAGAACGCATCGCTCACAGCGAAAACGCCGTTATAATGCCGCGCCTGCTGTGAACGCCTGCGCCTCGCGCAGCCCCGACGGAGTTTTAATGAATTTCCGCTGCATGCCTGCCGCCGTTCTCTGCCTCGCCGTTCACGCGGCCGCGGCACAGAACTATCCAGCCAAACCGGTCCGCATGATCGTGCCCAATGTTTCCGGCGGGCTGGCCGACATCGCCGCGCGCGTGGTCGCCAGCAAACTCTCCGATGCGCTTGGCCAGCAGGTGGTCGTCGACAACCGTGCCGGCGCCGGCAGCACCATCGGCACCGCGATGGCGGCACGCGCGCCCGCCGACGGTTACACGCTGCTGACCGTCTTCGACAGCCACGCCACCAATCCGCATCTGTTCAAAAACCTTGAATACGACACGCTGAAGGATCTCGCACCCATTTCACTAATGGTGCGCGGCCCGCTGCTGCTCGCCGTGCATCCGAAACTCGGCGTCAAAACCACGCAGGACCTTGTGCAACTGGCGAAGTCGCGCCCGGGTGACCTCAAGTTCGCCAGCGTCGGCCCCGGCTCGCCGGCGCGCCTCCTGATGGAAATGTTGAAGGTCGAAGCACACATCGACGTCATCAACGTGCCCTATCGCGGCGCCGCGCCCGCCGTCACCGATCTGATCGGCGGCCACACCGATGCGATGTTCGCCACCATCCCGACACTCAACCCGCACATCCGTGCGGCACGCCTCAACGCCGTCGCCATCACCTCGGCCAAACGCAGCAACGTGATGGCCGGTGTGCCGACCATGAGCGAACAGTATCCGGGCTTTATTGCAGAATCGTGGGTCGGCATGCTCGCCCCCGCGCAAACGCCGCGCAACATCGTCGCGCGCCTCAACACCGAAACGGTCCGTATCCTCGCGCAACCGGACATCAAGGCGCGCTTCGCCGAACTCGGCTATGAAACCGTTGGCAGCACGCCGGCGGACTTCGACAAATGGATACACAGCGAGACGGAACGCTGGGGCAAATTGATCCGCGCACAAAAGATCACGCTCGAATAACAACGGGTTTGTAGGATGGGTAGAGCGCAGCGAAACCCATCGTCCGGCGTTGATCGAGGCGATGGGTTGCGGCCCTGCGGGCCTCTACCCATCCTCCGAAGCTGCGCCACAATACTTACTCCGGCGTCAACCCGATCTTCTTCACGATGTCGCCGTAGAGCTTGATCTCCGCCGCCAGAAACGCGCGCGCTTCCTCCGGCGTATTGCCGAGTGGATCGTAACCCCCCTTCACAAACACTTCGCGCACCTGCGGCAGCTGCAGCGCCTTGTGCGCCTCACGCTGCAGGCGGGCAATGATCGCCGCCGGTGTTTTCGCCGGCGCCGCCCACAGGTTCCAGCCGGCGTCCTTGTTGAAACCCGGCAAGCCGGATTCCGCCACCGTCGGCACTTCGGGCAATACCGACCAGCGTGTTTTGCCGGTGTAGGCCAGCGCGCGCACGCGGCCGCTTTGGATGTGCTGCACCGCCGAGGTCGGCGGGATGAACATCAGTTGCACTTCGCCGGCGAGCACGGCGTTCAACGCCGGTGCCACGCCTTTATAAGGCACGTGCGTCATGCTGATGCCGGCCGCACCACTGAACATCTCCGTCACCAGATGCGTCGAGTTGCCGATGCCCGCGGTGCTGTAGGCCACCGGCTTCGCCGTATTCTTCGCCAGTTCGATCACGTCCTTCATGGAACGCGCGGCAAAGCCCGGATGCGCCACCACCACATAGCCGGCACTTAAGGCGATGAAGGTGATCGGCACCAGATCCTTCAGCGTGTCGTAGGGCAGCTTGCGTTGCACCGATGGATTGATCGCAATCGATGTCGAGGTATGCAGGAAGGTATAACCGTCGGCCGGTGCGTTGACCACGATCTGCGTGCCGACGATGCCGTTGGCGCCATCGCGGTTGTCAATGACGATGTTGCCGCCCAATTGCTTGGCGACTTCGGCCGCCAGCACACGCGCATTGATATCGACCGTGCCGCCCGGCGCAAACGGATTGACCAGACGGATCGGCCGGCTCGGGTAAGGCGCAGTATCTGCTGCAAATACCGGCAACGCCACTCCAAGCGCCAACGCAATCGCCACAATTTTTTGCATGAGTGTATCCCGCCATGACATTTATAATGGCGGCAAGTCTACAACAGTCCCGCACGAGGAGAATCCATACCATGACTAATCCCCTGAAGCCCATCCGCCGCGTCGTCACCGGCAACGATGCCGACGGCAAATCCGGCGTGTTGTGGGACAGCGCCGCCCCCAACGCCAACGCCGGCCCGATCCGCCCCGGCACCGGCATGACCGACGTCTGGGTCTATCAGGAATGCCCGAGTGTCATCACCGGCGACAAGGATTACGGCAACCTGCCCTTCAGCTTCGAGCCGCCCGATGACGGCGGTCATCTGCGCATCGTGCAGTCACCGGGCAAGGTTCCCGGCTACGATCCGGCCAAAGATCCCACTGCCGTGCCGCTGCACGAACCGCGCCAGCGCGAGGGTGGCACCTGGGACAAAGGTGGCGCCAACGGTTTCTCGTCACCCGTGCACAAATCAGAAACGCTCGACTACGGCATTGTGCTCGAAGGCGAACGCGTACTGCTGCTCGACGACGGCGAATACATCATGAACCCCGGTGATGTCGTCGTGCAGATCGGCAACTGGCACGGCTGGTGCAACCCGCGCGAAGGCAGCCTGATGGCCTTTGTCATGATGGGTGCCAAATACGAGGATTCAGGATTCAGGATTCAGGATTCAGGATTCAGGATTCAGGATTCAGTGAGATGAATAAAAGCACGCCGGCGTTCTTTTCTTCCGTCATTCCCGCGAAAGCGGGAATCCAGAAGATTCAACGCCAGCATCTTTAAAACCACTGGACTCCCGCTTTCGCGGGAGTGACGAAAACTTAAAGCGCACCCTAAGTGCAAAAAACTGAGGCCCACATGACCGAACAACTCAAACCCGTCCGCCGCATCGTCTGCATCGACGACAACGAAAAATCCAAATGCATCTCCGACGCGGCCTCGCCCGACGTGCGCACCGATCCCGCGCGCCCCGGCTACGCCTCGACCCGCATCTGGGTCACCGACCGCACGCCGGCGCGATTGAAAAACGTGCGCGAATCTCTCGACGCTACGCACACCATCGAACCTCCGGCCGGCGGATCGGTCTGCCGCATCGTCGATTTCCCGCCTGAGGCCAGCCACAAAGGCAAGGTCGGCGCGAAAGAAGTGCAGGCCTTCTTCGCGGCCATGGGTTCACCCGCCGCCTCGACCTGGTCGCCGAACGCACCCCACCCCTATATGCAGAAAACGCGCACGCTCGACTTCTGCCTGATCCTCGACGGCGAAATCACGCTGGTGCTCGACAAGGAAGAAGTGCATCTCAAGGCCGGCGACACCGTCGTGCAGCGCGGCAGCAATCATGCGTGGAGCAACCGCTCGGACAAGCCGTGCCGGATTGCGTTTTCGTCGCATGATGGGCGGGGATAGCCTTTGAGTCCGACCATCTTTCGCGAAGACGGGTTCCGGTTCTTCTTCTTTTCGCGCGAAGAACTGCGCCTGCATGTGCATGTCACCTGCGCGGATGGCGAAGCAAAATTCTGGCTTGAGCCGGCCCTCGAACTGACGCAGAATTACGGCCTGAGCGACCGCTAGTGTAGTGCTTTGTAATTAATGGAACTAAAAACGATTCGTCGAATCCATGAATTATGAGATTTACTTTGGGGACGGCGATGCGCGTGGCAAGT
>CALQCM020000140.1 GCA_943329075.2 Chitinophaga pinensis | reverse complement strand
TGCGCGCGAACTATCGATCATCACTTTGGCTAAACTATTGTGTACCCAGCATTCCCTTATATTGACCGACTTCGCCATGCAGGTGCTCAAGAAACGACTCGGATTACGAGCATGAAAAGCCGGGGAAACATCAGGGGCAGGGGTGGGGGGAGCAGTCTAGGCGTAAACAGTCGTACAATGGCGCACCCAAACAAGACGCCAATACCCAATGCAAAAATTGCTGAGCCGTATGCTGGCCGCCGCCTTTGCGATCGCGGCAATTTCCGCAGCACTCGCCGCCGACGCGCCATATCCGGCCAAAGTCGTGCGCATGATTTTGCCGTTTCCACCGGGCGGACCAACCGACATCCTCGGCCGCGTGGTCGGACAGAAACTCACCGAGAACCTCGGCCAGCCGGTGGTGATCGACAACCGGCCGGGTGCGGGCGGCAACGTCGGCACCGATTACGCGTCGAAACAGGCGCCCGATGGCTATACGATTGTGCTGGTGTCGCCGGCACTCGCCATCAGCCCGAGTCTGTACAAAAAGCTCGGCTACGATCCGGTGAAAGATCTGACCATGGTGTCGCTGGTGGCGCAGATACCGAATGTGCTGCTGGTGCATCCCAGCGTGCCGGCGAGAACGCTCAAGGATTTCGTGCAGCTGGCGCGCGGCAATCCAGACACACTCAATTTCGGCTCCGGCGGTGTCGGCACCGGCCAGCATCTGGCCGGTGAAATGCTCAATGTGCTGACGAAGATCAAGCTGGTGCACGTGCCGTACAAAGGCTCGAACCAGGCGATGATGGGCATGATCGGCGGACAAATCGAAATGGTGGTGATCGGTATTCCGTCGGCGGTGCAGCAGGTGCAGGCGGGGCGCGTGCGCGCGCTGGCGGTGCTGGCGGGCGAGCGTTCGCCGATGCTGCCGAATGTGCCGACCTCGAAAGAGGCGGGCTTTGCCGGTTTCGAAGTGCTGAGCTGGTATGGCATTGCCGCGCCGGCCGGCACGCCGCGCGAAATCGTCGCGCGCCTGAGCGGCGAGCTGAACAAAATCATGAAGTCAGCGGACGGCCGCGAACGCCTTACCGCTGCCGGTTTCGATCCGGCCTTCAGCACGCCGGAATACTTTTCTGAGTTTCTGCAGTCGGAGATCATGCGTTACGCGAAGGTCGTCAAGGCCGCCGGCATCCAACCCGAATAATTCTTCAAGTCAGCGAGGCACAACATGAAAAAGTTTTTCAAATACACATTGATGCTCGGCGCCGCAGTGGCGATAGGCAACGCGGCAAATGCGGCTGACGCGCCGTATCCGAGCAAGGCGGTGCGCATGATCGTGCCGTTTGCGCCGGGCGGGCCGACCGACGTCATCGCGCGCGTGGTGGCGGCGAAGCTGTCGGAGGCATGGAGCAACCAGGTGGTGGTCGACAATCGCGCCGGTGCCGGCGGCAACATCGGCATGGGCATGGCGGCCACGGCGACAGCTGATGGTTACACCATTGCGGTGGTGAGTTCGAGTTACGTCGTCAACCCGTCGCTCTACGCGAAGATCCCGTACGATCCGTACAAGAGCTTCGTGCCGGTGACCAATATCGCGGCCTCGCCCAATGTGTTTGTTGCCCACCCGTCGGTACCGGCGAAGACCATGCAGGATCTGGTGTCAGTGACGATGAAGGACGGCAAGAAGTACAGCGTCGCCACGCCGGGTGTCGGCACCACGCCGGACCTGTCGGCGGAACTCTTCAAAATGACGGCGAAACTCGACATCGTGCGCGTGCCCTTCGGCGGCGCCGGCCCGGCGGTGGCGTCGGTGATCGGCAACCAGGTGCCGCTTGGCTGCGTGGCGATGCCGCCGGCGACCCAACACATACTCGGCGGCCGTTTGCGCGGACTCGCGGTGACGAGTGCGAAACGTTCTTCCGCGCTGCCCGATGTGCCGACGATGGCGGAGTCCGGCTTCAAAGGCCAGGAGGCCGACACGCTGCAGGGCGTGTTCGTGCCGGCCGGCACTTCGAAAGTGATCGTTAACAAAATCGCCGCCGACATCAAACGCCTGATGGCGCAGGCCGAGACCAAACAGCGCGTGCAGGAACTCGGTTTCGACATCGTCGCCAGCACGCCGGAAGAATTTACGGCGCAGGTGAAGAGCGAGATCGAGAAGTGGGGCAAGGTGATCAAAGCGTCCGGTCTTAAAGCCGAATAGAAGGATTCACGATTGAGTGAAAAGCGTTGATTCTGTCGTATCGTCATTCCCGCGAAAGCGGGAATCCAGACCGGTAATGGTCGAGTTGACGCCAGAAAATTCTGGGCTCCCGCTTTCGCGGGAGCGACGGTCTGTTTTTCCAGCATGGGCTGTGAGGAGTAAGGCGTGAGAATCACCGCAATACGTGAAGTGGCAGTCCCGATCAATTCGACCATCAGCAACGCGGTGTTCGATTTTTCGGAAATGACAACCTCGGTGGTGGCGGTGATCACCGACGTCATCCGTGACGGCAAACCGGTCGCCGGTTTTGCCTTCAATTCAACGGGGCGTTACGCCTGCGGCGCGCAGATGCGCGACCGTTTCATTCCGCGCATCCTGAAAGCGAAACCCGAGTCGCTGTTGAATGAGGCGGGTGACAACCTCGATCCGGCGAAGATACTGGCCGCCATGCTGCAGCGCGAGAAGCCGGGGGGGCACACCGAACGCTCGGTCGCCATCGGCACCATCGAAGTGGCGTGCTGGGATGCGGTGGCGAAAATTGCCGGCAAGCCACTGCATGCGGTGCTGGCTGAAAAATTCGGCGATGGCAATGTGCTGGACAAGGTGCAGTGTTACGTTGGTGGCGGCTGGTATTCGCCGGGCAAGGGCATCCCGGAACTCGAAGACGAAATCCGCAAGCGCCTCGACGAGGGCTACACGACCATGAAGATCAAGGTCGGCGGCATGACGATCCCGGACGATGTGAAACGCGTCGAGGCCGGCATCAAGATCGTCGGTTCGAGCGACCGTCTCGCCGTTGACGCGAACGCCGGCTTTAATCGCGCGCGTTCGCTGCAATATGCGCAGGCGTTGAAAGGGTTCAAGCTGCGCTGGTTCGAGGAGCCGACCGATCCGCTAGATTACGCGCTGCTCGCCGACTTCGCCTCGATCTACGATTCGCCGATCGGCACCGGCGAGAATTTGTTTTCGACGGGCGACATCGAGAACCTCGTGCGCTTCGGCGGCATGCGCGAAGACCGCGACATCATCCAGATCGACGTGCCGCAGTCGTACGGCATCACGCAGTTTTCACGCACGCTCGACATGCTCAAACGCCACAAGTGGCAAAGAACCTCGATCTTCCCGCACGGCGGCAACCAGATGACGCTGCATATCGTCGGCGGCTTCGGCCTTGGCGGTTGCGAGGCCTACCCGGATGTGTTCGGCGTGTTTGCCGGTTTTGCCGACGAGGCGAAAGTCGAAAACGGCTGGTTGAAACTGCCGCAGCGTCCGGGCATCGGTTTCGAGGCGCAGAACGCGCTGTATGCGGTGATGAAGGGACTCGTTTTGTAGGGTGCGCACTGCGCACCGATCACCGGCGTACCGCGTGCGCAATGCGCACCCTGCGATTGCGTCAAGGAGGGAGCACCCATGTTAAAGCATGCCGCAATTGGTTCAGGTATTAGCATGTGGTGCACCTTGATTGCGTTGTGCTGCGTGTATTTTGCACCGGCGTTGGCGCAAACTCCGACACAGCCCTATCCGTCCAAACCCATCCGAGTCATCATCGGTTTTACCGCCGGCAGCAACAGCGACTCGCTGGCGCGGCCGCTGGCGCGCAAACTCTCCGAGGCGATCGGCCAGCAGGTCATCATCGACAACCGGCCCGGCGCCTCGGGCAACATTGCGATGGAACTGGTGGCGCGCGCGGCGCCCGACGGCTACACGATTTTCAGCGGTCCCGGTTCTTCGATCACCACCAATCCGCATATGCAGGAAAAAATGGCGATCGACGTCATGCGCGATCTGGTGCCGGTGGCGCCGATGGGGCAGTTCTCGGCGGTGCTGGTGGTGCATCCGTCGATGCCGGTGAAATCCGTCGCCGACCTCGTCGCGCTGGCGAAGAAGAAGCCGGGCGTGATCAGCTTCGGTTCGCCGGGCCACGGCACCGGTTTTCATCTCGGCACCGAGCTCTTTCGCGTGCGCGCCGGCATCCAGATCACCCACGTGCCCTATGCCTCGAACAGCCCGATGCTCGCCGACATGATCGGCGGTCGCATCGACATGATGATTTTCTCCATCATTGTCATGGCACCGCACGTGAAGGCGGGCAAGCTGCGCGCGCTGGCCACCACCGGCAAAACGCGTTCCGAGGTCATGCCCGATCTGCCGACGGTGGCCGAGGCGGGCGTGCGCGATTACGAATACACGGGTTTTCACGGCCTCTTCGCGCCGGCCGCCACGCCGCGCGAGGTCGTCGAGAAACTCAACAGCATGATCGTCAAAGTGCTGGCCACGCCGGAAATGCGCGATTACTACGCGACGCAGAACGTCGAGGTGCTGTTGATGAATCCTGCGGAGTTCGCGGTCAAGGTGCGGCGCGATCACGATACCTGGGGCAAGCTGATTCGGGACGAGGGGTTGAAGAGCGCGAATTGATCGTAGGGTGGGCAACTTGTTGCCCACGCGTTTGTCGAGAAAGATAGGCGCGGTGCTTTAACTTCGCCGGGTGCGGCCCGGCGGCCGGTTACTTTCTTTGGGCGCCCAAAGAAAGTAACGGCGGATTCAAAGTCCAAGTGCAACAACGGGGTCCAGTGTAATTCGTTTTGAAATGCAGTGATCAAAGAACACTTCTGCAGGCGTTCGAAATCCCAACGATTTTCTCGGGCGCGTGTTCAGCATCCACGCGACCTGATCCAACTCGCGTTGCGTGAAACGCGAGAGATCTTCGTTCTTCGGTAAATACTGGCGCAGCAATCCATTGGTGTTCTCGTTGATACCGCGCTGCCACGGGCTATGGGGATCGGCAAAGTAAATCTGCAATCCGGTGCGTTCCGCCAATTGTGCATGGAGAGCCATCTCCTTGCCTTGATCGTAGGTGAGTGTCTTGCGCAACGAAGCATCGATATGACCGAAGGCCGTAGCAAACCCTTCCAGGGCCGCCTGTGCCGTGCACGCCTCCATCTTTGCCAACATTACGAACAACGTCTTCCGGTCAACCAAAGTGCCTACGGCTGACCCGTTGCGCGTACCTTTGATGAAATCACCCTCCCAGTGCCCCGGCAGCAGGCGATCATTCGCCTCGGGCGGACGCAGGTGGATGCTCAGCAGATTGGCCAGGCGACCACGAAGTTCCGGCCCACGACTGCGCGGCCGGCGTAAGCAACGACTCTGCCGCAGCAATGCCACGACCTCCCGCCGCAATGCCCCCTTCGGGTGGGCGTAGATCGCCGTGTAGATGGTCTCGTGTGACACTCGCAAGGCAGGATGGATGGGATGATCTTGCTTCAGTGTGCCAGCGATCTGTTCCGGCGACCAGCCGGCCTCCAGCAGGGCGCGAACGGATGCCCACAATGCACTGTCACGAGCAAGTTTACGCATTCCTCTTGATCGATGACGCAAGCGACGAGCGCGTTGACTGGCGCGACTGGCGTCGTAGCCCGACTGTAACGGTGGACGCCCCATAAATGCCTGTCCGTCAGTAGGCTTCCATCCGTTGCGCCATCGTTCCCGACTGACCGAACTGGGCGCACGCCCGAGCGCTGCGGCGATCGCTCTGACACTTCGCCCCTCGTTACTCATTGCCATGATCACCCCGCGTTCTTCAGCGCTAAAGTGGCAGTAGTGCGTTCCCATAGGCAACACCTCCTTATAATTAGAAGTGTTGCACTTGTTGTTTGAGTCCGGGAACCAAAGAAAACCGCCCCCGGTTCGCCGGTCCTTCGGACTTCCCTGCGCTGCTCGCCACGCCGGGCGGCTGCGCAACTCGCCCTCGCAAGCGAGGGCTCAGACAGTGCTCGCCGACTGCCCCCGTCGTGACTGCGCTGCTCGGCGGCTCTCAGGGGGATTCCCCTGATGTTTCCCCGGCTTTTAGAACTAAAGATATTTACAAATCAATAGTTTGAATGTAAGGTGATGAGAAACGGCGTGTGCATGAACGGTTTTTTCTCTGTGTTGGGACCAACCAACACGGAGATCGATCATGCACACGCACGCAAGAAGGATTGCACAGAGCTTTGTTCAAAAGCAACTGGGTCGGATTCACGCGT
>CALQCM020000139.1 GCA_943329075.2 Chitinophaga pinensis | reverse complement strand
ACCGGCCTGATCGACTGGGACTCGCTGCCCGAACTCGGCGAAATCATCACCGGCCGCGTGCCGGGCCGCCGCAGCAAAGACGACATCACGCTCTACGAATCGCACGGCATGGCGGTGCAGGATCTCTACACCGGCAAGTTCGTGCTCGATGCCGCGCTGAAACAAAACGTGGGCATCGATCTGCCGATTGGTGACTAAGGGTGGTTAAGGGCGATTAACAGCCACCCGCGCCGCGCGCGTCTGCTCCGCCTACTCAGCTTTGACGCCGGCGCGCGCAATCACCTTCGCCCACTTCTGCGTTTCCTCGCGGATCACCGCCGTGAATTCCTCGCTGCTGTTGCCGACGGTGTCGGTGCCCTGCGCGGCGAGCCGGCTTTTGATTTCCGGCTCGCGCAGGATAGCCGTCACTTCCCGATGCAGCCGCGCCGCCACCGCCGGCGGTGCGCCGACTGGCAGCAGCAGGCCGTGCCACACGGTGGTGGCATACCCCGGCAGCGCCTCGCCGACGCTGGGCAATTCCGGCGCCGACGGCGAACGCTGCGCGCTGGTCACCGCCAGTGCGCGCAGCCGCCCCGCCTTCACATGTGGCATCGTCGGCAGCAAATTGCTGAACATGATCTGCACCTGGCCGGCGAGCACATCGGTCAGCGCCGGACCGGTGCCTTTATAAGGCACGTGCACGAGCTCGACGCCGGCCAGCAGCTTGAACAACTCACCCGAAAAATGATTACCGGTGCCGGTGCCGCCGGAGGCGAAATTCATGCCGCCGGGTTTCGACGCCGCAAGCGCAATAAGTTCGCGCACCGACTTCGCCGCGACGTTCGGATTCACCACCAATACGTACGGTGCGGCGGCGAGCATGGTCACCGGCCGGAAATCGCGCAACGGCGCGTACAGCAGTTTCGGATAGAGCCCCGGATTGATGGCGAGCATACCGACCGACGCCAGCAACAGCGTGTGACCGTCGGGCACCGCGCGCGCGACGATTTCGCAGGCGATCGCACCGGCCGCACCGCCGCGATTGTCGACGACCAGCGGCTGGCCGAGCGCCTCATTCAGACGCGGCGCCAGCGTGCGCGCCAGAATGTCGCCGCCGCCGCCGGCTGACGACCCCACCACGACGCGCAACGGGCGATCCGGCCACGCGGCGTACACTGGTGTGAGCGAAACAAGCACCATCAACAGTGCGGCAAACGCGCTGGCGCCCGTCAGTGCAGTCCGATAAGATGCTCTGCAGCAGCGCACAGTCAGCGCGCTGCGCTCAAAACAATAATCGTTACGGGCAAGGCCGGTCGCACCGAAGCGGAGGAAACCATGTGGCATAAAAGTTTTATCCGCTGATTGTTACTGCTCGATTTAATTTGGCTGCGGTTGTTCCATTCTACCGAAAATGACCAGGTCACGGGCATATCAAACCCCTTGCATTCAAGGCAGACATCCATGATCGCATTCAGGCAAACCGCTCTACTCATGCTCTGCGCCGCTGCGCCCTGCGCACTGGCGCAAAGCTATCCGTCAAAACCCGTGCGCTTCATTGTGCCCTTCGTCGCCGGCGGCCCCACCGACATCCAGGGCCGCATGCTCGGCGAAAAACTCGGCCAGCGGCTGGGACAGCAGTTCATCATCGACAACCGCGGCGGCGCCAATGGCAACATCGGCATGGAACTCACCGCCAAGTCGCCGCCTGACGGTTATACGATCGTCATCGCCACCGTCGGCACCTGGGCGGTCAATCCCAGCCTCTACAAATCGATGCCCTATGATCCGGTGCGCGATTTCGCACCCGTCATGCAGGTCTCGGGTTCGCCCGGCGTGCTTGTCGTGCATCCGTCGGTGCCCGCCAAATCGGTGAAGGAACTCGTCGCACTGGCGCGCGCCAAACCCGGCAAACTCGATTACGGCTCATCGGGTGTCGGCGGCTTCGGCCACATCTCCGGCGCGCTGTTCGGCCTGATGACCAAAACCGAAATGGTGCACATCCCCTACAAGAGTTCGGCGCCGTCACTCACCGATCTGATCGCCGGCCAGATCCAGGTGCTGTTCAACAATGCGATCGCCACGGTGCCCTTCGTCAAATCCGGCCAGACCCGCGCGCTGGCGGTGACCAGCTTGAAGCGCATGGCGGCGTTGCCGGATCTGCCGACGATCGACGAGTCGGGCGTCAAAGGCTACGATAATTCATCGTGGTCGGCGGTCGCGGCACCCGCCGGCACGCCGAAGGAAATCGTTGCAAAACTCAACAACGAACTCAACGCGATCCTGAAACTGCCTGACGTGATGGAAAAGAACGCCTCGTTCGGCGCTGACCCCGTCGGCGGCACGCCGGAACAGTTCGGCGATTACCTCAAATCGGAAATCGCCAAGTTCGCGCGCGTGGTTAAAGAGGCAAAGATCTCCGCGCAGTGAAACGGAAGCGAAGATCTCGGCTCAACAAAGAAAAACGGCGCTCTTCCTGCTTCGTCGTTCCCGCGAAAGCGGGAACCCAGGATTTCTGAACGTTCCATGGATGCCCGCCTGCGCGGGCATGACGTTAAATATTTACTTCCGCGAATAATCCACAAACCCGCCGCGGTTCGGCATCTTCACCTGCGGCAGCGCTTGCGCATTCATCACTGCGTCCGCGGGCACAATGCCGTTGATGTTCAGCATATAGGCCGTCACCGCATAGACCTCTTCGTTGGTCAGCGACATCGGCGCATTCACCGGCATGGCGCGGCGCACGTAATCGAACAGCGTGGTCGCATACGGCCAGTAGCTGCCGACGGTGCGCACGGCATCGGCCGAGGCCAGTGTGCCGCTGCCACCGGCCAGTGCGTCGGCCGGTTTGCCGGCACCTTTTTCGCCATGACAGGCCACGCATTTCGCCGCATACACCGCCATGCCCTGCTGCACGCTGCCGCTGCCCGCCGGCAGGCCGGCACCACCGGGCGGAATGCTGATGCTCCAGGCTTTGACTTCTTCCACGGTTGCGGCGCGACCAAGCGCGGGGCCCGGCACCGACGATTGTTGCAGCGTGCCCTGCATCGCACAGGCACCCAGCGTCATCACTGCAACGGCGGAGACTGCCAGACATTTATAGGTAAACATTGCTGACGCTCCCTTTGGCATCGACCGCCCAGGTCTGGATCATGTTGTTGTGATAACGGTTGGCCGGCGAATAGATTGCGTTCCACGCCGCGCGCGTCATCTGCAGATTGCCCTTTTCGTCGGTGGCGCGACTTTGCAACAGCGCCGGCGCACCGTTCCAGTCCCACGGCAGGCGGAAGCGCGTCAGCGCCTTCGGCAGCACCGGGCCCTGCAACACCGCCTCGCGCCAACTCGCGCCGCCGTCGGTCGAAACCTCGGCTTTGACAATGCGGCCCGCACCCGACCACGCGAGACCGGAAATTTCAAGCAGCCCCGCACCCGGCATGCTCATGCCGCCCGAAGGCTGTGTAATCAGTGATTTCACACCGAGCTCGAAATCAAACTGGCGCGCCGTGCCATCGCGCAGCAAGAGACTGTATTTCGAGGTCTCGTCCTTGGTGTGCATGGGCGTGGCGGAAACTTCGAGCCGGCGCAGCCACTTCACGTTCATGTTGCCCTGATAGCCCGGCACTAACAATCGCAGCGGGTAACCCTGCTCGGGACGGATGCGCTCGCCGTTTTGATAGAGCGCGATGATCGCATCGTCATAGGCCTTGTCGAGCGACACGCTGCGGCTCATCGCCGCGGAGTCGGCCCCCTCGGCGAGAAACCATTTCGCGCCGGCTTCGACGCCCGCCTCATCCAACAGCAGCGAGAGCGAAACGCCGGTCCACTCGCTGCCCGAGAGCAGGCCGTGGATCACCGCGCAATTGGCCTGCGGCGCTTTCGGCAGCGTGTTGGCCGAACTGTTGCCCGCGCATTCGACAAAACAGGTGCGCGACACCATCGGATAACGCAGCAGGTTTGCCACCGTGAAGACGAGCGGCTTTTTGACCATGCCGTGGATCAGCAGCTTGTGCTGCGCCGGATCGATTTCCGGCACGCCGTTGTGATGGCGTTCGAAGTGCAGGCCGCTCGGCGTGATCGCGCCGTTGAGCGTTTGCAGCGGCGTGCGCGAGGTGCCGGTGCCCGGCGAAGTCGCGCCGTAACTCGGCGTCAGCGTGCGCAGCACCTTATCCTCGAATTTCGACGGCTGGCCGTAGCCGCGCATCGGCGTGCCCGGTGTCGTCGACCAGGCCGGAAAATCCCTGCCAACCGGATCGGCGGCGCGCGCCGGTGTCGCCACCGCCGCCGCCAAAGCACCGGCTGCGCCCAGACTACGCTCAAGAAATTTGCGGCGACCGTTGGCGGATTCGCCCTCTACAGCAGCGGCCGTGCCGGCGGGCACGCGGCTACGTGCGGCGGTGCGTTGTGGCTTCATATCGACTCCCCTCAGTAATGCGCGTTTATTGTGTTTGATTCGCGCTAGAATTCAGTCACTGCATCATATATAAATTCCCGCGCTGCCGCCATGCGCGTTTAAGGGGAGAAACCCATGCGTCGTTCCAATGCTTTTTCGCTGTCCCTGCTGGCCTCGATCCTGTTCGCCCTCGCCATGCCCGCCGCATACGACGCCGAAGCCGCCAAAGCAAAACCAGCGGCGAAACCGGTCAAACTCAGCGGCCCCGTCTCGATCGCGAAGCAGGGTTACTTCTTCGTCAACGGCCAATACGCCACGTCCAAGGACGGCCAGATCATGGTCGGCCAGATGTTTGTGCAGTACCAGATCCCGCAGGCGCGCACGAAAAAATATCCGGTCATCATGGTGCACGGCGGCGGCCAGACCGGCACCAACTTCCTCGGCACGCCCGATGGTCGTCCGGGCTGGGCCGAATATTTTCTGCGCCAGGGTTACGCCGTTTACGTGGTCGATCAACCGGGCCGCGCGCGTTCCGGCTATTTCACCGAAGCCTACGGCCCGACACGCCGTCCGAATGCGGCGGCGATGTCGGAGCGTTTCACCGCACCCGAACTCGCCAACCTCTATCCGCAGGCCAAACTGCATACGCAATGGCCGGGTAAAGGCGCGGCCGGTGATTCCACCTTCGACCAGTTCTTCGCCTCGCAGGTCGAAGACATGCAGAACCTGACCATGCTCGAAGATCTGAACCGCAACGCCGGCGCCGCACTGCTCGACAAGATCGGCCCGTCGATCCTGCTCACGCATTCGCAATCCGGCCCCTTCGGCTGGGGCATCGCCGATCTGCGACCGGAACTTGTCAAAGCGGTGGTGGCCATTGAACCCAGCGGCCCGTCATTCTACGAAGCTGCCATGATCGGCGCGCCGGAATGGTTCAAGGACGGCCCCGTCGGCCGCGCCTGGGGTGTCACGCGCATGCCGCTTACCTTCGATCCGCCGGCGACCGAACCGAAAGACCTCGTCATGGCGCGGCAGGACAAAGCCGACAGCGAAGGCCTCGTGCGCTGCTGGCAACAGGACGCACCGGCGCGGCAACTCGTCAATCTGAAAAAAGTGCCCATCCTCATCGTCACCAGCGAATCGTCATACCACGTGCCCTACGACCACTGCACCTCGAAGTTCCTCGCCCAGGCCGGCGTCAAACATCAATTTGTGCGCCTGCCCGAAGTCGGCATCCGTGGTAATGGACACATGATGATGCTGGAGAAAAACAATCTGGAAGTGGCGGCGTTTCTTGGCGGTTGGGTGGCGAAGAACGTGAAGTAAGTTTTAAGGCGATTTCTCTTGCGACAACACGCGCCACATGTGTTGAGATGAATATCATCTACAAGATCATCTATCCGAACGGGAAAATATACGTTGGACAGGATCAAACCAACAGCATCAATTATTTCGGCAGTGCGAACGAAAATCTGATCGCAAAAGACTTTACGCATGAGCAGCGAATGAGATTCACGGTAACCCGGGAAATATTATGGGAATCCGAATCGGCGACAAACGAAGTAGTCACAAAAAAGGAATTTGAATTTATTGTCGCTTTGAAAGCCAATGATTCATCCATTGGTTACAACCAGCGACCCCAATTCAAAAAGCAACCGTAGTAGGCGCTTGTCCGCAGTAACTGCCGATTCGCATGCGGCGCAATGCGCTTCGCTTATTGCGCCCTACAACGTCACCACAGGGAATCCCCTGATGTTTCCCCGGCTTTTCATGCTCGTAATCCGAGTCGTTTCTTGAGCACCTGCATGGCGAAGTCGGTCAATATAAGGGAATGCTGGGTACACAATAGTTTAGCCAAAGTGATGATCGATAGTTCGCGCGCAACGCGGGTGGT
>CALQCM020000138.1 GCA_943329075.2 Chitinophaga pinensis | reverse complement strand
GCCTGCGGGAAGCACCGTACGCAATTGTTCTTCCCGCAGGCGGGTCGCCTGCGCCACAAGAGCGGGACAGTCGAGTAGAGCGCGCATCGCGCACGCGGCAATACAGTTTCGTAGGGTGCAATAAGCGCAGCGCATTGCACCGAATGTGATTCATCCGGCGCAATGCCCGTTGGTTATTGCGCCCTACAGACTGGGCGAAAATCATCAAGGACAACAACGTCAAGATCGACTGATTTGAATTTGTGGCGCAGGCGACTCGCCTGCGGGAAGCACCGACCTTTCAAAATGAAACCGTTCTTCCCGCAGGCGGGTCGCCTGCGCCACAAGAGCGGGACAGTCGAGTAGGGCGCGCATCGCGCACGCGGCAACACAGTGAACGGTGCGCAGTGCGCACCCTGCGGGCTAACGCTTAATAAACGGAGAGCAAATACGATGAAAGGCAGGACTGGCCGGCTGTCGCAGCCGCAACACAAAATCATTATCGAAAAAGACGTGCGCATCACGATGCGCGACGGCTCGACCCTGATCGCGGACATTTTTCGTCCGAAATCGAAGGGCAAATATCCGGCCATCGTCAACATCAGCTGCTACCAGAAAGACAAGGTGTGGGTGCCGCCGGCGGACCTCGAGGAGAAGGCCAATCCCCATATGACGTGGGAAACGGTCAATCCGCTGTGGTGGGTGCCGCGCGGCTATATCTGCGTGCGCGTCGATACGCGCGGCTCGGGCAAGTCGCCGGGGCTGTCCGATCCGGGCGGCTATCAGGAGACGCTCGATTACTATGACGCCATCGAATGGGCGGCACAGCAGCCGTGGTGCAGCGGCAATATCGGCTCGGCCGGCATTTCATACCACGCCACGCAGCAGTGGCGCGTGGCAACCCTGCAGCCGCCGTCGCTCAAAGCGATCATTCCGTGGGAAGGTTATGCCGACACCTACCGCGATGCGGTGTTTCACGGTGGTATCTTCCAGCTCTATTACCTCTCGACCTGGTACGCCACTCAGATGGCGCACCATCTGCTGGGTGATCCGCAGGAATACAACCCGGACGCGTTTCGTAACGAACGCCTCTTCAACTACATGCGCAACAGCCTCGACACCGGCTGGTGGGACGACCGCGGCGCGGCGGCGCACTGGGACAAGATCAAGGTGCCGCTCTACAGTGCGGGCAACTGGAGCGGGGCCAACCTGCATCTGCGCGGCAATACCGAGGGCTACGTCAACGCCGCATCGAAACACAAGAAGCTGCGCATCCATACCGGCACGCATTACCACGCGTTCTATACCGAGGACGGTCGGCGCGACCAGTTGCGCTGGTTCGATTACTGGTTAAAGGGCATCGACACCGGTATTCTCGACGAGCCGCCGGTCAAGTTGCTGATCCGCACCGGCGGACGCGGCATGAACGATTACAAGTTCCGTTTCGAAAACGAATGGCCGCTCAAACGCACGCGCTGGACGAAGTTTTACCTCAACGCCGAGCAGGCCAAACCGATTCCCGGCGATAAAGGGGTGGAAGGAAAATTACTGAAGAAAGCGCCGCTGCGCGCCGCCAGGATCAGCTACTCGGCGACCGGCATTTCGCATGCCGGCGTGGCGTCGGCCTCATCGACCATGCTGCAGGCCGGCAGCATGCACCGCATCGGTGTCACTTTCGAGACGGCGCCGTTTGCCGCGGCGACCGAGATGACCGGGCCCGTTAAACTGGTGTTGTGGGTGTCGTGCAATGTCAAAGACATGGACATGTTCGTCACGGTGCGCAACATCGACGCCGATGGCAACGACGTGTGGGAGGTCGGGCAGCAGGGGCAGAAGGTGCCGGTGGCCAAGGGCTGGCTGCGCGCCTCGCACCGCAAACTTGATCCGAAACGCTCGCTGCCGTACCGGCCGTTCCACGCGCACAACGAGCGCTGGTGGCTGGAAGCCGGCAAGCCGGTCGAGTGCGAAATCGAAATCTGGCCGATGTGCATGGTATTCGGCAAGGGCCACCGGCTGCGCCTTGATGTGCAGCCGCGCGATGGTGTCGGCAGTACGCCGTACACGCATTACCCGGCAGCGTACAATACCGGGGGGATGAACACGATACATACCGGCGGCAAGATGGCATCGTATCTGATGCTGCCGCTGATTCCGCCAAAGAAATAGTAATACTCCCTCGCCCCGCGACAGCGGGGAGAGGGGATTATTAAGTGGCGTCCGCTTTGTGGCCGCTCGATCATTGAGGAGAAGTTGAAATGCTGAATGTGGCAATTTATGGAATGGGCAACTGGGGGCGCAAGCTGATCGATTCCTGCGCCGGCAGTACGAAGATCAAATTTGTCTGCGGTATCACGCGCAACCCCGATACGCACAAGGACTATGCGGCCAAGGCCGGCATCAAGCTTGTCACCTCGTACGAGGCGGTGCTCGCCGACAAGAGCATCGATGCCGTGGTGCTGGCGACGCCGCATTCGCAGCACGAGGCGCAGGTGATTGCGGCGGCAAAGGCCGGCAAGGCCGTTTACGTCGAAAAGCCCATCGCGCTGACGCAGGCTTCGGCGCAACGCGCGGTCGATGCGACCAAAGCGGCCGGTGTGACGCTGGGCCTCGGCTTCAACCGTCGCTATGCGCCGAGCTTTCTTGAGATGATGAAGCGCATCAAGGCCGGCGAAATCGGTGACGTCTTGCAGGTCGAGGGCCATCATTCGGGGCCGACGGGCTTCAAGCTCAAGGGCGGCAGCTGGCGCTCGACGCGCGTCGAGGCGCCCGGTGGCGGCATGACCGCGCGCGGCATCCACACGCTGGACTCGATGCTGCAGGCGGCAGGCGGCCTGGTGACGTCGCTGTATGCCTACAGCGACAAGCGCAGGATGGCGGCCGACATCGATATGGACGACAACACCTCGATGATGTTCAAGTTTTCGAACGGCGTCACCGGTTATCTCGGCGTCTGTTTTGTCACCGGCGAGCTCTATCGCGTGCATGTCTTCGGCAGCAATGGCTGGCTCGAAATGCGCGGCGACACCGAACTGGTGTCCTGTGCGCTTGAGGGCAAACCGCAGCGCCATACCTTCGATGCGGCCGACAAGGAACGCGCCGTGCTTGAAGCCTTCGCCGATGCGGTGGCGGCCAAACAGCTCTACATGGTGCCGCCCGAGCAGGCGGTCAACGGCATCGCCGTGCTGGAGTCGATCGAAAAATCGGCGCAGAGCGGCCAGCCCGTTGCCATCAAAATCTAGCGCTGCCGGCTGAGCAGCCGGCAGCAGAGGAAGTGTTTACATGAGTTCGATTTATTCCGGCGTCGCCGGCGCACCGGTCACGCCGTTCAATGCCAAGGGCGCGGTTGATTACGACACCTTCGCCAAACAGATCAACTTTCTGATTGAAAACGGTGTGCGCCTGATCGCGCATCCGATGCAGATCGGCGAGGCGGTCAGCCTGACGGAAGCGGAGCGGCGCGAACTGGCAAAGGTGCTGGCGAGCAGCGTTGGCCGCCGCGTGCCGACCTTCGTCAATGTCTCGCACGCCGGCACCGATATTGCCGCCGAGCTTGCCGCGCACGCCACCAAATCCGGCAATACCGGTGTCGCCATGATGGCGCCTTATCACTGGCGTCCGGGGCAGCGCGCGCTGGTCGAACACTTCACTGCGGTGGCCGATGCGGCCGGCGGCGAATTCATCCTCTGCAACGATCCGGAGGCGGTCGGTGTTGATCTCGGCACCGATACGCTGGAGAAACTGATCGACCGCCTGTCGGGTCTGGTTGCCATCATGGACGCGAGTTTCGATATGCGCATTTTCACCGACATTTGCGAACTGGTGGCGCGCAAGGGCAAACCGGTGGCAGTGTACGGCAGCGGCGAAATGCTCCTGAGCACCATGCCGCTGGGCGCGCGCGGCTGTTTCTCCATCTGCAGCGAAGTGGCGCCGAAGCTGACGCAGGCGCTCTATCAGATTTGCGCGACAGGCGTCTATTCGCGCGCGCAACCTTTGCAGTTCAAATTACGGCGCCTGCTCAAGGTATTGCTGCATAATTATCCGGCTAACATCAAATATGCCATGGAACTGCTCGACCGCCCGGTCGGCAACACGCGCCGGCCGGTGATGCCGCCGACGGCCGACGAGAAGAAGTGGATCAAATCCGAACTCACGCAGCTCGGCATATTCGACGACGAACCGGCTGGCTGGGATGTCAGGCGCAAAGCCGGCAAACAGGCCGCCTGAGCGGCCGGCGCCGGCGTACTGCGCACATAAAAGTTGCAGCGTGGAGTTCGCCTCCGCGCTAAAGTAGGTCCACGCTTTGGTCTTGGAGGAGAACAAAATGCGGTTGAAGATCGCCATTGTTGCGTCGGCGCTCGGGCTCGCGCCCGCAGTCGTTTGCGCGCAGACCGACAGTTATCCGAATAAAGCGGTGCGCGTGGTCATTCCATTCAGTCCCGGGACTCCGATCGAATTACCGGCACGCGCGGTGACCCAGCGCATGATGGAAACCTTCGGCCAGTCCTTCGTCTTCGACTATCGCACCGGGGCGAGCGGCATTATCGGTACCGAGGCTGTGGCGCGTGCGCCCAAAGACGGCTACACGATGCTGATCACCAATTGTTCGCATACCGCGAATCCGGCGTATTTCAAGAAGCTGCCGTTCGACAGCATCAACGATTTTCAGCCGGTGTCGCAGATCAACGTCACCTACGGCAACCTGCTGGTGATTCATCCGTCGGTGCCGGCCAAAACCGTTGCCGAATTCATTGCGCTGGCAAAAAAGCGCCCGGGCGAACTGCACTACGCATCGGCCGGTGTCGGCAGTCCGCCGCACGTCAGCGCGGCATTGTTTGCAGCGATGTCGGGCATCGATCTGATTCACGTGCCGTATAAGGGCACGGCGGTGGGATTTAACGACGTGCTGGGCGGTCACATCGAGGCGATGGTGGCGAGTCCGACCACGGCGGTGCCGTATATCTATGCGGGGCGGCTGCGCGCGCTCGGCATCGGCGGCCCGCGCCGTCAGCCGCAGGTGCCTGACGTGCCAACATTCAATGAGGCGGGACTCGCCGGCTTCGATCTCACCTGTTACCACGGCATCTGGCTTCCGGCCGGCGTGCCGCAGCCGATTGTGCGCAAAATCTACGGCGAGGTTGCCAAAGCCGTCGCCACCGCGGAAGTGAAAAAAATGCTGGCCGATGGCGGGTTGATTCCGATCGGCAGTACGCCGGAGGAATTCGCTGATTTTCTGAAGAAGGACGTGGTCAAACAGGCCGACGTCATCAAGAAGATCGGACTCGAACCGCAGTAAGCTGCGATGCAAGTTTGATCCCCGGACGTGCAGCGGGTGCACAGCGTGCTGTCATGTCGGCACAGGGCTGCGTTATTCCGGTGCGCGGGCAGGCGTCAATCAGGTGTCAGGCGGCGGTCGCGCGTTCGATGTCGAGCGTGGTGGTGCGCCGCAGTTCGCGGCGGAATTTCACGTCGTCGAACGGACGCGCGCGATGCATGGTGGTGCGGTTGTCCCAGATGACGAGGTCATGATCATGCCAGGCGTGGCTGTAGACGAAGCGCGGCTGGGTGGCGTGTTCCATCAGGTCGCGGATCAGCAGACGTCCTTCGGCGAGCGACATGTCGATGACGCTGGCGGCGTGCGCAGCGAGATAGAGCGATCGGCGGCCGTCTTGCATGGTGCGCACCAGTGGCTGCACCACGCCTTTGAGTTTCTCTTTTTCTTCCGGCGTGAACTCGAAGCCCAGCGTTTCGCGCGAATAGGCGATCGAGTGATGCACCTTGAGATGTTCGATCTGCGCCTTGGTTTCAGTGTCGAGCGCATCGTAAGCGGCGCGCATGCAGGCAAATTCGGTATTGGGGCTGACGGCGGGCAGCGCGCGCGCCGACAGAATCGAAAAGCGTCCCGGCGGATTGACGAACGAGGCATCCGTATGCCACAGGCGGTTGGCGAGCGAGCCCATGCGGCGGCGGTCGTTTGGCGGCAGGATCTCGCCGCTGGGGCCGACATTGGAAATGTCCGACAGCGCTTCGGTGCCGAGGCGGTTTTTCACCAGCACCGCCTGTGAGGTCTGGGCGTGCAGTTTGCCGTCAAAGCGTTGCGCGAAGTCGAGTTGTTCGTCGTCCTTGAACGGCTGGTTGCGAAACACCAGCACACCGTACTGTTCCATGCCGGCGCGGATTTCGGCGAGTATGGCTTCATCGCGCACGCTGCGCAGATCGATGGCGCTGGCTTCAGCGGCAAATAACGGATGCAGGGGGGTGAAGGTCAGGGTCATGGCTTAATCTGATTTAATGGATTTTGTAGCGCAGGCGACTC
>CALQCM020000137.1 GCA_943329075.2 Chitinophaga pinensis | reverse complement strand
GGGCCTTGAGTGCCTCTCTTTGATTCACGAAGGACACTGCTTGTTCTCTGGTCGTTAAGTTTATTAATTGCCATAGCGCTGTCCGTTGTTTACGTCCTGACGAGTCGTGCGAGTCTTCTGGAGGCGGCCGAACTCGAGGGTAGGCACAACGAAGCGCTCGCCTACGCGCTCATGGAGCACACCAATGGCGTGGTCGCACATGCGGACGCAGTGGGCAGGTTTGTTAAAGACCATATTGCCCTGGCCGATGGTCGGATCAATGTCAGAGAGCTGCCCGAGGTGGTTGCCGCCGTAATTAAAGCAGAGGCGGCGCCTCAGCACGTTTCAATTGCCGACAAGAACGGCCAAATAATTTGGTCCACCTTGGACAAGGCGGCCGGCGTTTCAGTGGCGGACAGCGCCTATTTTCTGGCCCATGTCGCCAGTCGTGCCGACGTTTTGTACATCAGCGCACCGGTTGCCGACAATATTTCAAGCCGAAAAACGTTACGGCTATCGCGCCGTCTCGCCGACCGGCAGGGGCGGTTTCAGGGCATAGTCTTTGTTTCTTTTGATCCGGATTACTTCTCTGCCGTTTACGCTGCCATGCCCCTTAGCCGGGGGACGCGCATCACTATTGCGAATAGATTAACCGGGCTGATTCTGACGCGCGGCCTGGTGAATTATGTCGGCGAGCCAAAACCGGCGTCGTTGGTGTTGCAGGCTGGCGGCGACTTTTCCAAAGCCGCCATATACAAATTGGCAATGGAACGGCCTGCAGGACATTTCGAAGGCATGACGGCGCTCACGAATGAGGGGGCGATCTACGGCTGGCATCAGTCCAACGTCTATCCTCTGGTGGTGACCGTGGTAACCAACAGGGATGGCGCGCTGAGCGTTGCCCAAGCGGCGAATGACAATCTCCGTTACGCGCTCATTTTCATTGTTATGCTTTTACTCTGCATGGCCATGCAGGCCAGCTGGTCGCTGATCGAATCGCGGCGGTCGCTGCAGCGTATGCGCGAGGCCCGCAAAACGGCGGAACAATCGGATGCTTTCAAGAGCGACTTTATCAATGCGATTTCGCACGAGGTGCGCGGCCCGCTGACGAACATCAACGGCTTTGCTGAACTTATTGGCACGCTGCCGCTCGACGCCGGTACGATCAAGGATTACGCCAACACCATACAACGGGCGGGGCTGCATCTCGAACGCCTGCTTACCCAGTTGCTGGATGTCGAAAAAGCGGTCGCCGGCAAAATGGTGTTGCATCCCGCGCCGATTGAATTGCACTCAACGATCGAGCTTTGCGTGAAGATCCACAAGACGACTGCGGGCAAAAAAGGTATTTTTATCAATCTTGTGTTCGTCGGGGATATGCCTGAATTCATCATTATCGATGACCTGCGGCTCTCCCAGGTGCTGCATAATCTTCTCAGCAATGCCGTCAAGTTCACCGTACACGGCGGTGTGGATGTGGTGGTTTCCTGCGCGGACGGATTGTTGCGCGTGAGCGTGAAGGACACGGGGCCGGGGATTGCGCCGGCCTATCAGCGCGGAATTTTCGAGCGCTTCCAACAGGGCGACCCGCTGCTCAGTCGTGTCTATGGCGGAACCGGCATCGGCCTGAGTCTGTGCAAGACGCTGATCGAAATGATGGGCGGCTTGATCAGGTTCGAAACGGCTATCGATGTTGGTTCGACATTCTATTTTGAGATTCCCCTCGTCGTGCAACTGGCATCGGCGGACAGTGCGGGCGAACCTGTAGCAGTCGCCTAGTCTGCAGGCCGGCGCGCGCCGCGCCGGATGTCCGTGGCAAAACGCCTGGCGTGGCTATCCGCGCCGCTTCGCGGAATATTTTCCTTTATTTTCATGGTTTTATAGCGTCGACCGGTTTTGGCACGCCTATTCACCACAAAACGTTATAAAAATTTAAAAATATTAAAACATCTTAAGTATTAAAAATGGTAAATTAGCCCTGAGGTCGGATGGTGCGAGTCGTCGGCAGCAGGCAGTAGTCGTCGCGAACGTTCAGCGCCAAAGCCGCCTCGGCGCCCTTGCCGGGCGTCTGTTTCCGATCAAAGGAGGAAGCGGTGAAAATGTTCAGATATCTGATAATTGTTGTTTTAAGTGCCGGCTGCTTTGCATCAGCGCTGGCGGCCGATCGCTCTGCGCAGTCGGGCCTTGTATCAGGCCATTACCTGCGCCTGTCGGATAATTTCTTCATTGAAAAAGCGCTGGCGAAAAAACACCAGACCGGTGAGCTCTGGGTGGAGGTTGAACTGTTCGACGGCAAGCCTGTTGCCGCGCGCAAACTGTTTCGTGCGGACGAAACCCTCGGCCCGCTCAATATCGGTGATGTGGTTGCGGTAAAAAACGCCGCTTCTCCAATGCGCACGTATGGCTTGATTGCCGAGGTCGACCGGGTCGAGCGAGTCCTCTCGCGCAACGGCCGGCAGATGATCTGCACCGGTGAGGTGCCGCAGGAACAGCGCGGGCCGGCCATGTGCGAAGCGCTCGTCGTCGTGAACGAGTCGCGCTGAGCATTTTTTAGTCAAACGCGCCAACCAGTAAAACGCCCATCACGGAACATCAAGATGTGGGTCGACCATTACGCAGTTCTCGGTGTTGCGCCGGCAGCGGAGGACATCGTCATCCGCGCCGCCTACCGGGCCATGGCGCAACGCTATCATCCGGACAAATGGCAGGGCGCGGCCGGCGAAGCTTCGCTCTGGATGCGGGCAATCAACGCCGCCTACGCGGTCCTTGGCGAACCCGAGGCGCGGGCGCGCTATGACGCAACCCGGCGCGCCGAAGCGGCCGCTGAAAATGTCCGCTTCGATCACGGGTATAGCGGTGCAGGGCATGCAGAAAACAGCGACCGGCGCGACGCCGCGCCAACCAACGACGGCCTGAACCGTTCGCTGTTGCGGGATACGTTCAGCCGTTTGCAGGCGGTGCCGGATGAGCGCCGGGGGCGGCAGATCAACGTCTACGCCTGAGGCGGCGCAGCCGGTTTTATCGGCACGCCGGAACTAAAAAAACGCCGACCTAATTCGCCGCCACGGTTCTGCCGCTGGCCCAACTGCGCAGCGCGCTGACCTTCTCCCGCATGATCACGGAGAGCGGTTTGGCAATTTTTAATTCGTCAAGAATCTGCTCGGTTGAGATGGGGCGGTTCGCGGCGTATGCGCTGAATAACGCGGCGACAATGACCTGCTCGATTTCCGAACCCGAGAAGCCTTCGCTCAATTCGGCAATTCTCCGCACGTCCAGCCGTGTCGTGTTGATGTTCCGTTTTTTAAAATGAATTCTGAAAATCGATTGCCGCGTAATGATGCCGGGCAAATCGACAAAAAATATTTCATCGATCCTGCCCTTGCGGATCAGTTCCGGCGGCAACTGCGAAATGTCGTTCGAGGTTGCCACCATGAACACTTTTTTCGTGTGCTCGGCCATCCAGGTCAGGACCGTGCCAAGCAGGCGGCGGGATACCCCGCCGTCGGTAACGCCGCCGGCGTCGGTGGCGAGACCTTTTTCGATTTCATCGATCCATAAAACACACGGGGCCATGGCCTCCGCCTGGGTCAAGACCTGTCTTAAATTGCGTTCCGTATCGCCCAGAAATTTGTTGTAAAGCGCGCCGAAATCCAGCCGGATCAACGGCACTCCCCAGTTGCCGGCGATAGCTTTGGCGGCGAGACTCTTGCCGACCCCCTGCACTCCCAGTAGGAGCACGGCCTTGGGGGCGGTTAGCCCGACCGATTCCAGGTCGTTGATGAAAGCGTCGCGCCGCAGTTGCAGCCACGTTTTTAAATGTTCCAGGCCGCCCACGCTCTCGAAGTTTTCCGTGTGCTCGACAAATTCAGCGAGCCCGCTGGTGGCGAGGGCATTCCGTTTAAACTCGATGACCTGGTTGATGTCGCCGGCCGCGATGCGGCCATCCTGAATGGCCCGGTTGGTCAGCAGGCGGGCATCTTCTTCGGTCGTGCCGCGCAGGGTTTCAAGAAATTTCGCCTCGCTTTCGCCTTCCCGGATAATTTTACCGCCGGGCTTGTCGTGCAGCCATTGATACGCTTCTTCCAGGTAGATGTCGTGAATTCGATCGGTGTCGGGCAGTTTCGGCGAATAACTTACGCCGAGCCTTGCGAGGTCTTGCGGCAGACTGATTCTGTTGTCGATCAACAGGGCCGTGCGTGGATTGTTGTGGTAATTCTGCGCAATCTCCTTGAGCAATCGCAAGCTGACGAGATCGGTCAGATGAGGCTGGACATCGATCAATGCGATCACGCCGTTGTTAACGGTTTCATTCAGATACCTCAGCGCGGTCTGCAGGGTCAGATCGCCCCCGAGTCGAGTGGGGGCGGGGTGTTTTGTCAGTCCGTCCGCGGCGGTCCAGAGGTAAAAATCCCATTGTTCGGCGGCGGCCGCTTGACCGAGAAAATCGACAATCCGCTTCTCTTCGAATGTTTCAATCTGGACGAGGGGTATGCGCGATCGAATCAGTGCGAGCAGGTCATCCAGCGTATGATCATGCATGTTGAATTAAGCCCTTCGGCGCAGTGAAGTAGAGGGTAGGGCGGGTGCTTTGCTCGGCCGTTAAACCAAAGCCGCGTGAGGGCGTATTGTTGAGGCGATGCGGCTCCCGATACTTGATCTTGATCAATCCAACGGTCTATTGTCCGGCGAGCGCGTTGGGCGGACCGGTCTTGTTTTGACGGGAACAGTCTGCGCAACTGGCGGTCATTTCTGGTGTTCATTGAGCCGGCGCACTGGGGGCCGCCTGTGCGATCATTGGAATTGAGAAAAGTGCCAGGGCCTAGCGTTATGCGTGGCTTGGTGGAGTGCGTTGAAATTCAGCCCGGGGTGTGATTTGTGACGCTACGAACAGAAATCGCCATTGAATCGGCGTCCGCATGGCCGACACGGATAGGCGCGGGCGCGCTGCTCGTGTTGACGCTGATCGTGTCCGGTTGCATGTTTGCCGAAGACGCCGAGCAAGGACTGTATGAGTATAAGCAGGGCAACTACAGCGAAGCCGCATCGATCTGGCGCAGGCTCGCCAGCCGCAATGACTCGACCGCGCAATTCTATCTGGGTCGCATGTATCAATTGGGCGAGGGGGTGCCTGCCGATCTGGAGAAGGCTGCGGCCTGGTACCGGAAAGCGGCAGATACCGGCAACCCCTACGCGCAAGGCAATCTGGCCGTGCTGTATGCCTATGGCCGCGGCGTGCCAGCGGATTTCGTGCTTTCCTATGCCTGGTCGAGCCGTGCGGCTGCCGGGTATCCCAAATGGGCTGACGACTTAAGGGCCGCCGCCTTTGCCAACCGCGACATTGTCGCCGTAAAAATGACGGCGCCGGAAATTCTGGCGGCGCAACAGCTGTCCGAAACGTTGCGGCGTTGAGCCGGGCGCGCGTTGAAATTGCCAGGCGACTGCGCAAATAATCAAGGCTGATTTGGCGCTGTGCGGGAGGCCGCTCTTGCCAAAAGAAATGCCGCGATGGGCATAACTATTGCTTTATTTTGACGTGAGCCAAGGGATAGTCTAAATGCAGGTAATTGGGCGTTTATTCAAGAAATTTTCTAACGGCTGCGGCAGAAATTTGCCTTTTTATCCGCATGACACGGCAGATTTTTGCCTGACAGCGGGAGCGCGACAGGTTTTTTGAGCGGATTCTTATGGAAATTGTCACCAACAATGCGGTTACTTCGCCAGGCCAGTCGCCGGTCACCGGGGAAGTTGCGCGCAGTGAATCCGGGCGGTCTGATTTTCGGGCGGTATTGGCGAAGACTGAAACTGCGGCGCGGTTGCCTGCATCGCTTACCTACGGGCGTGAACCGGGGGCCGGGGCGCCGGCGGGCATGAATGCTGGCGCGCTGATCAATGCGATCGAGCGCGATACTGAGCGGGCGCCCGCCGTGGCAGGGTTCCGTTCGCATAATTCATTGCCGGCGACCGACGTTCATACGGTCAGGCCGGGAGAAACCTTGTACGGGATATCCCGCAAGGCTCTGGAGACCCGCGGCCTCGAGGTGACGCCGGCGGCAATCATGCGAACGGTGGAGCGCCTGGGTGAATATAACGGGATGACCGACCGCAATCGCATTTATCCGAATCAGCAGATCAACACCGCGGTGCTGAATGATTTGCCGGGCAAGCCGCTTGCAAATGTAAATTCCCCGGGACCGCGCGCAGACAGTTTCAATCCGTTTGTTGCGTCCGGTGGCAATAGTCATGCGTTCGCGCCCGCCGCGCAATTCAACGCCGAGCCCGACCTGCGTCTCAACCAGCACAATGCGCTCACGACCAGCGCGTTTCTGGCTTATTCAAATGCGGCAATGTGCCGCGAAGCGCCGGCCAATAATTTCTACATTGCGCAAAATCACGCGGATAGCGCGGCTG
>CALQCM020000136.1 GCA_943329075.2 Chitinophaga pinensis | reverse complement strand
CGGCAGGTTTCACCAACTTTGGCGCCAGCCTCGACTTCCTTGAGGACACCAACAATCTGACTTTCACTGAATTTCGATTTCTTCACGTAGAGCTCCTTTGCAGAGTGAAACTCTACTTCAAACTGGTCCTATTTTGCGAGGAGGCTTCACTGGCCTTTCTTTCAAATTCCCTATCTGCTAGTAGAGATCTGTTGACTATTTTTGTTGCGTCTAGATTTGAAAGTGTTTCGTTTAATACGGCAATTCGAATGGATGCCCAGCCGATAAAATCCTGACGCGCTCTCTCTATTCGTTGAACAACACTTGCTTCTGGTCCGGATATTGAAGTGGCGTCTGGGGAAGGGATGCCTGCTTGCCCTAGGCGTTTAGCCTCTTCTTCTAGTGACAGTTCTTTGGCAATTTCCTGGATGTGTAGCGGATAAAGCTCCGCGCCCCGGCTTTTAAGTTGTCGTTTATTGGTCGCGAATATCCAATTCTTGATTAGCCCAAAAAATGTCATTGTATTTTCACTTGATCGGTTGTTTCGAAAAAAAGTGGGCGAAAATGGATTCGCGGCAATATCTTCGTGAGATTAAATGCGTAACACATGATTGACAAGACAATGACATTGTAGCCGTAGTTCATCGGGAGATGAAAATCATCTCTGGTGTCCATTGGTTGCCGTATCAAGCAATGCATTTTGTGGTGGTTCTACGCTGGACTGGGGGGGGGCACGCCCAGCGTTCGAAATAGATGTCGAACTTATCGTTGAGGGATCGGCATTTGCGCCAAGGTTGCCGGAAAATAGTTATGGCGCCTTTAGTGGAAATGCTGTTCCAATGTATGTTCTCGCAATATGCCGTAACGAGAACCCTGCTAATTTCCGATGACCGCAATTCGACTGATTTTTTATTGTTGTGGATGGATAACTATGCGGCACCATGATTTAACCTTGCCTGTAATTGATCCCGCCGCCTTGATTCGATACGTAATATTTTCGCTCTTATTTGTTGGATTTCCTTCTGCGGCCGCAGAACTTATTGGTCGTGTTGTGGGCGTGCATGATGGCGATACCGTCACGATATTAGATTCTGGAAATACGCAATACAAAATTCGTCTTGCTGGCATTGATTCGCCCGAACTTAAACAACAATTCGGCGCAAAGGCAAAGGAGAGTTTATCCAGTTTCCTTTACGCCAAAAAGGTGACTGTTGAATGGAAAAAGCGTGATCGGTACGGTCGAATCGTAGGAAAAATTCTATTTATGCCAGCTAACTGCATTACGCCGGCTTGCTTGCAGCCCGCGGATGCAAACTACGAGCAAATTGCTGCGGGGATGGCTTGGTATTACCGGCAATACGCCAGCGAGCTAAATCCCGATGATCGTGCCAAATACGACGCGGCCGAGAATAGGGCGCATGTTGAAAAGCGTGGGCTGTGGGGGGATCCAAATGCTGTGCCACCGTGGACGTGGCGTAGATCCAAAAAAAACACCAAGTAGGTTAGGCAATTGGCGACTAATGTAGTTGCTGTTGTCTAGGGGTGTCTCCCCGGTCGATTACTGCTCAAGGTGATGCGAGACTGGTGTCCAGAAGACGAATCGAACGTCCGACCTGCCCCTTAGAAGGGGGGTAAGTCGTTATGACTTTGCGAGACGCTTGAATGCAGACTTGTATTTTGCGATAACTTTCTTTTGCGCATCCAAGTCGGACGCAATTTCAGGATTCGCTACGCGAGCCAAGGCAATGCGATAGCGTTGCGCGATCGTTGTGGTAAGAGTGCGCTTTTCGCCAGCACTGCGGGCGAGTCGATTTTCGCCGGATTTTTTCTGATTTTTCATACGAGGTTACAAACATGCAAAACGTGGCAAATATTTTATCCTCGGCCTCGTGCATCGCCTATTTTTTTAGCGGACCGAAACGCAGGATATGACCACCAGTTATGACAAGCCGCTTTACGAACAAAAATGTGCGGCCGTTTTTGAGCATATTTATGAGTCTTACTCGGAGCGGGATGCCGGGGTTTATGCGGCGGATGATCACAGATTGTGATCGCTTCTGGGGGCGGCCTTCTCAGTGGGTATTCCAGTTGCCGCATAGAAGAAATCTGTATGAAGGCATACTGGATTGACCCATTTAAATATATTTAAAACAGTATGTTGAGACTAAATTCTTAGCCCGGATATTTAAATAATCACTGTAAACGCTTGCCTTAAGCAAAATCTAAAAAAATGATATATTTGACAACGAGTTAAACCTGATTTCTAATGCTCTGTGTAGATTCCGTGCGATTGCCTTAACTGTGGGGGAAAAGGCATGAAAACGCATTACGAACAACTGGGTTTGACGCCTCAAGCGAGTGCCCGTGCCATTGAGCAGTCGTTTCTGCGCTTGGCAAAAAAGTACGATCCCAAAGATCCTGTCAATGGTGCCAGCGTTGAAGCGTAGGCGATGTATCTGGCCGTGCATGAGGCCTATCGGGTGCTCAAGAACCCGGTGACCCGCGGCGATTACGATCTGACGTTGAAGACGCAGAGTTTGGCCGAACGCATGAAGGCAGCGCGTATGGCACAGACGCTGAGCAAATAGCGCCCGCGAGATCCGGAGACGGTTATGAAGCGCTCGTTTTACGACATGCTGGGGGTGGCGCACGAGGCCGACCAGGCGACGATCGATGCGGCCTACACGCAGGTCATGGCGCGGTTGAACGACGCCATCAAGCGCGGCGCTGACGACGCGAACATGGAAGCGCAGCTGCTACGCGACGGCTACCAGATGCTGTCGGACCCGGCCAAACGCGCGCGCTACGACGCCAAAATGGCCGCCGATGCCACCGGTGTGAAACTGATGTTTTTCCCGGACGACAAGCGGGCGCAAAAAAAACTTGGCATACAGTCGGTGGTATTCGCGCTGCTGGCAACCACTTTCGTCGGCGTTGTCTTCTGGCAGATGAACCGCAAGATCAACGAAGTGCGCGCCGATTACGAAACGGTGGTGGCGCGCAAGCAGGCTGATCAAAACAAGCCCTTGGTCGTGAATTCGCCGCCGCCGGATCAGGGCGGAGTCACCATCAGCGAAACGGTTCGCTCCGAGCCGTTGGTCAAGGTCGCTCCGGACAACGCCAAGCAGTAGTGCGCTGTGGTCGTTTTAATGCGGTCGGATGTCGTGGCGTTGAATGAATGCGCGCCAGCGCGTGATTTCAGCCTGCAGGTGACGGCCGTTTTCCTCGGCTGACGTGCCCAACGGTTCCAACCCCAGGTCGGTCAGGTGTTCGCGAATTTCAGGCGACTGGATGACGGCGACGATTTCGCGATTCAGCGTCGCAATAATCGCTGGCGAAGTACGCGCGGGTGCGAGCATGCCGAACCACGACGCAAAGTCATAGGCGGGCAGGCCGGCTTCGGCCATGGTCGGCACCTCGGGCAGAGCGGGAAAACGTTTCTGCGAGACGACCACCAGCGCGCGCACGCGGCCGCCGCGCACATAACCGAGCGCGGGTGGAATGGCATCGAAGGTTGTTTGCACATGGCCGGCGACCACGTCGGCGAGGCCGGGTGCGGTGCCTTTGTATGGAACGTGATTGAGTTTGACGCCTGTCATCTCCATCAACACTTCCATGGCGAGGTGGGGTGACGAACCGGCGCCGGCTGAGGCGAAATTGATTTGCCCCGGACGAGCCCTGGCCTGCGCGAGGAATTCGGCCAGCGTTTTTGCCGGGAACGCCGGATTGACGACGAGAATTTGCGGCACACGTGCGACCAGTCCGATCGGCGTGAAGTCCTTGATCGGGTCGAACGGCAGTTTGCGTTGCATGGCGGCGTTGATGGCAAAGGTCGCCGAGTGAAACATCAGCGTATAGCCGTCGGGACTCGCGCGCGCGACGATTTCCGCGCCGATGGCGGTAGAGGCACCCGGGCGGTTATCGACAATAACCTGCTGGCCCCATTTGTCGGTGAGGCGCCGTGCGAGCATGCGCGCGACGATGTCGTTGCCCCCGCCCGGTGGCACCGGCACGATGATGCGGATGGGGCGTTCCGGATAGGCCGAGTGTGCCGCTGTGGTTGCGCAGACTGCGATGGCACAGGTGCCGGCCAGCAACACCGACTGCATGACGCGGGGGAATTTCCGCAAGGGCTTAATCATGCGCCCAGTTTGCTGTAATCGACTTTGACCCAGCGCTTCTCGCGCACGGATTGTTCCGCCGCGTCCCAGATGTAGTGAATTTTCAGCTTGTCGCGGAAACTTGGCGCGCATTCGGTGCCGTTGCGGATGGCCTCGGCGAAGGCGTACCACATCTGCGCGACGAGATAGGTGGCGCGTCCACGTTCGATGCCTTCGACGTAGTGATGTTTCGCATCGACAGGCAGTTCCTTGAACTGGCGCTGCAGACGTTCCGGTGGCACCGGATTTTCCAGAATGTCTTTGAGATTGGCGCGCGCGCCGTAGAGTTTCAGTTCGCCGCGGCTGGGGTCGCCCAAGCCGGTATTTTTGTCCCAGGCCGGCGAGGCATCGGTGGTCAGCATCAGCATGCCTTCGCTGCCGTAGATTTCAAAACGGTTGCCGGTGCCGAACCAGGCGGTGAAGCAGGTTTGCATGGTGCCCATCACGGTGTCGCCGACGCGCAGCAGGTAATTGGTGTTGTCGACCTGCGTGCTGCGAATCGGATCGCCGCCATCGACGTTGGCGCGAACGGGCACCTGTACCGCCATGTCGGCGCAGATTTCGGTGACGTCGCGGCCGATGACCTGATTGATGCGGTCGAGACTGTGGCCGCTGCGAAATCCCGGGTGGCCGCCGGATTTCGCATCGAACACCCATTGGCGGTGCGAGGGGCGCGGCACGATCTGGTTGGCGACGAAATAGGCATGATTAAACGCCAGCGGCTCACCGATGTAGCCGCCGCGTACCAGTTCAGCCATTTGCAGTGTGGCCGGTTCGTAATGGCTCTGGTGGCCGAGCACGGTGCGCAGGTTGTTTTTGCGCGCGAGTTCGTACATTTCCTGTGCTTCGCCGGTGTTGAGGCCGAGTGGCTGTTCGCAGTAAACGTGTTTGCCGGCGCGCAGCGCCGCAGTGACGACCTGATGGTGCAGCGTCGGCCGCACACTCACGCAGACGGCGTCGAGATCGGGCATTTCCTTGAGCATGCGCTCGACACTGTCGAAGGCGTGCGGCACTTCGAAGTGGCGCGCGGCGGCGGTGGCCGTTTCCATGCGTGTGGTGCAGACAGCGGCGAGATCGTAAATTTCCGGCAGCGCTTTCAGTGCGGGCACGTGCGTGCGCACCGCCCAGCGTTCGCGTCCATCGGGGCTGTTGCTGAAACCGGCGCCGACGACGGCGACCTTGATGCGTTTGTTGCTCATGCTGTGGTTTGCTCCTGTATCGGTTTCCAAATTAAAAAGATTCGGCCTAGCACTTTGCGGTCGCGCTAATCGGCTTTTGCGTCCGTCGCCTGAACAACCTTGCCCCATTTGGCGAGTTCGGCCTTGATGTAAGCGCCAAACGCCGGAGCAGAACTGCCAACAGGCTCAGCACCGTCGGCGGCCAGCCGGCCGCGGATATCGGGCGACTGTATTAGTGCACGCAAATCGGCATTGAGGCGAGCGATGATGTGCGGCGGCGTGGCTGCCGGCGCCAGCAGCCCGGTCCAGGAGGTCGCTTCGGCGCCGGCGAGTCCGCTTTCGGCGAAGGTCGGCAACGCGGGCGCCACCGTGGCGCGGACGGCTGAAGATACCGCGAGCGCACGAATACGGCCACTGCTGATGTGCGGCAGCGACGCCGGGATGCCATTGAACATCATTTGCACCTGGTTCGCGATCAGGTCGGTGAGGCCCTGTGCGCCACCCTTGTAGGGCACGTGTGCGATATCGAGTCCGGCAACAGACAGAAACAGCACCGCACTCAAGTGCGAGCCGGTGCCGTTGCCGGCGGAGGCATAAGAGAGTTGGCGCGGTCTAACCTTCGCGTAGGTGACGAATTCACGCAGCGATTTTGCCGGCAGCGACGGATTGATCAGAAGCATGTAGGCCGCCGCCGACAATTGTGTGATCGGCGCAAAGTCGCGCAGCGGATCGTAAGGCAGCTTGCGATAGAGGTGCGGACTGATGGCGAGGTTGCCGATCGTGCCGACCAGCAGCGTGTGGCCGTCTGGCGGCGCTTTGGCCACAATCTCGCTGCCGATGATGCCGCCGGAGCCGCCCCGGTTGTCGACAATGACCTGCTGACCCAAAGATTCAGCGAGCTTGCTGGCGACGGTGCGCGCGACGAGATCGGTTGAACCGCCGACGCCGTTCGGCACGATCAGGCGCAGCGGGCGGTTCGGAAATGATTGCGCTGAAGCCGTCGCGATTGCTGCGGCCAGCCACAGCGTGGCCAGATTGATTGATGTCAAATTCACCCGCGGATCATAATGCCGCGCGTGCACAATGAAAAGCCGGAGCATTATCCAGCGGGGTATGAGTCTGAACGGGGAACGTGATTCCAACGGGGTTTGAGTCTGGGGAGGTATCTGCGATCGATCATGATGCGAGGCATGGTGATCGATATGAACGACCAGCAGTTGCTGACCCTGGCCCAGTTGCAGGG
>CALQCM020000135.1 GCA_943329075.2 Chitinophaga pinensis | reverse complement strand
CGGCGCGCCGCAGGCATTCGGCGCGTTGATCCACAAAGAGCTCGTTCTGTGGCGCAAGGTCATCAAGACGGCGGGTGTGACGCCGGATTGAAAGCTGGCGTTGATAAATGGCATAGACGCGTGTGCTTCATCACCCCCATCCTGTCCTTGCCCCGCTGCGCAGGGGAAGGGACCTGCTGAATGCGCCGGGGTAAAGGTGACGCGTTGGCTATCCCGGAATACGCTGCGCTCCTTCCGGGCTACAAAAGCAAAGGGACGCATTTGCGTCCCTTTGCTTTTACCTGGCCTGCAGCTTGAGCCTGAAGACTCAGGCGCCCTTGACCGCATCCCCCGCGCCGTTGCCGGCGATGCGTCCGAACACCGAGCCTGAAACGAGCCCCGTGCCTGCCGCATAGTTGAAGTAGAAAATGCCGCCGACCATTTCGCCGGCCGCATAGAGGCCGGGGATCGGGTGCATGGTGACGTCGAGCACCTGGCCGTTTTCGTGGTTGATGCGCAGCCCGCCGAAGGTGAAGGTGATGCCGCAGGTGACGTGATAGGCCTCGTAGGGCGGCGTGTCGAGCACGATCGCCCAGTTCGATTTCGCCGGTTCGATGCCGACCGTGCTACGGCCGTCTTTCACCGCGTGGTTGAACAGCACGTCGGCTTTGATCGAGGCGTTGTATTCCTTGATCGTCTTCAGGAACTGCGCGGCGTTCACACCTTCCAACTTGCCGGCGAGTTCTTCCAGCGTGTTGGCGGTGACCTTGGTGACCTGCTTGTCGTTGTACTCAGGGCGCAGCAGCGGTTTGGCTTTGGCGTCGAAGACCTGATAGGCGAACTGCTCGGTCTGCTTCAGCACTTCGGCGCCGTACTTGGCGTAAGTGTAGTTGTAGAACTCGATGCCTTCGTCGACGAAGCGCTTGCCCTCGGCGTTGATCATCACAGAAATCGGGAAGCTGTGACGGTACGAACTTTCCGGAATGTTCAGGTCGCCGACTTCCGGCGCGTGGCGTTCCCACGACACGGCGTGGCGGCCCGACCAGTTGCCGTAGGGGCAGGCGCCGATGGCGAGGGCCATGTTGAGGCCGTCGCCCATGTTGAAGCGCGTGCCGCGCACTTTCGCCAGTTCCCAGCCCGGCCCGAGGTATTTGGTGCGCATTTCCGGATTGGCTTCGAAGCCGCCGCAGCCGAGGATCACGGCCTTGGCCTTGTATTCAATCTGCTTGCCCTTGCACTTGGCTTTGACGCCCAGCACTTTTTCACCGTCATAGATGAGATCGGTGGCGCGCGTTTCGTAAAAAATTTCGACGCCCTTTTTTAGCGCCGTGTTGGTCAGCGCTTCAACGAGGCCCGGCCCGCCGCCGGCCATCCACAGCGGCATGCGGCCGAAGAATTTGCGTTTGCCGTTGACCATGCCCGACTGGAAGCGGTAGTTCGGCAGGAAGCGCGCGCCCTGTGAACGTACCCACACCATCGCGTCGAGGCTTTGCGTGATCAGCGTTTCGCTGAGGTTCGGGTCGGTGCGGAAATTGGTGACGCGATAGAGATCATCGTAGAACTCGTCGATGGTGTTGCTTTCCCAGTCGACGGTATCGACTTCCTCGGGCGGAATGTCGGTGAGTTTCTGCAGGTCTTTCACGCCGTCGTAGGCAAAGCGCATCACGCCGCCGGCGAAACGGCTGTTGCCGCCCGATTCTTCTTCCGGCGCCGCTTCCAGTATCGCGACCGTTGCGCCCTTGTCTCTTGCCGCCAGTGCCGCGCACAAAGCGGCATTGCCTTTGCCAACCACAATCACATCGAACTGCTGCACGGGGATAACCTCACGAAAGTTTGTTCTGGGGAGTGGTGATTTTAGCAGTTTGGCAGGGGGCTGGAGTTTTCAGGTGCGGGCAAGGGATTTTGTGGCGCAGGCGACTCGCCTGCGTCAACAGACGCATCACATGTTGAGACTTTGGCGCTTATCGCAGGCGCATTTTCGAAAATGCGGCCTGCGCCACAAGAGCAGGCTTACGTCGCGATGCCGATTTCCCTGCGCAGAGCCTCGATCGATTGCAGTGCGCTGCGCTTGAGCCATTTCTTGCGCTGGCCGATCGGCGTGTTGTTGACTTCCGGATTCACTTTCAGCGCGACAAATACCGGCCCCGGCTTCGACAGAATGCGCTCGACGTTGGTCTCGAACGTTTCGAGATTGTCGAAGGCATAGGCGTCGGGATAACCGGCGCCTTTCGCCAGTGCATCGTACTTGACCGCCTTCGCATTCGGCACCGGTTGGCCGCCGGTAGTGGCGTAACACTCGTTATCGAGCATGAAGTGGTAGAAGTTCGCCGGTTTCTGCTCGGCAATCGTTGCCAGCACGCCCATGCCCATCATGATGTCGCCTTCGGAATCGAAGAGCACGATCTTGCGGTGTGGCAGTGCCATCGCCAGCCCCAAAGCGAAGGAGGCATGCCCGCCCATCGCCGGGTCGCCGAGCGGCACGTCGAGATCGGGTTTGCCGCTGATATTGACCCAGTGGCGGCCGCCGCGGCCCGGCACGACGATGGCGTCGCCGCGATGGCGGTTGAAAATTTTCAGCAGTTCTGCGGTATCGATCATGTCATTTCTCCGTTCGCGCTTTACGGTTTCGTCGTAAAGCCGTGGTATTCGTCGCCCACCAATACGGCCACCGGCCGCTGCGTGCGCTTGGCCTCTTCAAAGGCGACCGAAATGCGGTCGGCATCGGCGTCGCTCTCGACGAGGTAATAGTTGATGCCGAAGGCGTTGAGGAAACGCTCGGTATAAGTCGCGGCGGTGTCAGTGTTGACGCCGTGGCGCGTGTAGCCGCGGTAACCGACCATCATCACCACCGGAATTTTCAGGCCCATGCCCCAGCCGCGCATCGAATCGCCCGACTCCATCATGCCGGTGTTCTGGATCAGGATCACCGGCGTTTTGCCGCCGGCATAGAGCCCGGCTGCGGTCGAGAAGGCGAGGCCCTCGCGGCTCACCGCAACGAGTGTCAGCGACGGCTCGGCCTTCATCAGCACGTAGAGAAAATTCGTTTCGCTGTCGGGCAGCCAGACGACGTGGCTGACGCCGTGTTTCTTGAATTCGGCGACGAAGGTTTCGGGGGAGAGGTGGGCGTTTGAGGTTTCGGTCATTGTTTTTGCTCCGCTTCGGGTTCGGATGAATTCTAGCAGACGCGCGACTGTGCTTTATTGAGCGCACCGTTTACTCCTTCCCCCCTTGAGGGGGACGGTAGGGATGGGGGGATTACTGCATCGCCTCTTGCGACACGGTGTTTCAACTTCGCCGGGGGTAGCCCGGCGGCTACTTACTTTCTCTTGGGCGGCCAAGAGAAAGTAAGCAAAGAGAAGGCCGCCCCGTTCGCCGGTCCTGCGGACTCCCCTGCGCTGCTCACCGCGTTGGGCGGCTGCGCAACTCGCCCTCGCGATGAATCTGCGAGGGCTCAGACAGTGCTCGCCGACTTCCCCCAACGCGCTTGCGCTGCTCGGCGGCTCTCAGGGGAATTGGCGGTTTTTGTAATGTGGGCGCGACGATAAATCTTTGAATGTGCGCTGGCGCACCACGCGATGCACGCATTGCTATACCATAAGCCTCCCCAGAACCCACCCGTCGGAATTTACCTCATGGAAACCATCAAACGTAGCTGGTCATTGCGCATCGGTGATTTTGCGCGCGCGGTGTTCTGGGTGATGGTGGTGGTCTTTCTGCTGTTCACGCTGTTCAGTTCGCGTGGTAGTAACAATGATGCCGCGCGCACCGAGTTGCTCAAGCGCTTCGAGAAGGAGCGCGGTTCGCGCGTGATTTCGCTGATCCACCGCCAGGAGAGCACCAGCGTGCTGGGCGTGTCGGTCGACAATCACATCAGCATTGAAGATTCGGAAGCGGTGCTGCGCGCTATCCGCCTGACGCCGGCCGAGCAGCCGATTGATCTCATCCTGCACACGCCCGGCGGGCTGGTGCTGGCGTCCGAGCAGATCGCCAAGGCGCTCGTTGAGCACAAGGGCAAGGTCACGGTGTTCGTGCCGCACTATGCGATGAGCGGCGGCACCATGATCGCGCTGGCGGCCGATGAGATCGTCATGGACAACAACGCGGTTCTCGGGCCGGTCGATCCACAGATTGGCGGCATGGCGGCCGCTTCGATCGTCAACGTGCTCAACATGAAGAACCACAACAACATCAGTGACGAAACGCTGATCCTGGCCGACGTTGCGCAGAAGGCGCGTGTGCAGGTGGCGAATTTCGTCGCGCAGCTGCTGCTCAAGCGCATGCCGCCGAAAAAGGCATTCGAGGTGGCGACCATCCTGAGCGAGGGCCGCTGGACGCACGACTTTCCGCTGATCGTGCCGGTGGTGAGTAAATTGGGCCTGCCGGTCACCACCGACATGCCGCGCCTGGTCTACGATCTGATGGAGCTGTATCCGCAGGGCAACGGCGCGCGTCCCTCCGTGTTGTACGTGCCGATGCGGCGCGACCGCAACGACCGCGAGGCGGCGGGGCCGGCACCGATGCCGGGCGAGGGCAAGTAGGCCGCTCGTGTTGCACTGCACGGCGCCACATCGCACGGTGGCGCTGCACCAGACCTGTCCTGACAGGTAAAATCCGCACAGGGGCGAGGACGTCCGTCCAATAAAACCAATACGGGCCGCGGGCGCAGCGCGCCCGTTCGCATATTCAACCTGATTCCGAAAGGCCGCGCACATGGCTCACATTGCACGCAAGGACCCGCCGCACTTCGTCTATTTTCCCGGCAACTACCGCTGGTCGGCGGCGATGCTGAGCATGTTGAGTTCGGCGGCGTGGGGCGGCTCCGACATCAATGAAGTCGACCGCATCGGCCGCCTGCTGAAAACCGCGAACATGGAAGACGACGACGCGTGGTTCCGCGCCTGCGTGCAGGTCGCCGACAGCGTGCGCGCGACGGCCAAACGCTTCGAGGATTCCGGTCACCGTCATTCGGCGGCGCCCTTTTATCTGCGCGCCTGCAAGTATTACCAGATGGGCGAGCGCTTCCGCACGCCGAAAGACGCGATTGCGCTGGAAGCCTACAAAAAATCGATCGCGTGTTTTCACAGCTTCGTCACACTTACCGACGTCAGGATTGAAATCGTCGAGGTGCCCTATGTGGGCGGCAGCATGCCAGGCTATTTTCTGCACGCTGACAACGATGCCGGCAAACGCTCGCCCTGTGTGGTGCATTTCGACGGCTTGGATGTCACCAAGGAAATGCTCTACATGCGCGGCGTCACCGAACTGCCGCGGCGCGGCATCTCGGTGCTGATCATGGACGGCCCCGGCACCGGCGAGGCGATCCGTTTCCGCGGCCAGGTGCTGCGCCACGACTATGAAGTCGCCGGCTCGGCCTGCATCGATTATCTCGAGAAGCGTTCAGATGTCGATGCGAAAAAGATCGCAGTAGTCGCCAACAGTCTTGGCGGTTATTACGCACCGCGCTGCGCCTCGATGGAGCCGCGTTTTGCCGCCTGCGTGGCGTGGGGCGCGATCTGGGATTACCACGCGACGTGGAAGAAGCGCGTCGAAGCCGCCTTTAATGCCGCGATGTCGGTGCCCGGGCACCACATCACGTGGATCCTCGGCGTCAACACGGTCGAGGAGGCGCTGCAGAAACTCGAACCCTACAAACTCGACGGCGTGGTGCAGAACATGCGCTGCCCGTTCCTGATTACGCACGGCGCCGACGACGAGCAGGTGCCGCTCGCCGATGCGCAGGCGTTATACGATGCGGCCGGTTCGCAAGACAAAACCTTGCGCGTGTTCACGGCGGAGGAGGGCGGCGCGCAGCATTGCATGCGCGATTATCTGACGCTGGGGGTGGCCGAGATGTGGAACTGGCTTGAAGACAAGCTGGTGAAACAGCCGGGCGCGTCAAAATGACCGACGGCACACGCAAGGCCCCGCAGATCCGCCGCATCGTCACCGGCCATGACGCCAGCGGCAAATCGGTGGTGTGGCTCGACGGCCCGGCGACCAACCACAAGTTTCCGGATGAAAAACTCAGCGCCACGTTGATGTGGGTGACCGACCAGTTGCCCGCCGATTACAGCGCCGACGAAGACACCGGCAATCGCATCACCGGCACCGCGCCGCCGCCGGGCGGCACGCGGCTTGCCGTGCTCGAAATCCAGCCAGGCAATACGCTGCATGGTCTGCATCACACTGACACCATTGATTACGTGATCTGCATGGCGGGCGAAGTCGAGATGGAACTCGACGATTCGAGCGTGAAGATGAAAGCCGGCGACGTCCTGATCCAGCGCGGCACCAACCACGGCTGGGTCAACCGCAGCAACGCGCCGGCGCGTATCGCCGTCATGCTGACGGATGCGCGGCCGAAACGCGGCGACGCGGTGGCCGGCGCGCAGAACGCACGCTGAAAACGAAGAGGGTAATGTAGATGTGGCGCAGGCGACCCGCCTGCGGGCGGCCGATGATTTTGCAGGCGGGGCGCCTGCACCACAACATCAAAGCGGCATTACACCGAAATGCAAAGGAAAAAACGTTGAATAAGCTATTCGCAGGCGGGCGTATTTTATTGGCGCTCGCAACACTGTGTTTCGTCGCATTCGCGGGCGCGCAGAACT
>CALQCM020000134.1 GCA_943329075.2 Chitinophaga pinensis | reverse complement strand
TGCGTGCGTGTGCATGATCGATCTCCGTGTTGGTTGGTCCCAACACAGAGAAAAAACCGTTCATGCACACGCCGTTTCTCATCACCTTACATTCAACCTATTGATTTGTAAAGATCTTTAGTTCTAAAAGCCGGGGAAACATCAGCCCCCGCCCTCTCCCATCAAGGGCGAGGGCGTAAACCCCGCGGGAACACCATGCGCTTAACGCGGCTTGATCGCTTTTTGTATCCGCGCCACATCGCCTTTGACGGCGACATCAAAATCCTTCGGTGTGCCGCCGCCGGTTTCCATGCCGGTAGTGAAGAATTTTTCTTTGACGTCGGGCTGCGCCAGCACTTGCAGCGCGGCTTTGTTCAACGCGGCGATGATGGCGGCCGGTGTCTTTGCCGGCGCGAAGAGCCCGTAGATGGCGATCAATTCGTAACCGGGCACGCCCGACGAGGCGATGGTCGGCACGCCGGGGGCCAGCGCGGTTTGTTCGGTGCCGGTGACGCCCAGCGCAATCAGGCGGCCCGATTTCACATGCTGGATGATCGAACCGCTGGTGGCGAACATCACCTGCACCTGGCCGCCCATCAGGTCACTCATCGCCGGTGCGCCGCCTTTGTAGCCCACGCGCACGAGTTTCACGCCGGCCATCGCGTTGAACAATTCGGCCGCGAGATAATTTGCGGCGCCCACCGGGCCCGAGGCGTAATTGAGTTCGCCCGGTTTTGCCTTCGCCAGCGCAATGAGTTCTTTCACCGTGCGCGCGGCGACCGACGGATGGATCACCAGAATGTTCGGCGAGCGCGTGGCCAGAATGATCGGCGCAAGATTCGACATGTAGTCGGGCAGTTTTTCGAACAGCGGCGCGGTCCAGATCGTGTTGTTGTGCAGGAGCAGCGTGTAGCCATCGGCATCGGCGGTGGCGACGTTCTGCGCGGGAATGGTTGCCGCACCGCCGCGGTTCTCGATGATGAAGGGCTGGCCGAGCAACGCGGCGAGGCCCTGTGCGAGCACGCGCGCGGTGTAATCAACACCGCCGCCGGGTGCGGCAGTGACGATGCGCACGGGCTTGTTCGGGTAGGTCTGCGCGTGTGTGACAGTGGCACAGGCGAGGGCGAGCGCGGTCAGGGTGAGGTGATGGATTAAACGCAAAGCAGGTTTCATGTTCAGTGATTACATTCAAAAGTGGGCGGCATCATCGCGTGACGCCGATCTGATTCCACATCGGCATACATCGCGGATGCGGGTATCCAGAATAAAAATATGGGTCCCCGCTTGCGCGGGGACGACGGGGCCAATGAAACCGGTTTCGCTTCAGGCCGTCGCCGCTTCCGCCGGCTTCACCGCGTAAACGTCGGTGATGTTGTTGAGGCCCTTGAACTCGATGGCATTGCCGCAGCCGTCGCTCACCGTCATCAGCATTTGTTCGCGCAGGGTGCCCGGCTGCGTGTTGACGGGCTTGTTGATCCACGTCGCCCCCATGCTTTCAAGGCGCGCGGCGGTTTTGCGGAAATCGTCGAGCGTCATCACCACGCCGAAATGCTGCAGTGGCGTGGCGAGCTGGCCGCCGATTTTTTTGCCCTTGTTGCCGACCACTTCTTCCGGCGCCAGATGCGCGACGATGTGGTGGCCGAAAAAATTAAAGTCGGCGCGGCCCGGCAGCTTGCGGCCTTCGGGGCACTGCAGCATCTCACCGTAGAACTTGCGCGCGACGTCGAGATCGCTGATGGCGAATGAATGATGGAAGAGGGTAAGGGCCATGTTGGTGCTCCTGTGCAGGGAAGGGGGCGCGTGATTGCGCTGCGGGCGGTTATGATAACCAGCGGATGGGGGTTGTCGCAAACAAGCAGCGGAGTTGTGTTTGCTTCCCCCACAAGGGGGGAAGGAGAAAACCAAGGGCGTCTTCGAATAGTGATCATGTTACGGCAGCATGCACCCTCCCCCTTGATGGGGGAGGGCAGGGTGGGGGTGAAACGTTCGCTATTCCTCCATACCTGCTTTTTCCCACAAGCGCGGCAGGAGAATTGCTTGAAGAAAAACGGGGGCTATTGCCCCCGTTTTGCTGTGCACACCGAGACACCATGCCTACTCAAACCCAGCCCGCCTTCAACCGCTCCGGCGTAAACGGCGCCTGCCGCAGACGCACACCCGTTGCATCGAAGATCGCATTGGCCACCGCCGCCGGCAGCGGGCGGCAAGTACCTTCGCCGACACCCGAGGGCGCGATGTCCGGGCGGTCCATCAGCGTGATGTCGATGGCTTCCGGCGCGTCTTTCATGTCGAGGATGGGATAAGTCTGCCAGTCGACGCTCGTCACCGCCTTGTTGTTGAACTTCACTTCCTCGAACAGCGCGCGGCTGGTGGTCTGCAGGATCTGCGCTTCGAGCGCCTGCCGCGCGAGATCGGGCGCGATGACCAGTCCACAGTCGTGGGCGACGACATAACGTTTCACCCACACGCGGTGCGTGTTCTTGTTGACCTCGACTTCAGCGATCACCGCCACGCGCGTGCCGCCGCGCACCGCGTAAGCGATGCCCTGGCCGACATAGACATCGCCGCGCAACTGCTTGCGCGCGCCGACGTGCGGCTGCCAGCCGGCTTTCTCCGCCGCGGTTTTGACGACGGCGATGTCGCGCGGGTTGCTCAGATACTTGAGGCGGAAATCAACGGCGTCCATGTTGGTCGCCAGCGCCAGTTCGTCCATGAACGATTCGGAGGCGAAATGGATCTGCGGGCCGCCCGGGTCGCGCATGTGTGAAGTGCGCAGCGGGGAGGCGCGCTCGACCAGCGGCGCGATGGTGTCTGAGGTTTTGCGCTTGGCGAATGAATACGATTCGGCCGGCACGCCGAGTATCCAGATCGGTTTTAACGGCCAGCCCATCAACTGGCCGGCCATGGTGCGTTCGGGCGAGCCTTCGTCGCGATGAAATTCACGCCGCGAAAAACCTTTGCTCTCGAAGTTCCAGCCGATGACCTTGCCGTCTTTATCGATGGCGGCGCGCGAAACGTGCACCGAGGCCGGCGCTTTCGGGTCCCACTGCGTGCCGTCGTGGCGCATGCCCTGCACCCGCACCGGTTTGCCGACGGCTTTCGACAACACTGCGGCATCCATGGTCGCGTCACCCGAATCATTGCGGCCGTACGAACCCGGGCCGGTCATGAACAGCACTTTCACTTTGTCCTGCGGCATATTGAACATCTTGGCGATGCCCTCGCGGCAGAAGTGCGGTTTCTGGCCGCCGGTCCACACGGTGGCCTCACCGTCGCGCATGTCGGCCACCCCGCAGGCCGGTGCCATCGAGGCGTGCGACTGGAACGGCCATTCATACGAGGCTTCGAACACGTGCGCGGCGCCGGCGAAGGCGGCCTCGGCATCGCCGTTGGCCTTGACGTCTTCGTCGCGCTTCATCGATTTGCCGGCGCGGATGTGGTTGTAGATGTCTTTCTGCTCGGGGAAGGGCGGCTTCACATCCGACCACGTCACCTTCAACTGGCGCGCAGCGCGGATTGCATCCCATTGTTTCGCTGCGACGAGGCCAATGAAATCTTTTTGCCAGACGACTTTCACGCCGGGAATGTTTTTCACTGATGATTCATCAACGGCGACGGGCACTGCACCCGCGACCGGTGGCCGAATCATGCGCCCGTGCAGCATGCCTGGCAGTTTCACGTCGTTCATGTTCTCGGCGGTGCCGAATACTTTCGGCGCAATGTCGCGGCGGCGCACGCCGGACTTGCCGACGATTTTGTATTGCGACGGCGATTTCACTTTGGCGCGGCCTTCGACTTTCAGCTCGTTGCCGTATTCCTTGTTCCAGACGAGCTGCACGTCGAAGTGCTTGCCGCCGATCAATTCGCCATACGACACTTTTTTGCCGCCGGCGTCGCTGTTTACACCGATCACACCGTGATTGACCGTGAGCTGATCGATGCTGACGCCGAATTTGGCGGCCGCCATTTCCAGCAGCACGAGGCGCGCTTCGGCCGCGGCGTTGCGCAGCGCGATACCGCCGAACCAGATGCCGGTGGAACCCGAGGCGCCGCCCTGATCGACGGTCTGTTCGGTGTGGCCCTGCACGATGCTGACGCGCTCGGGCGCGATGTCGAGTTCTTCAGCGATCATCTTGAGCCAGCCGATCTCGGTGCCCTGGCTCATGTCGACCTTGCCGGTCCAGCCGATGACGCTGCCGTCCTGATTGATGCTGATGTAGCTCGAGAGTTGATCGGGCTTGAGGCCGAGTCGCGAGTCCTGTACACCGGCGGCGTAGGCTTCGCGCGTGACGCCGGGCAACAACACCGCAATGGTCAACGCGCCGGCGCCGGCGAGAAATTCACGACGATTCATTGGCATGGTCATGTTTTTCTCCTTAGGCCTGGGCGGCGCGTTTGACCGCGCGCAGGATGCTCATGTGGGTGCCGCAGCGGCATTTGAGGCCGCTGAGCGCGTCGCGGATCTGCGCGTCGGACGGACGCGGATTGTTATCCAGCAGCGCCACCGAGGTCAGCATCCAGCCATTGAGGCAGAAGCCGCATTGCGGCACCTGCTCTTCGAGAAACGCCGCCTGTATTTTGTGTGGTTTATCGACAGTGCCGATGCCGGCGATCGTCGTGATCTTCTTTGCGCCGACCGAGCCGACCGGCGTCACGCACGAGCGCGTCGGCACGCCATTGAGCAGCACGGTGCAGGCGCCGCATTGCGCCAGCCCGCAACCGAAGCGCGGCTCCTTCATCTCAAGGTTGTCGCGCAGTGCATACAACAAAGGCATGTCGGGCTCGGCCTCGACGGCGCGAGTCTTCCCGTTGACGTTCAAGTCGATGTGTTTAGCCACGTTCTCCCCCTTGCGGATATGTTCAGAACATCTGGTCCGGTAAACCGGCGCGCCTGATACAAGGTTGGCATCATGCGCCCGGACGTGCGGGGCTGCAACCGTGCGCGGAGCGGGCGGCGCTTTTGGCATACTATGGCGCGAATTCCTAATCCAACGGATGCGTGAAGATGAGCGACGGCAAGGGCGGCACGATGGACATCAACGAGGTTTTTCGCGCTGGCGGCCGCGCGGTGGAATTTCTCGATCAGATCAACAAGGCCTCGATCGTCATGCTCGACGAAACGGGGCTGCTCACGCACGCGCTGGCGGTGAAGATCGCGCAGGGCGTTGCACAGGTGATCGACGACGAAAAGAAAACGCCGCCGACGCGCTCGGCCGATTACCTCGACTACGAGCCGCGCCTCCTGGCGGCGGCGGGGCCCGATGCCTCGCGCCTGCACACCGGGCGCAGCCGCCAGGACATCGCTTCAGCCATTGCGCGCATGAATATGCGCGACGGGTTGTTGAAAGAAATCGATGCGCTGCTGACGGGGCGCGAAAAATTATTGGCATTGGCGGCGAGACATACCGAAACGATCATTCCGGCTTACACGCACGGCGTGCAGGCGCAGCCGACCACACTCGCGCATTACCTGCTGGCCTTCGCCACCGCGCTGGCGCGCCAGACCGAGCGCCTGCAGCAGGCCTATCAACGCATCAATCAGAATCCGCTCGGCGCCGCGGCGCTGGCGACCTCGAGTTTCAAGCTCGATCGTGCGCGCACCGGCGTGCTGCTGGGCTTCGATGGCGTTGCCGACAACGCCTACGACGCCAACCATCTGGCACCCATCGATTATTTTCTCGATGTCGCCAATGCGCTGGCGATCGTTGCCGTGCAGCTCGGCATGTTCGCGCAGGACCTGCACGCGCAATACGCCGAGCCGGTGCCGTGGTTCATGCTCGCCACCGGCAGTCTCACCGGCGTGTCGAGCATCATGCCGCAGAAGCGTAACCCGGCCGCGCTCGAACAACTGCGCGCGCAGTCGAGCATACTGCTCGGTGAAATGCAGGGCATATATCTGCTGGCGCACAACAACCGCACCGGCATGTTCGATTACCGCCTCTACGATCCGGTGCCGTATGCGCGCGCCATGGCGGTGCTGCAACTCTTCGCGCAGATCATCGACGGCCTCGTTGTCAACAAGGAACGCGCCTTGGCCGAGGTGAATGCGGATTACTCGACCACCACCGAAATCGCCGATGCGCTCCTGCAGCGCGCCGACGTGCCGTTTCGCATCGGCCATCATTTTGCGTCGAAGTTGACCGACTACGGGCGCTCACAAGGGCTCACGCTGCACGAGATTCCGTATGCCGAGGCCATGCGTATTTATACCGACGAGAACAAAACGCCGCTGCCCCTCGATGAAAAAGCCTACCGCGAAATCATTAGCGCCGAATACATGGTGTATGGCCGGCGCGGCAGCGGCGGCCCGCAACTGGATGAAGTCGCGCGCATGCTCGCTGACGAGCGCGCGAAGGCGGGCGCTGATCGCAAGTGGTTGGGTGACACCAGCGCGCGGCTCGCGCAGGCGGGCGCGAGGCTGGATCAGGCGTTCTATAAACTGGTTGGCGGTTAGCGGGACTGAACGGATCGCGGCCTAACGTTCACCCTCACCCCTGCCCCTGATGTTTCCCCGGCTTTTAGAACTAAAGATCTGTACAAATCAATAGGTTGAATGTAAGGTGATGAGAAACGGCGTGTGCATGAACGGTTTTTTCTCTGTGTTGGGACCAACCAACACGGAGATCGATCATG
>CALQCM020000133.1 GCA_943329075.2 Chitinophaga pinensis | reverse complement strand
TGATGCAAGTTTCAAGAGCGATTTAATGGGTTCGCAGACTCTGGATACCTATCAGTCGATGCACGATCATGAGTTGTCTTTGCAAATGGCGCGGCGCGGTTCGTTGGGCATTGCAACGATGATCGAAAAACAGTTTGCACAGACGCAGACGCAAGTGCCGGCAGCCGACCAGTTGGCGTTGCGTGAAAAGGCGGCGACGGATGCGGCCAGTTTTTCGCTGACGAAAAAGAAAAATAGCGGCTATGCGCTGCCCGGTCCGCAGCCTGCACTCGAGATCGGCCGGCCGAAAAATACCGGTTTTGATTTGCAACGTGAATTTAAGTTTAACCGTGCGCCCTAACGCAGATTTCGGGATTAATTCTTGATTAATCATGAGTGACCTTCTTTCCATTGGCGGCAGTGCGGTTGCGGCGTATCAACGTGCGCTGGGAACCGTCAGCAACAATATTGCGAACCTCACGACTGTCGGCTATTCGCGGCAGGAGGTTGATCTTGCCGCCGGCGCGCCGCAGGCGATCGGGCCGATCAATGTTGGAACCGGCGTGCAGATCGCCGGCGTCAAACGGCAATACGACCAGTTTGTCGAGGGCACGCTGCGCAATGCTTACAGCGGACTGAATACCCAGGGTCCGCTCGTGCAGTATGCGAACCGTATTGTGGATGTCATGGGCAGTGAGAGTGTGGGGTTTTCCTCGGCGCTTGATCAGTTTTTCGCATCCGCACAGGCATTGTCCGGAGACACTGCATCCATCGATTTGCGCGGACAGTTTCTGCGCGATGCCGGGGGTGTTGCGAATCGCTTGCGTGAGTTGAGCAGCCAACTCAGCACCATAGACGGCGATTCGAAAGGCGAGATTCAGGCGGATATCGCCAAGCTCAACACGCTCTCACAGCAACTGGCTTATGTGAACACCCAGTTGCTTAAAAACCCGACTGTCGACGCGCAGCCGCCGGAGCTGCTCGATCAGCGCGACAGCCTGTTGCGCGACATGTCAAAGCTGGCCGGCATTCATGTCACGACCCGTACCAACGGCGAAGTCGATGTGAGCATTGGTAATGGCGGTGGCAGCGGGCTGGTGGTCGAAGGCGGTGCGTCGCGTAGCCTCGGTGCTTCGTTTAGCGATGCGGCGGCGGGCAAGGTCGACATTGTGCTGGATCCCTACGGCAAGCCGACCAGCATTCCGGGTTTGACCAGCGGCGGCATCGGCGGGCTGATCAGTTTTCGGCAGCAGGCGCTTGAGCCGGCGCAAAGTCAGCTGGATTCCGTGGCCGCGACCTTTGTTAATTCGGTTAACCAGATTAACCGGGAGGGTGTTGATCTCAACGGCAATACCGGTGGTGATTTGTTCGCACTGCAGCCGATATTTCGTGTGGATGCGCCGACGTCGCCGAGCGAAGTGCAGGTGTCGGCCAAGATCGTCGAGCAGGCTTCGTTTGCCTTCCATGATCTGCAACTGAGCTATGACGACAAGAAAAAGCAGTGGATTGCTACAGACACGATCACTGGCGACACCGCCAGAGGCGCAAATAAGATAACCATCAACGGCACGGAGCTTGCGATCAGCCGCAGCGGGCAGGACGGTGAAACCGTCATGCTGCATGCCGACCGGCATCCCGCGGCCAGCATTCAGCTGGTGGAAAGCGATCCGCGCAAGATTGCGGCGGCGGCGCTGTTCCGGGTGAATGAGGGTTCGGGGAATACCAGCGGTGCAGTGGCGAGCATTGCTCTCCAAGCCTTGCCGGTTGTAAAAACCGCGCCGGCAAAGATTGATTCAGTGATCGTCAATAACCCGCATCCTTCCGCCGGTGTGCCGTTCGTGACTGCAGGTTTCACCAGGCTGGCAACGATACCGGCTGGTTACAGCGATATTTCGTTATATCTGGATGGCGTTACATCTGCCGATCAGAACATTCAGGTGTTTACGAAGGACGGCCGTCAGGTGATTGGCAAGTCGTTGGCGACGGATTCGTTGCTGACGGCGGCAGATCATCCGCTGATGAGTGCGCAGAACGGCTTTACGCCCGGTGCCACCTATTCGGAAACTTACTTGAATAAGTCCGGCGCTCAGGGCTATCGGGGCCTGAACGTGTTTTACGGGGTGCGCGCGGTGCCGGGCAGTGTGCCGATTCTAGATGCCGCAAGCCAAAAAATTAGCGGCTATAGGTCTTTGCCTGCACTAATTGACGGTACTGCGATAAAAAACGCTGCGCCGGCTATTACGGGTGGCGCGATTAGCCTCAACGGTGAAGCACTACTTTCCGACCTTCCCGCGTCCAGTGGCGGAAGGCAGGCGAGCGATATTGCTGACTGGATTAATAGCATCAGGAATCAGTCGCACTTGGTCGCGACTTATTCCCAAAAGACTGAGGTGCCGGCAGACAAACTTGATTTTTCCCTCGGGGTCATAATCAACGATAAGACTATCAGTGCATGCGCTGATGCGGACAGCTTGGTCGCAGCAATCAATGGCACCGCTAACGTCGGCGTCACGGCGGCGTTAAATTCTTCGCGTAACCTCGTAATAACGTCTACGACGAGCGCGGATATAAAGATAGGTAGCCCGGCTTCACGCAATGGTGGAAATGCATTCGGCCTCGAAAACGATAGTTGGAATAAGTCGCACGTGACAGCAACCGTATCTCACAAGATTGAGGTGCCGGCAGCTAAATTGAATTTTTCGCTCGGCGTCATAATCAACGGTCAGACGATCAGTGCGTGCGCTGATGCGGACAGCTTGGTCAAAGCAATCAATAGCAGCGCTAACGTCGGTGTCACGGCGGCGTTAAATCCGTCGTCGGGTAACATCGTTATAACGTCCACCACGAACGCGGATATAACGATCGGTAGTCCGGGCGTACGCAAAGTTAATGCATTCAGCCTCAAAGACGACACCTATCACGGTCAAATCAGCCTCAGCAGCGACAGCGAAATTCGTATAGCGCTTAACGCCTCAGGCACGAATGAAATGCTGCAGGGGCTGGGCTTGCGTCCCGGGGCCTATCTGGACGGTGCGGCACCGGAGGATTTGCTGGTGTTTGCCACCGGCAGCGGGTCTGCCTCTGTCGCCGCCGCTTATACGGTAAAACCCTACGATGCGGTAGCGAGTGAGCGCCAGGAGCAGGTGAAAATTCAGTTTACCAGCGCGACGCATTACACCATCACCGATCTGGCAACCAGCACTGTAATGGCCAACCGGCAATACGATCCGGCGGCCGGTATCCAGGTCGGCGGTCGCCTCGTCAAGCTCTCGGGTGTGCCGGCGGCAGGTGATGTGTTCATGGTCGATGGCAACCAGGACGGGGTTGGCGATAACCAGAACATTGCGCGGGTCGTCGGCTTGAAAGACGTGGCGGTTACGCCCGAGGGAAAAACCATCGGCGTCGCTTACAACGATCTGGTGAGCGGCGTAGGCGCCGTGGCCAGTCAGGCGACGGTGGCCAGGCAGGCTATGCAGGCGGTCAGTTCACAGGCGGAAAAAAGCCGGGATCAGGCCTCCGGCGTCAATCTCGATCAGGAAGCCGCTGATCTGGTGCGTTACCAGCAGGCCTATCAAGCCGCCGCCAAGACGATGCAGGTGGCGAGCCAGTTGTTCGACTACATTGCGCAGATTCGCTAAAGGAAGGTATTAGCATGGCTATTTCCACGAATTATGCTTTTGGCGTTGCCGTAAAGCAGATGCAGGACGTGCAGACGCAAATTGCCAAAACGCAGGGGCAGCTTGCAACCGGAACAAAGCTCGGCAACCCGAGTGACAATCCGGATGCGACCGCGTCCGTGCAACGCCTGCAATCGGCGATATCGCGCCAGACCAGTTATAGCCAGTCGTTGACGCAGGCCGATAACCGGCTCGCCGCGCAGGAAACCAATATCTCGGGGTCCAGCGGCGTCCTTATCCGAATCAAAGAACTGACGCTGCAGGCGGCCAACGCGACGGTTTCAGCATCGGGGCGCGTCAATATTTCGACTGAAATAAAATCGCTGCGCGGCCAGCTGCTGTCCATGGCGAACGCGCGCGACGAGAGCGGAAACTTTATTTTCGGCGGTGCGCGCACCGGCAGCCAGCCGTTTGCCGCGAATGCTCAGGGTCAGATTAATTACACCGGCGATCAAAGTCAGGTTGAAGTTGCCATAGGCGATCAGAGCCGCGTCGCGGTGGGTGGTGTGGGATCGCAGGTTTTTACCTCCGTTGTGCGCGACGGTAATGGCACTAAAACCGGCGTCGGTTTCTTTCAGGCGCTCGCCGACCTGGCGACTGCGGTGCAGAACGGCGACTCTGCGAATATCCAACGCGGCATCGGCGAAGTGGACGCAATGCATGCGGGGGTTTCTCATGCGATCGCGCAGGTGGGGGCGAATCGCAGCAGCATCGACCAGCAGCAGGGCGTGATCGATGCGACCAGTCTGCGGCTGGAAACGACTTTGTCGGGGATCAAAGATACGGATTACACCGTCGCTGCCACAGATCTGCAAAAGCAGATGCTGTCGCTGCAGGCGGCCCAATCCAGTTTTGCGCAGACCGCAAAACTGAGTTTGTTTGATTATATAAAGTAAATCATGCGCTAAAGACCAGGCCGCATCAGCCGACTTAACCCTGTGTAATAACAGGGAGAGTTGATGCCGGATCTGCAATTGCAGCCACTCATTGTAAGAAGAGACCTAGCCTATGACCACGACCTCGGTAACAGCGGCCACAGCCTCGACAGCGGCGGTCACGGCCTCGAAAGCGGCATCTAAAGCCGGCCAAAGTATTATCAGTGCGATGGGCACGGGTTCCGGGATTGATGTCAATTCCCTCGCGCAGAACCTGACTGATGCCACGCGTGTGCCGCAGCAACAGGTCATTCAGGCAAAGATCGATAAGTGCAACGCAACGATCTCCGGAGACGGCGCTTTGCTCTCGTCTTTGGCCACTCTAAATACGGCGTTTACCGCGCTCGAGAATAGCTCAAGTCTTGAGACGGCCAGCGTGCAGTCGACGGATACTTCATCTTTCCTGGCAACAGCAACCGGGAGTGCCGATATCGGGTTTCACTCTGTGCTGGTTTCCGCAGTGGCCACGGCGCAGCGCAATATTTCCACGGGGTATGCGGCCGGCACCACGACGGTCAACGGGACCACGGCGTTCGATATAACAATCACGCCGACGGATTCGGATGAATCCGAAATCACGCTGAGCTTTAGTTCGGGGGCTACGGTCAACGACGTCATTACAGCGATCAACGCTGCCGGTGGAACGATGACTGCGAAATTGACGGATGTCGGCGGGACCAATCCGTACAAGATAGTGCTGAGCTCCAACAGCACCGGCAGCACCAATGGTTTTACCATTACTGACTCAAGTTCGGTGCTGGGGTTTTCCGAACTCGCCGCGGCAGGCGATGCGACGCTTACGGTTGATGGGGTGACGCTGACGCGAAGCACCAACGATATCACTGATGCGATCACCGACGTGACATTAAACATTTTCAATGCGGCGACCGCGGCAACGTACGTCCAGGTCAGCCGGGATACCACCCAACTCAAGTCTAAGATTGCGACGCTGGTTGCTGCCTACAATGATCTGGAAAAGACCCTGAAGACGGTCTCTGATGCAGCCTCGAGCGATACCGCCATCGGTGGCACTTTGGTGAATGATTCGCTGATCTCCCGACTGCGTGATCAGGTGCGCACCCTTATGACGGACGATTCAAGTTCGCCGGGCACCTCGATCACGTCGTTTCGCGATATGGGCGTTACCATTCAAGTAGATGGCACGTTTGCCATTGATGATACGACGTTGCAGGCGGCACTCGATTCGAATTTTAGTGAAATAGTCACTGCGCTAAGCGCCGATATCAGCAATCAGTCCGCGTCGACCGCAACGGTTCGAGGCCTCGCCGGCGATGCGGTAGAAATCCTGACTGCCCTGGCGGATACGTCATCGTCAGCGCTAAATACGAGTCCGGTTCAAGCTCAAATCAAAGGGGCTAAAACTCGGATTTTAAGCTATGACACGGATATCAGTAACCTGGATGTGCGCATGACCGCGTTGCTGGAGCGCTATAAGCAGCAGTTTGCGGCAATGGATGCGTTGCTCGGCCAGATCAAGAGCCAGCAGACCGGCCTCACTGCAACGTTCGCCGGACTCGCTGCGATGTATAAATAAGCATGAATATGCGGCTAGAACCAAATAAAACGGCGGCGCTCCGGGCTTGAGTCCCGGCAGCGCGCGCCTCGAGATATGCCAACCATCAATATTTTGCTATTGCTCATATTCGTCTGCCTGGTCGGGGTAGGGATTCTGGTCGTCTCGCTGATTGACCGCGTGCGCAAAATGGAAATTCATGCGTCGAGTCCGAGGTCGGTTGGCGCGGTGGCCGCGGTGGCGCCGGCGACGACGGATGCGCGGTTTGCCGGCGTTGACGGGCAACGCTTGTGGAACCTCATGATTGCGGCTGACGATAAAAACGGAGCGGGCAATGGCAAGGCGGCGGAGCTCAGAGCATTTTATCCGGCGGTTTTGGAGCGTCACATCGAGGAGCTGTTCGAAGAGGGCGTGTTGGACAGCCGGCAGGGCGTGCGGGTGCCGCCAGCACCTGTCCGGCTAATAAAAACGTCCGGCGGGCATGTCGCGTCGTGGCTGCCACCGGCGGACAGTAATGAGATTTATGCCATCGGGCAGGAGAGAAATGCCGTGGTGGGCGGAGATTATTTGGCGCTCAAGGGTCGTCTGGAGGTGGTGTCTGCAAAACTTTGCCAACTGGCCAAGCTCCAGGCAACGCCGGCGATGGTGGGTTATTTATTACCTGCGACAGTCGGCGCGTCAGCGGTCGGGGCCAGTTTGCCCTCCGGGCAGGTGCTTGAACTGGCGCAGGGCGGGCTTGAGGCGATAGCGCCGCCAGCCGGCAATCAGATTGTCGAAGTGATCAAAGGTTCGTCATGAGCCGA
>CALQCM020000132.1 GCA_943329075.2 Chitinophaga pinensis | reverse complement strand
GTGCCGTAGGTCGTCACCATGATGCTGGTCGGTTTGGCGACCCCGATGGCGTAGGCGATCTGCACTTCGCAGCGCAGCGCCAGCCCTGCGGCGACCACGTTTTTGGCGACGTAGCGCGCGGCGTAGGCCGCCGAACGGTCGACCTTCGACGGGTCCTTGCCCGAGAAAGCACCGCCGCCGTGGCGCGAGTAGCCGCCGTAGGTGTCGACGATGATCTTGCGGCCGGTCAGGCCGCAATCGCCCTTCGGGCCGCCGATTTCGAACACGCCGGTCGGATTGACCAGATATTTGATCTGGCCCTTGATGAACTCTTTCGGCAGCACCGGTTTGATGATCTGCTCGATCACCGCTTCTTCGATCTGCTTGTGCGACATGCCGGGCTGATGCTGCGTCGACAACACGATGGTGTCGATGGCAACCGGTTTGTCATTCTCATACTTGATCGTGACCTGAGATTTGGCGTCGGGACGCAGCCACGGCAGGCGGCCGTCGCGGCGCAGTTCGGCCTGCCGTTCGACCAGACGGTGCGATAGATGGATCGGCAGCGGCATCAACTGCGCGGTTTCGTCGCAGGCGAAGCCGAACATCAGGCCCTGGTCGCCGGCGCCCTGATCGAGATCAATGCCCTGGCCTTCGTTTACGCCCTGCGCGATGTTCTGGGATTGCTGCCCGTACTGCACGATGATCGTCGCGGTGTCGGCGTCAAAGCCGATGGAGGGATCGGTGTAGCCGATGCGTTTGATCGTCTTGCGCGCAACCTCGGCGAAATTCACCTTCGCCCCGGTGGTGATTTCACCCGCGAGTACGACGAGATTGTCTTTGACCAGTGTTTCAGCGGCGACGCGGGAGCCTTTGTCCTGCGTTAAAATTGCGTCAAGAACCGCATCCGAAATCTGGTCCGCTACTTTGTCGGGATGGCCTTCGGAAACCGATTCCGAGGTAAACAGAAAATCGCTCATGGTAAGCAGCCGCTTAAAGGAATTGATGAGAGGCAGAATTATAACAAAGGCGGGTCAGGGCTGCGGAAACCGATGCTGAAGTCGAAATTTCTCCAATGGATGGCGGCGTGATGGTGCGGCTCGGTCTGGCCGGCATCTGGCTGCTGCATTTTCTGCCGCTGGTGTTGTTGTCACGGCTCGGTGCGGCGCTTGGCGCGCTGCTCTATGCAGTCGCCGCGCCGCGCCGTCGCGTGGTGCTGCTCAACCTGCAGTTTTGTTTTCCGCAACTCGCCGAGTCCGAACGCCGGGAACTTGCGCGCGCGCATTTCCGCGCCTTTGCGCGCAGCATTTTCGAGCATGGCATCCTCTGGTGGGGCTCCAAGGCGCGCGTGCAGAAACTGGTCACCATCGAAGGCCTTGAACACTGGCGCCGTCTCGACGGCAAACCGGTGATCCTGCTGGCGCCGCATTTCGTCGGCCTCGACATGGGCGGCATCCGCCTGGCGTCGGAATACCGCTTGAATTCCGTCTACAGCCGCACCAAGGACGCCGTCTTCGACCGCCTGTTGATCCACGGCCGCACGCGCTTCGGCCAGACCACGCTGTTCGCGCGCCAGGACGGCATCCGGTCGATGGTGAAAACGCTGAAAAAGGGCGAACCGTTCTACTATCTGCCGGACATGGATCTGGGCATCCGCGATTCGGTGTTCGCACCGTTTTTCGGCAAACCGGCCGCCACCATCACGGGGTTGTCGCGCATCGCTCAACTGGCGGGGGCGGCCATCGTGCCGTGCATCACGCGCCAGCTGCCCGGCGGCGCCGGTTATGTGGTGCGTCTGTATCCGGCGTGGACCGATTTCCCGAGCGGCGACCTCGAGGCCGACGCCTGCCGCATGAACGCATTTATCGAAGAGCGCGTGCGCGAGATGCCCGCGCAGTATTATTGGCTGCACAAGCGTTTCAAAACACGCCCCGAGGGCGAGGCCAACCCCTATGAACCCTGAGCCGGCTGCAGAGAATCCGGTGTCGCAATCCACGGTGCAGATGCTGCGCTTGGCAGCGGACGATGCCGAGGCGATCAGCGCGCTGGCCGGCGTCATCTGGCGTGCGCATTACGCCGACATTATTTCCGCCGCGCAAATCGATTACATGCTCGAACAGCGTTACGCGCCGGCGCTTCTGCGCGAGCAGCTGGCACGCGGCGTGGCCTGGGACAAGCTGTTGATCGACGGCAGGATCATCGCCTTTGCGTCGTATTTCAAAACTGACGACGGGCGCCAGATGAAACTCGACAAGCTCTATGTGCACCCCGCTCATCAGCGCGGCGGATATGGCGGCCTGCTGATTGCGCGCGCACTGGGTGCGGCGCGCGAAACCGGCTGCCGAACGCTGCTGCTGGCGGTCAACAAGGCAAACGCAAAGGGGATCGCCGCGTATACGAAATACGGTTTCCGCATTCGCGAAGCCATCGTGCAGGACATCGGTGGCGGTTTTGTGATGGACGACTACATCATGGTGAAGGATGTTTGATCACGATGTCCCCGCGCCCGCCCCCACACCAGCCCTCCCCCGCGCGCGGGGGAGGGTGAAGTCAGGCGTTGCATGGTTATCGATAAGCAATCATGTTTGAAAATCCGGATCGCGATCAGAGATGTGCCCTGCTGCAACGCATAAAATCGATCGCGGTGGTCGGCTTGTCGCCGAACCCGGCGCGGCCGAGCCACGGCGTGTCGGCGGCGATGCGCGGTTTCGGCTACAACATCATCCCGGTGCACCCGGCGGTGAAGGCGGTGTTGGGCGTCAAGGCCTATGCGCGGCTCGCCGACATCGATGTGCCGGTCGATCTGGTCAACGTGTTCCGCCAGCCCGAGTTTGTCAGCGGCATCGTCGACGAATGCATTGCGCTGGGTTTCAAGGCGCTGTGGCTGCAGGACGGCGTGATTGACGAGGCGGCGGCCGCACGCGCGCGCGCCGCCGGCATCCTGGTGGTGATGGACCGCTGCATCTACCGCGATTACAAAAACGAGTATTTGCCCGACAGCGCAGCGTCGTTGCAACAATGAAACTCAAGTTCACCAAGATGCACGGGTTGGGCAACGACTTCGTCGTGCTCGATGCGACGCCTGCGCCGATTGATTTGAGCGTCGGACAGTTGCGCCATATCGCCGACCGCCGCTTCGGCATCGGTTGCGACCAGATCCTGCAGGTCGAGAAGCCGCGCACCGCCGGCACCGATTTTTATTACCGCATCTTCAATGCCGACGGCGGCGAGGTCGAGCAGTGCGGCAACGGCGCGCGCTGCTTCGTGCGTTATGTGCACGATCACGGCTTGACGGCGGCGACCGAAATCCGCGTCGGCACGGTCTCCGGTGTGATCGTGCCGCGTCTGGAGAAAGACGGCTCCGTGACGGTCAACATGGGGGCTCCCGAGTTCGAGCCGGCGCGCATTCCGTTCGACGCACCGCAGCGCGCACCAACCTATGCGCTGCAGGCCGGCGCTCATCGGGTTGAAATTAACGCGCTGTCGATGGGCAATCCGCACGCCGTGCAGTTCGTGGCCGACGTCGATACGGCGCCGGTGGCGGCGGAGGGCGCATTGATTGAGCGGCACGCGCGTTTTCCGAAGCGCGTCAATGCCGGATTTGTACAGGTAGTCGATCGCACACAGATCAAACTGCGGGTATTTGAGCGCGGCGCCGGTGAAACGCTGGCCTGCGGCACCGGCGCCTGCGCGGCGGTGGTCGCCGGCATCCAGCGCGGCCTGCTCGACGCGCGCGTGACGGTGGCTACGCGGGGCGGCAAGCTCAGTATATTATGGGAGGGTGAGGGCAGGCCGGTGCTGATGAGCGGTCCGGCGGTCACCGTCTTTGAAGGCGAACTCGAGATCGAACCGGAACACACAACGTAATCTAAAGCGGCCACTATGACACCCGAAGCAATCGTGCATTATCTCAAGCAGCATCCGGAATTCTTCGAAGAACAGAGCGAATTCCTCGCCACCGTGGCGTTGGCGCATCCGCATGGCGGACGCACGGTTTCGATCAGCGAGCGGCAGATTCTGACGCTGCGCGAAAAAGGCAAACAGCTGGAAGACAAACTGCGCGAGCTGATCGAGTTCGGCGAGCAGAATGACGTGATCGGCGAAAAACTGCACCGCCTGACGCTGGCGATGATTGCCGCGCGCGATGCCGAATCGGCCATCCAGGCCATGTATTTTCATCTGCGCGAAGACTTCGCCGTGCCGCATACCGCGATCCGGCTGTGGCCGCAGTGGGACCATCCGCAAACGCCGGAATTCTCCGAGGTCAGCATGGCGTCGCGCGATTTTGCCGCCAGCCTTGCCCACCCGTATTGTTCGGCCAAGGCGATGGTGGACACCGGCGAGTGGTTTGGTGAAAACACCGCGCACCTGCGTTCGTTCGCCTACGTCACGCTCAAGAACGACCAGACGATCGGACTGCTCGCCATGGCGAGCGAGGACGCGCAGCGTTTTTATCCCGAGATGGGCACGTTGTATCTCAAGCGCCTCGGCGACATCTCGGCGGCGACGCTGCTGCGCTATCTCGCCTGATGGGCGCGGTGTGAGGCGCGGCGCGGAACCCGCAACGCCGCCGCCCGCCCGCGACGCCGGCGCGGAAAAGCTGCTGGCGAAATTTCTCTCGCATCTGGTGAACGAACGGCGCCTGAGCCCCAACACCGTCAGCAACTACGCGCGCGACGTGCGCGCGCTGCTCGATCTGACCGCGGATGCCGCGCTGGCAAAACTGCAGATCCATCAAATGCGCCGCTACGTCGCGCAGTTGCACGCGCGCGGCCTTGATGGCCGCAGCCTGGCGCGCATGCTCTCGGCGTGGCGCGGGTTTTTCCGCTATCTCGCGCGCGACCACGGCTTTGCCAGCAACCCCTGCGCCGGATTGCGCGCGCCGAAGTCGAAAAAAACGCTGCCGCACGCCCTCTCGCCCGACGAGGCCGCGCGCCTCATGGAGATCGCGGGCGACGATGCGATGACCGTGCGCGACCGGGCGATGTTCGAATTGTTTTATTCCTCCGGCCTGCGTTTGTCCGAACTGACCGGTCTGGCGCCCGACGACGTCAATTACAGCGACGCCGTGGTGCGCGTCACCGGCAAGGGCGCGAAGACGCGCGTGGTGCCGGTCGGCACGCAGGCGCTGGCCGCGCTGCGCGCATGGCTGAAGGCGCGCGCCGCGTTTATCAACACCGATCCGACCGCGCTGTTCGTCAATGCGGCCGGCAAACGCATTTCGCCGCGCACGATCCAGGCGCGCATGAAGCAATGGGCGCTGAAGCTCGGCCTCTCTACCGATCTGCATCCGCACATGCTGCGGCATTCGTTCGCCTCGCATGTGCTGCAATCGAGCGGCGACCTGCGCGCGGTGCAGGAAATGCTCGGCCATGCCAGCATTTCGACGACGCAGGTCTACACGCATCTTGATTTCCAGTATCTGGCAAAGGTCTACGATCAGGCGCATCCGCGCGCCAAAAAGAAATCCGCGTAATTCAGGGCGCACAACTTCATTTGGAAAACATGCAGAAAATCATTCTGAAAGCCGGGCGCGAGAAATCGCTGAAGCGCCGCCATCCGTGGGTGTTTTCCGGTGCGGTGGCGAAAATGCCGGCGGCTGTCGATGCCGGCGAAACGGTGGAAGTGCAATCGGCCGACGGCGAATTTCTCGCGGTCGCGGCGTGCAATCCGCAATCGCAGATCGTCGGCCGCGTCTGGGACTGGCGCGAACGCGACATCGACGCGGCGTTTTTCCTCGACCGCGTGGCGCGCGCGGCCGAACTGCGCCGGCGCCTGCTGCCGCAATGCGATGCGGTGCGGCTGGTGCATGCCGAGGCCGACGGGCTGCCCGGTGTGGTGATCGATCAATACGGCGACGTCGTTGTCATGCAACTTACGAGCGCCGGTGCCATGCGCTGGCGCGAGGCCATCGCTGATGCGATCGAACAGACGATCAAACCGAAAACCATCTTTGAGCGTTCCGATGCCGATGTTTTGACGCTCGAAGGGCTGCAACCGCAGGTCGGCCTGCTGCGCGGCGCGCCGCCGCCGCCGGACATGACGGTGGATGACGCCGGCGCGAAATTCGAAATCGACGTGCCGCACGGGCACAAGACCGGTTTTTATCTCGATCAGCGCGACAACCGCCTGCGGCTGCGCGAACTGGCGGCAGATTGCGCGGTGCTCGATTGTTTCGCCTACAGCGGCGGCTTTACCATCAACGCGCTGAAGGGGGGCGCGAAAAGCGTCACCGCAGTGGACAGCGCCGGGCCGGCGCTGGCGATCCTGCGGCGCAACGCGATTCTGAATAACCTGCCGGCGCCCGAGTGCATCGAGGGCGACGTGTTTCAGGTGTTGCGCAAAATGCGCGACCAGGCGCGCAGCTTCGATCTGATCGTGCTCGATCCGCCGAAGTTCGCGCCGACCGCGGCACACGCCGAGAAGGCGGCGCGCGCCTACAAGGACATCAACCTGCTGGGTTTCAAGTTGTTGAAGCCCGGCGGCCTGCTCTTTACATTTTCGTGTTCGGGCGGTGTTTCGCGCGACTTGTTTCAGAAAATCGTCGCCGGCGCGGCGCTCGATGCCGGTGTCGACGCGCAGATCGTCAATCATCTGAGCGCCGGCGCCGATCATCCGGTGGCGCTGAATTTTCCCGAAAGCGAATATCTGAAGGGCGTGGTTTGCCGCGTTGCGTGAACTAGAGAGATATTGAAAATTTCTCGTCGCTCCCGCGGACGCGGGAGCCCAGGAATTTTGGTTTCTGCAGGAATAAATGACTTACTGGATTCCCGCTTTCGCGGGAATGACGATTTCAATGGGTGCGGTACTTTTTAATTGCCTCCTATCGTGCCGGCGGCACGGGATCCACGCCGCCGTGACAGAACGGATGGCAGCGCAGCAGGCGCCGCAATGCCAGCCAGCTGCCGCGCAGCGCGCCGTGCGTGTCGATAGCCTCGCTCGCATACGCCGAGCAGCTTGGATAAAACCGGCACTGGCCGCCGACAAACGGGCTCAGGCACAGTTGATAAATGCGGATGGCGAGCAGCAGCAGGCGTTTCATCGGGGTGGTTCGGGGTATTTCGAAGTGGCCAGTATAGCCCGACGCCCCGAAGGGTCTAGTACATTCCAATCGAGGTATGAGTCTGAACGAAGCGGTATTTGAATTTGCTCAGGCAGCTGCTTTCGATCGGTTAAAAATGGTTTTAAACAGAATAGCGCGAGCATTATTCATGCGCCCGGCGGCCTCATTATCGGTTATTTCATGGG
>CALQCM020000131.1 GCA_943329075.2 Chitinophaga pinensis | reverse complement strand
GCGCGGCTCGTTGAACTGGGTATTTTGCATACCGGCGCCGGCGCCGACGCCGGCGCCGCAAGCAAGCCGGCTATCGTTGAGCGCAACGGCACCCGTATCGGATTTTTGCAGCGCACTTCAGTCTTCTGGCCGGAAGGCCACGAGGCGGGCGCCAAAGCCGCCGGTGTAGCGGTGGTGCGTGGGCTCACTGAATTCATGCCGCCGCCGCTGCACAGCACGCGCAAGGGAGTTCCGCCTGGCAACCGGCCCGGTGTTCCGCCGGTCATCGTTACGCGTGCGGACCCAAAATCTCTGCGCGTGCTCAAGAATGATCTCGCGGCATTGCGCAAGCAAGCCGATATCGTGGTTGCGTCCTTTCACTGGGGCGTCTTCGGCGAAGTGCTCGAATACATGGTTGATCTCGCCCACGCGGCGATCGACAGCGGCGCCGACATCGTGATCGGCCACGGGCCGCATCATTACACGATGCCGATCGAGTTCTACAAAGGCAAGCCGATCTATTACGGCCTCGGCGCGTTTTCCTTTCAGACCGGGCACGGCGGCGACTATCACGGCGACTGGGTCGGCATGCTCGCGCAGGCGACGTTCACAGGCCGCGATGTCGAAGAGGCTGGCTTCCGGCTGGTGCGGCAAAAAAGAAGCATGGAAATCATCCCGTGCGCGCTCAAAGACGAGGCCGCGGTGCTCGATGAGCTGAGGGCGCAGTGCATGGCGCTGGGTACGCAATTGAAATTGCAAGGGGACGAAGTCATTGTCCGGCCGGCGTAGTATGCGCATTTTCACCGCAACGATAGCGTCCGCGATTGCAGCATTCGTTGCCTGTGATGCCAGCGCGCAAACGGCCGCGCCGAAGCCGGACGCCTATCCGACCAAGCCGGTGCGCATGATAGTGGTGAATCCGCCGGGCAGCGGCGTCGATATCGTGGCGCGCCTGGTCGGCCCGAAGATGGGGGAAGTGCTCAAACAGCAGATCGTGGTCGACAATAGAGCGGGTGCCAGCGGCATCATAGGTGTCGATCTCGCCGCGAAAAGCGTGCCCGACGGTTACACGCTGTTGATGGGATCTTCGTCTTCGCAGGTGATCAATGCCTGCATATATACGAACCTTCCGTACGATCCTGTGAAGGACCTCGCGCCGATTACGATGCTGGCGTCGACGCCGTACCTGATGGTGGCGCACCCTTCGCTCGCGGCGAAATCGGTTGCTGAAGTGATTGCGGCTGCCAAAGCGCAGCCGGGCAAGCTCAACTACGCGACCGGCGGTCTTGCGGTTGCATCCACGCTTGCCGGCGAACTCTTCAAAAGCATGGCGGGGGTGAACATCGTGATGGTGCCGTACAAGGGCACACCGCAGGCCACCTCCGACGTGGTAGCAGGGCAGGTGCAACTCGCGTTCAGTACGATGCCCGCCGGATTGCCGCTGGTGAAAGCGGGGCGGTTGCGCGCCCTCGGCATTACGAGCGCAAAGCGTCTCAGCACGACGCCGGACATTCCGACCATCGCCGAATCGGGTCTGCCGGGCTACGAGATAACGACGTGGTTCGGCATACTGGCGCCGCGTGCCACGCCGCGCCCTATCATCAGCCGCGTGCAGCGCGAGGCGATCAACGCGATCAATCAGCCCGATGTAAAAGAAAAACTGGTGGGGCAGGGCTATGAAGTCGTCGGCACCACGCCGGAACAGTTTGCGACTTTCATCGAAACCGAGATCGCCAAATTCACCAGGATCGTGAAGATCGCCGGCATTCCGCAGCTATCGGCGGGTGAATGATTTGAAAGCAGTATCAAAAACGGTTTGGAGCCGCAGATAAACGCGGATAAACACAGATAAGTTCAAAGGATTTATCGTCGCCCAGAGGCCGGCTCTGGGTTTTGTCTGTAATTGTCCGGGGCTGGTTGTTTGTTCGCGTTTTGAATTGTTTCATCCGCGTACCCCTCAAGGGGGTATTAAAAAGAATGTATCTGCGGCTGATTGCAGTTTTTGTAATTTTGAGGCGGGTCTTGTTTATTTCGCCGTGCCCGCTTCGTAGACCGGCGCGGCCTGCGCCCATGCCGCGCGGTCCATGTGGCCGCTTTCCACCGCGCGCAGCAAAGCGGCCGGCTTGATATGCGGCGCCAGTATCGAGACGAAAGACTGCACGGCGCGGGTGAGAAAGCCGTTCTTCCTGAATACCAGGTTGAGTACGCCCGGCGGAAAGAGATGCCCGGCTTCGATCATGACCAGCCCGCGGTCGCGCACCTTGTCGACCGCCGCCTTGGCGAGGATCGCGACCCCCATGCCCAGCTCGACGTACGCTTTCGAAACATCCGCATCGGTTGCGCTGCAGACGATGCGCGGCGCCAGTCCCGCTGCGGCGAAGCGTTCCATCACGATAGTGCGCCCGCTGAACGGCGCGGGATAGGTGATGATGGGATATTTCGCAAGGCGCGCCAGCGTCAGTTTTTTGCCGTCGGTGAGCGGGTGTCCGCGCGGGGCTATCACGCAACGCGGTAATTGGTAGGCCGGCACCGCGACGACGGAATCGGCGAGCTTGTCCGGCAGGGTGACGATGCCGATTTCGGCGTCGCCGCGGCTGATTGATTCGCAGCAGCGCACCGGATCGGACTGCTGCAGCGCGAGCGCCACCGCCGGAAAACGGTCGCCGAAAGCCTTGATCACCTTGGGCAGGATATGCCGCGCATAAACGTGCGTGGTGGCAATCCTGATTTCGCCAACCGTGTCGGTCGAGGTCTCGCTGCCAATCTGTTGCAGCGCCTTGATGTCGCAGGCGACGCGCTGCATGATGCGCAGCGCCTGTACGCCTTGCGGGGTCAAGCCGACGACCTTGTTGCGAGTGCGCAGAAACACCTGCACGCCCAGTTCGAGTTCGAGCTCCTTCAACTGCCGGCTGAGCCCGGATTGCGACATGTTGAGGCTGTCGGCCGCTGACGAAATGCTGAGCTGGCGCGCCACGGCGCAGACCGCGTCGATTTGCTGCAGGTTCATGGGGGCTCCCATGTATGTAGTTGCCGCATACTACTATGAGGCTCCATGTATTGCATACATACTGAAGCTGCACTACGATGCAGCGCACGAACAAGTGGCCTGCTTTGATGGGCCCGTCACCGGAGGAAAGTGCGCATGGCAATTCCGACATACGAGGTTTTCGCGGTCCGCTATGCGGAACGCGATGGCTGGCGCCGCAACGCTTTCCAGGGCGGCGATGCGCACGACGGGCCGCTGCCGATGGATTATTTTGTGTGGCTGGTGCGCAACAAGGAGCGCACTTTCGTGCTCGACATCGGATTCACGGCGGAAATGGCGGCCAAGCGCAAGCGCAACTTCCTGCGTACGCCTAAAGAAGGCCTGGCACTCCTGGGTGTCAAGACCGAAGAAGTCGAAGACGTGATCATTTCCCATCTGCACTACGACCACGTCGGCACCTACCCTGATTTCCCCAACGCGAAATTCCACCTGCAGGACGACGAAATGCGCTACGCGACCGGGCGCTATATGCGCTACGGCCGCTTCAAGCACGGCTACGAGGTCGACGACGTCGTCGGCATGGTGCGGCTGGTTTACAAAGACAGGGTCAATTTTTACGATGGCGTGGCCGATCTCGCGCCGGGCATCAGCATTCATCGCATCGGCGGGCACACCATGGGTTTGCAGTGCATGCGCGTGCACACCGAACGCGGCTGGGTCGTGCTGGCATCCGACTGCAGCCACTATTACGAGAACTTCGAAACCAACCGCTTTTACGGTTCGGTGTTCAACGTCGGCGAGCAGGCCGACGGCTTCGAGGAAATGCGCCGGCTCGCCGATTCGTCCAAGCACATTGTTCCGGGTCACGATCCGCTGGTGATGAAGCGCTATCCCGCCGTGTCCAAAGAACTTGCAGGCATAGTCGTGCGCCTCGACGTGCCGCCGACCGAATAATATGAAACATTCCGTGGCCGTTATGAACACCGTTAGCGCGCAACTCGCGCAGCACTTTTCCGCGTTCAGCTATGCGAAATTGCCCGACGCATCGAAGCGTTCGTTAAAGCGCCTGCTGCTCGACTACCTCGGCGTGACGATAGCCGGCAGCCAGTCCGACAGCGGGACCATCGCGCGCACGTTCGCCAAGCTCGACGGCGGCAAGGCGCAGGCCACCATCATCGGCGAAGGCACGCGCACCACTGCCGCGCAGGCGGCGTTTGCCAACGGCATCTCGGCGCACAGCCTCGAGCTCGACGACATCGATGTGCTCGCCTACTTTCATTTCAGCCCGCCCGTTTATTCGGCAGCGCTGGCGGCGGGGGAGATGCAGGCAGCGAACGGCAAGCAATTGCTGGTGGCGCTCGCGGCCGGCTGCGAAATGATGGAGCGCGTCAGCCGCGCATCCAATCCTTCGCTGCGCGACCGCAATTACCATACGACCGCAGCGTGCGGCGTTTTTGGCGCCACCATCGCTGCGGGTCTGCTGTGGAAAATTCCGCCCGTCAAACTGGTATCGGCATTTGGGCTGGCGGGTGCGCAGGCGTCCGGCGTCCTCGAATTCCAGGGCACGTCGATGCAGAAGCGCTTCGCGCCGGGGCCGGCAGCGCGTGCCGGCCTCACCGCGGCACGCATGGCGCAGCTCGGCTACATCGGCCAGGAAATGATTTTCGAAGGCAAGCGCGGCTTTTTGGTTGCGTTCACCGACAAGTCGGACGTCGCGCAATTGACGGCGAATCTGGACAAATCGTACCGGCTCGACATCGAATACAAGCCTTACGCATGTGCGCGACCTATTCACAACGCGATCGATTGCGCGCTGGAAATCCGCCGCCGCGACAAACCGGATCTCGCTGGCATCAGCCATATCGAAGTCGCACGCCATCCGTCGTGGGTGGGCAAGCACGGCGAGAAGGCGCCCAAATCTTTTCACGCGGCGCAATTGAGCCTCGCGTTTTCCATTTCAGTCGCACTGAAAGAAGGCGGCGCGTTGCTCGCGCAATATTCTGCGCGCAATCTGAAAGACCCGTTGCTGGTGCGCCTGATGGGCCTGACCGACATCACGGTCGACTCCTCGTTGCCGCGCGGCGTGTCCTGCCGCATGACGATGACGATGAGCGACGGCCGCAAGTTTGTCTCACAGATCGACTATCCGAAAGGATCGATCGAAGTGCCGATGACGGACGAAGAAATCCGCACGAAATTCGAAGGACTCGCGGTACCGGTCATAGGTGCTGCGCGTGCGGAGCAACTGGCGGACATGGCCGGCAGCATCGAAAAGTGCGGCGATATCGCCAGCATGATGAAGTTGACTGCAGGCAGGAAGAGCGCGGCACGCAGCCGCAAAAAGTAAACCCGGCACGGCGGCCGCCTCGCCGCGAATGGCGGCGCCGACTGTTAATATAGCGGCCGCAGAACGGCCGTTCGTATCCAGAGGAGTCTATAGAGTGCCGGCCTTATCGAAAAAATTGAACTGGTTGTTGATTGCCGCCAGCTTGCCGGGGTGGTGCGCCGTTTCTTTTGCGCAGGGATTTCCGACCCACCCGGTGCGCATAGTCGCCGCAACGCCGCCCGGTGGTGCCGCCGATGTCAATGCGCGGTTGCTGTCAGAGCGGCTCGCGCGGAAATGGAAGCAGCCGGTGGTGGTGCAGAATTCGGCGGGTGTGGCGGGCAGTGTTGCCGCGGTCACCGTTGCCGAAGCGACGCCTGACGGTTACACGCTGCTGTTCGTCGCGCATCCGGTGTTGGCGGTCAATCCGCTGTTATACAAAAAACTGCCATTCAATGCAGAGCGCGATTTCGTGCCCGTCGTGCTGCTCACCAAGATGCCGCACGTGTTGTTGGTGAATCCTGCACTGCCGGCCGCGACGGTGGGGGAATTCATCGCGCTGGCGAAAGCCAAGCCTGGCACTCTCAATTACGGTTCCGGCGGCGCAGGTTCTTCGACGCATCTGGCGAGTGAACTGCTTGCGGATGCGGCCAGTATCGATTTGCGGCACGTGCCGTACCGGGGCGCTGCACCCGCGGTCACCGCGTTGATCAGCGGCGAAATCCAGTTTCTGTTCGATGCCACGATTACCGCAATCGGCCATCTGCGCGGCGGCCGCGTGCGCGGGATCGCGATTGCGAGCATGACGCGTTCAGCGGTGCTGCCCGACATTCCGACTTTCGACGAAAGCGGCGTGAAGCGTTTCGAATCATCGATTGCGCACGGCATTCTTGCGCCATCCAAAGTTGCGCCGGCAACACTTGCGCAGCTAAACCGCGATCTCAACGAGACGCTGGGCGAACCCGAGTACAAGAAAAGAATGGCTGAATTCGGCGCCGATCTTGTCGGCGGCTCAGGCAAGGAATTCCAGGCGTTTCTCGCGGCCGAGAACAAGAAATGGGCCGCCGTGATCAAAAAACGCGGCATCAATGCCGAGTAGCCGGCGCACCGCTTATCCAAACGTAACTTGACGAAGCAAGGAAGGAAAAACCCATGGATCTTGAATTGAAAGGACGTACTGCAGTGGTGACTGGCGCCAGCCAAGGGCTCGGCAGGGCGATTGCTGTCGCGCTGGCGGCCGAAGGCGTGAAAGTGGCCGCGGTGGCGCGGCGCCTCAACCTGCTTGAAGAGCTCTCGGTGGAAATAACGAAGAAAGGCGGCCAGAAGCCGGTGCTGATCGAAGCCGATCTGTATCCCGACAACGCGGCGGAAGAAATCGCCGTCAAGGCGCTGAAGGCGCTTGGCCGCGTGGATATTCTCGCCAATGCGGCGGGCGGCAGCCGCCCGTTGCCGCTGAATGCCTCCAAGGCGGAATGGATGGAAGGTCTCACGCTGAATTTCTTTCGTCTGCGCGAACTGACCGAGGCGCTGATGGAGGGCATGCAGAAAAACGGCTATGGCCGGGTGATCAATCTGACCGGCACGCGCGAACCGCGCAACCTTAACGCGGCGCATGCCGCCAAGGCGGCGGTACACGTGTGGTCGAAAGGCCTGTCGAAAGTCGTCGCCAGGGACGGCGTCACCGTCAATTGCATACAGCCCGGCAAATTGCGCAGCGAGCAGATCGACAAGCGCTGGCCGACCGCGGAAGCGCGTAAAGAGTGGGCGAAAAAGGAAGTGCCGATGGAGCGCATGGGTGAGCCGCACGAGCTCGCCGATCTCGCGGTGTTTCTCGCCTCGCCGCGCGCGAGCTACATCACGGGCAACATCATCGCGTTCGACGGCGGCGCGCGCTTTTTCGCGTTCTAGACGGCGCACCCCGGCCGTGTCGCCGGGGCCTTCCGATATAATCCCCGCGATAGCCGGCGATACCAGGCCGCGCACAGGAGGCATCGCATGAACGAACTGCTGTTGTTGACGCCCGGGCCCGTGCAGGTGCCGCGCGCAGTGCTGGAAGCGGGCGCGGCACCCATGTCGCACCACAACGCGCCGGAGTTCCAGGCGGTGTTCAAGCCGCTGCTCGCGGGGTTGCGGCCGATCTTCGGCAACGACGGTCCCATCCTCGT
>CALQCM020000130.1 GCA_943329075.2 Chitinophaga pinensis | reverse complement strand
GGAACAGCAATGGTGTTGGCAGTTGAAACCTCGTGACCGGGACGCATGATATTCTGCGCGGGCCGGTGGGCTTCAGGCTTGACGGTATTGTCAGCGCGGATTTGCGTGTCTATGGCCTGATTGCCCGCCTGATTATTTTCCGTAATCGGCAGAACCAAAACGTTGACGGCGCCTTGCACAGAATCCGGCGCAACCAGTTTCCCTCCCGATGAAGGAGCCTCCGCCGGTGCGTGCATCATATTATTTTCAGCCGCACCGGACGCCGCTTTGATTACGTTCTGCTCGGCTTGTCCCGCCTCGATTACAGTTACATTTTCAGCGATCTGTTCCGTGCTGATTGGCGCATGCAAGCGATTGGCGGCCGCCTTGCCCGCTTGATCAGGCGCAAGCATTTTTCCGTTTCCCGGCGCGGCCTGTCCTGACTCGGTTGCATTCGCATTCGCAGGCGCCTGTTCCGTGCTGATTGGAGCATGCAAGCGGTTGGCGGCTGCCTTGTCCGCTTGATCCGGCACCACCACCCGCCCTGCTCCCTGCGCGCCCGCCGCGTTCTGATCATTAAAATTGTTGACCTGACGCGTTATTTTTCCAGTGGCCTCGGAAAATTTAAGTTGCTGCGGTGCCGTGTTTTTAATAATTACGGGCTCTTTATCACTCATTCTTTTTTTCTCCACTCGGACTTTGTCGTGCTGCGCTTCCCGCCGGCTTTAAAGCGGCTTGCAGCAGTCCCGCTCCCCTGATCCAATACCCGGCGGGCTGGCCTTTGCTTTTGGCAAACTCAACGGCAGCATTGCGATTGCGAAACGGCCCGCTGACGACCACAAACTTTGTCTTGCTCCCTGGCTCGACATTAATCTGCACGATCTGTGCTTTATTCAAGGCAGGCTGTGCGTCGCGCCACGCCAGCGCTACTGCCAGAGAATCCAGCGCCACGTATTGGACGAAGAAATCCGTCTTGTTTGCCGCATTGATCGCAGCAGTTGAATTCTTAAGGGGCTCTGTCCCCGCTTCAAGCTTTGCCTGATCGCCCCCCTTTGCCGGCTCGGGACTCTTGGCAACCGGTGCCGCGGCCGTATTTATTTTTTCCGGCTCCCTGAGCGGCTTAACCGCAGGACTGGCAACCGGCTTCGGCGGCGGGGCGGCCGAAACCGCTGGCGCGACGGGCGCCGGCTTCGGTGGCGGCGGCGCGACTGCAACTACCGGCGCGACGGGCGCCGGCTTCGGTGGCGGCGGCGCGACTGCAACTACCGGCGTGACGGGCGCCGGCTTCGCCGGTGCCGGCGCGATATTGCCGGAAGCTGAGTTAAGTGCGATGGCGGATTTTTCCGGCGCCTTGGCGACATTCGCGGAGCCCGCCGCTTCAGTTGCTTTAGCGGCGGTTGGTTTTTGCTCACCCGGGTTTACCGGGGCGGCGGATAAAGGCATGGCCGCAACAGTGGCCGGTGGCAGCGCCGTTGCCACCGGTGCGCCGGGGCGCGGCACTCCTGCATTTGCTGCCGGTGCGGGGACCTCGGCCGGCTTGCCGGCATTTGCTTCTGCAGGGTTGTTAGCCGCGACGGCTAACGGCGGCAACGCAGTCGCCGCCGCGACGGGATTAGCGCTCTTCACATTAGTAAGCGGCTTGATGGTGGCCAGCCGGATGCCTAAAAGCTCAGTGATCGCCTGCATGTGGCCGGGGAAAATCAACGCAACGACAATACCGGACAAACAGAGCACAACAAAGCAACCGTAAAAAATGCCCAGTAGCGAAATTTTCCTGGGGGGCGGCGGCGGCACGGCGTCGTCTTCGACGACAGCACCATCAGCCGACAGATTGAAAACCGGATCCGCACTGTCGTCAAACGGGGTCAGCGCCGGCTCCTGGCGCTCTGCAACCCGGCGGTGCCGCATAACCGCCGGCGCCGACGAACCGAGCAGAGCCGGATCTATCTTGTCCAGAAGTTGTCTTGCCTGGTTTTCGATGCCTGCCTTCTGTGCATCCGCCAGAATACACGCCGCTTGCGCGCGCGTCGGCGTCAGGACATACCATCGCGCCGCGTTTTTACTGGCAAATTCAATCGCGTCTTCCCGCTCCGGTTCCGCGGCTTCCTGATGAACCCAGATCAGCTTGATATTGGCGCCGGGAAAATTATTCACCAACCGTGCCAGCATTCGCCCGTCGCGCGCGTTGCCGGCACTGATCTCACTTGAAATAAATACCTTGACCGGCCGGTCCGGGTTCGGGCCTCGCGTCGCGTCCGCCATGGAAATCGAGGACAGCGCCACGTTAAATTGATCGACCAGACTTTCCACACCGGTGGGCAGATACGCCTCGAGCTCGATGTTCGGTTGTTGGCGCAAACGCTTCAACAGCAGCCGCCCGTAATGATTGATCGCCGCCGCGCTGGTACCGATCAGTTCAAGGCTGGTAAGGTCATCGGCAATGGCATCGGCAATCCCATTGGCGAATTGAATATCTTCTGCCCGAAAGAAAATATCTTCGCCCTGCACTAATGAAGCTGCATCCCCCTGAACTGTCGACGACTCGCTTTTCATGCGGCTTCTCCACTGATGTTTACGCGTTCACCAACGCTATTGAACATCAGATCGTCCGGCACCTCAACTTGCGGCGGCAACGGCTGCGACATGCCCGGCTCAAAGCTATTCAGCCCGAAAACATAGGCAATGACCTGGGCAGTGGCATAAAACAACTTATCAGGGATGGTCTCCCCGATTTTGGTCGTAAAGTAAAGTGCCCGCGCCAGTGGCGGTGCGGGGAACACATGAACGCCGCATTTTCTGGCCTCCTCCATCATCCGGAAAGCCACCTCGTCAAGGCCTTTTGCGATCAGGAGCGGGGCACCATCACCGGCCGGATCGTAGGCAAGCGCGACGGCGAAGTGGTCGGGGTTGGTAATAATCACGTCCGCATCCTTGATCTTCTCGATCATCCGCGTCGAAGAAATCTCGCGCTGGCGCCGCTTAATCTGCGCCTTGACCTCGGGATTACCTTCCATCTGCTTCATTTCGTCACGCACTTCCTGTTTGGACATGCGCATGCGCTTGGCGAAAGTGTGTTTCTGATAAAAGACATCAAAAGCAGCGATCAACAACAGCGAAAGCGCCATGACCAGCGTCGCGTTGACGAGGATCTCCCCCGCCGCGCCGAGGGCGGGCTCAAGGGCCACGCTACCCAGGCGGGTAAGCGCGATGATTTTATCGTCGACCATCCAGGCGACCACACAGAAGACCACTGAAAATTTCACGATCGTCTTGAATAACTCGACCAGCGCCTTGACGCCGAACATGCGTTGCAATCCGGCCATCGGATTGAGCTTTTCGAAATTCGGTCCAGCTGATTTCATCGAAAATAAATAACCGCCGGCAACGCCGGAGGCCAGGATTGCCGCCACCATCGTCACCAGCAGCACCGGCATGATCGCGAGAAAACCCTCGGCAATGCGTTCGGCGAATATGGCCGGAATCATCTCCACCGAGCTGAGCGTTTTGCGATCAAAAACAAAGCCCGCGGCGAAAGTCGACTTCAGATCGCTCGCCAGCGTACCGCCCCAGAGCACCATAACCGACGCCGCGGCAATGACGACTGCCGCCGCCGGCATCTCGGTCGAGCGTGCCGCCTCACCGTCTTCACGCGCCCGTTCCAGGCGCCGCGCGGTTGGCTCTTCTGTGCGGTCTTCCTCGGAGGAGTCTCCAGCCATCAGGACATCCCTAGAATTTCATGCATGCGCGAAAACGACTGCAACCACAGCCACTGAATGCGTTCGCCCATGCTGCCAATGCAAACCATCACCACGATGTAACCGGCGACCAGCAGCGCCGGAAAGCCCACTGAGAAAATGTTCAGGCTGGGTGCTGCGCGGGTCATGATGCCGACACCGATATTGACCAGCAACATACTGACCATCACGGGCAGCGCAATCAGAACCCCGCCCAAAAACATCATCGAACTCCAGGCGATCAGTTTTCCAATCACCTCGACGCCGAGCAGAGATTGGCCGATCGGCAACAGCTTGAAACTGTCGATCACACTGTTAATGACCAGCAGATGACCGCCCAGATCCAGAAAAATAAGACTGCCCATGATCATCAAAAACTGGGACAGCAGCGGCACGTTGCCCAGTGTCGGATCGAGCAAATTGGCCATCGACAAGCCCATGGTTGCCGAGACCGCCTGCCCCGCCACCACCAGCGCCGCGACGATGACCTGAAGACTCATCCCCATGACGATACCAATCGCAATCTGGTTCAACAGTGCAATAAATCCTGCGCTCGACAGAGGATCGAGCCTGGGCCAGTCCATGAGCGGATACACCATAAAGGTGATTACCAGCGCCAGCATCAGGCGGATCCGTGCATTCGCGGCCTCCGTCGCGAACAGCGGCGCCACCATGACGACAGCACCGATTCGCGTCAGCGGCCACAGAAATGTATAAAACTTCTCGACGATGTCGGCGGACAGGGAAATCAAGTGAATGATCCAGGTTGTCGCGACACGGCCGGAAAATCAGGTAAACAACCCGGGGATGCGGTGAAATATGCCCCGGGCGTAATCAGCCAGAACCGTAACCTGCCAGTTACCGCAGATCACAATGGTAGCGGCCAGTCCGATCAACTTCGGGATAAAACTCAGCGTCATTTCGTTGATGGAGGTGGCCGCCTGAATAATGCCGATCAGCACGCCGATAACAAGCACAACCAGCAGCAAGGGCGCGGAAACCAGGAGGGTTATCCACATGGCCTCGCGCGCAACATCAATAACGAAAGAAGTTTCCATAGCATCCTCAAGGCATGACGAAACTGGCAGCCAACGAACCCATCGTCAGACTCCAACCATCGACCAGCACGAACAACATCAACTTGAACGGCATCGAAATCACCATTGGCGAGAGCATCATCATGCCCATCGACATCAGTATGCTGGCAACAATAAGATCGATCACCACGAACGGTATGTAAATCAGAAACCCGATGGTAAAGGCGCTTTTCAGTTCCGAGGTGATGAACGCCGGCACCAGCGTGGTAAACGGCACCTTCGCCGCGTCTTCGATCGGCCCCTTGCCTGCGATCTGCACGAAAGTGGCGATTTCTTCCTGACGCGTTTGCCTGAGCATGAATTCGCGCACCGGCTTCTCTGCAACATCGAGCGCTTTTTGAAAGCTGAGCGTGTTGTTAAGGTAGGGCGTGATGGATTCTTCGTAAACATTACCCAGCACCGGCGCCATGATGAAGAATGTCAAAAACAGCGCCAGCCCGACGAGAATCTGGTTGGGGGGCGTCTGCCCGGTGCCGAGCGCCTGCCGCAATAGCGACATCACGATGATAATTCGGACGAACGGTGTCATCATCAACAGCAGTGACGGCAGCACCGTCAACAGCGTCATCAGCGCAACGAGTTCGATGGTGACGCTGTAACGCGTATTCTGGCCCGCTTCGCCGATGGCGTTGATAATCGGCATTCCCTGCGCCAGCACCTCCAGCGGCAACAGCGCGAGTGCCAGCAGTATCAGCGCTTTCATACTCGCTTGTCCTGGTTCCGGCCGGCGCGAAAATTCATGGCGCCGAGGATGCTCTGCAAAGTTTTTACCGGCTCGGTTTTAGCGGCGGCCTCTACCGGTTCCTCGGCTACGGCGGCAGCAAGACTACTCGGTGCCAGCGTCCAGTTTCCCAGCGCGTTCATTTGCTGCGCGGTCACACCGATCAGTACCTCACGCTGCCCCAGGCGCAACAAAACGACTTTCTGACGCGGCCCGACGGCCAGCGATTCGACGATTTTCATGCGCGGATCTACCCTGCGCGGCATCGTCCCGAGAACAAACCGGTGAAACAGGAAATAAACCGCGCCGATTGCCAGCAATACGACGAGAAAGCTCAACCCGAAGGAGAGCCACTGCATCGCGCCCAGCTGGCCGGAAGTTCCCATGCTAGAGGTTCTTTATACGCTGCGCTGCGGACACCACGCGCGTCAGCCGGATACCATAACGATCATTGACCAACACGACTTCGCCCTGGGCGACCACGACGTTGTTGATCAAAAGATCGAGTGCTTCGCCGGCGACACGGTCAAGCTCGACCACACTGCCCTGCGTCAGGCGCATCAGATCGCTGATCTTGATGACCGCCCGGCCGACCTCGACCGAAATGGTGACGGGAATATTCTCAAGCACCCGTGCGTTGATGGCCTCCTGGTCCTGCGCGTTATAAGTGGCGCGATCCGCCGGTTGGGTCAGATCCGCGGGTATCGCGGCTTCTTCTAGTGTCGTGTTTGTCATGATTAGTGTGTGCTGTCTTTTTTGAATGGATCGATAAGTTTTTCGATGCAAATTGCCATTTCCGAGCCGGAAACTCCAACCTGCGCTTCAAACGCCGGAACCTCGTTGATCACGATGCGGGCAAATTCAGGTTTTTTGAAATACAGAAGGTCGCCGGCCGCGAGCGTCTGAAAACGGGCGATGGTTGTGTGAATCTCGCCCAGTACTGCCTGCATCTCAACCCGCGAATCGCCAAGCGCCGCGCCCAGATCCTGCTTCCACTGCTTGTCCGACTCGTCGTTGGCGTCGACTTCCTGCACGCGGCTGCGCAGCAGCTCGCGCAGCGGCTTGACTGACGAATAAGGATAGACGATATCGAGAAAGCCCTTGGTATCGCCGCATTCCGCATCAAACCGGTTGACGATTACCAGGTCGTTTTCGTCGGCTATCTGCGCAAAATGTGGATTTATTTCAGAACTCACCTGCTCGAAATCCACCGCCAACAGCGGCGCCCACGCCTCCTTCAGGGAGCGAAACAACACCTCAAGAATAATATTGATAATCCGGGTTTCGGTCTGCGTAAAAAGCCTGCCCGGCGGCAACTGAGCAACGCCGCGACCGACTCCACCGAAAAAATTATCCAGCGAACTCAAAACAATATTCGGATCGATCAGCACCATCGATGAACCGCGCAGCGGATTTATCCGGATTACATTGACCGATAGCGGCGGATGCAGATCCTTCATGTAATCGCCGAACTTCTTCAGCTGCGCGCGGTTCGGGGTGATGCGCGGACTGGTGCGTAAAACCTCCAGCAGGGACAAGCGGAATTGCCTGATGAATCGCTCATTGATCATATCCAGCGCGGAAACATTGACCCCGAGAGAACTGTCTTCGTTGGTCAGATCATGCTTGCGCGCCCGCACATCGGTGTTATAGCCGGTATCAACCTCGACCGAGCCGATTTCAATCTTGGCAGTCAAGGCAGCAAGTTCATCCTTGCTCAGCAGATTTTCAGATTTTTCCATTGCCTTCAGTGCAACTTTATAGGGGCTGCAGCAGCCTGTTATTGAAAAACGAATTCGGTGAAAAAGACTTCTTCGATACCGCCGAAATTTTCCAGGCGCTCCAGTTCCGAATTGATCTTTTCGCGCAGACGCACCGCCAGTTCGGCACGAAACTCCGACCGCGTCAGATCCGCCTCGGTAGTCTGGCGCAGCACATCCAGCGCCCCCGAACGCAATGCAGCGCGGTGTTTTTCCACGTTTTTAAAGACGCGATCGTCATACGTGGTCATCAGCGACAAGTTGACCTGCATGACTTTCCGGGATCCGGCGACGTTGGCAACCAGCGCCTTTTTTTCATCCAGATCCATATAGCTCTTTTCGAAGCGCGAATCTTTGTCCGACGGCAGTGCTTTCTTCTGCGG
>CALQCM020000129.1 GCA_943329075.2 Chitinophaga pinensis | reverse complement strand
GGCGCAGTGTGGCGAAAACGGCCGGCATTGAAGGCGATTAGACGCAGCGGCAGCGAAACCACGGGCCACCCCTTCCCCCCTTGTGGGGGAAGGCGGGGATGGGGGGACTGCTGCTTTGCGCACGGTGTCCGACAGCAAAATTGCGCAACCGCTTCTTCACCCCCATCCTGCCCTTCCCCCATCAAGGGGGAAGGAACCTGCTAACTCAGTTCCACAAACTGCGAAGTCATTCAACGTGAACTGGAAAAGTGGCGCAGTGTGGCGAAAACGGCCGGCATTGAAGGCGATTAGACGCAGCGGCAGCGAAACCACGGGCCACCCCTTCCCCCCTTGTGGGGGAAGGCGGGGATGGGGGGACTACTGCTTTGCGCATGATGTCCGACCGCAAAATTGCGCAACCGCTTCTTCACCACCATCCTGCCCTTCCCCCATCAAGGGGGAAGGAACCTGCTTACTCCGTTCCACGAACTGCGAGGTCGTTCATCAACTCGACTAAGCAGAGTCCCGCGGCGGCTGCGCGGCAGCATCTTTTTTCTTCTGCAACGCCGGATCCGGATCAAGTCCCAGCATCCGCAGCACCCACGCCAGTGCGAAACCCGCGGGCAGCGGCCACCAGTCGTTGGCAACGATGGCGAGGATGCCTGCCGACGCGTACGTCAGGCCGATCAGGAACAGGCCGTATTGGCGCGAACGGTGGTAGGCATACATCAGTGCCACGGCCATAAAAATAAATCCCGCGGCGAAACAATAAATCACGATCTGCATTGGCGGTCGCCTATAGCTGCTGATTGAACCAGCGCGGCATTTTACACTGCTGCGCGGCGCCAACCACGCCTGCTATGATGGCCGCTCACCCGCATGCCACACCGCTCATGACGCCAACACCGAAACGCACGCTCGCCACCTGCTGCACCGCGCACACGCTGCACGACGGGCTTTCCGACATGAGCTACGTGCTGCTGCCGATGCTGGCGCAGGCCTTCAATCTCTCGCTGGCGCAGGTCGGCCTCGTACGTTCAGCCCTGCGCGCGGCGATGGCCCTTTTTCAAACACCCGCGGGTCTGATTGCCGAACGCGTCGGCGCGCGCAACCTGCTCGCCTTCGGCACCGGCTGCGCCGGGCTCGCCTATATCGCACTCGGCCAGGCCGGCGGTTTTGTCGCCGTGCTCGCGGCGCTGTTCTTCGCCGGCTTCGGCGCGGCCTTTCAGCATCCGCTGTGTTCGACGCTGATCTCGCACGCTTATCCGGGCGACGGCCGGCGTGCGGCGCTCGGCACTTACAACTTCGCCGGCGACGTCGGCAAGTTCGCCTTCGGCGGCGCCATCAGCATGCTCGCGGTGGCCGGTGTGCCGTGGCAGGTCCCGGTCACCGCCTTCGGCAGTCTGGCGGTGGCCGCCGCACTGACCATGCTGATCGTGCTCGATGCCAACATCGGCCGCGCGCAGCACACCGCAAAAACAAAAAGTGATGCCGCACCGGTCAAAGGCTGGGGCATACGCCATCGCGGCGGTTTTGCCGCACTGTGCGTGATCGAAGTTGTCGACAACGGTGTGCGCACCAGCTTTCTCACCTTCATTGCATTTCTGATGATCGCGAAGAATCTGCCGGCGGGCTGGGCCGCACTGTCGGTGCCGCTGGTGCTGATCGGCGGCATGGCGGGCAAACTCGCCTGCGGATTTCTCGCCGAACGCATCGGCGTCATTCGCACCATCGTGCTGACCGAGGTCGCCACCGGTGCGGGCATCCTGCTTGTTCTGGTGCTGCCCGATGTCGCCGCCTATCTGCTGCTGCCGCTGATCGGCGTTGCGCTTAACGGCACTTCATCCGTGTTGTATGCAACCATTGGTGATCTCGTCGAGCCGGAAAAACTACCGCGCGCCTTCGGTCTGTTCTACACCATGGGTTCGTGCTGCGGACTCGTCGCGCCGCTGGCCCTCGGTGCGCTGGGCGACAAAATCGGCGTTGCCGACGCGATGATCGTCACCGCGTTGATGGCTTTCCTCACACTGCCGGCCTGTCTGGTATTGCACCCGGCGCTGCAATCGCTGCGCAAATAACGTAAGCTTCCAGACTTTGCAAACTTCCCCTCCCGGAGTCACCATGGCCAAACAACGCATCAGCTACGTGCCGCTCGACAAGATGGACGACAAAATGCGCGCCGAAATGGAGCGCTGCGCGCGCGAAGGCACGCCGCGTCCCGAAAGCTCGGCGGTGCGCGCCCACGTCAAGGCCTGCTTCTGGTTCTTTGCCGATTCGTGGAACAACGTCTTCCGCAACGGCATCCTCGATCACGCCGTCAAGGAGCTTTGCCGCGTCTACGTCTCGCGCTCGGTGATCTGCGAATTCTGCGGCAACCAGCGTTCGGTCAAAGGCGCCGAGGAAGGCCTGCAGGAAACGCATTACGACGATCTGATCAATTTCGAGAAATCGGTCAAATACAATGAACGCCAGAAAGCCGCGCTCGCCTACGCCGAAGCCATCGTCTGGCGCCTGGACACCGACGACGCTTACTGGGAGCGCATGCATAAACATTTCAGCGAACCCGAACTCGTTGAACTCGGCTGCGCGATCGGCCTCACCCTCGGTCAACAAAGCTGGCTCAGAATGCTCAACATCGACCACCATCAGGTGATGGCCGGCACCAATGCCTCGATGGCGCCGGGCACCGAAAGCGCAGAAGCGTTGGCAAAAACAAAAGCCTCGCCGGATTACTGGGCGAACAAAAAAGCCGCGCCAAAGCAAAACGCCGCATAACACTTCAACCGACCCGTAGCCCGGAAGGAGCGCAGCGTATTCCGGGAATCAGCACGTAGGTTGGGCTGACGAAGGAAGCCCAACACGGTGCTGCGATCCGTAAGTCCGGTAGGGTGGGCAACTTGTTGCCCACGCGGATTGGGCGCGCAGTTTGAACGCGTGGGCAGCAAGCTGCCCACCCTACAAAACTGCGACTCGTAAGTGGCAGATATCCTGCCCACGCAGGCAAACCGGCCACAAACCACAATTCCCGGTTAATTGAGCGCGTCCGCCACCTTCGTCTGCGCCGTCCGCCTGGTGTCAGCCACCGGATCGGGCTCCGGCACCACCTTGGCTTCAGTGGCCGGCGCTGCCTCGATCTGGCGCGATGAGAAAATGCCCCAGATGAGGCCGGCGACGGTGAGCAGCGGCCCGCCGAAGCCGGTCAGCGCGCCGAGCGAGCGCGCGGTGAACGCGCCGCTGACGATGCTGTTGGCGCGCTGCAGGGCCACGCGCGTTGACGGTTCGATCGGCAGCGCATCGAGCACCTTTCCGGCGACGCCCTTGTAAACGATGTCGGGCAGCGCGCGCGCGGGTTCGGCCGTTTTCTCCGGCGCAGCCGCTGCATTCTGTGCGTAGAGCGCGAGTTGGCGCGCCGCGCCCGGATCAATCGGCGGCAGTGGCGCAATCTGTGTATAAACTTCAGCGAGCGCCGCGGCGAGCGGGAATGGCGGCGTTGCCAGCGGCAATTGCGCCGGCGCGCTGGCGGCAATCTGCACGTCATCCGCCGGCATCCTGTCCTCCTGATGCCATAACGCCTGCGGCGGCCGTTCGAAATCGGTGGCAAAACGTTCGCCGGTGTCCGGCGGCGAAACCGTCTCGCGCCGGGCGTTTGCGACAGGTGCAGGCGCAGCCGCCGTCTGATTCCGACCGAATGCCGTATCGAGCGTCGCGAGGTCGAGCTTCTGCCCGGTGTAAATGCGGTCGGGATTGCGGATGTTGTTGGCCTTGGCAATTTGCGCGACGCTCTCGCGCAATGCCACGCCGCCCGGCGCGACGCCCAGCGTGGCGAGTCGCGCGCGCGCGATAGCGGTCAGCGTATCGCCCGCATGCACGGTATGTGTGGCGTTTGCCGGCCGCACTGCATCCGGCGGCGCTGGCAACGCGCGTTCCGGCGCGACATACGTCGTGCCCAGCGCGTAGCGACCGTCGTAGACCTTGGCATAGGCGAGTTGAAAGCTTTCGCCACCGCCGTTCGGGGCCGGTGAAGCCTGCGGAGCCGACGAACGGTCGGCAACTATGGAATTGAGGTTCATCGCATATGGGGCTGCGGGATGCAATTTCCCGAGCTTCAGGCAGTCTATCAACGCGGCCACGCGCCTATCGGATGAACAGGCCTGTTTCGACCCCGCATTTCCGGGACAGTTACACAAGGGGATAGGCCACGCCTTGCATCAAACCCAAAAAGAACCGTGATCTATCCCTTTGGGCGGCCGGACGTTTTTCATCGCCCGCACACCCAACTTGCCGCCGCACTACAGTGTAGTTACACTGCAGTTATGAGCACACTTCGCTTTGAATGGGACAACCGCAAAGCAGCGGCCAATCTGAAAAAGCACGGCGTAAGTTTTGAGGAAGCAAAAACCGTCTTTTTTGACGAACGCGCCAAACTTATCGATGATCCCGATCACTCCGAGAACGAAGAGCGCTTTGTATTGCTTGGAATGAGCAGCACGCTGCGTCTCCTGCTCGTCTGCCACTGCTACCGGAGCAAAGGCAATGTTATCCGCATCATCTCCGCACGCAAGGCGATTTTTAGAGAAACAAAATCTTACTGATCGGGTGCCACATGCGCAAAGAATACGACTTCTCCAAAGCTCGCAAAAATCCATACACATCGCAACTCAAGAAGCAAATTACGATTCGCCTTGACGAAGAATCCATCACCTATTTCAAGGCGATTTCCGAAGACGTCGGCGTTCCCTACCAGAGCCTGATCAATCTTTATTTGCGCGACTGCGCGATGTCACAGCGCAAACTAAATCTCAACTGGAAGTGATCCTGTTCGTGGTTGCCAATGTCTAACGTGAAAACGTTTCGTCCAGCCAAGAAGCGAATCGAAGTCACGGTCGGCGAGTCCGTACGGATCGTTCGCGAGCTTCAGGAATTGAGCCAAGGCCGGCTTGCCGCGCTGACCGGAATTCCACAGACGACGTTGTCGGCCATCGAGAACGGGTGGGTCAACCTCGGCGTGGAGCGCGCGAAGGTTTTGGCGAAGGCGCTCAATTGCCATCCGGCAGTGCTGGTTTTTCCCGGTTGGGAAATTGAACTGGGTTCGGCTGCATAACGCACCTACGGCAGCAAAAACGAAAAGGGCGCTGCGGCGCCCTTTTTTGTTTTTATGAAGACGATTTACGCCGCCTTCAGCTTGCCCTTGGTCTTCGCCAGCAACCCCGGCACGCGCGACGCACGCACGTAAACATAACCATCGAACAAACGCCGCTGCGTGCGGTAAAAAGCGCCCTGCTCGGCGTGCCACTGGCCGTCTTTTTTGCCCACGGTGGAGGCCACCGTCAAAATGCCCGAGGGCATGGCGATGCGGATCGGCGCTGACGCATCCGCATTCGGGCGTGCCACCTGTTGCACAAGGCTGCCTTCGATGCGCGCGGCGACCGCCATGCACAGCGAACAGGTCAGCGGCAGCGCGCGGTGCGGCTGGCCATTCGACAACATGCGGCCGGTCAGATCGACATCGGCAGCGCGGGTCGGGTCGCCCGACAACGACGGCGCATCCTGCGGGCCGCTGACAAACCCGACGAAGGGCACGGCCTTCTTCTTGGCAGCCTCTTCGAGATTGGGGGCAATACCCATCGCCACCGACGCGGCAAGACGGATGTTCTGCAACTTCTCCATCAATGCGGCATCCTGCTCGATGGCATCCGGCATTTCGGTGCCGGTGAGACCGAGGTCGGCGGCGTTGACCAGACAGCAGGCGTTGGCTGCGTCAATCAGCGAAGCTTTGATCTTGCCGACACCGGGCACATCGAGCGTATCGACGACGTTGCCCGTCGGCAACAGCTTGCCGGTGGCGGCACCACCGGGTTCGCAAAATTCCAGGCGCACCGGCGAACCGGTACCCGACACCCCGGGAATGGCGAGATCGCCGTCCACCGCGGACTGGCCATCGTCGATGGCGAACCGCGCATTGATGATCTTCTTCGTATTGGTGTTGTGCACGCGCACCAGCGCTTCGCTGCCGCTGACCTTGAAGACGCCCTCGTCAACCGCAAACGGCCCCATTGCCGAAGACATATTGCCGCAGTTGGCCGAGTAATCGACCTTGGCTTCTTTCACCTGCACTTGTGCGAAGGTGTAATCGATATCGGCATCGGGCCGTGAAGACGGGCCGACCACGCAGACTTTCGACACCGACGACACGCCGCCACCCATGCCGTCCAACTGGCGGCCGTAGGGATCGGGGCTGCCGATGGCAGCGAGAAAAATTTCGTCCCATTCGGCGCGGTCGCGCGGCAGATCTTTCGCATGAAAGACGATCGCGTTGCTGGTGCCGCCGCGCATGAAAACGGCGGGGAGTTTAAGCTGTTTCATCTTGAATCCTCCGGGAACACGGCAGCGGACGCCGCCGGCGAAGCGGTGATTTTACTGCGGCACCACGCCCCGCGCTATCGGTGGCGCGCGAGGAATTGCGGGCCGAGCTGCTTGACGTCGGGGCAGCCGATCAGCGCCAGCACGCGGTCGACTTCCGAGCGCAACAGATCGAGCGCATGTTTGGCACCGGCCTGCCCGCCGGCGGCAATGCCGTAGAGCGGCGCGCGGCCGGCGAAAACCATGTCGGCACCGAGCGCAATCGCCTTCACGACATCAGAACCGCGGCGAATGCCGCCGTCGAACATCACCAGTTTGTCGCGACCGACCGCCGCGCGGATTTCCGGCAGCACGTCGATGGTTGCCTGCACACCGTCGAGCTGGCGGCCGCCGTGATTGGAGACGAACACACCGTCGGCGCCGTATTGCACGGCGATGCGCGCGTCTTCGGCATGCAGCACACCCTTGATGAAAAACTTGTGCGGCCAGATTTCGCGCAACCACTGGAAATCGCTCCAGTCGAGCGCATCGCGCCGCGCACGGAACTGGCTGAGGTCGGTGGTGATGATGCGGCCACCGACATTGACGTCGGTGTTCTGAAAGCGCGGCACACCGGATTCAAGCAGTGTGCGCAAGAAAGTGCCGAACAGCCAGTGCGGATGCAACACGCCGTCAATCATATTGCGCACACCGAGCTTGAACGGAATCTGCCAGCCGTTGCGCAGGTTCGGTTCGCGGTTGCCGATCATCGGCACATCGGTGGTGACGATCAGCGCTTCGTAACCGGCGTCGCGCGCGCGGTTGACCAGACGCGCCGCCGCTTCGCGGTCTTTCGACATATAGAGCTGGAACCACAGCGTGCCGCCAGCGGCCTCGCGCGCGACTTTTTCCATCGGTTCGAACGACGCCGTGGACAAAACGAAGGGCACGTTGGCATCACGCGCCGCGCGCGCCAGTGCGATGTCCGCGGCAAATCCGTAAATGCCGGCGGCACCGGTCGGCGCAATGCCAAAAGGGGTGTCGTAGGTCTTGCCGAAGATAGTGACCTTCTGCGAACGCTTCGACACATCGACCAGCGTGCGCGGCAACAGCTTGATGCGTTCGAAGGCGGCGCGGTTCTCGCGCAGTGAGACGTTGTCCTCGGCGCCCGGTTCCAGATAATCGTAGGCGATCTTCGGCAGGCGCTTGCGCGCCAGCGTGTGCAGATCATCGATGTTGTAAGCGCTGCGGTAGCTCATAGTGATATTCGCAAATCCGGATTGTTCAGTGGTCCAGCGCCAGTTTGGCAATGTGCGCGCGCACGAGATCGATGTGCCCGCGCAAGGTGTACATCTGCTCGTGATACGCGAGCGGAATGCGCATCAGATTGACACGGTCTTCAATGCGATCG
>CALQCM020000128.1 GCA_943329075.2 Chitinophaga pinensis | reverse complement strand
GCGCGCGCCGCGTGGTCGGCCGCGCCGTGGCCGAGACTTTCGCGCAGTCCCGCGAACCGGTGTTCGATACGGCCGCGCACAACGGGATCGCGATACAGATTGAGCGTGGCCTGCGCGAGATTGGCGGCCGTCGCGTCGTCCTGGATGAATTCCGGCACGACGAATTTTTCGCAAAGTATGTTCGGTAGCCCGTAATAAGGCAGATAGCCCCGGCCTTTCAACAGCCAGTAACTCGCCGCAGGCATGCGGTAGGCAATCACCATCGGTTTACCCAATAGTGCCGCTTCCAGGGTGGCGGTGCCCGACGCCAGAAGCACCACGTCGCTGGCGGCCATCGCTTCGTGCGCATGTCCGAACATGATGGTCAAGGGCAGATCCGCGGCGTTGTTGCGCCACAGCGTGGTCTCGAACATATCGCGGGTTTCGCGTGTCGCCAGCGGCACCAGAAAGTGCGCTTTGGGCAGTTGGCGCACGATGGCCTGTGCGGTGGCGATGAAGAGCGCAGCCAAGTGCTCAATCTCGCTGCGCCGGCTGCCGGGCATCAGGGTAAAAATCGGAATTTCCAGCGGCAGCTTGAGTTGTTCACGTGCAGCGTTACCGCGCGGGACTGATTCCAGCAGGTCGTTCAGCGGGTGTCCGACGAACTCCGCATCGACGCCGGCATTTTCGTAAATTTTGGTTTCAAACGGAAACAGCGTAAGGATCTTGCTGACGGCCTTCCTGATTCTGGGCAGGCGTTCGCGCCGCCACATCCAGATGGCCGGGCTGACGTAGTGCACGGTCGGCACACCGATGCCTTTAAGGTAAGCCTCAAGCGAAAGATTAAAATCCGGCGCGTCGATGCCAATGAACAACTGCGGCGGATGTTGCGCAAACCGGTGTTTCAGTTTGCGGCGAATGCCGATGATCTCGGCAAAATGGCGCAACACCTCGACGTAGCCCCGGACTGCGAGTTTTTCCAGCGGGAACCAGATGTCCATGCCGGCTGCTTCCATGCGCGGCCCGCCGATGCCCTGAAACGCCACGCCGGGGACGAGTTTGCGCAACGCAGCCATCAACTGGCTGCCGAGTAAATCCCCTGACGTTTCGCCGGCGACGATGCCGATCGTGCAGGTGGCGGGTGAATCAGCGGATAATGCCACGCGTCGAGGCACCAAGAAAATCGATCAACAGTTTCAATTGCGGACAGTCGGCGACCATGGCGGCAATTTCACATTTTGCGTCTTCCAGACCGAGGCCCGCTTTGTATAGCGTTTTGTAGGCGCGTTTGATGCGGGTGATCGCGTCTGCCGAAAAGCCGCGCCGCTTCAGGCCCTCGCTGTTGATGCCGTAGGGTTGCGCCGTGTTGCCCGAGGCCGTGACAAAGGGCGGAATGTCCTGAAGGACGACAGTGCCGATCGCGGTAATGCTGTGCGAACCGATGCGGCAAAACTGGTGCACGGCGGTGAAGCCGCCGAGGATGGCGTAGTCATCGACATGGACATGGCCGGCCAGTTGGGAATTGTTCGCAAATATCGTGTTGTTGCCGATCTGACAGTCATGCGCCAGATGCACATAGGCCATCATCCAGTTGTCATTGCCCAGTCGCGTCGCGCCGGCGTCCTGCACCGTGCCCAGATTGAAGGTACAGAATTCGCGGATGGTATTGCGGTCGCCGATTTCAAGCCGCGTGGGCTCACCCGCGTACTTTTTGTCCTGTGGCGCACCGCCGATCGAGGCGAACTGAAAAATCTGATTTTCCTTGCCGATGCGGGTGTGACCGGCAATAACGGTATGTGCACCGATGCGCGTGCCGGCGCCAATTTGAACATGCGGACCGATGACTGCGTACGGTCCGACTTCGACATCCGGGGCAAGTTCGGCGCCTGTTTCGACCATGGCAGTCGGGTGGATTTTGCTCACTGGTGTCGCCGCTATTCTGTTTTGGGGTCGATGGTGCGCAAAGTGCACATCAGTTCGGCCTCCGTCGCCACCTGGTCGCCCACCATGGCACGCGCGGTGAACCACCAGATGCCGCGGGTAAAACGCTTGATTTCGGCATGCAGTTCAAGCGCATCACCGGGCATCACCGGCTTCTTGAAGCGCGCCTTGTTGATTCCGACAAAATAGTAAACAGAATTGTCGTCAGCCTTGTGATCATGCGTTTTGAAGGTGAGGATGGCAGCGGCCTGTGCGAGCGCCTCGATAATGAGGACGCCGGGCATCACCGGATGGTGCGGAAAATGCCCCGCGAAAAAGTGTTCGTTCATGGTCACATTTTTCAAGGCGACGATATTCTTGCCGACCTCGTAGGAAAGAACCCGATCCACCAGCAGAAAAGGGTAACGGTGCGGCAGAAATTGCAAAATCTGGTGGATATCCATGCTGCTCATGATTGTTCTTCTCCTGTTTTTCCGGAGTGTTTCTCGAGTGCCCTTACCCGCCGGGCCAGTTCATCCAGTTGGCGAAGCTGGCTCGCATTTTTGAGCCAGCGCTGGTGGCTGGTGAATGGATATACACCCGTGTATACGCCCGGTTCATCCAGTGATTTCATGATCAATGTTCCGGCCGACACGTTGATGTTGTCGCCGATGGTGATGTGTCCGTAAATCATGGAAGCGCCGCCGAGCGCGCAGTTGTTGCCGATCTTCGCGCTGCCGGCAATGCCGGTGCAGGCTGCGATCGCCGTATTTTCGCCGATCGACACGTTGTGCGCGACCTGAATCTGGTTGTCCAGCTTCGCGCCATTGGCAATGGTGGTATCGTCCAGCGCGCCGCGGTCGATCGTCGTATTGGCGCCTATCTCTACGTCATCACCGATGGTGACGCCGCCGATTTGCGGGATTTTTTTCCACACCGTGCCGTCCTTGGCGTTACCGAACCCGTCTGAACCAATGACCGCCCCGGCGTGGATGATGCAACGTTCGCCGATGCGGCAATCATGATAGACCGTTGCATTGGGGTACAGCCGCGTGTCTGCGCCGATGCGGCTGTTGCGGCCGACAAAACATCCCGCACCGATGATACTGCGGGCGCCGATCGAGACGCCCTTCTCGATGACGGCACAGGGCCCGACATGGGCGGTCTTTGGAATTCGCGCACCTTTGTCAACGACCGCCGATGTATGAATGCCGGGTGGCTCACTGTGCGGGGGATTCAACAACCCGACGACAGCGGCGTAGTAGGCGTAAGGATTGACGCAAATGATGCGGGGCAGCGCGGTTGCATCGCGCAGGGCCACGCCGACGATCACAGCCGACGCTGCCGTGGTTTTTAATTGTTCGACGTAGCGTGCCTGAGCCAGAAAGGAAATTTGGCCGGCGGCCGCAGACTCAAGTGCCGCGACCTGGTGAATACGGATTTTTGCATCGCCTGCCAGTTCTCCGCCGATGTGGCTGACAATCTGACCGAGCGTGTATGACTTGCGCTTTTCCAATATATGCTCCGGCAGCGCGCTGACGCCGGCGCCCCGTATGACCGATACGTTTCCGGATGACGAACTATTTATCCGAGGCGAGTGCCTTGAGCACCTTTTCAGTGATGTCGATGCGCGTATTGCGATAGACCGCCTCTTGGATGATCAGGTCGTATTTCTCCGCTTCGGCAATCTGCTTGATAGCTTTGTTAGCGCGCTCGAACAGCGCGGAAAGTTCTTCGTTGCGACGCAGGTTCAGGTCTTCGCGAAACTCCCGTTGCAGACGCTGAAACTCACGGGTCTGGCGGCCGAGTTCCTGTTCCTTGTTGCGGCGGTCCGATTCACTCATGGTCAGGCCGTCTTTCTCAAGCTGCCCCTGCAGAACCTTTATCTGCTGCTCGATCTTGCGCAACTCCTGCTCGCGTGGCGCAAATTCCTTTTCCAGCTTCTTGGTGGCACGTTCGGCGGGCGCTGACTCGCGATTGATGCGCTCCGCATCAATGAAGCCGACCTTCAGATCGGCGGCCACAGCAGCCGTGCCCATCAATACTCCAACGAGCGCGCTGATAAAGATCGCAATGGTCGGTTTATTCAAGTTGCTCTCCTTGCTTTGTATCTGTCATGTCACAAGCGCGCGGAACGCTTTGCCGCTAAAACTGCTGGCCAAACGTAAACTGGAATTTCTGCTTCGTATCGCCGATTTGCGAACGGAAGGCATTGGCTACGCTGATCTTGATCGGGCCGAAGGGTGAAACCCAGGTCACGCCGAGACCCGCGGACGCCCTTAATTCGCTGAATTTGTATTCCTCGCCCACCATACCGCTGTCAACAAAGGCGCTCAGGCGAACGGATTTGTCCCCGCTCATGCCCGGTACCGGAAACAGCAACTCGGCGTTACCCATCAATTTCTTGGTGCCGCCGATTGCCGATCCATCAGTATATTTCGGACCGATCGATGAAGTGGTAAAACCGCGCACCGAGGACACGCCGCCCAGATAATAATTCTTGAAAAACGGCAACGGTCGGCCATCAAGCCCCGCGCCGTAACCGATGTCGCCGTTTAGGTACAGGGTGAACGTCTTACTGAGAGGGAAAAACCGCTGGTTCTGATAACCGGCTTTGTAATAGCGCAGCGTTCCGCCGGGAACGCCGGTTTCAAGCCAGCTGCGCTGGGTGCCACCACTGGTCGTATATATGGCGCTGTCGCGCGTATCCCGGCTCCAGGAAAGCGTGGCGGGTATCGTTGTGTTGGTTTGACCAAACGTCGTGACATAAGCCTGCATACGGGCAGGACTATCAACGAAAGTCGTGATGCTGGTTTCTTCGTAACCGAGCCCCAAACCGAGGTTATCGATATCGGTAAACGGCACACCCAGACGGCCATTCGCTCCCAGTGTTTTCGTGCGATAAAGGCCGGCTCCGATCGCCGATGGATCCATATTGCGCTTATATATGTCAAAACCACGGCTCACGCCGTCGACTGTCCAATACGGCTGTGTAAACGACAGTGAATAGATCGTATTTAACTTGCTGGTGTTGACCTGCACGCCGAGGAAATTGCCGGTGCCGAAAACGTTTTGCTGTGATACGCCACCGCTAAAAACGACACCCTCGGTGCTGCCGTAACCGGCGCCCAGCATGATGTTGCCGGTCGGTTTTTCGACAACGCTCATATTGATGTCCACCTGGTCGGTGGTACCCGATACCGACGGGGTCTCGACGCTAACATCGGTAAAGTAACCCAGCCGGTCTACGCGCTGCTTGGACTTGGTGATCTTGTCGGCCGAATACCAGCCGCCCTCAAGCTGCCGCATTTCACGCCGGATCACCTCGTCACGCGTCTTGGTATTGCCAGCGACATTGATCCTTCGCACATAAACACGGCGGCCCGGATCGACAAACAGCGTGAACGACACAGTGCGCTTTTCACGGTTGATGTCCGGCACTGCGTTTACATTGGCGAAGGCATAGCCGTCATTGCCGAGACGGTCGCTGATTGCCTTGGTTGATTCGGTCAACTTGGCGCGTGAAAATATGTCACCGGCTTTTAGTTGCACCAGTTTCAACGCGTCTTCCTTTGGAATCAGCATTTCGCCGGCAAGATTGACGTTCGAGACCGAAAACTGCGGGCCTTCCGTCACACCAATCGAAATGTAAACATCCTTCCTGTCCGGCGTGATCGAAACCTGCGTCGAGTCGACGTTGAATTCCAGGTAACCGCGATCAAGATAATACGATTTCAGCGCTTCGATATCGCCCGCCAGTTTTTGCTTCGAATACTGGTCGTCTTTCGTATACCAGGTCAGCAAACCCGGTGTGCGCAGTTTGAAAATGGCGAGCAGATCGGATTCCTTGAACAAGGTGTTTCCGATAATGCTGATTTGACGGATCTTGGCAACATCCCCCTCGACAATGTCGATGCGCACGGCCACGCGGTTGCGCTCGAGGGGTGTTGCAGTCGTCGTAATCTGGTTGGCGTAGCGGCCGCGACTGACGTACTGGCGCTTCAACTCCTGTTCGGCCTTGTCGAGCAGGCCGCGGTCAAAGATCTGGCCCTCGGCAAGCCCCATCGACTTCAGCCCCTTTTGCAGGTCGGTTTTGTTGAATTCCTTGGCACCGTTGATTTCGATCTGGGCGACCGACGGGCGTTCCTGAATCAGAATGATGAGCACGCCGTTGTCGACTTCGACGCTGACATCCTTGAAAAAGCCGGTCGCAAACAACGAGCGGATTGCCTGCGACGCTTTTTCATCGGTCATCGTGTCGCCGACCTTGACCGGGAGATAGCTGAATACAGTCCCCGCCTCGACGCGCTGGATGCCCTCGACGCGGATGTCCTTGACGGTGAACGGATCAAATGCGCAGGCGTTAAGCGCCGCTATCAAGCCGATTACGAATAATGCCAGTCGCTTGCCCAGGTTCATGTCAGCTGTTCACCAGTCGCGTAATGTCGTTATAAATTGCAAAAACCATCAAGACCAGCAGCAGCGCCATCCCAATTTGCTGGCCGACCGCCATGGTCTTTTCGGAAAGCGGACTTCCCTTAAAAATTTCAAGCATATAATACATCAAATGCCCCCCATCCAATAAGGGTACGGGCAGCAGATTGAGCACACCCAGACTGATGCTGATGAGGGCCAAAAAAACGACGTAGGATATCCAGCCCACCTGGGCTGATTGACCTGCGTAGTCGGCGATGGTGATGGGGCCGCTGAGGTTTTTCAGCGAAACTTCGCCGACCAGCATCTTGCCCAGCATCTGCAGGCTGAAGATCGATGTCTCCCAGGTTCGTTGCAGCGCCTTGCCAAGACTTTCCAGGGGCCCGTAACGCACTTCCACCATGTATTTCTGCATCGCATTGCGGTCGATGCGCGGCGCCGCACCGATGCGCCCGATGCTGACTGATTTTTCCAGCACCGCATCCGGCGTGACCGGCATCTGCACGCGTTGTTCCTGCCGCCTCAGGTCGAATACAAGCCGCTTGCCCGGATTTGAACTGATCACGCTCACCAGTTCGTCCCACCGCGCAATCGCTACACCGTCTACTGCCAGGACCTGGTCGTCCGCCAACAATCCGGCGCGCTCCCCCGCGCCGCCGGCAATCAATCGCCCGATGACCGGAGGCAGTGGCGGCTGCAGACGCGCAAAGCCCAGCGCGCGCAGAAAATCACCATCGAGAGAATCCGCATTGAGAACGGACAAATCGAGGCTGCGCCAGTGAATTTCGCCCCGTTCATTGTGGACTTCCAGGGAAACCGGCTTGCGATCGACCGCGTACTGCAGCAGGTGCCAGCGCGCATCCTGCCAGGTTGAAACTGCCTGGCTCCCGACTTTGACAATCACGTCACCAGTGGCGAGTTGCGCCTGTGCCGCAGCGGATTCCGGCAGGACGCCGCCGATGACCGGACGCAGTCCGGGGATGCCGCTGACGAATACCACCCAGTAGAGAAGAATGGCGAGCAGGAAATTGGCGACCGGACCGGCCAATACGATGAGGATGCGCCGCGTCACCGATTGCCGGTTGAAGGCGCGAGGCAGATCCGCCGGTGCGACCTCACCTTCGCGCTCATCCAGCATTTTGACGTAGCCGCCAAGCGGAAACGTGGCCAACACCCATTCGGTGTTATCGCGCCCGCGCTTAAGGCAAAGCAGCGGCCGGCCGAATCCGAGCGAAAAGCGCAGCACTTTTACGCCGCACCAGCGGGCCACGAAGTAATGTCCGAGTTCGTGCACGACGATCAATACGCCAAGTGCAAACGAAAATGCCGCGATTGTGGTCAACAGGTTCATGGAGGATCGTTACCTAAGCGGTGAGCCGTGATGGAGCGGCGGGGCCGGATGTGGCGTGCTGCGACAGCCAGCGTGTGGCGCTCTGCCGCGCGCGCGCGTCCGCCTCGAAG
>CALQCM020000127.1 GCA_943329075.2 Chitinophaga pinensis | reverse complement strand
CCACCCGCGTTGCGCGCGAACTATCGATCATCACTTTGGCTAAACTATTGTGTACCCAGCATTCCCTTATATTGACCGACTTCGCCATGCAGGTGCTCAAGAAACGACTCGGATTACGAGCATGAAAAGCCGGGGAAACATCAGCCCTCTCCCCTTGTGGGAGAGGGATAGGGTGAGGGGTAAGGAAATGAGCCATTCGCACAAGTTTCACCCTCACCCCCGCCCTCTCCCATCAAGGGAGAGGGAGAAAAACAGATGCATCGACAAGATATCCGGATAAGCCAAATGAAACATTCCATTCATGCAACCGCGCTGCTGCTTGCAGCCGCCACACTCGCCACCGCCGCCCACGCGCAAAATTATCCGGCGAAAACCGTGCGCGTCGTCACCCCCTGGCCGGCCGGCGGCCTCACCGACATCGCGGGCCGCATCGTCTTCCAGAAAATTTCCGAGAACATGGGCCAGCAGTTCGTCGTCGATAACCGCGGCGGCGCCACCGGCACCATCGGCGCCGAGATCGTTGCGCGCGCGCCGGCCGACGGCTACACGCTGATGGTCAATTCGATGACGCATCTGGGCAATCCCTACATCTACAAGAAACTGGCCTACGACACCATCGGCGACTTCGCGCCCGTCGGCATCATGGTGGCGCAGACGGGGCTGCTCGTCGCGCATCCCTCGCTGCCGGTAAAAACCGTAAAGGAACTCGTTGCGCTGGCACGCGCGAAGCCCGGCGCAATCCTGTATTCGTCGACGGGCAGCGGCGGCTTCGCCGATCTTTCGGTGGTGCTGCTGACCTCGATGACCAATACCAAAATGACGCAGGTGAATTACAAGGGCGGCGGCCCGGCGGCCAGCGCGCTGCTGGCCGGCGAAACGCAGCTGCTGGTGAGCAGCCCGGCGGCCGCTACCCAGCAACTCGCCGCCAAACGCATCCGCCTGCTCGGCGTCACCTCCGACACACGGCTCGCCGCATTTCCCGATGCGCCGACGATTGCCGAAGCCGGTGTGCCCGGTTACGAATACCGCGGCTGGGTCGGCGTCTTCGCGCCCACCGGCACGCCGAAAGCCATCGTCGACCGGCTCAATGGCGAAATCAAAAAGGCCATTGACAGCCCGGACCTGAAGAAGCGCCTCGAAGATTTCGAACCGTGGACGATGACGTCGGCCGAAATGGCCGCGCGCATCAAACGCGATTACGAAAAATACGGCCAGCTGATGAAAATCGTCGGCAGCAAACTGGATTAGTCGCGCACCTCTAATGCGTCGCTCCCGCGAAAGCGGGAGCCCAGATCAAACGGTACATACAAGAATAGATGCGCTGGATTCCCGCTTTCGCGGGAATGACGGGTATGTTTTAGCGCACATGGTGAATTCATGAAACAACTCGGCATTAAAACGATACTGATTTAGTCGCGCACCTCTAATGCGTCGCTCCCGCGAAAGCGGGAGCCCAGATCAAACGGTGCATACAAGAATAGATGCACTGGATTCCCGCTTTCGCGGGAATGACGGGTATGTTTTAGCGCACATGGTGAATTCATGAAACAACTCGGCATTAAAACGATACTGATTGCAGTGTCGATGTGCGGATCAGCAACGTTCGCGCAGCAACAATCAAGCGCTTATCCCGCGCACCCGCTGCGCTTAATTGTGCCATTTCCCGCCGGCGGCGCCACCGGTAACATCGGTCTGGATATGCCGGCGAAAGCGCCGCCGGCGACGAAATGAAAAAACAGTTCGCCGCGTTCATGCGCGATGAAGTCGGCAAGTGGGGCAAGGTCGTGCGGGCACGCCAATATCAAACCCGAATAACCCGCCCCGCGCGAACTACATCGCCAGTACCCTGAACAACGCCTTTTCCCCCTCGCGCAGGGTGCAGAAACCGACCTTGCTCATAGTGATCGACGGCACCGCAGCGTTGGCGAGTTTGAATTCATAGGTGCAGCCGCCCTCGGGCGCTCCCCATCGCGCCGAAGTGCCTTCCATCAGATTGATCACCTGCGGATCGCGCGGCGGCTTGCCGTTCGGATAACCGGCAAACGTCATCCATACCGCGCGCACTGCCTTCAGGCCGTCGAGCTTGATCTCGAACGTATTGTCGGCGGGCAGCGTCACTTCAAGAGCAGCGTCGTAAAACACCGGCGCCGGCGCCACCTTCACGCGTTGCGCATACGTATTGCCGGCGAGCAGCAACGCCGCAAACATTGAACATGCCATGATTTTTCCGTGCTTCATGTGCATTCTCCTCGTTGAGTAAACAAGCGGTGATGCTGGCACCGCGGTCCGGCCACACCGTTGATCAGCGTCAATCCGCATCGATTCCCGCATCCGTCCCTGCCCGCGATGGCATAATGATAGCGTGCATTACCGCCGCAGAGCGGGAGCACTCTATCCTCGGAGGAGACATGAACACCGGCACGCCGTTATTGCTGACTGCCTGCGCGTTCGTTGCGTTTGCGCCACTGTCGGTTGCGCAAACCTACCCCGATAAACCGCCGCGACTGGTGATCCCTTTTCCGCCGGGCGGCATCAACGACATCGTCGCGCGCACGCTCAACATCCGCCTGCCCGCCCTGCTCGGCCAAAATCTCATCCTCGATTACCGCCCCGGTGCCGGCGGCAATCTCGGCGCGGAACTCGTCGCCAAAGCGCCGGCCGACGGCTACACGCTGTTGATCGCCAACAACTCGATCACCAGCAACCTGAGCCTCTATCGCAAGCTGCCCTACGATCCGTTCCGGGATTTCGTGCCGGTCGCGCTCGGTGCCACCGCACCGAGCATGATTGCCGTGCATCCCTCGCTGCCGGTGCGCAGCATCGGAGAACTCATTGCGCTGGCAAAAAAACGGCACGGCGAAATCACCTACGGCTCGGCCGGCGCCGGCACGCCAACGCATCTGGCCGGCGAATTGTTCCGCGCTCGCACGGGCGCCAACATACTGCACGTGCCGTACAAGGGCGGCGGGCCGATGATCATCGCGCTGGTCGGTGGCCAGATCATGATCAGCTTCAATTCGCCGATCACCGCGCAACCGCACGTTGTCGCCAAACGCTTGCGCGCGCTCGCCATCACCACCGAGAAGCGCTGGTCGGGCGCGCCCGATCTGCCGACCGTTGCGGAAGCCGGCTATCCGGGCTTCGATGCCTTCGCCTGGATCGCGTTCTTCGCACCCGCGGGCACGCCGCGTGCCATCGTCGAACGCCTCAATACGGCGATCAACCGCGCGCAGCAACTGCCCGACATCCGCGAGCGTTTCGCCGAACAGGGCATGGAACCCGGCAGCGGCACGCCCGATGAATTCGCCGCCTTCCTCAAATCGAATTTCGAACTATGGGACAAGCTGATCAAGTCTCAACACATCGAGATCGACTAACCATGAAACGCGCCATCTTCATTTTTGCCGTTGCCTGCGCTTCATTCAGCGCATCTGCACAAAATTATCCGGACCGGCCGATACGTTTCGTCGTGCCGTTCACGCCCGGCGGCATCAGCGATACGCTGGTGCGCCTGGTTGCCGAACCACTGACGCGCGCACTCGGCCAGCCGGTGGTACTCGACTTCCGCCCGGGTGCGGGCGGCAAGGTCGGTCTCGAAATCGCCGCCAAGGCGGCCAACGACGGCTACACGGTGTTTCTCGGCGCACAGGGCACGCTCGCCGTGATGCCCTCGCTCTACAAACAGCTGCCGTTCAATCCGGAGCGCGATTTCGCGCCGATCGCGTTGCTGGTGCGCTCGCGTTACCTGCTGCTGCTGAATCCGTCGGTGCCGGCAAACAACCTGAAAGAATTGATCGCCCTGATCAACGCCAAACCGCACCAGTTCAGTTACGCCTCGGTGGGCGCCGGCTCTACCGGCCATTTTGCCGGCGAAATGTTCAAACGCGCGATCCAGGCCGACCTCGTGCACGTGCCCTACAAGGGCGAGACACCGGCAATCACCGGCTTGATCGGCAACGAAACGCAGCTGATGTTTTCGCTGCCGGTGGCGCCCGCCCCGCATATCAAGTCCGGCCGCATCAAACCGCTAGCGATCGCCTCGGCCCAACGCTCGCCGCTCTATCCTGAAGTGCCGACTTTTGAGGAATCCGGCATGCCGGATTTCGATTTCTCGACCTGGTTCGGCATGATGACGCTCGCCGGCACGCCGCCGGCGGTCATCGCGCGGCTCAACGCCGAAACCAACCGCATCCTGCAGATCGAGGAAGTGCGCGCGCGCCTGCTCGCCATCGGGCTCGAACCCGCCGTCAGCCGGCCGCAGGAATTCGGCGATTACATACGCGCCGAACGCGCGAAGTGGGCGAAGGTGGTGAAAGAATCCGGCATCGTCATCGATTAACCGCAGCTGCATGAAATCCAACGTGGCCACGGCCGCGCAATACGGGGGAACGACATGAAGCACTGGCTGTTTGTTGTTGCCGCAGCAATCATCGGTGCGGCGCAGGCTCACGCGCAGGCCGCCGAACCCTTTCCGTCAAAGCCGATCCGCTACATCGTGCCTTTTCCGCCCGGCGGCATCAGCGACACCATGTCACGCATCGTCGCGCAACAGGCGTCAAACGCCTTCAAACAATCGGTCGTCGTCGATAACCGACCCGGCGGCAACGCCATGATCGGTGCGGTGCTCGCCGCCAAATCGCCGGCCGACGGTTACACCTGGCTGTCGATCACAATCACGCATGCCATCAACGTCACGCTGTTTCCCGATGCGCCCTACAACCTGCTGAAGGATTTTCACGCGGTATCCGTGCTGGCCTCGCTGCCGCTGGCGGTTGTCGTCAATGCCAATCTGCCGGCGAAATCGCTGACCGATCTCACCGCGCTCGGCCGCACGCGCATGCTCAACGGCGGCTCCAGCGGCAACGGCACACCGCAACACCTCGCACTCGAACTCTACCGCCAGCTTGCCGGCATCAAGGTGCAGCACGTGCCCTTCAAGGGCGGCGGTCCCTCAATGATCAGCCTGCTCGGCGGAGAAATCGATTTCCTGATCACCGGCATCCCCGATTCGATCGCCCATTTCAAATCGGGCCGGCTGCGCCCGCTGGCGATCGCCAGCCAATCGCGCCATCCGCTGATCCCCGATGTACCTACCACCGCGGAAGCCGGCATGCCGGCGCAAACCATCACCAGTTGGACCGCCCTGCTGGTGCCGGCCGCCACGCCCAAGCCGGTGCTGAACCGCATCAATGCCACGGTGGTGGCGGCACTGCGCCACCCGGATCTGTCGCAGAAGCTGCGCGATCAGGGTTTCGAGGTCGTTGCTGACGCCCCCGACGCCGCGCAGGCCTTCATCGCCAGCGAAGCCGGGCGCTGGGGTAAGCTGGTCAAAGAAGCGAATCTGAAACCCGATTAACTATTTCAATTTGTAGGATGGGTAGAGGCCGCAAGGCCGAAACCCATCACTCGGTTTGCGGCGGAAGCGATGGGTTTCGCTGCGCTCTACCCATCCTACGATTTAGAAAACATCATCAGAACATATTCATGAAAGCGATTTGGTATACGCGCCAGGGCGCGGCGCACGACGTTCTGCAATTCGGCGAACAACCCGAGCCGCATGCCGCCACCGGCGAAGTACGCATCAGGCTGCAGGCCTCTGGCGTCAACCCCGCCGACATCTATCGCCGCGCCGGGCCGAATTTCCAGATGGACGGCCCGCTGATCATTCCGAACAGTGACGGCGCAGGCGTGGTCGATGAAGTCGGCAACGGCGCACCGCAAGAGTTGAAAGGCAAACGCGTCTGGCTCTACAACGGCCAGCGTAATGGCCGCGTCTTCGGTACTGCTGCGCAATACATCGCACTCAACGCCGACCTCGTGCGCGAACTGCCGCGCAACGCAGGTTTCGCCGAAGGCGCCTGCCTCGGCATCCCGGCAATGACCGCGCACGTTGCGGTTGCGCGCGGCGGCGACCTTAAGGGCCGCAATGTCTTTATCAGCGGCGGCGCCGGCGCTGTAGGCAATTACGCGATTCAATGGGCGAAGCGATTCGGTGCGTGCGTCATCACCACCGTGAGTTCCGATGAAAAGGCCGCGCACGCAAAAGCCGCGGGCGCCAATATGACGCTCAATTACAAATCCGCAGATGTCGCTGCGGCGATCCGTGAATTCACCGGTGGTAAAGGGTTGGCGCACGTCGTCGATCTCGATTTCGGCGCCAACATCGGCCTGCTCGTGCCATTGATGGCGGCCGGCGGCACCCTGGCCTACTTCGCCACCAAGGGCAATCTCGCACCTGTGTTCCCCGCCGACGATTTCATGCGGCGCAATCTCACGTTATCGGGCATCGTATTGAACGGCGTGCCGCTCGCGCAACGTCACCGCGCGCAGGACGACATCACGCAATGGTTGAAGGATGGTGGCATGCAGCACACGATTTCCTCAGTGCATCCGCTCGCCAAAACCGCAGAGGCACACGATGCGGTGCAGGCTGGCACTAAGCGCGGCACGGTGGTGGTTGATTGCACGCTTTAGGCAATAGATCAGGCACAAAAACGATCTGCGCTACAACGGCTAAATCATTTGCGCGTTGAGTCGTCCGCCCACATCAGCAAAATATTCGCCGTTCGAATTGCCATCGACAGCGCCATTCGCAAACCACGACGCAGCCGCACGCACCAGCAGATGCCGGCTACGCTCGAACTGCATGAAGTGCGTGGACTGCGCAACCTTAATGAACATGCGCTGCGGCGCGGCCAGCGCATGCCAGGCCTCGAGGCGTTTGGCGTAGCTATCGAATTCGCCGAGCAGCATAAGTGTCGGCGCCTTGATTTTCGCGAGGCTGGCCTGCCAGCCGAAGTTCATGCGGTTGGGGGCGCGCATGATGCCTTTGCCGTCGCGCGCCCAGGTCGCGCCGACGGTATCGACTTCCATCAACTCACGCCACACCGCGTCGCACACCGCCGGATCTTCGAGCTGCGCGGGATCGTGGATGTTGTCCTGCCAGCGGTTGTGCAGCAGAAATTCACGGCTCTGCAGAATCATTGGCGAACCGGACTCGGGCATCTGCGCGGGCGGCTCGTCTGGCGTGAAGAACGGCGCGATGCCGAACATGACGAGTTTATCGACGCGTTCCGGATGCAGCGCGGCATAACCGCCGGCGCGCGGCGTGCCGGTCGACCAGCCAAGAAATGAAATGCGTTCGACGTTGCGCAACTTGCAGATGTATTCGACCACCGTTTCGAGTTCGTCCCACTCGCTGCGACTCGACACCAGCTTATAGGGATAGGGCGGTGCCGCCGGCCCCGGCAGCACGTGCGGAATGAGCTCGTGCTGGAATTCCTTGTCAACGTTGCAGGGGTCGTCCATCAGCGGACGCGGTGAGGGTGCATAACCGGTGTGCGACAACGCAAAGACGTCGTAACCCTCACGCGCCAACGCGGCCATCAGGCTGTAATCCTTGTATTGCAGATCGTAGGCGACGGTCGCCGGCGCAAAACCGCCGTGCACCATCAGCACCACGCGCGGCGATTTTTGCACCAGCGTCGCGGCGAGCGCGCGTTCGCGCACGAACAATCCCGTGACCTGCCCCTTGATCGCGGGCACGGTGGAGACATGGGTGACGAAGCGATCGGTGGTGACGAGGTCGGCGCTACTCTGGCTCATGGCGATTTTCTTTGACGATGAAGTGAAGTATCAAAGTTATACTAGTGTAGTGCTTCATTCTGTTTGGAACTTAAACGGCTGTTGGCGCGAATGACTTTGGCAAGGATGTCATTGGCCTTGGCAGTCCAGACAAAAGGCTTGGGATTTTTGTTGTGCAAACCGACATACTCGTTAATTGCAGCGGTCAGT
>CALQCM020000126.1 GCA_943329075.2 Chitinophaga pinensis | reverse complement strand
TTGGCGCGGCGGCGCAGCGTCAGCACCGGCACATTGCGCACCTTGCAGGCGGCGAGGTCGATGCTGCGTGTGATGGTGCCGTATTGCTGCACCACCTTGAGTTTCGGTGCTATCGCGAGTTCTGCCGCGCCCATGGTCAGCGCTTCGATGATGACGGCGTTTGCCTCGGGCAGGTTGGCGCGCAGTTCCTCCTGTGTTGACACGAGGCGCACGTCGGCGGGGTAGAGCGCAGGCACCTGCGCGCGCGTTTCCGCGCACCAGCCGGCGAAATCCGGCACGTCGTGCGCCATGAAATGCGCGAAGGCATCGCGTCGCTCGGCCGTGGTGTTCGGATCGAGGATGACCTGCAGGATGCGCGGGAAGGGATCGTCTTCGACGACGATGACCGGGCGCGTGTTCATCTTGCGGACTCTGCCGGCGTTTCAGCGTCGATTTCGAGAGCCTGCAGTACGCGCGTGTGCATGTTGTAGGTTCCAATCAATACGGTGAGTTCGACGATCTGTTTTTCGTTGAAATGATCGCGCAGGGCGGCGAACACAGGTGCGGACACCTGCACCTCACGCGTCATGGCGTCGGCGTAGGCGAGGGCGGCGCGTTGTTGTTCGTCGAACAGTGCCGAGGCCTGCCAGTTGTTGAGTGCGGTGCATTGTTCGACGGTAAGGCCTTCGCGTACCGCGAAGGCCGGCACATGCGCCTTGATCACGTATTCAACGCGATTGAGCAGGCCGATGCGGATGATCACGAGTTCGCGGATCTTGCCGTCGAGGTCGGTCTGCCAGCGTACGGCAGAGACCTGATCGAGCCATTTTTCAGCGAGCGCCGGGCTGTGCAGCAGCATTTTGTAGATGTTGAGCAGGCGCCCGCCACGCCCACCGCGGATGCGCCCAATAACTTTCTCAAGCTCGGGGTGGGATTTCTCTTCGATCAGTGAGACGCGTGCCATATTTTCAATGCCTCAAAAAATTGCCACAGAGGGCACGGAGTTCACAGAGGAAGTGAGTGAGCAATTCCGAAGGTCGCACCTTGCTCAGGCAAGGCAGTGACCGCAATCGGGGGGTCTCTGTGTGCTCTGTGGCTGATGGTTGAATTTATTCGCCGCGGATGCCGGCGGCCTTGACGACCTTGGCCCACTTGGCCATTTCGTTTTTCAGGAAGACCGAGAATTCGGCCGTGCTGCCGGCGGCCGCATCGGCGCCGAGTGCGGCAAGCCGCTCCTTCATTTCTGGGGTCTTCAGGCTTTTGACCGTTTCTGCATTCAGTTGATTGATGATCTCGGCCGGTGTGCCGGACGGCGCGAGCAGGCCGAACCAGGCGGTGACGGCATAACCTTTGAGCCCGGCTTCGCTCACCGTCGGCAGTTCCGGTATCAGCCCGGAGCGCGTGCTGCCGGTGACGGCGAACTCGCGCAGTTTGCCGGATTTGACGTGTGGCAGCGTGATCAGCATGTCGGCGAAACCGACGACGACTTCGCCACCGATCAGTGCGGTGAGGCCCGGTGCACTGCCTTTGTACGGGATATGCGTCATGTGGATGCCGGCAAGGCTGTTGAACAGTTCGCCGGCCAGATGTTGTGCGCCGCCGGGGCCGCCCGAGGCGAAGGTCACTTCGCCGGGTTTGGCTTTTGCAAAGGCGATTAACTCTTGCACCGACTTCGCCGGCAGCGATGGATGCACGACGAGCAGATTGTTGACGCTGGCGAACAGCGCCACCGGCGTGAGGTCTTTGATCGGGTCATAGCCGAGTTTGGCGTCGAGTGCTGGTGCGACGGAATAGGAAATGCCGACCGTAGCGAGCGTGTAGCCGTCGGCCGCTGCCTTGGCAGTGAGTGCGGTGCCAAGATTGCCGCTGGCGCCGGGTTTGTTGTCGATGATGACGGCCTGTCCCCAGGCTTCGCTCATTGATTGCGCCACTGCGCGTGCGAGGATGTCGGTCGGCCCGCCCGGCGCATAAGGCACGATCATACGGATCGGCTTGGAGGGATATTTTTGTGCGTGGGCCGACGGCGATGGCCAACCGAGCAGGCTTGCGATAATCAGGATAAAGGTACGCATGAAGTAGTAGTGGCGTGACAAATCAAAGAGTGAAATTTTCAACGTCATTCCCGCCAAAGCGGGTATCCCCTTCCCCCGCTTGCGGGGGAAGGTAGGATGGGGGCATAGGGCTTTTGCAAAATCGATGGCAACATAAATTCCATCAATATTCTGGACTCCCGCTTTCGCGGGAGTGACGGTCATTGTGAACCTCTTGCGAGGAATTGTTATCGGAATCGGTTGATGCGCCGTAACCACCGCCACCCGGTGTTTCAATGACGAAGACATCGCCCCGATGCATCTCGATTTTAGCCGAACCCGCGAGTTCGACCGTGCTGCCGTTGCTGCGAATGACGCGGTTGCGACCGACCTGTGCCGCTTCTCCACCGGCCATGCCGTACGGCGGCACGCTGCGGTGCCCCGACAATATCGCCGCGGTCATGGCTTCGAGAAAGCGCACGCGTCGCACCGCGCCGTCGCCACCATGCCATTGTCCGCGGCCGCCGCTGCCGCGACGGATTGAAAATTCTTCGAGCAAAACGGGGAAACGCCATTCGAGGACTTCCGGATCGGTCAGGCGCGAGTTGGTCATATGTGTCTGCACGACATCAGTGCCGGGAAAGCCATCGCCGGCGCCGGAGCCACCCGAGATGGTTTCGTAATACTGATGGTGTTCATTGCCAAAGGTGAAATTGTTCATCGTGCCCTGCGATGCCCCCATCACACCCATCGCGCCATAGAGGGCATCGGTCACGCATTGCGAAGTCTCGACATTCCCGGCGACCACCGCGGCGGGGTAATGCGGATTGAGCATGCAGCCTGCAGGAATGATGACGTCGAGCGGCTTGAGGCAGCCCGCATTGAGCGGAATGTCGGCATCGACCAGCGAACGGAACACGTACAACACGGCTGCCATGCAGACGGCGGACGGCGCATTGAAATTGTTGTCGAGTTGCGCACTGGTGCCGGTGAAATCGATGCGGGCACGGCGCGCGGCGTGGTCGATACGGATGGCGACGCGGATCACCGCGCCGTGGTCCATCGCATATTCGAATTGACCGTCGCGCAAGACGTCGATGACGCGGCGCACCGACTCCTCGGCGTTGTCCTGCACGTGTTGCATGTAGGCATGCACGACGTCGAGGCCGAAATCGGTGACCATGCGGCGCAGTTCCTGCACGCCTTTTTCGTTGGCCGCGATCATGGCGCGCAGATCGGCGAGGTTCTGCCCGACATTGCGGCAGGGCCAGGGGCCTGAGGAGAGCAGCGCGGTGGTTTCCGCCTCACGCAGGCGCCCGCCCGCGACCAGCAGGAAGTTGTCGATCAGCACGCCTTCTTCCTCGATCGTCTGGCTGTCCGGCGGCATCGATCCCGGCGTGATGCCGCCGATGTCGGCGTGATGACCGCGCGAGCCGACGTAGAAGAGGACTGAGGATTGAGGATTTCGGATTGAGGCAAAACCGGATGCGGTAGCGCCGTCGTCGGCGAATACAGGGGTGATGACGGTGATGTCGGGCAAATGGGTGCCGCCGTTGTAGGGGGCGTTCAGCATGTAGACGTCACCGGGCTTCATGCGGCCGCGATTGCCGTCGATCACACTGCGGATGGAGGCACCCATCGACCCCAAATGCACCGGCATATGCGGCGCGTTGGCGATCAGATTGCCATCGGCGTCGAACAGCGCGCAGGAAAAGTCGAGGCGTTCCTTGATGTTGACCGAATGCGCGGTGTTGGCAAGCCGGAGTCCCATTTGCTCGGCAATCGACATGAACAGATTGTTAAAGAGTTCGAGGCGCACCGGATCGACCTTGGTGCCGGCGGCATAGCGGGTCGCGCGCGCTTCAACCCGCGTCAGCAGGAGATGATTGTGCGGCGTGACTTCGGCCTGCCAGCCGCTTTCGACGATCGTGGTGCCATTCGCCTCGGCAATGATGGCGGGGCCGCGCAGGCGGTGGCCGGGGTGCAGTTGATCGCGCTGATATAGCGGCGTTTTGCATGCAATTTCGCCGCAGTACATCTGCGCAGTCGTCGCTGGAACAGGTAACGCCGCGGTGCCGGCACTGGCGGGTGGTATTGGCGGCAGGGTTTCCGTGGCACCGATCGCCTCGACCGAGACCGCTTCGACGATCAATGCGCGCTCCGGCATCAGGAAGCTGTAGCGCGCGCGGTAAGCGGTTTCGAAGGCCGTCAGCGTGGCGGCTGTTTCAATGAAGGGAACCACCAGCGCCGTGTCGGTGCCTTCGTAGCGCAGGTGGATGCGCGCGACGATGTTGATGCGATCAGGTGGCACCTTCTGTTCGAGCACTGCGCGGCGTGCCGCGACCGCCAGATCGACCAGCAGGTCATCCAGCCGGCGGCAGTTGGTTTCGTTGAATTCAACCTCCACGGATTGTTCGCGCATGGCGGTGATGTCGGCGAGCCCCATGCCGTAGGCCGACAGCACGCCGGCCAGTGGGTGAATGTAAATGCGCGTCATGCCGAGTGCGTCGGCGACGAGGCAGGCATGTTGTCCGCCGGCGCCGCCGAAACAGGCCAGCGTATAGGCGGTGACGTCGTGGCCGCGCTGCACCGAAATCTGGCGGATGGCATTGGCCATGTTGGCGACGGCGATTTCGATGAAACCCGCGGCGACTTCTTCGGGCGTGCGCGTATCACCGGTCCTGGCGCGTATGTCATTGGTCAGCGCAACGAATCGCTCGCGCACGACCTTTGCATCGAGTGGTTCATTACCCTGCGGCCCGAAGACCCGTGGAAACCAGTCGGGCTGGATCTTGCCCAGCAACAGGTTGGCGTCGGTCACCGTTAGCGGCCCGCCGTTGCGATAACAGGCCGGTCCCGGATGCGCACCCGCCGAGTCGGGGCCGACGCGGTAACGCGCACCGTCGAAATGCAGTATCGAGCCGCCACCGGCGGCCACCGTGTGAATGTTCATCATCGGCGCGCGCATGCGCACGCCGGCAACCTGGGTGTCGAAGCTGCGTTCGACATCCGATAAATCGTTGCCGGCGAAATGCGAGACGTCGGTTGACGTGCCGCCCATGTCAAAGCCGATGATGCGGTTGAAGCCGGCGGCCAGCGCGGTGCGCACGGCGCCGACGATGCCGCCGGCGGGGCCGGAGAGGATGGAGTCCTTGCCCTGAAAGCGCTGCGCATCCGTGAGGCCGCCATTCGACTGCATGAAAAGCAGGCGCACGCCCTGCAATTCAGCAGCGATGCGGTCGATGTAACGGCGCAGGATAGGCGACAGATAGGCATCGACCACGGTGGTGTCGCCGCGGCCGATCAATTTCATCAGCGGGCTGACTGCATGCGACACCGAAACCTGCGTGTAGCCGATTTCATGCGCGATTGCGGCAAGCAGGCGTTCGTGTTGCGGATAACGATGGCTGTGCATCAGCACGATGGCGAGCGAACGATAGCCTTCGTCGAATACCGTCTGCAAACCGGCGCGCACCTTGCTTGAATCGGGCGCTTGCAGGATGTCACCATGTGCGCCGATGCGTTCGGCGATCTCGATGACGCGCGAGTAGAGCAGTTCGGGCAATACGATGTGGCGTGCGAAGATGCGCGGCCGGTTCTGGTAGGCGATGCGCAAGGCATCGCCAAAGCCGCGTGTGATCGCCAGCGCGGTGCGTTCGCCTTTGCGTTCGAGCAATGCATTGGTGGCCACCGTGGTGCCCATTTTCACCGTTTCGATTTGTCCGGCGGGAATCACCGCGTCCGGCGCGATGTTCAGCAGATGACGAATGCCGGCGACGGCGGCGTCGGCGTACTGCGCCGGGTTCTCGGAGAGCAGCTTGTGCGTGACGAGGCCGCCGTCGGGGCGGCGGCCGATCACATCGGTAAAGGTGCCGCCACGATCGATCCAGAATTGCCAGCGGGGAGTCGGGGTTTCCAAGGGAATCGGATGTCGGTGCAGGGGAAAGATGGCGAACATAGCAGCACCGTCCCCGCGCAGCAAGACGTTAACAATGCACCTATACTGTCCGGAATTCGCAGTTTACGCAGGGAGTAGAAGATGAATAACGGATGGATTGCGGGTGCAACGGTGGTATGGCGTGGTCTGCTGCTACTGGTCGCGGTGTTGGCGGCGGGTTGCGCCGGCACACCGGTGGGCTATGGGCAGGCCGGAACACCGAAGAACATCATCATCATGTTTGCCGACGGCACCGCACCCACCCAGCTCGAGTTCGGCAAATATACGGCGCGGCATCTGCGCAACGAAGGTTTTGCCGTCACCGACATCATGTTGCGCGAAGGCACGCTGGGCCTGCTGTCGACGCATCCGGCGAATGCGTTCATTACCGATTCGGCGGCCGGCGCCTCGGCGATGTCGACCGGCCACAAGGTCAATAACTTCGCCATCTCGATGACGCCGGACGGCCAGCGCCACACCACGCTGATGCAGGCGGCGAAGGCGCGCGGCAAACGCATCGGCATCGTCTCCACGGCGACGGTCTACGACGCGTCGCCGGCGGCATTCAGTGTCAACGCGGCGGACCGCGGTGATTCGCAGGCGATCGTCGACCAGTACCTGCAACTCGAACCCGACGTGCTGCTGGGCGGTGGCGCGGATTATTTCTTGCCGGCGAAGGCGGGCGGCAAGCGCAAGGACAACACGGATGTGATCGCGGCGTTTGCCGGCAAGGGCTGGCAGGTGGTGCGCAACACGGCGGCATTGAACGCGAACAGCGCAGCGCGGCTGCTCGGGCTTTTTTCGGACGAGGATCTTGATCTCGAGCTCGACCGCGATGCGGCGCAGGAGCCGAGCACCGCGGAAATGACCACGGCGGCATTGAAAGCGCTGGAGCGCGACAATCCGAACGGTTTTGTGCTCTTCGTCGAAAATGAAAATACCGACACGGCGGGCCACGCCAACGACGCCGCCGCCCTGATGCGCGCGCTGTGGGCGTTCGACAAGGCGGTGCAGGTCGCCATCGAATATCAGCGCAGCCATCCGGACACGCTGGTGCTGGTGGCCGCCGACCACGAGACCGGCGGGTTGTCGCCGACCTATGCGCAGATCGACATGTCGTCGATGTCGAGCAAGAACCGTTTATATGTGGATGTGGCGCGGCTGAAGATGCTTGAAGGCATCACACTGTCGATCAAGGGCATGGCCGAGAAACTGGGAAAAAAGCCGACCAATGAGATGCTGGATGCGCTGCTGGCGAAACACTATCCCGGGTTCAAGATCGATGCGGATTTGCGCGAGGCTATGATCAAAGGCCAGCCGCTTGAGCGCAATTTTTCCTACTTTGTGACTTCAACCGCGTTATCGCGCATGGTGTCACGCCAGACCGGCATCTACTGGGGCACCGGCGGACACACCGTCCAGCCGGTGGCGATCGGCGCAATCGGGCCCGGCGCGCGGCTGTTTCACGGGTATCAGGACAACACGGATTTTGCGAAAAATCTGCAGCGCCTGCTTGGCGCGCAGTGATTTTGTAGGGCGCAATAAGCGCAGCGCATTGCGCCGAATGCGGTGAACAGTATCCGGCGCCCGCGGTGGGTTACGGCGCGATGCGCCTAACCCACCCTACGGGTTTGCGAATCAGCGTTGCGGCACCTGCTTGATTTTGTAGGGCGCAATAAGCGCAGCGCATTGCGCCGGATGCGGTGAACAGTATCCGGCGCCCACGGTGGGTTACGGCGCAATGCGCCTAACCCACCCGACGGGTTTGTGAATCAGCGTTGCGGCACCTGCTTGGGGCACAGTGATTTTGTAGGGCGCAATAAGCGCAGCGCATTGCGCCGAATGCGGTGAACAGTATCCGGCGCCCGCGGTGGGTTACGGCGCAATGCGCCTAACCCACCCGACGGGTTTGTGAATCAGCGTTGCGGCGCCTTGACGTTTTTCGGCAGCACCAGGTGGTCGGTGTTTAGATCAGCAACGCTGGGGCAGCCGATCAGCGCCATGACGCGGTCGATTTCTTCGCGGAAGATACTGATGGCGCGCGCGGCACCTG
>CALQCM020000125.1 GCA_943329075.2 Chitinophaga pinensis | reverse complement strand
ATCATCACTTTGGCTAAACTATTGTGTACCCAGCATTCCCTTATATTGACCGACTTCGCCATGCAGGTGCTCAAGAAACGACTCGGATTACGAGCATGAAAAGCCGGGGAAACATCAGCCCTAACCCTCCCCCACAAGGGGGGAGGGAATAAATGCAAAGAGTTCTGTTCGCCAAGTCTCTCGACTTAGAAGGTTCCTTCCTCTCTTAGAAGGTTCCTTCCCCCCTTGTGGGGGAAGGGCAGGATGGGGGGCAATTTTCGCGGAGACCCTCAACCGCTATCCTCTCAGTTCAAGGGTAGAAGAGCCAAGGACGCAACAATGACCAACCGCATCGCCCCCGCCACGCCCGCGCACTTCGAACAAATCTCCGACCACATGGAGCGCTGGAAGAAGAGCAAAGGTTATCCGCCGAACACCTGGTACACCATGGCGCGCAAGCCCGCGGTGTTCCGCGCTTATCGCGATCTGCACGGCGCGGTGATGATGGCTGGCGGCGAAGTGCCGCAGGGCCTGAAGTTCATGTTGGCGGCGGTGACCAGCACGGCAGCGGGTGACGGCTACTGCGCCGCGCACAATGCCGAGAACGCGCACCACATCGCTGCTGTGCCGCTGGAAAAAATCCGCGCGCTGGCCGATTTTCGCGCTGATGCGCAATTCACGCCGGCCGAACGCGCCGCGCTCGAACTTGGGGACGCTGCAGGCGCGCACCCGCCACGCGTCACCGATGCGCATTTCGCAGAACTGCAGAAATATTTTTCCGACGACGCGATGGTGGAACTGGTCGCTGTGATTTCGCTTTTGGGCTGGCTTAATCGCTGGGCGCAGACGGTCGCGCCGCAGATCGAGCCAGCTGCGCTGGCGTTTGCGCAGCAACATCTGGCGCCGTCGGGGTGGCAACCGCCGGAGTAACTGCACTGGCTGCGCGCGCCGCGGGTTTTTTCGGCATGTGATGAAAGTTGTGGATACCGACGTTGGCGACCCAGGCGACTGCGGACGCCCAGATGATGGTCAGGCTGACGACCAGAATTTCATGCGCCAATCCGGTCAGCGTCGAGAACAGAATCGCACCGACCACCGGCGCGCCGACGCGATAGCCGATTTCGGCGGCCCAGTGCATCTGCCAGAAATGCAGTTTCGCGCCTGGCATCAGCACCAGCGGCCAGTATGCCGCCTGCAGCGTGAAGAACGCAATGCTTGCTGCAACGACGATGATTAACGGGCAGCGCATTTCAATAGAGGATCAATACGACGTTAATCCGCCGTCGAGCAGCAGCGTCTGCCCGGTGATGTAGGAACCCGACGCGCCCGCCAGATAAACCGCTGCGGCGGCAATTTCCTCAGGGGCGCAGGTGCGCTTCAACGGAATGCGGTCGACCATCTTGTCGAGGTAACCCGGATGTGAATCGGCGTATTCCTTGCGCGTGGCGGTGAGCACCGTGCCCGGCGCAATCGAGTTGACGCGGATCTGGTGCTCGGCCCATTCGATCGCCAGCATGCGCGTCATGTGCATGACCGCCGCTTTGGAAATGCCGTAGGTCGAGCGCAGCGGAAAACCGAGCACGCCGTGGGTTGAAGTGATACTGATGACGCTGCCCGGGCGCTGCGTGCCGATCAGGTGGCGGCCCATCTGCTGGCACATGAAGAAGGTGCCGCTCAGATTGGTTTGCATGATGCCGTCCCAGTCTTCGCGCGTGACGTCCACCGCCATGCGCGGCAGGGTGATGGCGGCGTTGTTGACCAGCACGTCGAGTTGACCCAGCGTAGCGATGGCTTCCTTGAAGCCGGCTTCGATGCTGGCCTGTGCGGTGACATTGAGGCTGATCGGCGCGACGCGCGCGCCGGCGGCGCTGCACTGCGCGGTGACGTCGGCGAGTTTTTCCTTGTTTGTCGACGACAGCGCGAGATCGTAGCCGGCCTTGGCAAAGGCCAGCGCGATTGCGGCGCCGATGCCCTGCGCGGCGCCGCTGATGAAGGCGGCAGGTTTTTTCTGTACGCTCATGAATTATTCACTTCGATAGTGGTTGTGGTTGATCCCGTGCCCCCCACCCTGACCCTCCCCCACAAGGGGGGAGGGAACAAAAGCAACAGGCGGATTAGCAGGTTCCTTCCCCCTTGATGGGGGAAGGCGCTCGCGACACGGCGTTCGCGAAGCGCACTTCCCGCGAGCGGCTGGCTTCGCCAGTAACGTGTCCGTGCGCTAGGAAGGGGGTGAAATCCACCGCCGCTACTTGATCGCCTGCGGATTGATCGGTGAGCCGACCGCACCGGTGACCTGCAGTGGCGGCGCGAAGAACATGAATTCGTAAACCTTGTCCTGCGCGCAATCGGCGGCGAGATCGCGCAGATAGAAGATTTCGCCCATGGTGATGCCGATCATCGGGATCACCACCCAGTGCCAGGGCTGGCTGGCGTCGTCGGTTTCGTTCGGCCGCACTTCGCAGCCCCAGGTGTCGGTGCAGATGGCAGCGATTTGTTTCTTGTGGATCCACTCGGCGGTTTCAAAGGCGAGGCCGGGCGCGTCGCCGCCGGCATAACCGCCCCATTCGCCGCTGTCCAGACGTTGTTCCATCTGGCCGGTGCGCACAATCACAAAGTCGCCGCGCTTGATTTCAACGCCCTGCGCTTTGGCGCAGGCATCGAGGTCGTCGTTGGTAATGGCGGTGCCGTCTTCGAGGAAGGGTTTGCCGACGTGGCGCGCCATGTCGAGCAGCACGCCGCGGCCGATCATGCGGTCTTTCACCATGTGAATGCCGTTTTTCTGCGCGCCGTTCGAATCGACGAGGCGTGCGTCGTAACCGTTCCACATTTTGTCGTCGTAGAAGATGTGGCCGAGCGCGTCCCACTGCGTGCCGCATTGCAGCGGCAGCGACACCATGTCGTCGGCGTAGCGCAGGCCGCCCTTGTCCTGATTGCCGGCGACGGCGTCGGTGCCGGTGGCCAGCATGGTGTGAATCGGATTGAAGCGGTTGCCCCAGAGGCCTTTCTGCGGGCCGAATTTGTCGAAGTTAAGTCCGAGCGAAAACGCCTTGCCGCGTTTGATCAGCTTGCCGGCGTTGATGATGTCTTCGGGTTGGATGTAGTTGAGCGTGCCGGCTTCGTCGTCCGGGCCCCATTTGCCCCAGTTTTTGCATTTCTCGGCAGTGGCGCGCAGATGTTTAATGTCGAATTTTTTGGCGTCGTAGCGGCGTGGCATGGTGGATCCTCCTGGGTTGTCTGTCTAGTATAGGGAATGTTAACGGGCGGTCCAGCCGCCGTCGATAATGAGTGATGTGCCGGTCATCAATGAGGCGGCCGGCGAGGCGGCGAACAGCACCGCACCGACCACTTCGTCGAGTTGGCCGAGCCGTCCCATCGGGATGCGCTCGTGTACCCATTGACTGAAATCGCCCTTGGCGAACATTGGTGCAGTCATCGGTGTTTCGACAAAGGTTGGCGCCACCGAATTGACGCGGATGTTCTGCGGTGCGAGTTCCACGCCCAGCGCCTTGGTCAGGCCTTCGATGGCGTGTTTGGTCATGCAATAGACGGTGCGGTTCTCTGCGCCGACGTGGCCCATTTGCGAAGTGATGTTGACGATGGCGCCGCCGCGGGCTTTGCGGTCCGCGGCTGCCTGCATTTTCCGCACCGCCGCCTGCGCGACGATGAACATGCTGCGCACATTCAAATTCATCACGCGGTCAAGACGTTCCTCGCTCACATCGACGAAGGGCTCGGGCAGGTTCATGCCGGCGTTGTTGATGAGAATGTCGAGCGAGGGGATGGCCGCCACCATTTTGTTGACCGCCTGCGCATCGGTGACGTCGCAGGGCGCGGGGTGGGCGCGACCACCGGCGGCTTTGATTTCGCCGGCCAGTGTTTCCAGTTCGGATTGTGTGCGCGAGGTCAGCCAGACTTCGGCGCCTGCTTGAGCGAACGCGATGGCCACGCTGCGACCGATGCCGCGGCCGGCGCCGGTAATCAGCGCGACGCGGTTGTCGAGGCGGAAGCGGGCGGCGATATCATTTGATGCTACGTCCATTCGGGAACCCCGCCGTCAGAAAAAATACCCGTCATTCCCGCGAAAGCGGGAATCCATAATTTCCTTGATTGATATGGAGGCTGCGGTCTGGACTCCCGCTTTCGCGGGAGTGACGGTTCTAGTATACGCATCGTCTTTTTCGTTTCAGTGCTACTTCTTCGCACCCAGCCCGACATTCTGCCCGCCATAACGGCGCAGTCTGAGATCGGCCTGTTCCTTGTGCCCCCAGAAACGTTCGATTGCGCACAGCCGCGAGCAGTATTCACCCACCACCACGCTCGCCTGCGGCGTGACTTCCTGATAAGTGCAGGTCTTGATGAATTTGCCGACCCACAGGCCGCCGGTATACCGCGCCGCACCCAGTGTCGGCAGCGTGTGGTTGGTGCCGATCACCTTGTCGCCGTACGACACATTGGTTTCCGGGCCGAGGAAGAGGGCGCCGAAATTTTTCATGTGCTGCAGGAAGTAACGCGGCTCTTTGGTCAGCACTTCAACGTGTTCGGCGGCCAGTTTGTCGGCTTCGACGACGGCTTCTTCGAGCGAGTCGACGAGTATGATTTCTCCGTAGTCGCGCCACGCGACGCTGGCCACATCGGCGGTCGGCAGTACTTTCAGCTGGCGCTGGATTTCGGCGTCGAGGCCGTCGGCAATCTTTTTCGAGGTGGTGATGCAGATGGCGGGGCTGTTGGGGCCGTGTTCGGCCTGTCCCAAAAGATCGGTGGCGATGATTTCGACGTCGGAAGTCTCATCGGCAATGACGAGGATTTCGGTCGGGCCGGCGAAAAGATCGATGCCGACGCGGCCAAACAACTGGCGTTTGGCTTCGGCAACGTATGCATTGCCCGGGCCGCACAGCATGTCGACCGGTGCAATCGTTTCGGTGCCGAGCGCCATCGCGGCAATCGCCTGCACGCCGCCCAGCACGTAAATTTCATCGGCACCGGCGAGCACCATCGCCGCAATCGTTTCAGCATGCGGCTCGCCCTGGTTCGGCGGCGTGCAGGCAATCACGCGGCGCACACCGGCGGTGCGCGCGGTGACGATGCTCATGTGCGCCGAGGCCACCATCGGGTAGCGGCCGCCTGGCACGTAACAGCCGACGCTGTCGACCGGAATGTTTTTGTGGCCGAGCTTTACGCCCGGCAGCGTTTCGATTTCGATGTCTTTAATTGAGGCGCGCTGGTGCTGCGCGAAATTGCGGATTTGCGCCTGCGCAAACTTGATGTCCTCGATCGTTTCCGGTTTGACCTTCGCCATGATCGCATCGAGATCGGCCTTCGACAGACGGAAACTCGGCGGCGACCATTTGTCGAACTGCGCCGACAGCTCGCGCACCGCGGCGTCGCCGCGTTTCTTCACACTGTCCATGATGCCTTCGACCGTCGAACGCACTTTGGCGTCGATGGCGTCGGTGACGGTCTGGTCGAGTCGTTTCTTGAGAAAGATTGCCATGGGGATAGGCCGCTTATGCTGGTTGCGCTTTGTATGCGAGGGGAGGATCGGCGTGAGTTCGGCGCAAATGCGCGCCGGTGACCGCAAAGTTTAAGGCGTTTGGGCGGATGCGGCAATCGGGGCGGGGCTGCGGAACGTAGCCATTTCGTATGGGAAGCACATTATTGGCGCGCCCCGTGGATTTCACTGTTTAAAATGGATCTGTCATCACCGGAGGACCCATGTCGATTGAAAAATCACTACTGCCGGGCGCGACGCGCGATCTGGCGGCGTTCGCATCGAATCTGCAATACACGGCCATTCCGCGCGAGGCGGTCGAGCGCATGAAACTCTCGGTACTCGACAGCATCGGCTGCTGCATCTTCGGCGCGACGCTGCCGTGGACACGCAAGGTCGCCACACTGGCGAAGGCCGAGGGCGCGGCTCCCGTGGCCTCGTTGATGGGCATGGGCGAGAAGACTTCGATTGCGCTCGCCGTGCTGGTCAACGGCACCGGCGGCCACGCCTTCGAACTCGACGACATTCACAAGGAATCGATCGTGCACGCCGGCTCGATCGCCACACCGATTGCGTTTGCCTTCGCCGAGCAGCAGGGCGGCGCGCCGGGCAAAGACATTCTCACGGCGATGATTGCCGGTTATGAGGTCGGCCACCGCGTCGGCAGCGCGGCGACGATGAGTTTGTTCTTCCGCGGCTTTCATCCGCAGGGCACCGCGGGCACTTTTGTGGCGGCGGCCACTGCGGCGCGCGCCCTTGGGTTGAACGCGGTGCGGTTCCATGCCGCGCGCGTCAGGGTCACCACGCGCGACGGCCGCAGTTTCGAGAAGCGCATTTTGCATCACCGCGGCAGCCCCGAGGCGCCGCTTAAACCGCAGGACATCGAATACAAATTCCGCCACGTCGTGCGTTCCTGTATTCCCGAAGATCGCATGTCGCGCATCATGGATCTGGTGCGCGGCCTCGAAACACTCGATAACACCGGCGAGCTGCTGCAGCTCGTCGCAGCCCCGACTAACTGAACTCGAAAGCACCGTCATGCCAAAAAAATCCGCATCCGCCAATTCAGCCAAAACAATCGCCGTCAAACTCGCCGAGCACCACGTCAAACTCTCGTACCGCCAGATTCCCGAGGCGGGGCGGCGCGCCATGAAGCGGCTGCTGCTTGATTACATCGGTGTCGCCATCGCCGGCAGCCAGAGCGAGAGCGGCATCATCGCGCGTGAATTTGCCGCGCTGCAGGGGAAGGCGGCCGAGGCGACGCTCATTGGTAGTAACGGCAACGGTCGTGTGCCGATGGCGGCGGCGGCGTTCGCCAATGCGATTTCCTGCCACAGCATCGAACTCGACGACATCGACGTGCTGGCGCTGCTCCATTTCAGCCCGCCGGTGTTCTCACCGGCACTGGCGGTCGGTGAGGCGGTCGGCGCCAGCGGCAAGGAACTCGTCACCGCGCTGGCCGCGGGCTGTGAAGTGATGGAACGCGTCAGCCAGGCGGCGAACAACGACCTGCGCAACCGCGCTTTTCACACTACGCCGACCTGTGGCGTGTTCGGCGCGACAGCGGCCGCCGGCAAGCTGATGAAGCTGACGCCGGCCGAACTGACTTCGGCCTTCGGGCTGGCCGGTGCGCAGGCCTCGGGCCTGATGGAGATGTACGGGCCGTCGATGCAGAAACGTTTTAACCCGGGCCCGGCGGCGCGTAACGGCGTCACCGCCGCGCACATCGCGAAGCTCGGCTTCACCGGTGCCGATACCATCTTCGAGGGCGAACGCGGTTTTCTGCGCGCCTTTGCCGGCCGCGAAAACGCCGGCGCCGAAATCATCCGCAATCTCGGCAAGCCGTTCGAGCTGCGCATCGAGTTCAAGCCCTACTCCTGCGCGCGGCCGATCCACAACGCGATCGATTGCGCGCTGGAGATCAAACAAAAACACGCGCCCGCACTCGACCAGATCCGCAGCATCGTCGTCAAACGCCATCCGGACTGGGCGCACTATCACCTGAACACGGCACCGCGCACCTATCACGAGGCGCAGGTCAGTCTGTCCTATTCGGTGGCGATCGCGCTGATCGAGGGCAAGGCGCTGCTCGCGCAGTACACCAACAGCAAGCTCGGCAACAAAGCAGTGCGCCGTCTGATGGACCTGACGCACATCGAAACCGATGCCAGCCTGCCGCGCGGCGTGTCCTGTCATACGACGATGACCATGGTCTCGGGTGAAAAATATTTTTCGCAGGTGGATTTTCCCAAGGGCTCGATCGAGAACCCGATGAGCGACGACGAACTGCGCGGCAAGTTTGAAAGCCTCGCCGTGCCGGTGATCGGCGAAATGCGCGCCGCGCAGATCTGCGATGTGGTGTCGCGCATTGAGCGCTGCAGTAACGTCGGCGAGTTGATGCGCCTCACTGTCGCGCCGGCGCGCCGCAGGCATTCGGCGCGTTGATCCACAAAGAGCTCGTTCTGTGGCGCAAGGTCATCAAGACGGCGGGTGTGACGCCGGATTGAAAGCTGGCGTTGATAAATGGCATAGACGCGTGTGCTTCATCACCCCCATCCTGTCCTT
>CALQCM020000124.1 GCA_943329075.2 Chitinophaga pinensis | reverse complement strand
TTATTACCTGCGACAGTCGGCGCGTCAGCGGTCGGGGCCAGTTTGCCCTCCGGGCAGGTGCTTGAACTGGCGCAGGGCGGGCTTGAGGCGATAGCGCCGCCAGCCGGCAATCAGATTGTCGAAGTGATCAAAGGTTCGTCATGAGCCGATATATCAATATTAATTTAAATGCTTAAAATGAATGATGTAATATGAAAATATTCAGCGCTAAAACGCCGGCCATTGTGCTGCAATCCGGTGGTTTTGAATGTTATCGATGAGGCGCGATCTAATAGCAGATTGCCGACTCAAGAAATTCCGGCTGGTGACGATTTCTAATGAGTTATTAAAAAATACTTAAGAAGAAAATTATGCAAAATCGTAAAGCAGCCGCAAGTTATGGTTCGGTCATGATTGAGACCGGTGTGGATTCCTCGGATCGGGTTCAGCTGGTGCAAATGCTGTTCGACGGGTTGCTCGAAAGCCTGAATGCGGCAGAAGGACATATCAAGGCCAACGCCATTCAGGAGAAGTCGAATCATTTGAGCCGTGCAGGGCGCATCGTGCTCGGTCTTCAAAACTCGCTTGATTATGAAAACGGTGGTGATTTGGCGCGTAATTTGGCGGAACTTTATGGTTACGTTACCCGCAGATTGCTGCAAATCAACCTTAGAAACGACCTCGCGGGCTTGTATGAAGTGAAAGGGTTGATGGAGGAAGTTCGCGACGCGTGGACGACGGTGCCGTCGCTGGTCCCGGCATAAAGTTCCGGCGGCCGCGATTCCGGTCAGTGTGCAGGCGAAGCGTAATTGTTTTTGATGTAGACGGAGAGACGGCAATGGCGGAAAACTCGTCGAGCGTCTTTTTGGCGGGTATATATTTTTTAATGGGCGGGCTACTCCGTGTTAAGTATTGTTGGAATTATTTTTGGTATGGTCTGCATCTTCGGCAGCTACCTTGTCGGCGGTGGTTCAATGGCGCCGATTTTGCACGCGCTGCCGCTGGAGGGAACGGCTATTCTGGGATCGGCAATCGGCGGTTTGATCACCGCCAACAGCATGACGATTGTCAAAGGCACGATCGGCGGACTCGGCAAGATACTCAAGGGGCCTTCTTTCAAGAAGCAGGATTACATGGACACCATTTTTCTGGTGGCCAAGATCATGAAAGTATTGAAGGCGGAGGGCGCGGTCGCTCTGGAGTCGCATGTCGAGTCGCCGGAATCCAGTGCGATTTTCGGCGAATACCCGCGACTGCTGCAGGACCATGCACTGATTCATCTGATCACCGACAGCATCCGCCTGATCGTCGTTTCCTCTTCGGCGCCGCGCCCGGACTCCGTCGAGGACATCATGAACGCATCGATCAAGACGCATCATCACGATGCTTTAAAACCGTCAGAAACGCTGGCGACGATGGCCGGTGCGTTGCCGGCGCTCGGCATTGTGGCGTGCGTGCTTGGTGTGGTGAAGACCATGGGTTCGATCGATCAACCGCCGGCGGTGCTGGGTGCGCTGATCGGTGCCGCTCTGGTCGGCACATTTCTGGGCGTGCTGCTGGCTTATGGCTTCGTGGAACCGCTGAGCGTGCGGCTCAAGCAGATTGTCGATGAAGAGGGGCAGATCTACCATGTCGCCAAGCAGATTATTGTCGGCACACTGAACGGTCATCCGATGCCGGTAATTATCGAGGCGGCGCGGGTCAGTATCTCGCACGATAACCAGCCGTCGTTTTCCGAGGTCTTTGACGGATTGAGGGGCAAATAATGGCTGAAGCTGCGCCTCCCGCTCCCGCCGGCGAAGCGCCGCAGGACGCCGCCGCCGCGGCGCCCGCCGCTGCCGCAGCGCCCGCGGAAGAGGCGGCGCCGCTCGCGCCGATTATCGTCAAGAAGATTATCGATGAAGGTCATGCCGGTGCTCACGGCGGCGCCTGGAAAATCGCGCTGGCTGACATGATGACAGCCATGATGGCGTTTTTCCTGCTCATGTGGCTGCTGGGCGCAACCAATTCCGATCAGCGCAAGGCGATTGCGGATTACTTCAAGCCGACCTCCGTGACCAAGGCGGCGATTACCGTCAACAATACGTCGGGTTCGACCGGCTTGATGGGCGGTCAGTCGATCATTGATGAAACGGCATTGCCGCAGGCGTCCGCGCAGACCGGCCTCATGCAGGTGCTGCAGCCGCGTGAGAATACCGGCAGCAAGGACAGCGACAAGGACAAGGACAGGACGGATGCGTTGTCGCAGGAAGAAAAAGCGCGCATTGCCGGCGAGTCGGACAAGGCGAACTTCGAGAAGCTCGAAAAAGAGTTGAAAGAAAAAATGTCGCAGGACAGTGAACTCTCCAAGCTCAAGGAGAACGTGGTGTTCGCGAGAGAAAAAGAGGGCCTGCGGATCGAGATCATCGATAAGGCGGATTTCTCGATGTTTGGCCTGGGCAACACGAAATTAACGGCGAAGTCGCAGGGGCTGATTGAAGAAATCGCGCGTTCGCTGGCTGGCATGCCCAACAATCTCAAAGTGCGCGGGCATACGGATGCGCTGGCATTTGCGGGGACCGACCGCAATAACTGGTCATTGTCTGCTGAGCGCGCAGACATCACGCGCCAGATCATTACCAAAAAAGGGGTTGATGAGAAAAGGATTTCGCGAATCGAAGGGGTGGCCGACCGGGAGCCGTTCGTCGCGTCCGACCCGCTGGATCCGCGCAACCGGCGCATCAGCATCACCGTGCTGTATCGGGAGTAACGCCCCGGTTATTGCAATTTTTGTCTTAGCGTTTGCGCCGCCTTGGTGAGAATTTGACTGACGCGGGATTCGCCGACGCCGACGATTTCGCCGATTTCCTTCAGCGTCATTTCGTCGGTGTAGTAGAGCGAAAGAATCAGCTTTTCGCGCTCGGGCAGTGCGGCGATCGCGCGCACGAGTTCTTCCGAGAGCTGGGCTTTTTCCAGGGCGATCTCCGGAATAGAGTCCTCGGTGTCGGGCAGATTGTCAGTGACGCCGGCCATGTCTTCGATCGACTCGGTCTCGAATTGACTGGACTGATGGCGCTCTTTTTGCAAATCATTGATGTCCATGTCCATGAAATCCGCCAGCTCCTGCTGGTTCGGCGCGCGACCGAGTTCATCCGACAGGGTTTTGGTCGCTTCGGAATGCGATTTTCTGGTGGCAATGGCCGAACGCGGCAGGTATGACTGTTTGCGCACGTAGTCGATCATCGCGCCTTTGATGCGCAGGCGGGCGAAGGCGTCAAAGGGCGTGCCTCGTTCCGACTTGTAACCGCGTGACGCTTCTATGAGGCCGATCATGCCGGCCTGCAGCAGGTCATCGAATTCGGCGAATGGGGGCAGCCTCACCTTGAGGTGCAGCGCGACGCGTTTGACGAGGCCGAGATTGGCCACCACCAGCGAATCGCTGCTGTCGGTTGCCTGCGCGTATAAGTGGATGCCGGTTGATTTCATTTAAACGGATTTTTGTCCGATCATTCTTTCGAAGAAAAACTGGACGCCTCCATTCGCCGTCGTGGTGCCGCTCATTGCGGCGACGGATTCCGCAAGTTTCCTGAAATCCCTGGCGGCATTGCCGCCGGGCGCATATTCGAGCACCGACTGATAGTTGCGTGCGGCTGTCAGCATGTGCTCGTCGTTGGTGATCGAGCACAGGTATTTGACGGGCCGGCCGAGAAATTTTTTGCAAACCTCGTTGATTCGTTTGTAGAGCAGCTGGCCAGCCACCTGGCTGTCAACCATGTTCGGCACCACGTATATTTCATCGAGCTTGCAGTCGTTGATCAGGACTTTGATGGTGCCATAGGCATCTGCAATCGAGGACGGTTCGTCGCGCAGCACGATCAGGCGGCGCTGCGAGGCTTGCATGAAGGTGAGCACCGAATTGGAAATGCCGGCAGCCGAATCAACGATCAGAAAGTCAATTTCTTCCTCGATACTGCTGAAAGCCTGGACGATGGCGGACGCCTCAAGCGGACTGAGGGAGGCGAGTTTCTGCACCCCGGAGGCGCCGGGAACAAGACGTATTCCCTGGCGCGTCGTCACAATGATTTCTTCGAGGGTTTTTTCCCCGGAGAGCACGTGACCGAAGTTAAATTCGGTGGGGCAGCCCAGCGTAAGTTGAGCATTGGCGAGGCCCATGTCCGCGTCGAACAACATGACTTTATGTCCGCGCAGCGTCAAGCCCACGGCGAGATTAACGGCGGTGCTGGTTTTGCCGACGCCACCTTTCCCGCTCGCAATTCCGATTACATCCATTGTCTTCTTTCCAATCTATTCAAACGGGCAAACCACGGCAGATTGTCTTAATGTCTAATGGGCTGACCGGCTTGATCGCCGGTGAATCTGTTCTGCGCCGGGACGTCTAATGAGTCGGTGACCGGCAGCAGTGCAATGCCGGCTTCAATCATTTTCTCGATGGTGCGTTTCACCGCATCAGGGTTGTCCAGCAGCGAATTAATACTTTCAAACGAAATTGGCAGGGTCTGTTCATTGAGCATCTGGAGAAGCGGCCATGGATTCGTGCACTCGTCAAGTTTGGTCAGCATCAAGCTGTGCCATTTTATATCCTGAATCTGCAGAAATCTGTTAACCGTGGAGGCGGACGCGTCAGCCGGTAAAACGAGGTGAAACACGGCGTCGTCGACGGCTTGCCGAACGGCGCTTGCATTTTCCACGATCTGGCTGCCCGGTGTGTCAACGATCACCAGCTTTTTGTCCGAGAGGGAGTCAATCAACTCGCGCAGGGATTCCGCAGATTTTACCTTGTAGCATTCGATTCCCGCCGCGGCGCTGAGTAATTGCAACTGCGGCCAGGCGCCGACGCGGTTATCGTTATAGCTGATGATCGCCATGTTCTCGCTGCCGTGAACCGGGATGTGCGCGTTGGCAATGTTCCGCATCATGACTGTTTTGCCGCCACCGGACGGTCCTGCGACGACATGGGTTCCGCGCAGCGGACCCGCCATTGCCTTGCGTTGCAGCAAGGTTTGGAGTGTTGTGCGAATATGATCCATGGCCTGTTGTTGCGTATCCGCCGCCTTGACCTCATCAATTAAAAGGGTGCGCAGCGCGGCGGATATGTTGGCCTCGCGCATGCGGGTCGCAAGGTCCTGCACATGAATTGGCAGGTTCGCCGAGCGTTCCCAGACCGAGGTTTCACGTGAAATCCTGATTTCGCGCCGCATTTCTGCAAGCTCCGCTTTGACCATGGCAACCAGTTCCTGTGCGCGTTCCCGTTCCCGTTCGCCGTCTTCAGGTTGCGGTAAGTCTGTGGCCGGTGTCGCGCGGCCTGCGGCCGGCTTCTGCCGCAGGCGTTGCATGGTGCCCTGCATCACCTTGGAGAAAGGCGGCGGTTGGATCAGCGGTGAACTTGGTGCGGAGGTGGCGGCGGCGGGGCGGGGCGGGGTTGGGAATAAGGCATCGTCGGCAACCAGATCGACGGCCACAATGAGTTCCACCTGACCGTTGACGCGGTCGTTCGATAGTATCAGTGCGTCGCGCCCGTAAAGGCTGATGGCTTTTTCTTTGGCCGCACGGCTATCTGCTGCTAATACGCGTTTGAGTTCCATGAAACGACCTTAATGTTGTTTTGACTTGATTTCAATGGTTAGAACGACCTTGATTGCCTGGTCATCGGGAATTTCGCTGTAAGACAGGACCACCAGATCGCCAACGCGATGCTTGAGCATTTTGGCCAGCCACGGGCGCACGATCGGCGACACCACGAGAACGGCGCATTCGTATTGCTCCTGGGTTTTTGTGGTGCCGTTGCGCAGGGATCTGAACAGGCTTTCAGCAAGATCGGGTTCCAGCACGGCCATGTGCCCGCCGCCGCTTTGTTCGGCGACGTTTTGCAGCATGCGCTCAAGGTTGGATTCCAGCGTAATCACCGGCAGGACGTCTTTTACGCCAGCCAGATTTTGCACAATCATCCGGCCGAGTCGCGGCCTTACCAGGCCGGTTAGTTGATCGGGATCCTGAGTTTTGCTGCTTTCATCGCACAGGGTTTCCACGATGGTGCGCATATCCCGGATCGATACCGATTCAGCCAGCAGATTTTGCAGGACACGCGTCACAATCGAGAGCGGGAGTTTTCCGGGCACCAGGTTCTCCACCAGCTTGGGGAAGCGGCCGGCGAGTTTGTCGAGTAGTTGCTGTGCCTCATCCTGACTGATCAGATCGGCGGCATTTTCACGCAAAACCCGGTTCAGGTGAGTGGCCAGCGCGGTGCTGGAGTCGACCACGGTGTAGCCGAGCGTGCGCGCGTAGTCTTTTTGGGACGGCTTGATCCAAATGGCGTCCAGACCAAACGCCGGGTCCTTGGTCGGCATGCCCTCGAGCTTGCCATAGGCATGCCCGGGATTGATGGCGAGGTCCCGATCGGCCTGGATCAGGCCGGTGGCACGCACCACGCCGTTGACCATGATGTTGTAGGAGTTCGGTTCGAGCGTTAAGACATCGCGCACCCGAACCGCCGGGATCAGAAAACCCAGCTCGGCGGAAAGCTTTTTGCGGATGCCTTTTACACGCGCCATCAACTGGCCGCCGGTCTCCGGATTGACCATCGGGATCAAGCCATAGCCGATTTCCAGTCCGATCAGGTCGACCTGGTCGATGTCGCTCCAGTCGAGTTCCTTGGGGGCCGGTGGGATCACCGCATTCTCCTGCGCGGTCTGCCGCGTGGTGACTTCGCTATCCCGCTTAAGCAGCAGAAATCCAATGCCATAAGTCGCGCCTGCCAGCGTTATAAACACAGCGTGTGGCATGCCCGGCACGATGCCAATCAACAGCAGAATCGAGGCCGATACAAACAGCGGCATCGGTTTCCCAAGCTGGCTCGAGGTTTGCTCGCTCAGGGACTGGGGGGTGGTAACGCGGGTGACGATAATGGCGGTTGCCAGCGACAGAAACAGCGCCGGAATCTGTGCCACTAAGCCGTCGCCGATGGTCAGGAGGGTATAGATCTTGCCTGCTTCAGACAGTGAAAGGCCATGGAAGCCGATGCCGATAATCAGTCCACCGAAAATATTAATGAACAAAATCATGACCCCGGCAATGGCATCGCCGCGCACGAATTTGGAAGCACCGTCCATGGAGCCGAAGAAATCTGCCTCTTGGGAGATTTCTTCGCGGCGCTTCTTGGCGGTTTCCTGGTTAATGACGCCGGCGTTGAGGTCGGCATCGATGGCCATTTGCTTGCCCGGCATGGCATCGAGGGTAAACCGGGCGATCACTTCCGAAACCCGTCCGGCGCCCTTGGTGACGACGATAAAGTTAATGATCATCAAAATGGCAAATATGACGATTCCAACGAAGTAATTGCCCTGAATCACGAATTCACCGAACGCCTGGATCACCTTGCCGGCCGAGTCGGCGCCTTTGTGTCCATCGACCAGCACGACTCGCGTCGAGGCGACGTTGAGCGCGAGGCGCAACATGGTGGTCAGCAACAGGATGATCGGAAACGAAGAAAACTCGAGCGGACGCGTGGTCGCCACGGCAATCGTAATGATGACCAGGCCGGCGAGCAGGTTGAATGTAAACAGAATGTCGAGCAGGATCGCCGGCATGGGGACGACCAGCATCCCCATGATCATCAGTATGATGGCGGGAATTCCCAGGTCTATAAAACGGACCCGACGCATGTTTTGACGTAAAAACGACAGTGCAACCGTAGACATCTTTTTCCAGTGCTATCTCAAGTATATGTTTTTAAAATGATTTATTTATACGTTGCCGACAGGTCTTGTATAAGCAATCAGCGTGCCATATTAAATGAGTTCTTTAAATACAATGTTTTACTGGTATTTCGGACGTTTTATGCGACCGGGCGTTGGGGCTGGCGCGGTAACGTTTGAATGGCCGGTGGCCGGCTGCTTTTCGGCAGCCCCGGTCATTGTTTTTCCTGATTAGCAATGATCGTCAGTTCACAGGCGGCAGAGAGGCCGGCCCCGTCATTCCGCGGCTGCCCGCAAGGGCGGAATCCGGAATCCAGGGACTTTTAGAACTTTTTTCTGGATTCCGGGTTCCGCTACGCGGCCCCGGAATGACAGGCTGACGTTCATGGCCAATCAAGTTGTTTTTTGCGCGGGTGCCCGACCTGTCACGATCCTTGCATAGAGAAAGGGTATTCAAAACCAGACAAACTTTGATTTAACTATGAGCAATCTCGTAAATACAAAATTTATTTATAATAATGAATCAGTTGCATCAATTGGATCACTGCTGGCGCCCTCCGCGGCGGGGCCAAAAACCGGTGAGGCCGGCTTTGATGGTGTCTTGAGTGGGGTTAAAAAGCGCCTCTCCGGACAGGTGGATGCCACTGCAGGCGGCAATAGTTTGCCGCCCGGCGCCTTGTG
>CALQCM020000123.1 GCA_943329075.2 Chitinophaga pinensis | reverse complement strand
TCGTCGCGCAACAGCTGGCAGCGCAGATGGGGCAACCCGTCGTCGTCGACAATCGCCCGGGGGCCAACGGCATTGTCGGCACCGATACGGTGGCGAAGGCTGTGCCGGACGGCCATACGTTGATACTCGTCTCGGCGTCTTTCGTCGTGAACCCGAGTATTTACAAAAAACTGCCCTACGACACGCTGCGCGATTTCGCGCCGGTGACCAACGTCTGCGCGCAGGAGGCATTCATACTGGTGGTGCATCCGTCGGTGCCGGCGCAGAACGTGCAGGAGTTCGTGGCACTTGGCCGCAAGCCCGACAACAAGCTGGCGTATTCGTCGCCGGGGGTGGGCAACACCATGCATCTGGCCGGCGCGTTGTTCGACGCGCGCGCCAAAACGACCATGACGCATGTGCCTTATAAAGGCGGTGGCCCGGCGATTGCAGCACTCCTCGGCGGCGAAATCCAGGCGATGTTTTCCAACACCACGCTGGCGATGCCGCACATCCGTGCCGGCAAACTGCGGGCACTCGCGGTGACCGGCCGCACGCGGCTGGCCGCGCTGCCCGAAGTGCCGACCCTCACCGAGTCGGGTGTCGCCGGCATGGAGATCGATGCGGGCTGGTTCGGTTTGTTTGCGCCGGCGAAAACGCCGCCCGAAATCATCAACCGTCTGCACAGCGAAGTGCGCGCCGCACTGGCCAAACCGCCGGTCCGCGAGCGCCTCATCGAGCAGGGCTTCCCGCCCGTGGGCAACAGCCCGGCGCAGTTCCGCGCCACCGTTGAGGCCGAAATCAAGGCTTATGCGGAAATGGTGCGCCTTGCAAAAATCCAGCCCGAATAAAACATGACCGACCTGCCGCGCCGGCTGCCGGCGACCCTGCCGCAGTTGCTGACGGAAGAGTTTTTTGTGCCGGCGCATGACGCCGGCATCAACATTTATGTGCGCAACAAACGCCCGGCCGACCTGCGCGAATTTTCGCCGCAGCGCACCTTGTTATATGTGCACGGCTCGACCTATCCGGCGTCCACCGCTTTCGATCTCGCGCTGGACGGCTGGTCGTGGATGGATTTCATGGCGTCGCGCGGCTTCGATGTCTGGCTGCTGGACCTGCGCGGCTACGGCTACTCGACGCGACCGCCGGCGATGAACGAGCCGCCTGAGCACAATCCGCCGCTGGTACGCACCGATACGGCGGTGGCGGACATCGGCGCCGTAGTCGATCACATTCTCGCGTGGCGCGGCATCGAACGCCTCAATCTGCTCGGGTGGTCGTGGGGCACCACGCAAATGGCCACTTACACCGCGCGTAATCCGCAGCGCGTCCACCGGCTGGTGCTGTATGCGCCGCAATGGATACGCCCGCTGCCGCAGCAGGCGCCAGCGCAACCCGGTGCTTATCGCAGCGTTCGGCGCGACCAGATGCTGGAGCGCTGGATGAGCGGCGTGCCTGCGGACAAACGCGACACGCTGATTCCCGCCGGCTGGTTCGAGGCCTGGGCTGATGCCACCATGGCCACCGATAAGGATGGCGCGCAGCGCACGCCACCGGTGCTGCGCGCACCCAGCGGCACGGTCGCCGACACGCAGGAAATCTGGACCGCGGCGCAAAAACCTTACTACGATCCGCAGAAGATCACGGTGCCGGTGTTGATCACGGTGGCCGAGTGGGACCGCGACAATCCGCCGCAACTGGGGCAGACGCTGTTTCCGCTGCTCGTCAATGCGCCGTATAAACGCATGGTGATGCTGGCCGAGGGCACGCACACCATCATGCTGGAAAAAAACCGCATCGACCTTTTCAACGCTGTGCAGCAGTTTCTCGAGGAGTAGGCGGTGGGCTACGCGACGCTCAAAGCGCTGCACGTCGGTTGCGTGCTGCTGAGCTTCGCGCTGTTTTTTCTGCGCGGCGTGTGGCTGCTCAACGACTCACCGTTGTTGCAGCAGCGCTGGGTGCGCATCGTGCCGCATGTCAATGACACGCTGTTGCTGGCGGCGGCGGTCACGCTGGCGCTGATGCTGGGGCAGTATCCGCTGCAGGACGCGTGGCTCACCGCCAAGGTCATCGGGCTGGTCGTTTACATCGGACTCGGTACGATCGCGATGCGCGCGGGGCGGCCGCGGCGGGTGCGCATCGCGATGTGGCTTGCCGCGCAGTGCGTGTTTGTCTACATCGTCGCGGTGGCGCTGACGCGCAACCCGTGGCCGTGGCTGTGACGCCGCGGCGCTGCGCTATGCTTCGATCTTCTGTGCTGTTCTGAGGAAATGCGTCACCGCCAGCGCGGCGGTGAAGAGCAGCAGCGCGCCGCCCTGGTGCGCCGTGCCCAGTGCCACCGGTACGGCGGCCAGCAACGTGGTGATGCCGAGCGTGATCTGCAGCACCAATATCGTCAGCAGCATGTTGAGGCCCATGCGCGTTGCATTGGAGATCGGCAGCCGTTGCGTGCGCCAGCAATACAACGGCACGACGACCGCTAACAGCCACGCGAGCAGGCGGTGGTCGAACTGCACGGTGGCGAGGTTGTTGAAGAAATTCGCATACCACGGGTCGAGTTCGAAAATCTCCGGCGGGATCCAGTGTTCGTTCATTTTCGGGAAGGTGTTGTAGACGCGCCCGGCGCGCGTGCCGGCGACCAGCGCGCCCGACAGCACCATGATGAAAATCAGAATGGTGAGTGCCGAGGCCTTGCGCGCGGCACTTTGCAATGCTGCCGCGGGTTGCGCCAGTCGCGGCCACAACAGATCCAACGCCTGCCACAGCATGGCGGCGAAAATCAGGAAGGCCAGCCCGAGGTGCGCAGCGAGCCGCAACTGGCTGACGCGCGGATTGTCGATGAGGCCGCTCTTCACCATGTACCAGCCCATCGCGCCCTGCAGCCCGCCCAGCACAAAAATGCCGACCAAGCGCCACGCCAGCGCGCGATCGACCTGCTTGCGCGCGATGAACCAGAGCAACGGGATGAAGAATACGAGGCCGATCGTGCGGCCGAGCAGGCGGTGGAAATACTCCCACCAGAAAATGCCCTTGAAGCCATCCAGCGTCATCGTGTTATTGACAACTTTGTATTCGGGCGTTTGTTTGTATTTGTCGAAAGTCTGTTCCCACTCGGTGTCGTTGAGTGGCGGCAGCGTGCCGACGATGGGCTGCCATTCGACCATCGACAGGCCCGAATGTGTGAGCCGCGTGACACCGCCGACCACCACCATGGCGAAGACCATGGCGCAGCAGAGGAGCAGCCAGGCGGCGATCTGGCGACGCGGGGCGGTTTCCGGATTCATGGTTGCAGTCATGTTGTTGTCTCAGGGTATCAATACTATCGAGCCGGTGCTCCGGCGCGACTCGACATCAGCGTGTGCGCGCGCGGCCCCGGCCAGCGGATAGGATCTGCTGACATCAATTTTAACGTTGCCGCCGGCCACCATGGCGAAGAGATCGCCGGCGGTGGCGAGCAGCGCTTCGCGCGTGGCGGTGTAGTCAGGCAGGCTCGGATGCGTGACATAAATCGAACCAAGCGCCCCGAGGCGGCGCGGCGCGACCGGTGGCGGATCGCCGGAGGCTTCGCCGAACGAGACCATGACGCCGCGCGGACGCAGGCAGTTGAGTGAAGCTTCGAAGGTGTCTTTGCCGACGGAGTCGTAGACCGCAGCCACGCCCTTGCCACTGGTGATCTCGCGGACGCGCGCGGTGAAATCCTCATTGCCATAGACGATGGCGTGGTCGCAGCCGTGCGCGCGCGCGATTTCGCCTTTCGCCGCGCTGGATACCGTGCCGATGACGGTGGCGCCGAGATGTTTCGCCCACTGGCAGAAAATCAGGCCGAGGCCGCCGGCGGCGGCGTGGATCAACACGGTGTCGCCGTGCTGCACTGCATAGGTTTCGCGCAGCAGATAACGCACGGTCATGCCGCGGATCATCATCGACGCCGCGGTGCGCTCGTCGATCGTATCCGGCAACGGCACCACGCGTGCGGCGGGCACGAGGCGCGCTTCCGCGTAGGCCCCGTCGGGGCCGGCGACGACGGCGATACGCTGGCCGACGGTGAACCCGCTGACGCCGGGGCCGATCGCTTCGATGATGCCGGCGCTTTCCAGGCCGAGCCCCGAGGGGAAGGCTTTCAACGCGTGGCCGCCGTTGCGGATTAGCACGTCGCGGAAATTGAGGCCGACGGCGGTGTTTTTCATGCGCACCTGGCCGGCGCCGGGCGCGCCGACTTCGACGTCTTCCCATTGCATGACTTCGGGGCCGCCGGTGCGGTAAATGCGGATTGCTTTGGTCATGCCATGCTGCTCCGTTCGGGTGTTCTACAGTATAGTGGAGTTCACAGCGCCGCCTCCACGGCGGCGATAAAAAATACAGGCGGAGGATTTGATGTTGCGCAATGTTTTGCACCGCGCGATCGCGGCGATTTTTGTATTGCTCCTGCAAGCGGGGTTTTCACCGCTGCTGGCGCAACCGTTGCAGACGCTGCGTCTGAACACTTTTCCGAACGCGACCAATCTCGCGCTTTTCATCGGCCTTGCCCATGGTGTGTTCGAGCGTCGCGGCATTAATCTCGAACTCGAATTCACGCAGAACTCTGAAGCCCAGCGCGACGGCCTGGCGAGCGGGCGCTTCGAAATCGCCTATTCCGCGGTGGACAATGCGGTGGCAATGGTTGAACTGGCGAAACAGGATGTGATCATTGTCAGCGGCGGCGACACCAGCATGATGGAGTTCATGGTGCACCCGGAGATCAAAACGCTCAACGACATGCGCGGCCGCACGCTGGTGGTGGACCGGCCGAACACGGCCTATGCGCTGCAGGCAAAAAAGATACTGAAGAACGCCGGCCTCATCGAAGGCCGCGACTATGCGATCAAATCGGTGGGCTTTACGCCTGACCGCATCGCCGCCATTGAAGCCCGCAGCGACAACGCGGCCGCCGGCATGCTGAATCCGCCGTTTTCGTTTGCGGCAAAGGACAAAGGTCTGAAATCGTTCGGCCGCGCGATCGATCTGCTCGGCCCCTATCAGGGCGGCGGTATTTTCGTGCAGCGCACCTGGGCACGCGATAACGCGGCATTGCTCGAACGTTTTCTCGCCGCCTATATCGAGGCCACGCGCATGGCGCTCAATCCGGCCAACCGCGTGCAGGCGATCGAACTCATCGCCGCACGCCTCAAGCAGGATCCGAAAATCGCCGCGCGCACCTACGATGAGGCCTTGCTGCAGCCGCGCTTCGGCATCGTGCCCGAGGCGAAGCTTGATCTGGAAGGCCTGCGCGCGGTGCTGGCACTACGCGCCGAAATCGAAGGGCAGTGGGGCGGCGTGGCGCCATCCATCGAGCGCTATATCGACACCGGTTATTACGAGCGTGCCCTGGGGCTGGTTGGGGCAAAATAGACGGCGTGAAGGATTTGCTGCGGAGCCCTTGATGAGTTCGCCTGCCGTAATCAAGAATGTGCGCGAGTGGATTGCGTCGGCCAAACGCGTGGTTGCGCTGACCGGCGCGGGCATTTCAACCGATTCGGGCATACCGGATTTTCGCGGCCCCAATGGCGTGTGGACGCGCAATCCGGCGGCGGAAAAGCTCTCCGACATTCGTTATTACACAACGGACCCGGAAATCCGCAAGGCGTCGTGGCAGAGCCGCCTTGAACATCCAGCCTTCGGCGCCAAACCCAATCCGGGGCACCGCGCGCTGGCCGATCTGGAAAAAAGCGGCAGGCTGCACGCGCTGATCACGCAAAACATCGACGGCCTGCATATCACCGCCGGCAATACGCGTGCACGGGTGTTCGAAGTGCACGGCAATCTGCATCAGGCGATCTGTTTGTCCTGCGGTCGCAAAGGGCCGATGCAACCGGTGCTCGAGCGCGTGCGTGCCGGTGAGGCCGATCCGCCGTGCACGGCATGCGGCGGTATCCTGAAGAGCGACACCATTTCATTCGGCCAGCAACTGGTGCCCGCGGTGATTGACGGCGCGCTGCGCGCGGCGCAGGAGGCCGACCTGTTGCTGAGTGTCGGCACCAGCCTGCGCGTGTTCCCGATTGCCAATGCGGTGCCGATTGCCCAGCGGGCCGGCGCGCGCATTATCATCATGAATGCAGAGCCGACGCAGTTTGACGATATCGCCGATGCGCGACTCGACGGCTTGATCAGCGAAGAACTGCCGCAGGTTTGTGCGGTGTTGTAATAGAGCCAGTGAAGCGCCGGCAGCAGAAGCGAGGCCGGTGATTCAACGGCAACATCAGACAACTCCGCCGGAGAGCGGCAGGAGGAGACGGGAATGGGGAAAAACGAAATGGCGTTGCCGCGCCGCGCATTTTTGCAACGCGCCGGGGTGCTGGCAGCAACGGCAGGCGCGGCACCGGTGGTACAGGCGCAAAGTGCGGCTGCATCCGCACCCGCTGACCGCGGCTTGTGGATCACCTGGTATGACGTCGCGACCGCGGCACGCCCGGAATACCTGCGCTGGATGCACACGGTTTATCTGCCGGCGTTGCTGCAGCGCCCGGGGTATCTGTGGGCGGCGCACTATCAAACCGTCGAGCGCATGCAGACCATCCGCCGCGAAAACGCCGTTGAACACCCTGCGGTGGCCGGTGTGCCGCGCGGGCGCCAGTTTCTGCTGCTGGTGGGTGCTGCCGACGCCAACGTGTTCGGTCAGTTGACGCCGCAAGCGCTCAATGCGGCATTGCCGGAGGCCGACCGCAGGATGCTGGCGCTGCGCGCCAATGAGCGCATCAACGTGATGGCCGAGGTCGGCCGCATCAACGGGCCGGAGGCACGTGGTTATGCCGACGGCGTCAGGGGCACACCCTGTATCCAGTTGGGCAGTTTCAACTGCGCCGTCGAGGACGAAGAGGAAATGCTGGCGTGGTACGCGCAGTCGCGCATGCCGGCGATGGAGAAATTGCCGGGTTGCGTGCGCACGCGCAAGCTCGCCTCGGTTGCCGGCTGGGCGAAACACGCGATCTTTTACGAATACACTTCGCTTGAAGCACGTAACAAAAGTTATCTCACGCTTGAAGACGGCAAACCGGAAATGAAGGCGTGGTCGGATCGCATGGTGGCTAAACTGATCCACGCGCCGGGTTCGGCCAATCTGGCGACGCGGATCTGGCCGCCGATTGTTTAGTGAGGATTACATAAGTGCATGGTGAGGCTTTGTTCCACTTCGTCATTCCCGCGAAAGCGGGAATCCAGAATGAAATCCCTGGCTCCCCGCCTTCGCGGGGACGACGAATATTTCATCGGTAGGGTTTTAAATGCTAAATATTAACGCTGTGATAAACGCAAAAGCATTTTTGGTTTTGTTTCTGTCATGCGCGGCAATGACCGTGCATGCGCAGTTCCCGGCGCGCCCCGTGCAGATTATCGTGCCGAATGCGCCGGGTGGTGGGCCCGATCTGATAGCGCGCCTGCTCGCCCCCAGATTTGCCGAGACCTTCAAGCAGAGCGTGGTGGTGGACAACCGCGCCAGCAACAACGGCATCACCGGCGCCGAATTCGGCGCACGCGGCGCGCCCGACGGTTCGGTGATCACCGTCGGCAACGCCGGCACCCACGCCATCAACGCCACGCTCTACCGGAAGCTGCCCTATGACCCGTTGCGCGATTTCATCGCGGTGAGCGAAGTGGCGAATGCGCCGATGGCGGTGGTCACCAGCGGCAAACTGCCGGCCAACACGCTGCGCGAATTCATCGCCGAGGCGAAAAAAGCGCAGGGCCGCTTCAATATTGCTGTGGCCGGCGCCACCGGCGAAATCGCCGGCAACGCGCTGAAGATGATGGCGCAGCTTGAAATGAACAACGTCAATTACAAGGGCGGCAGTCCGGCGGTGATCGCGGTGATTGCCAACGAAGCGCAGATGACGCTGACCAACTATACGGCGGTCGCCGCACAGGTGGAGTCGGGCCGGCTCAAACTGCTGGCCGTCACCAGCGCGCAACGCGCCGCGCAGATTCCCAATGTGCCGACGGTTGCCGAGAGCGGGCTTGAAGGTTACGACTTCAATCTCTGGTACGGCCTGTTCGTGCCGGCGAAAACGCCGCCGGCGACTGTGCAAGCGCTGTATCGCGAGACCGCGCGCATTGTCGCGCTGCCGGAGGTGCGCGAGCGTCTGGTGGCCACCGGACACGAAGTCATCGGCAGCACACCCGAACAGTTCGGCGAAAAGGTCCGGCGTGACGCTGAGAAATACCGCAAAATCATTCTTGAATCGAATATGCAGCAGGAGCAGTAGGATTGTTGCCGCTGCAGTGGCATGACGTATGAGACTGCTGGAAGCTGTAGCCCGGAAGGAGCGCAGCGCATTCCGGGGTTCTGCAGGCGCGGGTTATCCCGGAATACGCTGCGCTCCTTCCGGGCTACGATGCTGCATATTTTTT
>CALQCM020000122.1 GCA_943329075.2 Chitinophaga pinensis | reverse complement strand
TTGCTTTTGAACAAAGCTCTGTGCAATCCTTCTTGCGTGCGTGTGCATGATCGATCTCCGTGTTGGTTGGTCCCAACACAGAGAAAAAACCGTTCATGCACACGCCGTTTCTCATCACCTTACATTCAACCTATTGATTTGTAAAGATATTTAGTTCTAAAAGCCGGGGAAACATCAGGGGTTAGGGTGGGGGGGCAATCGAATGCTCGCAAATAGATGCCGCTATTTACGCCACTTCAATTTCTCTTCCAGCCAATCCCCCGCCACATCACACGCCAGCGTCAGGTAATCGCGCTGGCAGTGCTGCGCGCCGCCCTCTTCCTCGGTGAAAATGCGCAGCGTCTTGTCCTTCGAGCCGATCTTGTCCATCAGCATCTGCGCTTCAGGCACCGAGACCTGCGCGTCTTTCGCGCCGTGCATCAGCAGGAAGGGGCATTGCACTTTCTGCGCCACACCTTCAAGCCGGAAGCCTTCGAGTTTCACCAGCGCTTCGTCGTAGGTCTCGACACCGCAGGCCCACAGCAAATGGTCGGCCGGCACCGGCAGTGCGGCTTCCTTGATTTTTTCGAGACGTTTCACCCAGGTCTGGTGGTAATCCCAGATCGCCCCCCACGCGATGCAGGCCTTGTAGCGCGGATCCATCGCCGCGCAACGCGGCGCGTAATAACCGCCGAGACTCATCGCCTGAATGCCAACACGGTTCATGTCCACGTCGCTGCGCGTTTCGAGGTAATCGAGCGCCGCGCTGCCGGCGACTTCGAAATCGTGACGCAGATAATGGCCGCGGAAACGGATCGACTCGCCCTGCCCCGGGCCATCGACCAGCAGGCAGGAGAAGCCGCGCCGCGTCAGATCGGAAATGCCGCGCAGATACTGGATTTCTTTTTGCGTATCGAACCCGCCGAAGCGCACCACCGCCGGATTGCGTTTGTCCGCGGTGTTTTCAGCGTGCACGAAGTACGCCGGAAACGCGCCGCCCGCAAACGGCAACTCAACGCGTTCAATGCGCGGACGGTCGCTGTATTTCGCAAAATTGGCGAAGCATTCCAGAGACTGTTTGTAAATATCCAGTGCGATCTGGTCTTTCGGCTGGCGCGAGTGATCGCCGATCTGATAGTAGAAACAGGCACGCAGATAATTCGACGCCGCGGTCAGCACGTGCTTGTTCGCCACCGCCTTCTCGGCGCGGCCGCGCAAAATGTCAGCAGCCTTGCACCACTCGTCGAACCAGGCTTCGTCGTCGCCGACCTTGTCTTTTAATACGCGGCCGATGCGATCGACCTCGGAGAGATCGGCACCGCCGAAATTCGCGGTGCTCAATACCACAAGCATCTCGGCCGACCAGCGGTAATCGCCGGGAAAATACTGGAAGTGTTGCGGGTTCTTGCCTGCGGCAGCGCTCAAAGCGGTCTCCTCGTGAACGTGTATTTTTGCGCCGGACGGTTCCGGCCCGAGCGGCGATTGTAGCGCAAGCATCGGCGGCACTTGCAACACCGCGTCTGGTAAAGTCGGCTCATGAAACAAGCAGCAGAAAACACCAACGACGTCTCGCTCGCCTTTCTCCTTGTCGCACTCACCTTCAGCCATTCGATGGCGGCGATGGCGATGATGGTGCTGCCCGCAGTGGCCCCGCTGGTGGCGCGCGAATACGGCGTCGACCCCTCTCTGGTCGGTTACCAGATCAGTATCGTCAGCGTCGGCTTGTTGATTTCACTGGTGACGGTCGGTAATCTCGGCCGGAAAATCGGCGCCTGCCGCGCCAACCAGATCGGCCACGGCATGGTGGCAATCGGTGTGCTGCTGATGCTGATGCCATCGATCGTTTTTCTCCTGCCCGGCTCACTGGTGATCGGCCTCGGTTTCGGCTTGCTCGCGCCTTCGGCCTCGGCGCTGCTGATCCGCTTCGTGCCGCCGGCGCGGCGCAATTTCGTCTTCTCGGTGCACCAGACCAGCATTCCACTGGGCGGCATGGTCGCCGCGCTTGGCGCGCCGGTGATTGCAGTCAATTTCGGCTGGCGTTGGGCCTTCGCCTGCGCCTTCGTGCTGATTGTCACAGCGATTGCATTGATGCAAGTCGGACGCAAACGCTGGGACGATGATCTCGATCCGGCGGCGCAGGCACTGGCAGGCAATCCGTTCGCAGGTTTCATGTCGAACTGGCATGACCGCCGGCTGCGCCGCCTGTCGCTCGCCGGTTTTTCATTCTGCTGGGCGCAGTTCTGCGTGTCGGCTTTCACTGTCGTCGCCTGTGTGCAGGCGCTGGAGATGAGCCTGATCGCGGCCGGCACCGTACTGATGATGGTGCAACTCGCCAATGCGGCCGGCCGCATGATCGCCGGCTGGATCGCCGATCAACTCGGCAGCGCAGCGCGCGTGCTGGCGTGGATGGGCTGGGCCATGCTTGTCGTCAGCATCGGTTTTGTCTGGCTGGCGCCGGTGTGGCCGCTATGGCTGACCTATCTGATGTTCGCCGTGCTCGGCATTACCTCGGGCGCCTGGGCCGGCATCTTGCTCGCCGAAGTCGGCCATCTCGCCCCACCGGGGCAGGTCGGCGCGGTAGTCAGCGGCACCCTCGTCTACGTCAATCTCGGCAAGTTCGCCGGACCCGCGGTGTTCTCCGCCACCTACGCGTTGACGCACAGCTACGGTATTGCATTCGCCTTGATTGCCGCACCGGCGTTGATGGCGGTGTATTGCCTCACCGGCACGCGCCCCGTGTTAAAAACTGCTTAGCGATACTCCGCCGGCGCCTCCCGAAAATACACCGGCAGATCCATCGTCGGCGGGCGCGCCGGAATCTGGAAAAACAAATCCGCCGCGAAGCCGCGGTGGTAGGAGTGATGCGTGACAATGTGCATCAGGATCTCGCCGCGCGTCATTGAACCCTTGTTGCCGCCGATCAATTCGTAATCGATGCGCTCGTTGATCGACGCGTCGGTCATGCGATCGGACCATGCCATATACCACTGGTGCGCTGCGTGCTGCTGCGCCCACAGTTCGGCAAGCGGCGGCGTGTCGGGCGTGTTGCGCGCGGTGTAGCCGTGGTCACGCCCTTCAAGATGGCCGCGCCAGATCTGGTCGATGACGTAATTGTGATTAAGCGTGTGCACGATATTCTTGAAGAGGCTCGTGCGTGGCTTGACGTCCTCGCCCGGCGGCAATTGCGCCACCGCATCGAACATCACCTTGTCGGCCCATGCGTTGTAACGCGCGAACATGCGTACTGAAGCAGCAGTCATCATGGTGCACCTACCTCCCGGTTAATGAGGCGCCATCATAACAAACACCACTGTCACCGCGGCACCTTGCGCCGTGGCATGGACGCCCACTGGCGCTTGGGCTAAGATCAAAAAAATCCCGCTCACCCGCCGCGCCACCCGGGCACGGCGATCACGCACACCGTCAGGGGAAACGCCGCCGCCCGGCCGCAAAGGCCGGCAGCGCCATCTCATCCACGACTCCATGCCGAAGAAAACGGGAACATTCAACAACACGCCGCACAGGCGCAGAGGAGCGATGCATGGCCCGCATTGGTTACGCCGACGACAGCAATCCCGATCCCGAATTCCAGAAACTCGCCACGCAGATCAAAGCCGAACGCGGCGGGCGCATGCTGAACCTCTACAAAATGCTGCTCAACAGCCCACCGGTGGCGCAGGGCTGGCTCAATCTCTTGACCGCGGTGCGCAAAAAAACGGTGCTCAAAGGCCGCTACCGCGAACTGACCATTTTGCTCGTCGCCATCATCAACGGCGCCGAATACGAACGCACAGCCCACGTGCCCTATGCCAAACAGGAAGGCCTCAGCGACGAGCAGGTCGACAGCCTCTACGCCTGGAAAACCGCAACCTGCTACACCGACGTTGACCGCGCGGTGCTCGCCTACACCGAGGCGATGACGCAGAACGTGCACGTCACCGATGCCACCTTCGCCGCCGTCAGCCAACACTTCGATCAGCGCGAGATGACCGAACTCACCGCGCTGGTTGCCGCTTACAACCTGGTGTCGCGGTTTCTGGAGGCGCTGGCGATTGATCCGGAGAAGAAGTGAGTTGAGGAAACTATTGATTAAGGAACCGCCGATCGAATAGGCAACACCTACCCCCCATCCTGCCCTTCCCCCACAAGGGGGGAAGGGACCTGCTAATTCAAGCGCACGATTTTTTAGGCGCCCGGGTTTTGTTCCCTCCCCCCTTGTGGGGGAGGGCTAGGGTGGGGGGATAATTTTTCGCAATGAAACCACCCGCATCAAAATTTTGTGTCCACTAGGGAGCAAACAAAATGGCAAAGATGAAAGGCGCCCGCGCCGTCGCGCAACTGTTGCAGGCCCACGGCGTATCGCATGTATTCTTCATGGACGCGGTGCTGCGCCGCGCGCTCGCCGAAATGGAAGACTTCGGCATCACGCGCGTGCTCGGCCACTCGGAGAAAGCCGTCGCCTACATGGCCGACGGTTATGCGCGCGTGTCGGGCAAGCCCGGCGTCTGCATGGCGCAGTCGGTGGGTGCGGCCAACCTCGCCTCCGGCATGCAGGACCCCTACCTCGGGCACTCGCCCGTCATCGCCATCACCGGCCGCCACGTCGCGCCTTTCCAGTATCGCAACGCCTATCAGGAAGTCGATCACGGCCCCTTGTATGACGCGGTGACCAAATTCAACGGCCGCATCGACAACGTCGAGCAGATTCCGCATCTGTTCCGCGCCGCCTTCCGCGAAGCGACCACCGGCACGCCGCGCCCCGTGCATCTGGACATCGCCGGCTTCACCGGTGACGCGTTAACAGCGACGGAAGCCGACTTCGACATGACGGTCGATGACGCGCACACGCGCTTCCCCGCTTTCCGCCCCGCACCGGACCCCGCCGCCGTTGAACGCGCGGTCGCTGCGATCAAAGCCGCAAAAAAACCGGTCATCATCGCCGACCGCGGCGCGATCATTTCCGGCGCCGGTGCAGCACTGGTGCAACTCGCCGAGCGCATTCAGGCGCCGGTGGTGGCGACACTCGATGCCAAACACATCATTGTCGAAAACCACAAAGTGTTCCGCGGCACCGTCGGCCTTTACGGCCGCAGCTGCGCCAACCACGTCGTCGATGAAGCCGATCTGGTCATCTACGCCGGCAGCAATACCTCGGACCACACCACCGCCAATTACGTGATGCCCAAGCAAGGCACAAAGATCATCCAGATCGACATCGACCCGCTCGAAATCGGCCGCAATTACGCCGGCACCATCGGCGTATTGTCGGATGTGCGCGCCGGCCTCGAAGTGCTCGCCGTCATGGCCGATGCGGCGAAACACGATGACTGGCTCGCGCACACGCAGAAATACGTCGATGAATGGCGCGTCGAAGCCGAGAAGGCACGCAACTCCGAAGCGCAGCCGATGCGGCCCGAACGTCTGGTGCGCGAATTGAACGAAGTGCTGCCAAAAGACGCCATCGTCATCGCCGACACCGGCTACGCCGCGTTGTGGACGGGCACGCTGCTCTATCTCAATCATCCCGGCCAGCAATATCACCGCGCCGCCGGTTCGCTCGGCTGGTCGTTCCCGGCGTCGCTCGGCGCCAAGTGCGCTGCACCCGACAAACCGGTGATCTGCTTCTGCGGCGACGGCGGCTTCTTCTATCACCTGCCCGAACTCGAAACCGCACGCCGCCGCGGCATCAAGACCGTCACCATCGTCAACAACAACCATTGTTTATCGCAGGGCCTGCGCAATCTCAACATCGCCTACGAAGGCCGCAAGGACCACAGCCGCAAAGGTGAATGCTTCGAATACCTCGAAACGGATTTCGCCAAGGTGGCGCAATCGCTTGGATGTTTTGGCGTGACGGTGGGCAAACCGCAGGATTTCCGCAAAGCGTTTGAGCAGGCGATGGCATCGGATCTGCCGGCGGTGATTGATGTGAAGACCGAGTTCGCGGTGCAGGCGCCGCTGCCGTGGGTGCCGACGGCGTAAGGTGTGAAGGGTGGGGTAAGAGGAGCCCACCCGATTCAAATCCCGTCACTCCCGCGAAAGCGGGAGTCCATGAATTTCTGTATCAATTTTTCTGGATTCCCGCTTTCGCGGGAATGACGTTGAAAACCGGACATAGCGGCAAAAAGGAGGTGTTAAGTGATGCGTAATATCGTCTCCGTTCTGATTGCAATGCTGTTCGCGGGCAATTGCCTCGCCGCCTATCCCGAGCGCCCGATCCGCATCGTTGCGCCGGTCGCCCCCGGCGGCGCGGTCGACGTGGTCGCGCGCATCGTCACACCGAAGATGCCGGCGCTGCTCGGGCAGAATGTCGTTGTTGATAACCGCGGTGGCGCCAACTACATCATCGGCACCGAGATCGTCGCGCGCGCGCCCGCCGACGGCTACACGCTGCTGGTCACCGCCGGCGCGCATACCATCAATCCCGCCGTCTACAAAAAGCTGCCCTACGACGCACTGCGCGATTTCACGCCGATCATTCACATCGTCAACTCCGGCGGGCTGGTCATCGCGGTGCATCCGTCGTTCCCCGCGCAGACGCTGCAGGATCTGATCGACATGGCGAAAGCCAATCCAGGCAAGATCGTTTACGGCTCGGCGGGTTTCGGCAACCTCACACACATCGGCGGCGAATTATTTCAAGCGATGACCGGCGCGAAGCTTACGCACATTCCGTACAAAAGCGCCGGCCCCGCGATCAACGATCTCGTCGGCGGACAGATTCCGTTGATGTTCGGCCCGAGCCCGGTGCTGGTGCCAATGGTGCAGGCCGGCCGTTTGCGCGGTCTCGCCTATACGGGGCTCAAACGTTCGTCACAGTTGCCGAATTTGCCGACCGCCGACGAGCTCGGCATCAAAGGTTATGAAGCCACCGGCTGGTACGGCATCTACGGCCCGCGCAATCTGCCGCGCACCATCGTCGAGCAGTTGAATCGCGCGGTGAACAAGATCATCGACATGCCCGACACACGCGAACGTTTCAACGCGTTAAACCTCGAACCGGTCGGCGGCTCACCGGAACAGTTCGCGGAATTTTTGAAAGCGGATTTGAAGAAATACGCGGACATCGCGAAGAAGGCGGGCATACAGCCGGAGTGATTTTGCAGTGGTAGCCCGGTTGTCTCCTTCCCCCCTTGTGGGGGAAGGTGGGGATGGGGGGACTCCGGCGTAACCTCACCCCACCCGCACCACAATCTTCCCCACCATCGCGCTCGACTCCATGCAATCCTTCGCCGCCTGCATATCGGCAAATTCAAACACGCGATCGACCAGCGGCACGATGCGGCCGTCGACGATGGCCGGCATGACATCGCGCGCGAAACCGGCCATTGCGGCCTTGCGTTCCTCGGCGCTGATCTTGGCGTTAGAGATACCAAAAATTTCAAACCGATTCGTATGCACCGCCGACAAATCAATCTCCGCGGTCAATGCACCATCGACATAACCCACCACCGCGACGCGCCCCTTGCGCGCAAGGCTCTTCAGACATTCGGCGAACACCGTGCCGCCGACGAGATTCACCGCGAGATCGACACCCTTGCCGCCGGTGACTTCCTTCACCTTCGCCGAAAAATCAGGCTTGCGCGTGTTGATCGCCACATCAAGGCCGATGGCTTTGAGCTTTTCGAGCTTCGCCGCCGAGCCTGAAGTACCAATGGTTTTGGCACCTAGCATCTTCGCAATCTGGATGCAGGCCGCCCCCGCGCCCGCCGAGGCGCCGGTGATCAACAACCACTCGCCGGCTTTCAATTTGCCATAGGGCGGATAAATCATTTCATAGGCGGTGATGAATGACACCGGAATCGACGCCGCCTGTTCGAACGTGAGGCAGGTCGGCAGCGGCAGGATCTGATGCGCGGGTGCGGTCGCATATTCCGCAAAGCCACCGCGCACGCGGCCGAACACCTTGTCGCCAATTTTGAATTGCGTCACACCCGCGCCGACCGCGCTGATTTCACCCGCAGCCTCATTGCCACCGAGTTTCTCCGGCCCGCCATGCACCGCGCCGCCGACCACCAGCTCGCCGCGGTTCATCGCCGAGGCACGCACCTTCATCACGATCTCGCCGTCTTTCGGCTGCGGCACGGGAATGTCGCGCCATTCGAGAACGGCTTTATGGTCTTTGGTTACGATCCAGCATGATTTCATGTTTTCTCCTTGTTCGAATTCTTTGTGTGCGCGGGTGCTTCTTCACCCCCATCCTATCCTTCCCCCATCAAGGGGGAAGGAACCTGCTAATTAATTCCCTCCTTCCTTGCAGGGGAAGGAACCTGCTAATTCGCGCAGACTTTATATTCCAGACCCTCGTTTTTGTTCCCTCCCCCCTTGTGGGGGAGGGTTAGGGCTGATGTTTCCCCGGCTTTTCATGCTCGTAATCCGAGTCGTTTCTTGAGCACCTGCATGGCGAAGTCGGTCAATATAAGGGAATGCTGGGTACACAATAGTTTAGCCAAAGTGATGAT
>CALQCM020000121.1 GCA_943329075.2 Chitinophaga pinensis | reverse complement strand
TTGGCTAAACTATTGTGTACCCAGCATTCCCTTATATTGACCGACTTCGCCATGCAGGTGCTCAAGAAACGACTCGGATTACGAGCATGAAAAGCCGGGGAAACATCAGGGGTGGGGGTGAGGGGGCGCCGTAACCTACTGCAACAACCTCACCCTCACCCCCGCCCTCTCCCATCAAGGGAGAGGGGGTAGCCCTATACTCCTTCCCACCTTGTGGGGGAAGGCAGGGATGGGGGGCAGCTTACGTTTCAACCTCGCACCTCCCTCTCCCATCAAGAAAGCGGGAGAACCCCTTCAACGGAAAATCTACTGCAGCTCAATCCTATTATCCCTGATCACCTTCGCCCACCACCCAATATCCTTCCCAACCGGATCCATGAAAAGCATCCCTTCGCGACACGGCGTTCGCGACGCAATCATAGATCACCCTGTGAGCGCCGTGCGCAGTTCCTGCACTACCTCCACAAGCTCGGCAACCAGCGATTCATCCTCAACCAGATCGCCATCGTAGAGCATGACGTTCCTGCGGCGATGGCATTCATGCAGAAAACGCGACTTGCCCGCAGGAACCGCCAGCGTCACCGGTAAAAGCTCAAACACGATAAACCGGTTCTCGGAGCGGTAACCCTGTTTGCGCAAGGCGGCAAGCGCCAGCGAATGCGCCGCATCGTAGGCAAGGCTGAAACGGCTATCGACGCTGTTCGACTGGTTCTTTGCATCACGCAAGCGGTTCGCGGCCGCGCGGATCAGTCCGTTGATCTCGCTGGGCGCAGACGGCTCCGCCTTTAGCTGGCCGATCTTCTGCAGATTAAGCAGCTTTTCGTGACCGGATGACATCTTCGTTTCCGAGCAATACGATCTTCGGCTGGCTCAACACCTGCTTCACGAAATGATTGTCTGCCGCGATCTTCTTCGCCAGTTCCGGACGCGAATAAATCGTCGGGCTGATTTTGCGGCCCAGCTTTTCTTCCGCTGCGGACAATGCATCAAACAGATCGCTGTAACGCAAACCGCGCGCGATGACCATCAGATCGACGTCACTGGCCGCGGTGTCTGTGCCCTTGGCGACCGAACCGTAAATGAAAGCATAGTCGATTTTTCCAGCCTGCCCCGCCAGCGCGTCACGCAACACATCGCCCAACCCGCAAGTCTTCATCACAATAGAGCGCAACTCGGCATACAAAAACGAGTCCTTGTCGGCCTGAAAATATTTCTGCCGCCCCATCATCTTCGATTTGATCAAACCGGCCGCAACCAGCCGTTCCAGCTCCCGCTGCAAGGCACCGCGTCCGCTTTTGACCAGATTGGCGATTTCATTGGAATAAAAAGCGCGGTCGGGCTGACCAAAAAGCAGCCCCAGCACGCGTTTTTGCCCGCCGGAAAACAGCGCATCGGCAACCGAGATGGATTTCGTTTTCCCCATATTGGGGATTATCAGCCTTAAATTGGGGCTGATCAAGTCCTTCCTTTTTTCGATACCCAACCGCATTCGGAGGCTCCCTCTCCCCTCGTGGGAGAGAGGGGTAGCCCTATACTCCTTCCCCCCTTGTGGGGGAAGGCAGGGATGGGGGGCAGCTGACGTTTCAACCTCGCCCCGCCCTCTCCCATCAAGAAAGCGGGAGAACCCCTTCAACGGAAAATCTACTGCGGCTCAATCCGATTATCCCTGATCACCTTCGCCCAGCGCGCAATATCGCTCTTGATGCTCTCGCCAAACTGCGCCGGCGTGCCCGCCACTGCCTCCACCCCATCCTGCTCGAAACGTTTGGCGATCTCCGGCGCACGCACCGCTTTGGCAATCGCCTCACTCAGCAACTGCACCACCGCGGGCGGTGTCGCCGCCGGCGCGAGCAAACCCCACCAGCTTGAGAATTCATACCCCGCCACCGTCTCGCCGATCGTCGGCAGCGCGGGCAGACTGGGCGCGCGCTTCGCACTCGTGATGCCGAGCGCGCGCAACTTGCCCGACTGCATATGCGGAAACGCCGGCTGCACGCCGATGAAACTCAGATCGGCCTCGCCGCCCACTGTTGCAATCAGCGCCGCGCCGCCGCCTTTGTAGGGCACGTGCAGGATGTCGGTCTTCGTCAGGTTCTTGAAGAGTTCGGCCGCGACATGCAGATTGGTGCCAATACCGGCCGATGAATAATTGAGCTTGCCCGGCTGCTTCTTCGCCAGCGCCACAAACTGCGCCACCGTCGTCGCCGGCACCGACGGATGCACCACCAGCACGAAGGGCGAGGTCGCCAGCAGCGACACCGGCGCGAAATCCTTCACCGTATCGTAAGGCAGTTTTTTATACAGGCTCGGGTTCACCACAAACGGCAGCGTATTGAGCAACAGCGTGTGCCCGTCCGGCGCCGCGCGCGCCACCACCTCGGTGCCGATGCCGCCTGAAGCCCCGGGCCGGTAATCGATGACGAACTGCTGGCCCAGCGACTGGCTCAGGCGGTCGAACACCATCCGCCCCAGCGCATCCATGCTACCGCCGGGCGGGTATGGAAGAATGATGCGGACGACGTGGTTGGGGTAGTTTTGCGCTGATGCCGCAGAAGCTAAGAGGATAAAACTAACGGCAAGCAGCTTTGAGAGTATTTTGAAAAGCATTTATTGCCTCCTTAGTCTTACATTCTTATGAATTCTATGTGTTGCGTCCGATCAACTACGGTCACACTTAAGCCGACAGACGACGCGCATATGCGTGCGGCGACTTCATTATCCGGCTTAGCTTAGACAGTTGGCGCTTTAACCCCAACTCCGTCAGCGAATATGAGTGCCAACGAATCCTAAATTCCACATCGACCCAATTGTGCGGAATCTCGGTTGTTAGGTAACAAACCCGATTCACAAGATGAACTCCCGGCACAATCCACTGATCGGAGTCACAACTGCTATCGATGACCGTCCACACGTACTCCCGATCATGTCTGCGGACAATCTCAAGATCATGGCCAAACGTTTCTAGACCATAACCGCCCCAGATTTCATATTGAGCCTCGGGATGCAATACAGGCTTGAAAAATTCGTCAAACACATCCTCATGAAAAACAATTGGAACGATCATTATTGCCCCTTATGCACGAAATAACATGCGCCGCGCATTACAAGACTGGAATCCCCATTCCGGCAAGATACCCAAACGTCGAATCGTAATACGCCGGATCCCGCGTAGCATCGGCCTTGTCTCCAGTCGGCACAAATATAACCATGCCCTGGCGCGCGCGGGTAAGCAAGACCCTATAAGCATTTCGAAGATATTGTTGACGTTCAAGCTTTCTAACCAGATTCCACTTAGCCCCAACAAAAGAATGGTATTCCCAACCTGAATCGGCAAAACGAAGATCCGCATCCCAGGTCATACAAACCCAATCCAGTTCAAGGCCCTGAACCTGAAACTCAGTTGCCGCGTCCTCCAAGTAAAAACTCGACCGAGTATCGTCCTCGCCATTCAAAAACCAATGTATTGGATCTATATCGACACGAATATCGATTGCATGCGGTTTTAAGCGATGTGCACTCGATGAGGCCACCAAACCATAGCGCTCAGTGCCCCTTGCATGACTACGTGTCCATTTCTTTGCAATCGTCAAATCCCGCGTCAGCGCCATCGGGTAACGAGAGGACATTTGCGCAAGAATTTCGCCCGCCCGCACGCCCTCGCAATCAAGCGTTGCTTTTACAAACGCCGCGACATTCTCAGCGCGAAATGAACGCATTGAAACAGCCAGATGTAGCCCATCATCTTTGACTACGTTCGCCCGTCCCGCAAGAGAATCCAGTGCGTGCCCAGCCGCGTATTCACTATCAGTTAGTTCTGGGGACACATAAACATGCCAATCTGGAAACTTCGAATTAACCGCATCTAGCCATGCAGAAATACCAGCTTCGCCTCGATTTATTTCTTGGCCCCCGCCCACAAGGCATATCACTACAGCCCAATCGTCATGCCTATTCAGGTAGGAAATTAAGAATTCAGGTTCCGACATATCAAAACCGGAACGCTTCTTTTTTCTTCTCATGAAGTCCGAGGCCATCTCGCGATTCCACGCACGCTGCGCCTCATCAAAAATCACAACGTGGTCGGCTGGCGGCAACTCATCACGCAATCCTTCGTCACGAAAATGATGAACAAGCTGAATGAAAGCCTTAACTTTTTGCCCCACATCCCCCTTAAGAACTTTTTTCTGGCCTTTTCTTTTCAACCTTACAACTTCATCTCTTGTGAGGGCCTCCCGAAGCACTGCCACCAACGGGCCATTGCCCGACAAAAATACAGCATGCGTTGGTTGTTCAGTGTCACGCTTTTTCGTGGCGACGTTTAAACCAACCAGCGTCTTACCGGCACCCGGCACACCTGTCACGAAAACAATCATTTTCTGATGGTTTTGGAGTGCGGCATCAACCAAATCCTCAACGCGTCTAGAGGTAACCCTTAGATTTCGCTGTCCAGCGTCATGCCGAGAAATCGCCTCGACCGAATGCTGGGCAAAAAGTGCCTGCGCCGCTTCAATAATCGTTGGAGTAGGTTGATAGGGCGCCTGCCCCCAAATACTGGAATTTAGACTTTCGCCTGACAACTGATGAATTGCCGTATGTAATATGTGCCGCAGGCCATCTGAATTGCATTTAGTGGGCGGAAAAACGTTGTCCGCATACGGCACACCCAACGCAATATCTGAATGCGTTGATCGGGTAGCAACCAAGATCGGCACTATCAGCGCATCATGACTAGCTTGGTGAAAATTTTTCAGATCTAACGCGTAATCCCAAACCTGATTTATATCGTTACGGTTAATGTTTTTCTCGCCAACCTTAAACTCGATTACAAAGATTGTCGGCCCTACAATTAGTACAACGTCGATTCGACTGCCAATACGAGGAACAATAAATTCGAAAAGAATTGTTCCTCGCACACCGGCGAGCGCTGGCTTTAAGACATCAATCTGTCCAAGCCATGCATCGCGTTGAGTCGCATCAACGGCAAATGTCGTATTCGACGCAATTGTCCCAAGAATTACTTCGGGCGCCGCCGCCAAAAACTCCTCTACGTCAGCGACATAGAAGGCATTAGAAGACGATTTCAATTGCTCGCTCAAACTTGCAATCCTTCCACCTATATTTCACCGAGACGCGTTCTGAATCTCGCCAAAATCAACCCTGATTTGATTTAGATCATCTCCCATTCTAACCACCTCCGGCAATCTGCCGTTTTCTTTTCGCCCCCGCCGCGCCCGCGGCGCATGAATGAGGAGAGTGCGTCATGTCCGATACCGTCAAATACCTGCTCGACGAGTCGAAGATTCCGAAGTTCTGGTACAACATCGCCGCCGATTTGCCGGTGCCGCTGCCGCCGGTGCTGCATCCGGGCACGCAGTTGCCGCTGGGGCCGGACGATCTGGCGCCGCTGTTCCCCATGTCGCTGATTCAGCAGGAGGTGAGCACCGAACGCGAGATCGAAATTCCCGGGCCGGTGCGCGAGGTTTACCGCCAGTGGCGGCCGGCGCCGCTGTTCCGCGCGCGGCGGCTTGAGCGCGCGCTCGATACCCCGGCGAAGATTTACTACAAATACGAAGGCGTCTCCCCCGCCGGCAGCCACAAGCCGAACACCGCCGTGCCGCAGGCCTTTTACAACAAGGAGGCCGGCATCAAAAAGCTCACCACCGAGACGGGGGCGGGGCAATGGGGTTCGTCACTGGCGTTTGCCGGCGCGCTCTTCGGCATCGACGTGCAGGTCTTCATGGTGCGCGTGTCATACGACCAGAAGCCCTACCGCCGCGCGCTGATGGAAACTTACGGCGCGCGCTGCATTGCGTCACCCTCGAATGAAACCCAATCGGGGCGCGCCATTCTCGCGCAGCGCAAGGATCATCCGGGCAGCCTTGGCATTGCGATCTCGGAGGCGGTGGAACTGGCGGCGCAACGCGACGACACCAAATATGCGCTGGGCTCGGTGCTCAACCACGTGTTGCTGCACCAGACGGTGGTCGGCATTGAAGCCATGCAGCAGATGGAAATGGCCGGCGATTACCCCGATGTGATTGTCGCCTGCACCGGCGGCGGTTCGAATTTCGGCGGCATCGTGTTTCCCTTTCTCGGTGCGCAGTTGCGCGGCGGCAAAAAGGTGCGCATCGTCGCGATAGAACCGTCGGCCTGCCCTTCGCTCACGCGCGGCAAATACGCTTATGATTTCGGCGACACCGCGCATCTCACACCGCTGACCAAGATGCACACGCTCGGCTCGACCTTCACACCGCCGGGTTTTCATGCGGGTGGCTTGCGTTATCACGGCATGGCGCCACTGGTGAGCCACGTCAAGGAACTGGGCCTGATCGAAGCGCGCGCGGTGCACCAGCTCGATTGCTTCGAGGCCGGCGTGCAGTTTGCGCGCGCCGAGGGCATATTGCCTGCACCCGAAGCAAATCATGCGGTGCGCGGCGCCATTGATGAAGCGTTGAAGTGCAAACTGGAAGGCAAGTCACGCACGATCCTCTTCAACCTGTGCGGGCACGGGCACTTCGATATGCAGGCCTACATCGATTACTTCGGCGGCAAGTTGAAGGATCTGGAATACGACGAGGCGGAACTGGCGATGGCACTGGCGGGGTTGCCTTCGATGAAGGCGGCTTGACGCGTTGCTGTGAATCGAGGATGAGCGGGTAGCTGCACTGCTTCACCCCCATCCTGCCCGTCCCCCATCTAGGGGGAAGGTACCTGCTAATTCATTTCGTTTCCAGGAATTGAGGAAGCCGCTGATTCGCGCCGTTTCTTTTCTGTTTCCGCTGATTCAAGCAGCACGGCATCCCGGAAGGAGCGGAGCGTATTCCGGGGCTGTTCGATCCGAACTCTTACCCCCCACCCTGCCCCTTGCCAAGGGTCCGTACCAATGATCCCGGACTATCCGCGCTTTTTTTCTTCCATCCTCGCCTTCAAATCCGCAAACGGATTGAAGGTCGTGGCCGGCACATTGTTGCCCGTGTCCGTGCGCCCGATTGAATCTTTCAGCTTCGAGTGTTCGTGCTCGTGGCAATAGGTGCAGAGCAGTTCCCAGTTGCTGCCATCCGCGGGGTTGTCATCGTGGTTGCTGTTTTTGTGGTGCACTTCGAGCAACTGCAGATTGGCCTGCGTGAAGGTGCGCGCGCAGCCGCCGCAGACCCAGGGATACATTTTTAACGCTTGCTCGCGATAGCCGGTGGCACGCTGGTCGGCGTTGCGGCGGGCGTCGCGGACGATCTGGTCGAGTTTATTTGGGGGTGTGGGCATGGTGGGAGCTTCGGCTATGGCGGGGGTGGCGTCAAGCTGGGGGATGGGAGTGCTTCGCCCCCCATCCCAACCTTCCCCCACAAGGGGGGAAGGAGAAAACCGATCACCCCACGCGCGGCGGGTGACGGTAGCCTAGCTGGCGTCGACAACTTTGCGCGGTACGCGGCGCAGCAGCGAGAAATCGTTGTTCTTGAGCAACGTGCTCAAGTGGTCGATGTTGCGCGTAATCGAGGCTTCATACGGACAGCTGCCGCCGAAATGAAAACGCGTGTAACGGTCGGCGTCGTTGTATTCGGTATGCATGCGGTTGCGCAGAAAATCAGTGTAGAACGCCGGCGTTTTTTCGAGCAGCGTCTGCGGATCGGGATACGGCAGGCCCGGTGCGCCGGCGAGGCCGATGGCGCTGAATTCGATGAACAGGAAGTCGCGGCATTTTTCGAGATAGGCGCGGTCAGCCAACTGGCTCATGATATCGGCGCTGCCGAGCATGCTGGCGAGCACACGGTCGCGCGGCGGCAAACCGGGTGGCATGTGCCAGACCAGACGTGTGACCATGATGAGTTCGGCTTTCTCAGCCAGATGCGCGAGCGGCGTACGACTGAGGTAATCGCGCATGAACTCGGTGCCGCGTGCTTCGTGCACGGGCGTGAGCGACGCGCCTTCGAGGTGTTCCTCACCGGTGCGGCGCAGCAGTCCGATGTCGTGATACAGCGCCAGCAGCACGCCGAGCAGCGCGTGTTCAGTATCAATATATTTTTCGGCAGCATCGGCGCTGGCAAGGGCCTGCCCGTCGATCAAACGCGCCATCGCCAGGCCGCTGTCGAGCGCGTGACGCAGATCGTGATAATGCGTGTCGCAGCGCAGCAACCCCGGATAGTCGCCGCGAAACGCGCGCGCCAGATCGGCGGTAGCGCTTTCAAGCAACGGCAGGCCGTAGTCGGCACCGTAGCGGGCACGCAGGATCGCATCGATCGCCTTCAATACGGCGGCCGGGTCGGTGAGATCGACCTTTTCGGTGGGGTCGGTCTGCGTGTTTCTCGAGGTATCGAGCATGATGATTTTGAGGGGGCGAAGATGGGATTATCGCGCAGTCGCGTGTTTCTGCAAAAGAACAAATTGACGTTTTTTCGGGCCAATGCTCTTTTCGGGTGCAAAGAAGGAGCATCGCGGGGCGCTGCGGCATCGACACATGCGTTGCAACGCACAAGTCCGGCCACCGCTCCTTTTTCAGCCGGCAGACGCATTTGCGACTAGGGCAAGGGCACGATCGCTTCGATTTCCACCAGAAAATCCGCATCGGCCAGCGCGCTGATCACCAGCAGCGTGTTGGCAGGAGCATCGCCCTTGAAAAACTCCTGCCGCACGCGGCTGACGGCGTCGCGGTGTTTGATATCGGTGAGATAGACAGTGGTCTTGGCAACGTCTTCCATGCGCCCGCCCGCGCCTTCGATCACGCGCTTCATGTTTTCAAGCACCTGGCGCGTCTGCCCGGCGGCATCGCCCTTGCAGACGACGCGGCCCTGCTCGTCGCGCGAGGTCTGGCCGGCGACATAGAGCGTGCGCCCGGCTTCGACGATGACGCCGTGCGAATAGGTTTTGCCGGCAGGCACGAATACGTTGGCGGGTTGAAAGACGGTGCGTTTCATGTGGGCCTCCGAAAGTTTAAAAACTACATTCGAAATTTCACTTACGAAATGCAAAGCTGCTGCGTAACTCTTTCTTCCCTTGTGGGGAAAGGTCGGGATGGGCGGACAGCTTACGCTTCACCCTCACCCCTGCCCTCTCCCATCAAGGGAGAGGGAGTTCTCTTTTGCTCCTTCCCCCCTTGTGGGGGAAGGCAGGGATGGGGGGACAGCTTACGTTTCACCCTCACCCCTGCCCTCTCCCATCAAGGGAGAGGGAATTCTCTTTTTCTCCTTCCCCCCTTGTGGGGGAAGGCAGGGATGGGGGGACAGCTTACGCTTCACCCTCACCCCTGCCCCGATGTTTCCCCGGCTTTTCATGCTCGTAATCCGAGTCGTTTCTTGAGCACCTGCATGGCGAAGTCGGTCAATATAAG
>CALQCM020000120.1 GCA_943329075.2 Chitinophaga pinensis | reverse complement strand
CCGGCTGAACGCCCCGGTTTATGCGCCCGAACACGGCTGACGGCGCGACGATGTCCGTCTGGTATGGGTGGATTGCACTTTTGTAGACGCGGGTGATTTGTTTCACGTAGTTGCGCGTTTCCGGATACGGCGGAATGCCGCGATAGCGCTCGACCGTCTCTTCGCCGGCATTGTAGGCGGCGAGCACCAGCGCGACTTCGCCTTTGAAGTACGCCATGAGCCAGCGCAGATAGGCAAGGCCGCCTTTCAGGTTTTCGAGCGGGTTGAATGCATTTTTGACGCCGAAGCGCTCAGCGGTGGCGGGAATCAACTGCATCAGGCCCTGTGCTTTTTTCGGCGACACGGCTTTGGGATTGAAGTTTGATTCCATCGCGATCAACGCCATCACGAGCGCGGGGTCGACCGAATACTGCGGCGCCCATTGCTGCACCATGAGTTCGATGTCTTTTCGCGCGGTGGTCATCGCAGGCGAGTAGGCCGTCGCGGCCAGTTCGCTCAGGCACGCAGGCAGCACGCTGTTGGTGCGCCCGCTGACGAATTGCAGCAGTTGTTTAGCACGGGCATTGCCAAGGTCAGCAGCTTTTTCCATCAGGAGCACGGCGACACCTTCATCGGTCAGCACGCCGCGGCCGATCGAATAGATGATGCCCATTTTCAGCAGTGCTTCGGTATCGCCGCGGGCGGCGGCCTTGCAGTAGAGTTCGTTCGACTTCGCGAAATCCCGTTCGACGTTCTCGCCGCGCTCGAGCTTCGATGCGAGCGTCAGCATGGCCTGCACGTCGCCGCGTTGCGCCGCGGCTTCGAGCGCTTCCACCTCCGGGGCCGGCTGCGCGCCGGCATTGGTGCAGCCAAGCACGAGACACAGGGCGAGGCTGCGCCAGAGCGCGCGCCAATGCGGCTTCACGTGTGAGTCAGGCAAATGCATGCTTTGATTCTATCGCGCGGCGCGGCGTTACGTGCTGCCAAGGGCGCGCGCGGCCCACGCGGCGTATGTGCCCGTTTCGATCATCCGGGGGCGCACCACGCTGCGCAGGATGCGCAACTCTTCGGCGCTCGGCGGCGGCGTGGTCGCGACCGCTCACCTTCCTTCCCTCAGGTTTTGTTGACAGACTTCTTCGTAGTAAGCCATAGCTTTCTGCTTTGTAAATTCTAACCCCATTCTTTTCGCTTCTTGGGCGAATAGCGCGATGTTAGCGACCGACTAAACCGCCAGCCTCGGCCTACCAGCACTAAAGTAATGAGGGAACAGATGAGGGAACGGCACCGGCTGTCGCCTTGGAACGCGCGCCAGCACTTGACATTTGGCGGAGGGGGTGGGATTCGAACCCACGATACGCTTGCACGTATTCCAGTTTTCGAGACTGGCGCGTTCAACCGCTCTGCCACCCCTCCGAAGGACACGCATTTTGCCATCGGTCGCGTGTGGCGTCCATTGTTCGACTGGTTGGGCGCAATATCGGGGCAATTGCCATTCCTAGCCGGCAGGGTGATTAAAAAATAATCACGAAAACAAGGGGCTTAGACGAATGGCAGGACCGATGGAACCTTTTTCGAAAACCGGCAGGATCGCAAGACCCGCGTGGGTTTGAATTCCACGCTCCCGCCAGGCGCCCGCCCTTTTTTGCAGTCGGCACATTTGCCGGCGTCCGTTTTTTCCTGAATCGAATCGCGCAAGCCGTTTCTGCATTATTTTCCGATCGACTGATTCAACCGCTTGAATCACGCACAATCATCCGCGCAAATGGACTCAGGCTGGTCACTTTCCCTTTGATTCCTTGGCGGGGTTAAGGCGCCGCGTGTAAGTCTCACGGCGCGGAGGCGCCATTTGCTTCGGCGCTCCAACGTCGCGCCGAGTCTAGAAAATGACTGTCATGAAGATCGCGGAACTTCTCAAATCCCTGTCTGAAGCGCGAGTCGGCGACGTGCTGGTCGGCGGACTGGCTGTGCAGTTGCACGGTTATATGCGTTCGACATCGATCTTGTACTCGCCATGAAGGACGAGAATCTTGCCCGTTTCATTGACGTCGCCAAGCGCTGCGGGATGAAACCCGTGATACCCGTGGATATCGACGCGCTGCGCGACGCGCGGCAGATCGAGCAATGGCATCGTGAAAAGGGGATGCTGGCTTTCGCACTGCGCGAGCCGATGAGTTGCGCGAATTTTTTATTCAGATGTGGCTGCAAAACCCGGCGCTGGCACGGCAGGGTGGTGCGAGGGTGCGGGAAATCATTGCGCCCCTTGAACCGCAAGCCTGGCCTGAGGTGTTGCGTTAGCCCGGGTGAGCAAGCTGTTGCCCACGCAATGGTCTGGGGGCAGGCGCTTTAGCATTCTCAACTGCGATTGCTGTTGACGATTCTAATCCCCGCCGATTTGGATTTCGATGATTTTTGCGATCCCCGCCGGGAAATCCAGGTCTTCTGAATCAATATGCCGTTGCTGTAGAGCCCGGTTCCCGGCGCTTCAGTCGATCGCGGCAACTCCCTTTGTTTTTTTTCGCTCCCACAGATTCGGCCATTTTTCCAGTTTGATAGGCGGCCGCCGCGAAAATTTTTCCATTCCGAAGATTTGGCGCTCTTTGACATGGGTCAATCGTTGCAAAGTTTCCCGCATTTAACATTGGCCCGTCGTTAACCAATTTAATTGGAGAGCATTATGAAGTTTGCTATTAGCGTTGCCGTTGCAGGGGCCGCACTGGCGATGGCACTGCCGGTTCAGGCGGATCAGGGCGATTGGCTGGTGCGCGCGAGGCTCTTGCAGCTTCGCCCGAGCGTCAGTTCGACGATCGGCACGCTGGATGTCAGCAATGAAGTGACGCCGGAAGTCGATTTTTCCTACTTCTTGACGGAAAATATTGCCGCCGAGCTGATTCTGGCGACGCAGCGCCACACCGTTAAGAACGCCGGCGTCGATCTGGGCAAGGTTTCGCATCTGCCGCCGACATTGACGCTGCAATACCATTTCATGCCGAAAGAAACGTTCCGTCCGTATGTCGGGGCGGGCCTGAATTACACGCGTTTTTACAACACCAGTCTCGCGCTCGGTGCCACGCCGTTGACCGTGGATAGCAACAGCTGGGGCGGTGCCGTGCAGGCTGGCTTTGACGTTGCCCTCGACAAGAAGTGGTTCCTCAACTTCGACATCAAAAAAATCTGGATCAAGACCGACGTCAAAAACGGCACGACCGGCGCATTTGTTTCGCAACTCAAGATTGACCCGGTAGTGGTGGGTGTTGGTGTCGGCCTGAAGTTCTAGAGCCATTCCGGCGCGCCGCATGGCGGTGAATGTTGCAGACAGGCGCGAGGCGGCCAAGGGGCGGTCTCGTGCAGTCGCGTGCGCAGTCGATTGTTTCCACTGCGGACTGCCGGTGCCCGCCGGCAGTGCGTGGCGTACGGTTGTCGATGGCGCGGCGCAAGCGATGTGCTGCGCCGGTTGCGCGGCCGTCGCGCAGACCATCGTCGATAACGGCCTCGTTTCCTATTATCACCAGCGTAGTGCCTTGCCGGACCGTGAGAATACGGTGCCGCAGGCCTTGCGCGATCTGACGGTTTACGACGTTGCTTCTGCGCCGGCTGCCGCAAATGGCGCGGCCGACGGCGCGTTGCGGGAAACCGCCCTGATCATCGAAGGCATCAGCTGTGCCGCCTGCGTCTGGTTGATCGAACAAAGGGTGATGCATATTCCCGGCGTGCATCATATCGAGATCAATTTCACCTCGTTGCGCGCACGCGTGCGCTGGGACCCGCGGCAGATACAACCGAGTGCCGTCATTGCCGCCATCGGCGCCATCGGCTATCGCGCCTACCCGTATGATCGTGAGCGGGCGGAACGGGCGCGGCAAAGCGAGCGCAATGTGGCACTCGGTCGCTTGTTCGTCGCCGGTTTCGGCATGATGCAGGTGATGATGTATCTGATCCCGGTGTATCTCGCCAACGGCGACATGACATCCGATGTCGAGCAGTTGATGCGTTTGGCGAGCCTGATTCTGACCGTGCCGGTCGTGCTGTTTTCGGCGGCGCCGTTTTTTGTCGGCGCATGGCGCGATCTGCGCAATCGCCGGCCCGGCATGGATGTGCCGGTGGCACTTGGCATTGGTGCTGCGTTCGCGGCCAGCGTGCTGGCGACGATGCGCGGCAGCGGCGCGGTGTATTTCGATTCCGTCACCATGTTTGTATTTTTGCTGCTGGCGGCGCGCTATTTCGAAATGATAGCGCGCACGCGTTCGCTGGCAATGCAGGAGCAACTGGCGATACGTGCGCCGGTGTATGCGGAACGATTGACGCACTGGCCCGCCGCTGCGGCGGAAAAAGTGGCGGCGCGCGCCCTGCGCGAAGGCGATTACGTGCGCATCGCCGTTGGTGCGACCGTGCCTGCGGACGGCGTGCTGGTGGATGGCACCGGCGAACTCGACGAGGCGCTATTGACCGGTGAGGCGCGGCCGCAGATGCGGCAGGCGGGCGAACGGCTGACCGGCGGTTCATTCAATTTGGGCAACCCGCTGGTCATGCGCGTCACCAGTGCGGGCGATGCGACCCGCCTCGCCGCAATTTTGCGCCTGGCTGAACGCGCGGCCGGCGAGCGGCCACGGCTTGCGCAACTGGCCGACCGCGTGGCGAAATATTTTGTCGCGGTGTTGCTGGTCATTGCGGCGGTTGTCGCTGTTGTATGGAGTGCGATTGATCCGGCGCATGCGCTGGCGGTGACTATCGCCGTGCTGGTGGTGAGTTGCCCCTGCGCGCTGTCGTTGGCCACCCCGGCGGCGCTGGGCGCGGCCAGCGGCAGTCTGCACAAGCAGGGGGTTCTGATTACGCGCGGCAATGCCATCGAAGGGCTCGCCAACGCAACGGACATCGTGTTCGACAAGACCGGCACGCTGACCACCGGGCAAATGCATCTGCGCGATGCGATCACGCTGGGCACGCTCGACCGCAATACCGTGCTGGCGTGGGCAGCAGCGCTGGAAACAGGGGCGGCGCATCCGGTCGCCCGGGCATTGCAGTGTGCCGCTGGCGCAATCGCGCCGGCCAACGCAGTGCTGTTGAAACATGTCGCCGGCGCCGGCATCGAGGGAGAAATTGATGGCCGTCGCGTTCGCATCGGCAGCGCGGCCTTTGTTGGCGAATTGACACGACAACCGCTGCCGGCCTCGGTGCCGTCCGCAGCCGACGATTGCACCGTGGTCATGCTCGGCGATGCCAACGGCTGGCTGGCGCAAATTGCGCTGGCCGATCAGGTGCGCGGTGCTGCGAGTGCGCTGATTGCGGCATTAAAAGACGCCGGTTTGCGCGTGCACCTCGTCTCCGGCGACCGCGCTGCAAGCGTCGAGCATGTCGCGCGTGAATTGGGCATTGAGAAGTTTGTTGCCGGCGCACTGCCGGCCGATAAATTGGCCTACGTGCAGGGCCTGCAGAAAAAAGGCGCGGTGGTGGTGATGGTCGGCGACGGCGTCAACGACGCAGCGGGGCTCAATGCGGCGCAGGTATCCGTGGCGATGGGCGGTGGCGCCGATGTGGCCTGCGGCAACAGCGATGTCGTGCTGCTGGGCGGCCAGGTCGAAGCGCTGGCGCTGGCGTTGCACGGTTCTCGTCGCGCGTTGCAGGTGATCCGGCAGAATTTGACGTGGGCATTCGGTTACAACGCGCTGGCAGTGCCGCTGGCCGCCTGTGGTTTTGTCACCCCTTTGCTGGCCGGCATCGGCATGGCGGCGAGTTCCGCGCTCGTGATCGCCAATGCGCTTCGGCTGCTGCGGCCGCAAAAATCGCCGGCCCTGTTGAGCAATCACGCAGTTCCTGTATTGGAGTAGCGGCCATCGATATCGTCTTCCTGCTGGTTCCGGTCAGTCTCGGTTTTGCCTTTCTGATTGGCGCCGTGTTCTGGTACTCGCTGAAAAGCGGGCAGTTCGACGATCTCGACGGCCCGGCGCATCGTGTCTTGATGGATGACGACAGTGCGGGCGAGCAGTCGATAAAGCATTAGCAGCAGCAGGGCATTAGGGCTATTTGATTTAGATCAACCTTCGGCGGAAGCAGTCCGCCTAACATTGCGGCACGTATTTTCTGGAGACACGGGGATGAGCGAGCAGTCCACTTATAACTACAAGGTGGTGCGGCAGTTTTCGATCATGACAGTGGTGTGGGGCATCGTCGGCATGCTGGTCGGTGTCATCATTGCCGCACAACTGATCTGGCCGGACCTGAATTTCGGACCATGGCTGACGTATGGCCGTCTGAGACCGTTGCACACCAATGCGGTGATTTTTGCCTTCGGCGGGTGCGCGCTGTTTGCGACATCGTATTACGCCGTGCAGCGCACCAGCCACGCGCGCCTCTTCAGCGACGGGCTGGCGGCGTTCACCTTCTGGGGCTGGCAGCTCATCATCGTGCTGGCCGCGGTGACGCTGCCGCTGGGCATTACCAGCGGCAAGGAATATGCGGAACTCGAGTGGCCGATCGATATCCTGATTACGCTGGTCTGGGTTTCCTACGCCATCGTCTTTTTCGGCACGATCATGAAGCGGAAAATTCCGCATATCTACGTTGCCAACTGGTTTTTCGGCGCGTTTATCCTGACTGTCGCGGTTTTGCATCTGGTTAACAGCGCGGCGATCCCGGTGTCGCTGACCAAATCCTACTCGGCCTATGCCGGGGTGCAGGATGCGATGATCCAATGGTGGTACGGCCACAATGCGGTTGGATTTTTCCTCACCGCCGGCTTTCTCGGCATCATGTATTACTTCATCCCGAAGCAGGCCGGGCGGCCGGTGTATTCGTACCGGTTGTCGGTGGTGCATTTCTGGGCGCTGATTTTCACCTATATGTGGGCGGGCCCGCACCATCTGCATTACACCGCGCTGCCGGACTGGGCGCAGTCGATCGGCATGTTGTTTTCACTGATTCTGCTGGCACCCTCGTGGGGCGGCATGATCAACGGCATGATGACGCTGTCCGGTGCGTGGCACAAACTGCGCGACGACCCGATCCTCAAGTTCCTGGTGACGTCGCTGTCGTTCTACGGCATGTCGACCTTTGAAGGGCCGATGATGTCGATCAAGACGGTCAATGCGCTCTCGCATTACACCGACTGGACGATCGGTCACGTGCATTCGGGCGCACTTGGCTGGGTGGCGATGGTGTCGATCGGCGCCATCTATTACCTGATTCCGCGCCTGTTCGGCCGCACTGAAATGCACAGCGTGAAGCTGATCAACGTGCATTTCTGGATTTCGACCATCGGTGTGGTGCTCTACATCTCGGCATTGTGGATTGCCGGTGTCATGCAGGGCCTGATGTGGCGTGCGGTGAATGCAGACGGCACGCTGACCTACAGCTTTGCCGAGGCGGTGAAGGCGACCTATCCCTACCATATGGTTCGCTTGCTGGGGGGATCCATATTTTTCATCGGCATGCTGATCATGGCCTACAACGTGTGGAAAACGATCGCCGGTCAGCGCGCGGTGGATGATGCAAAGATCCCCGCGGTCACGCTGGCGCACGCCTGATTCTGGAGCCGAATAAATGACAACTAAACACGACGCAATCGAACGCAATGTAGGGTTGATGATCCCGCTGATCATTCTCGCCATCGCTTTTGGCGGGTTGGTCGAAATCGTGCCGCTGTATTTTCAGCGCTCGACGACCGAGCCGGTGGCCGGCCTCAAGCCCTACACCGCGCTGCAGCTGTCCGGGCGGGACATCTACATCCGTGAGGGCTGCAGCAATTGCCACTCGCAGATGATCCGTCCGTTCCGTGCCGAGACCGAGCGTTACGGGCATTACTCGGTGGCGGGTGAATTTGTCTATGACCATCCGTTCCTGTGGGGCTCGAAACGCACCGGTCCCGACCTGCATCGCGTCGGCGGCCGCTATTCCGACGAATGGCACCGCGTGCATCTGAACAATCCGCGTGACGTGGTGCCGGAATCGAACATGCCGGCCTACGCGTTCCTTGCCCAGGCCAGGCTCGACCCTGACATGGTGCCGCTGAAAATGAGCGCTTTGCGCAAAGTCGGTGTGCCGTATACCGATGAAGATATTGCCGGTGCTGCCGAGGCGGTCAAGGGCAAGACGGAGCAGGACGCGTTGATCGCGTATCTGCAGGGCCTGGGTTTGCTGCTCAAAAATGTGAGGTAACGGCGATGAATTACAGCGATTTGAGCAGTGTGATGACCGTCGTCATGATGACGGTTTTCATTGGCATCGTGCTGTGGGCGTGGAGCGGCAAGCGGCGCGAGGATTTCGAGGCGGCCGCGCGCGTGCCGCTCGAAGAAGATTTGCCGGCGGAACAAATCCGGCGCCAGGCAGGTCATTGAGGGAGAATCATGAGCGACTTTACCAACGATTTCTGGAGCGTTTACATTGCGGTGATCACCGTCGTCAGCATGATTGCGTGCGGTGTGTTGCTGTTTACGTTCAGCAGCACGAGCGGGTCCGGCGCGCAGGGTGAGACTACGGGGCACACCTGGGATGAGGATCTCAGCGAACGCAACAGTCCGCTGCCACGCTGGTGGATGTGGCTGTTCTACATCACCATCCTGTTTTCGCTGATTTATCTCGTGCTGTACCCGGGGCTGGGCACGTATAAAGGCACCTTTGGCTGGAGTTCCAAAGGGCAGTTCGAGACCGAACAGAAGGACGCGGCAGCCCAATACGGCCCGATTTTCGACAAGTATCTGCAGCAGGACCTGAAGGCGGTTGCCGCCGACCCCGATGCGCGCGCGATCGGCCGGCGATTATTTCTGAACTATTGCTCGCAATGCCACGGTTCTGACGCCGGCGGCGGCAGAGGCTTTCCGAACCTGCGCGATGATGTCTGGCTCTACGGCGGCGATCCGGAGACGATCAAGACATCGATTCGCGACGGGCGCATCGGCATGATGCCGGCGATTGGTGCCGCGGTCGGCGGGCCGGACGATATCAAGGATGTCGCCAATTACGTGCGTTCGCTTTCGGGATTGACGCACGATAATGCACAGGCTGAACGCGGCAAGCTCAAATTTGCCGGCATTTGCGCGGCCTGCCATGGTGCAGACGGCAAGGGCAAGCCTGAACTGCATTCGGCAAACCTGACGGACAAGGATTGGCTGTATGGAAGTTCAGAGGCCACGATCATTGAAACCATCACCAAGGGGCGCGCCGGGCAGATGCCGGCGCACAAGCAGTTCCTTGATGACGGCAAAATTCACCTGCTCGCGGCCTACGTCTACGGGTTGTCGAACCCGCCGCAGAAATGACCTGATGCCCGATGGCGATGTTGCGAAGGCGAAGGAAGCAGCGCCTGCTGAAATCGACCTGACAACACGGTCGATTCATTTCGCGCTGGTGGCGTTTGGCGTTCTCGCGCTCGTCAGTGGCCAATTCGCCGGCGATTACAAGTCGGCGCAACATTCAGGCTTCGATATCCATCGCTGGTGTGGCTTGGGCATGGCGTTGGTCATCGCCGTG
>CALQCM020000119.1 GCA_943329075.2 Chitinophaga pinensis | reverse complement strand
TGCATCTCGCGCACCGTACAAATGAATCGTGCGCAGCGGTTTGCGCGCGCCCTTGCTTTTCCGCTCCGGCAGCGCGATCCCGTTGACCCAGGCGCAATACAGCGCCAGTTCGGCGGCGTGACGGCCGGCCATGCCCGGCGGCACAACGATGGCCACTTCAACGGGGTTCTCCGCGAACAGCAGATCAAGTGCGGCACGCATCGCGGCCAACGCCTGAAACTGCGAGTGCTTCGCATCCGGCATCGTCCACGCCACCAGTGCGCCGGCGGCCAGATTCGCCGAGAGCGGCTTTTTCGCCAGTTCCGCCGGCTTGCGATGGCGCCGCTTGAGCAGGGCGCGCAGCACACGCTGCGGCTCACCTTCTCCGGCAACTGCCTGCGCATCAGGCAAGACCATCAGCACATGGCTGTGCCGGCGGAAAGCGGCATTGGTCGAACCGGTGTGAATATTCAGTTTGGCAAGCATGGTGTTCCAGTTCCAGTGAGCAAACGGGCAGTCGGCAAATTATAATCGGTCTGCACCGGCGCACTGCTGCCGATGAATCCCGCGGCCTGAATATCGACTAAAATTCACACTTCAGGTTTAACCACATATCTGACATCGAACATGCGCGCCTACCTGGACTTGATGAAACACGTGCTCGAACACGGCGCCCGCAAAAGCGACCGCACCGGCACCGGCACGCTCAGTGTGTTCGGCGCACAACTGCGTTTCGATCTCGCCGCCGGCTTTCCGCTGCTGACGACGAAAAAAGTCCACCTGAAGTCCATCATTCACGAGCTGCTGTGGTTCCTCAAGGGCGACACCAACACGCGTTACCTGAAGGAACACGGCGTCACCATCTGGGACGAATGGGCCGACGCCAACGGCGACCTCGGCCCGGTCTATGGTTATCAGTGGCGCTCGTGGCCGCGCCCCGACGGCGGGCACATCGACCAGATCAGCCAGGTATTGGAACAAATCCGCAAAACACCGGATTCACGCCGCATGATCGTCTCGGCGTGGAATGTCGGCGACCTCGACCGCATGAAGTTGATGCCCTGCCATGCCTTCTTCCAGTTCTACGTCGCCGACGGCAAACTGTCCTGCCAGCTGTATCAGCGCAGCGCCGATTTTTTCCTTGGCGTACCGTTCAATATTGCCTCGTATGCCCTGCTGACCCTGATGATTGCGCAGGTCTGCGGCCTTAAACCCGGCGACTTCGTGCACACCTTCGGCGACACGCATCTGTATCTGAACCATCTCGAGCAAACGCGCGAACAGCTCTCGCGCGCGCCGCGCGCGCTGCCGGTGATGCGCCTCAATCCTGAGGTCACGAACCTCTTCGAGTTCAAATACGAGGACTTCACGCTCGAAGGCTATGACCCGCATCCCGCCATTAAAGCGCCGGTCGCGATCTGAACCGGCGATGAGCGACGCCGCGCGCCACGTCTCGGTCATCGTCGCGATGGCGCGCAACCGCGTGATCGGCGCCGGCAACAAAATCCCCTGGCATCTGCCGGCCGAACTCAAGCTGTTCAAGACGATCACCATGGGGCACCATATCGTGATGGGGCGCAACACCTGGGAATCGATCGGCCGCCTGCTGCCGGGCCGCACCAGCGTGATCGTTACGCGCCAGCCCGCGTACCGCGTCGAGGGTGCCGTCATGGCGTCATCGATAGAAACTGCGCTCGACGCCTGCAAGGGCGACGACGAAATTTTCATCATCGGTGGCGCCCAGCTCTATGCCGCGGCGATGCCGCACGCCGACCGCCTCTATCTCACGGTGGTTGATGCCGACGTCGCCGGCGATGCCTTCATGCCGGCATTCGACCCCGGTGTATGGCACAAACGTTCGGCGCAGTCCTACACCGCCGACGAAAAAAACCCTTATGCTTACGAGCAGACGGTCTACGAAAGGGATTTACGCCAGTCCGATGCGCGCCAACCCGATGCGTAATCTCTGCGCCCAGATTGTCGCCGCTGCGTTGGTGGCGACGATCGGCACCGGCTGGGCCGGCGAAGCACCGGTGCCGGCCAACATCCCGCTCAACGATTTGAAGATCCGTGCCGAGGCCGGCGACAAAACGGCAACGCGCCAGCTCGCCGAAGCCTTTTACCTCGGCAAGGGCGTCGATCAGGACTTCAAACAGGCCATGCAGTGGTACGAAAAACTCGCTAAACAAGGCGACGTGCGCGCGCAGACCAGCCTCGGATTGATGTACGCGCGCGGTTACGGTGTCGAGAAAAACATCGATCTCGCGCTCAAATGGTGGAAGCTCGCCGCCATCCAGAACGACCCCGGCGCGCAATTCAATCTTGGCACGCTCTACCTTGAAGGCAAGAGCATCGGCCAGAGTTTCGGCGAAGCCGCCAAGTGGTATCAACAGGCCGCCATACGCGGCCACCTGCAGGCGCAATCCAATCTCGGACTCATGTACTGGGAGGGCAAAGGCGTCGAAAAAGACCTGAAGCGTGCCTACTACTGGCTGGCGGTTGCCGCCGAACAGGGCGACGACGAGGCGCCGGGTCATTTGAAGCGCATCGCCACCGACATGAGTCCGGACGAGGTCAAGGAAGCGGATACCAAAGCCAAAGAATGGATGAAAACCGCCAGAAAGATGTGGCGGTAGCGGTTTGGCCCGGCGGTCGGTCCACGCTCAGTCCGCGCACTCCGAAACAAAATCCTCGAATTTGAAATTGCCGCTGCGCGCGATCTCGTCAACACGCTCGATGGTCATGCGGAACGGATGACCGAGGCAAGCCTGCAGCGACGCGATCAGCGTGCGCGCTTCATCTTCGCTTAATTTGCGCGGCGCAACGATGCGCAACAGCATGTCGACGCGGCTTTTCTGCACGATCTGCAATTGCCGGATCACCGGCACTGCGCGCGACCATTTGTCGGTCGGAAAACTCGGCCAGTGCCGCCGCCCGTCGGGCAAACGCAGAATATTCCGTTCGCGGCCCAGAATGCGCGCGATCACCGGCAGGCCGCGACCGCAGGCGCAGGCCTCGCCGGCCTCGGCGAAATCGCCAAGCTCATAGCGGATCAGGGGCATCGCAAAATTGTGCAGCGTGGTCACGACCACGCGGCCGATCCGCCCCGGCGCGCACGGCCGGCCGTCGTCATCCAGAATTTCAACGATCAGGCCTTCGGACTGCACGTGATAGTGCTCGTGATGCGGGCACTGCAGCGCGATATAGCCGACCTCCTCCGCCGTGTAGACATCGGCAAGACCGACGCCCCAGGCTGCGCGCACCGCCGCACGCGTGCCGTCGGGCAAGGCGCCGCCGAAACTGCGCGCTTGCAACAGACCGGGCAGGCGTATGCCGCGCTCGCGGCTGCGCTGTGCCAGCCACAAAAGATTCGACGCATTGGTAATCAGATACTGCGGCGCTTGCGCCTGCAGCCAGTCAAGTTGCTCGTCGAGATCGGTGCGCAGATTGAGCAGTGCGCACGGTCCGGTGTCGAACACAAGATCGGTGGCCGGCCCCCAGCCTTTGGTTTCGCCGCGCTCGACCTTGAGACGGATGGCAGCCAGCCTGCCGGAAAAATCACGCGCGTGCCAGAGGTGCTCGCGCAGCGTAAATGCGCGCCAGAACAATTCGGTCAAGCCACTGCCGTAACGCTTGATCGGCCGGCCGGTCGAACCCGAGGTCTCGGAGTTAACCAGTCTGCCGTGCTCCGGTGGAATCCGCCGGCTGAGCAGATGGTTGCCCAGTTGCTGCACATCGGCACGCGTCAGCAGCGGCAGTTCGCGAAAGCGAACCCAGTCGAAATGATCGACCGGATTCTGCAGCGCATTTCCCAGCCGCTCGCGCCAGCAGGGCACAGTCTCCAGCGCATGCCGCAGCACACTTTGAAACTGGCGCAATTGCTGCTGCTGTAATTGCGCGACGGACCACCATTGGGATTGATCGAGCTGATGCTGCAGCGCCAGTGCGCTTGCACCCGCATGATCCGGCGCCATCGGCCAGAGCACGCCGGGAACGGCAGAACGTAAACGATTGAATAGGTCGGTCATTGGAGATTTACCCAGTACATACTAACATCGGCCTGCGGATTCGCAGTCCGCCACCAACGACAACCATGACTGATTCCAGGGAATTTCTGCAACTAAGCGCGCCACTGGCGTGGAAACTCGCGCCGCAACTTTGCCGCCGCGACCCCGCCACGGGTGAAAATTGCGCGTGGACGCACGGCCTCTGGCAAATCCTGCGGATTCTCGGCGTGGTGGGATCAATTGAATACCGCAGCGATTACTTCAGGCGCGCGCTTGAAGGCGTCAGCGGCAGCACACCCCGTGTGCTGCTCTCCGGTGCGGCCGACTACGCCACGCTCGAATGCGTGCTCGCCCTCTTCCGCGCGCGCGGCGTGGAGCCGCAAATCACGGTGGTCGATATGTGCGAAACACCGCTGGCGCTCAACCGCTGGTATGCGGAGCGTGTGGCGTGCACGATTGAAACGCATTGCTCTGACATCATGGACTTTGAGAGCGAGAATCCGTTCGACGCAATCTGCACCGATGCATTCATCGGTCGTTTTCCGCAGGATCGCCGCACCGCCCTCGTCGCACGCTGGCACGACCTGCTACGCCCGGGCGGACTGGCCGTCACCTATAACCGGTTGCGCCGCAACGGCGGCAGCGCCGCGGTCGGATTCAGCACAGCGCAGGCCGATGGCTTTGCCCGCGCCGTCCGCGCCGCCGCCGGGCCGCTGCAAACCATGCTCGAAATCGCCCCTGAAACACTCGAACAACATGCGCGTCTCTACGCCGAGCGGCATGTCACCTACCCGCTGCAGTCGGAACAGGAATTGCGTGATCTTTTCGAGCGCGCCGGATTCAGCGTCGACAATCTCGAACTGTCACGCACCGATGCCGGCGCTGCGCCTGCCGCCAGCGGGCCCTCCATCCGCTCCGGCGCGGAATACGCCGGCATTACCGCCAGCCGCAGATAACGCGGCGTCACGCAACTGCCGTCGCAACCTCGGAAATGAAATCCTCGAATTTTCCCCCGGCGCTGCGCGGAATATTGTCGCAATAGACCAACTCGAGTTGCAGGCCCGGCGGCAGTCTGGACAGGATGTGCGTATGCACGCCCTCCTGCTGCGCCGGCGTTAATGGCGACGCCACCACCAGCCGCGCCTCGATGCGGTCAACCGTTTTCTGCACCAGCTGATATTGCCGGATCGGCGCGGATTCGACCAGCGCACGCGCGCCCAGCACCGGCCAGTAACGCCGGCCGTCGGCGGTCACCAGCATGTTGCGCACGCGTCCGATGATGCGCTTGAGCACCGGCAGGCCGCGGCCGCAGTCACAGGGCGCGCCGACCTCCGCATAGTCGCCGACGTCGTAACGGATCAGCGGCATCGAAAAATTGTGCAGCGGGGTGACGACGATGCGGCCGGTTTCGCCGACACCGCAGGCGCTGCCGTTGTCATTCAGCACTTCCAGATAAACGCCTTCCGCCTGCACGTGATAGTGATCATGCCGCGGACACTGCAACGCCACATAACCGACTTCGTTCGAAGAATAGGTGTCGGTCACCGGCACGCCCCACGCCTCGCGGCACAGCACGCGCGTCTCCGGCGCCAGCAACTCGCCATAGGTGCGGACCTCGCGCAGGCGCTCGAGGCGCACGCCGCGGGTGAGCGAAAGGCGCGCCAGTTCCGCCGCCATGGATGGATGCGTGACCAGATAATCCGGCCGCTCCTGCACCAGCCAGGCCAGTTGTGTCTCAGCGTCGGCATCGACGCCGCGCACCACCGCCGGCCCCGTGCTGACGATGCCGTCCGTTGCCTGCCCCCAGGCCGCGAAATCACCAACCGTCACGCCATGCCGGATGCCGGCAAGCTTGCCGCTGAAATCGCGTTGATGCCAGAAATGGTCGCGCAGTGTGAAGGCGTTCCAGAACAAGGTACACAGCTCGGTTTTGAGCACGCGCACCGGGGTTCCCGTGGAGCCCGAGGTGCGCGCTTCACCGATGGCGCCATGCGACGGCGGCACTGCGTTGCTTTTCAACGCCTCGAAATTCTCCTGCAGATCGCGGCGCGTGAGCAGCGGCAAACCGGCGATTCGTTCGGGCGTAAGCGGGGACGCGTAATCAAATGTCGCGCCCCAGCGTTGACGATAAAATGGAACCGTCGCGTAGGCATGCGCGGTGAGCGCGCCAAGCTGGCGCAGCTGCAATTCCAGAATGCGCGCGTCCGTCAGCCTTTCACTTTGCGCGAATTGAAACTGCATGGCCAGCGCCAGATTGCAGGCGGCATTGCCGACAGCCGGCCAGGCCGCGCCCTGCAACGAACTCTGATATTGCCAGGGCGGCGCTGACGCGCGCTCCTCTGCGGCGGCCTCGTTCATCAGCGCGCCGGCGCGGTCACTGCCTACTGCGCCACGCAGTCAACGTAATAGCGCGAACGCCGGCTGGTCTCGTCGGCAACCAGCCCGTGGATATCGGTATCGAAGCCCGGGAATTTCTGGTTGAACGACTTTGCGAATTTCAGATAACGCACGATGATGGCGTTGAAGCGCTCGCCTGGAATCAGCAGCGGAATGCCCGGCGGATACGGTGTCAGCAGCACGCTGGTGATGCGGCCTTCCAACTGGTCGATTTCGACGCGTTCGATCTCGCGGTGCGCGAGTTTGGCCCAGGCATCAGCCGGTCGCATCGCCGGCTCCATGTTCGACAGATACATCTCCGTCGTCAGGCGCGCAATATCGTTGGCTTTGTAGACGCCATGGATCTGCGAGCACAGATCACGCAGGCCGACCTTTTCGTACTGCGGATACTTGCTGACGAACTCCGGCAGAATGCGCCAGAGCGGACGGTTGTTGTCGTAGTCGTCCTTGAACTGCTGCAGCTCGGTGACCAGCGAATTCCAGCGGCCCTTGGTGATACCGATGGTGAACATGATGAAGAACGAATATAGGCCGGTCTTCTCGACAATGATGCCGTGCTCGGCGAGATACTTGGTCACCACGGCGGCCGGCATGCCCGGGTTGGAGAACGCGCCCGAGACGTCGAGCCCCGGCGTGATCACCGTGGCCTTGATCGGATCGAGCATGTTGAAACCGGGCGCGAGATCGCCGAAACCGTGCCAGCGGTCATTCGATTTGAGGACCCAGTCTTCGCGGTCGCCGATGCCCTCCTCGGACAGATGCTCGGGACCCCAGACTTTGAACCACCACGACTTGCCGAACTCGTCGTCGATCTTGCGCATGGCACGGCGGAAGTCGAGTGCCTCCAGAATTGATTCCTCGACCAGCGCGTTGCCCCCGGGCGGCTCCATCATCGCCGCGGCGACGTCGCAGGAGGCGATGATCGAATACTGCGGCGAAGTCGAGGTGTGCATCAGGTAAGCCTCGTTGAAACTGTGCCGGTCGAGTTTGCGCGTGTCGCTGTCCTGCACCAGGATCTGCGAGGCCTGTGACAAGCCGGCCAGCATTTTGTGTGTGGACTGCGTGGCGAAAATCATCGACTCCTTGCAGCGCGCGCGATCCGTGCCGATGGCATGCATGCCGCGGTAGAAATCATGGAAGGTCGCGTGCGGCAGCCACGCCTCGTCGAAGTGCAGCGTATCGACCTTGCCGTCGAGCATTTCTTTGATGGTGTCGACGTTATAGACCACGCCGTCATAGGTGCTCTGTGTCACGGTCAGCACGCGCGGCTTCGATTTGGATTCGCGGGCAAACGGATGCGCCGCGATTTTCTTCTGAATATTTTCCCAGCGGAACTCCTCGAGCGGAATCGGGCCGATGATGCCGAAGTGGTTGCGCGTCGGCATCAGGAACACCGGGATCGCGCCGGTCATGGTAATCGCATGCAAAATGGATTTGTGGCAGTTGCGGTCGACCAGCACCACGTCGCCCGGCGCCACCGTCGAATGCCACACCATTTTGTTCGAGGTCGAGGTGCCGTTGGTGACGAAGAACAGATGATCGCAGTTGAAGATGTGCGCCGCATTGCGTTCGGAAGCCGCCACCGGCCCCGAGTGGTCGAGCAACTGGCCGAGTTCATCCACCGCATTGCAGACGTCGGCGCGCAACATGTTCTCGCCGAAGAACTGGTGGAACATCTGGCCGACCGGGCTTTTCAGGAAGGCCACACCGCCCGAGTGCCCCGGACAGTGCCACGAGTACGAACCATCCTGCGCGTAGTTGGTCAGCGCGCGGAAGAACGGCGGCGCCAGCCCGTCGAGATAGGAACGCGTTTCGCGGATGATATGGCGCGCCACAAACTCCGGCGTGTCCTCGAACATGTGAATGAAGCCGTGCAACTCGCGCAGGATATCGTTCGGGATGTGCCGCGACGTTTTTGTTTCGCCGTAGAGGTAAATCGGGATGTCGGTATTGCGGAAGCGGATTTCCTCGATGAATTTACGCAGATTCAACACCGCCGGATCAAGTTCCGGGCCGGGCGTAAATTCCTCGTCGTCGATCGACAGGATGAAGGCCGAGGCGCGCGACTGCTGCTGTGCAAATTGCGAGAGGTCGCCGTAGCTGGTCACACCAATGACCTCGATGCCCTCTTCCTCGATCGCCTTGGCCAGCGCGCGGATACCCAGACCGCTGGCATTCTCGGACCGATAGTCCTCATCGATGATGATGACGGGAAATTTGAATTTCATCGCCTATCCTTTCACGGCTCAGCCGAACCACGCATCGCGCACATTTTGCGACAGTCCCCACATCCAAAACGTCATTCCCGCGAAAGCGGGAATCCAGACGGCAATCACCACCGCAAATGCATTCATTCCTGGACTCCCGCCTTCGCGGGAGTGACGAAAAGGTTGTGCCACGCCTTTACGTATTTTGGACGACGATTTTCGGAAACACCGCCGAGTGATCCTGCTGCTGCTCGGCGATCTTCACCGCGACGCGGCGCGCAATCTGGCGGTAGATTTCAGCGGCGCGCCCGTTCGGGTCGGCCACCACGGTCGGCTGGCCGGAATCGGCCTGCTCGCGGATTTTGATATCGAGCGGCAGCGAACCGAGGAGATCAATGCCGTAGTCTTTGGCCATGCGGTCGCCGCCGCCGGAACCGAAGATGTCTTCTTCGTGGCCGCACTTTGAGCAAGTGTGCAGACTCATGTTCTCGACCACGCCGAGAATCGGAATGTTCACCTTCTCGAACATCTTGAGGCCCTTGCGCGCGTCCATCAGCGCAATGTCCTGCGGCGTGGTGACAATCACCGCGCCCGTCACCGGCACGCGTTGCGCCAGCGTTAATTGGATGTCGCCGGTGCCCGGCGGCAGATCGACCACCAGGTAATCGATGTCGCGCCAGTTGGTTTCGTTGAGCAACTGTTCGAGCGCCTGCGTCACCATCGGGCCGCGCCACACCATCGGCGTCTCGACGTCGATCATAAAACCGATCGACATCGCCTGGATGCCGTGACCGGTCATCGGTTCGATACGCTTGCCGTCCTTCGATTCAGGTTTGCCCTTGATGCCCAGCATGGTCGGCTGCGAAGGGCCGTAGATGTCGGCGTCGAGTATGCCCACCGAGGCGCCCTCGGCGGCCAGCGCCAGCGCGAGGTTGACGGCGGTGGTCGATTTGCCGACCCC
>CALQCM020000118.1 GCA_943329075.2 Chitinophaga pinensis | reverse complement strand
GCGCTATCGCGGCATTCCGCCGTATCCGGAAACGCGCAACTACGTGAAACAAATCACCCGCGTCTACAAAAGTGCAATCCACCCATACCAGACGGACATCGTCGCGCCGTCAGCCGTGTTCGGGCGCATAAACCGGGGCGTTCAGCCGGTCCCATGAACGCAGACGCCAAGCCGGCAGAGCGTGAGATCTTATTCCACCCGCGCGCCGGAAATCCTCACTGCACCAATCGATTCAGAGTCGATTTATCTGTAATGGAAACATCTTTTCTGCCGAGGATATCGCTTACAAAATCAGCAAATTCGAGAAAACAACTTGGATGCGCATCAGAAAGAAGACCCCCCCGCCAGGATGGCATCCACAGCCGTCCGAATTACTCCAAAAATCTTGTTTGGGGTTCGAAAGTGAACCTTCAAAGTTATCTGCTATTTCTTATTTCTTTACGCGTTTAGGTCTATCAGAGCGGAATTTGAGGTTGAGAGCGATTCGCGGTGGACTGCGCCCACCGCCACGCTCAGACGAGTTGGGCCAGCTGCCCGGGTTCCAGATGACACCATTGGCCCATGGGCAGGCCCAGCGAATCAAGTGTGAGCTTGCCGATCGCGCTGCGGCGCAATGAGACGCAGTGATTGCCCGCCGCGGCCAGCATGCGCTTCACCTGGTGGTACTTGCCCTGGTCTATGCTGAGTTCCAGCAGATGCGTGTCGAGCATGCGCACCTGCGCGGCGATGGGCTTGTCCTCGTCGATGAGCTTCACGCCTTCCTGCAACTGCGCGATCAGTTGCGGCGTCACCGCCTCGAAGAGAGTGGCCTCATAGGTTTTGCGTACATGCCGCTTCGGCGAGGACTGGGCGTGTATGAAGCCGCCGTCATCGGACAGCAGCAGCAGGCCGGTGGTGTCATGATCGAGGCGCCCTACGGGCTGGATATTGCGGTTGACGTATTCCTGCGGCAACAGGGTGAGGATGCCCGGATGGTGGCTGGGCTTGCGCGAACACTCGTAATCGGGAGGCTTGTGCAAGCCGATGTAGAGTTGCTGGCGAAAAGTCCATTCTTTGCCGTCAACGCTGAAGACCAGGCCTGCGCAGGGCAGGTCTTCGTCTGCATCGGTGATTAACCGTCCCGCCACGCTGACCTGCTCATTCCAGATGAGCTGGCGGCACTGCTTGCGGCTGCCGAAGCCCTGGCTGCGAAGGATTTTTTCCAGGGTCATGCCGCAGGCACCGATCCCGATGGGCTGCTGCTGCGGTCGAGCCCGGTGAGAAAGCGCTCCTGCAGGGATGTCAGTCCCGGTTCGCCGAGCAGCGCATCAAGATTTTCGGCGGCCCGCCGGCGCGGCACATCCTTGTTGACGCTGACGATGATGTGCGCGTTATTCATGAAATGCGCCCAGCCCACCAGTTCGGTGACGGTCACCTGATAGCCGTGCGATTCCAGTCTGCACGGCGGCATATTCAAGCGATGCCAGAATGTCGTTTTCTTCGAGGAAAGGATAGTCCTCAAGAATTTCTTGGTGAGACGCGCCGGCGCCAAGCAGGCCCACAATATCTGTGACACGAATGCGCAAGCCACGAATACAGGGGCGTCCGCCGCATTTGCCGACTTCGATAGTGACCCGCTCGAGCAGACTGGGTTTCGTGATTCTTCCAAAGCAGTAACACCCTATTTGCCTGTATGACTTTTATACATTTGAATAGCAACACTGACTGAGCTCCGCGTCCGTAGCAACTGGCCGCCCCGACAGTTCGAATCCAATCCCGATACCCAAACGCTCAATTCACTGGATCTGCAATCCTTAGCCGGTTTGTGATGTGGTACGTTCTGCTCCGCCAGGATTACCAACGACTTCCTTGCCGTCGCGGCCCGTATCAAGTCGCCCGACAATTCAGCCGCATGCCTATCTGGCTCGTCCGTGCCGCGCCGATTGGTTTTTTAGCGTCGCGGCTACCGATCCGGCGCAAAACGTTAGGCGCGGAGTGCTTCCAGCCCGCCCATGTAGGGGCGCAGCGCCGCCGGCACCGTGATGCTGCCGTCGGCGTTCTGGTAGTTCTCCATCACGGCGACCAGCGTGCGGCCGACGGCGAGCCCGGAACCGTTGAGCGTGTGCACCAGTTCGGGTTTGTTCTTCTCATTGCGGAAGCGTGCCTGCATGCGCCGCGCCTGGAAAGACTCGAAATTGCTGCACGAGGAAATTTCGCGGTAGGCACTCTGCCCCGGCAGCCAGACCTCGATGTCGTAGGTCTTGGCCGACGAGAAACCCATGTCGCCGGTGCACAGGGTGATGACGCGGTACGGCAGCTCCAGCTTTTTCAGAATCTGTTCGGCGTGGCCGGTCAGTTGCTCCAGCAGTTCGTAGGATTTCTCCGGATGCGCGATCTGCACGAGTTCGACCTTGTCGAACTGGTGCTGGCGGATCATGCCGCGCGTGTCTTTGCCGTAAGAGCCGGCCTCGCTGCGGAAACACGGCGTGTGACAGACGAATTTCAGCGGCAGGTCAGCGAGCGCGACGATTTCATCGCGCACGATGTTGGTGACCGGCACTTCGGCGGTCGGGATCAGATAGAACTTGCCGCCGTCGCTGCGCGGCACCGAAAACAGGTCTGCCTCGAATTTGGGTAACTGGCCGGTGCCACGCATCGACTCGGCGTTGACTAGATACGGCGCATAGACCTCGGTGTAGCCGTGCTCCTGCGTGTGCGTGTCGAGCATGAACTGGGCAAGCGCGCGGTGCATGCGTGCAAGACCGCCTTTCATCACGGAAAAACGCGCACCCGCAATTTTTGCCGCGACATCGAAGTCGAGCTGTTTCAAGGCCTCACCAAGGTCGACGTGGTCTTTCGGCGTGAATTCGAACGCGCGCGGCGTGCCGACCTTGCGCACCTCAAGATTATCGTCGGCGGATTTTCCGGCTGGCACAGATGCGTGCGGAATGTTCGGTATCGTGCTGAGGAAGGCATTCATCTCTTCCTGGATGCGTGCGAGATCCTGCTCCAGCGCCTTCAACTTGTCGGCCTGTGCGTTGACTTCGGCGATCAGTGCCGAGGCGTCTTCTTTCTTCGCCTTGGCTTGGCCTACTTCCTTGGACAACTGGTTGCGGCGCGCCTGCAGTTCCTGGGTCTGCATCTGCACGGCCTTGCGGCCGGCCTCGATGCGCTCGAAGGTGGCCGCATCCAGCGTCAATCCACGGTCGCCCAGACGGCTGATCACACCCTGCAGGTCGTTACGCAACAATTGAATATCAAGCATCTCTGTTCCCGTGGTTCAGTCGTGGATTGTTTGCAAGCCCGCTATTATCCCGAAGAACCGCCCTTCGAGCCAGCCCGCATGCCGGAAGCGTTTAGGCGCCCGGCTTCCTGCGGCGCGCCTGCGCGTCGAGTTCGCGCAGTTCGGCGAGTTTGGCGCGTATCTTTGCTTCAAGACCGTGCTCGGTCGGGTGATAGAGGCCGGGTTGTTTCATGCCGTCCGGAAAATAGTTTTCGCCAGCGGCATAGGCCGACGCTTCATCGTGCGCATAACGATAATCACGACCGTGGCCAAGCTCTTTCATCAGCCGCGTCGGCGCATTGCGCAGATGGGCCGGCACCGGTCGCGAAGCGTCGTCGCGTATCAGCGCGCGCGCCGCGTTGTAGGCCACATATGCGGCGTTGCTCTTTGGTGCCACCGCAAGGTAGAGCACGGCCTGCGCCAGCGCCAGTTCGCCCTCAGGGCTGCCGAGACGCTCATAGGTTTCGCAGGCATCGAGCGCGAGGCGCAGCGCGCGCGGATCCGCCAGCCCGATATCCTCGCTCGCCATGCGCACCAACCGGCGGCCGACATAGAGCGGATCGGCGCCGCCGTCGAGCATGCGGCACATCCAGTAGAGCGCCGCATCCGGCGAGGAGCCGCGCACCGATTTATGCAGCGCGGAAATCTGCTCGTAGAACTGGTCACCGCCCTTGTCGAAACGTTTCAGCCCCTGCGACAGCGTTGCGCGCGCCAGCGCTTCGTCTATCGCTTCGGCACCGGTGGTGCTCACCGCAACCTCGATCTGCTCCATCATGTTGAAGAGGCGCCGCGCATCGCCATCGGCATAACCGACGATGAGTTGCCGCGCAGCATCGGCGATGCTGCGTTTTTCTGCAACCGCCGCTAGCGCACGGTCGATCAGCAGATTCATGTCGGCGTCTGCCAGCGGCTGCAACACATAAACCGAGGCGCGCGACAGCAAGGCGCCGTTGACTTCGAACGAAGGGTTCTCGGTGGTGGCGCCGATGAAGGTAAAGAGGCCCTGCTCGACGTAGGGCAGAAACGCGTCCTGCTGCGCCTTGTTGAAGCGGTGCACCTCATCGACAAAGAGAATGGTATGACGACCGCCCTGTTGCAGTGTCAGCTCCGCGCGTTGCACCGCTTCGCGAATGTCTTTCACACCGGAGAGCACGGCGGAAATAGCGATGAATTCGGCGTTGAATGCCTGCGCCATCAAGCGCGCCAGTGTGGTTTTGCCAACGCCCGGCGGGCCCCACAAAATCATCGAATGCGGTTTGCCTGAGGCAAACGCGAGTTGCAGCGGCTTGCCGGTGCCGAGCAGATGCGACTGGCCGACGACCTCGTCAATCGTGCGCGGACGCAGGCGCTCGGCGAGCGGTGCGGCGGTTTCAGGCTTGTTGAACAGATCGCTCACGGCACGCCCCTGACGGAGCTCCTACTCGGTAATAATGTCGGCGCCTTTCGGCGGCGTAAAGCGGAAGGATTCGGGCGCCAGCTTTGGATTGCGCTCGAGACCGGCGAACTTGATGATGGTGACCTGACCGAAGGCATCGCGCAATTCCATCGCTTCGAGCCCGCCGCCCTGGCCAAAGCCGAGGCGGATACGCTCGAACGCATTGTCCTGCGCCTTCGGCACCGCTTCCAGCCAGTCCAGGCCCTCCTGATTGCCGAGGTTGGTCAGCGTATAGATGCGATCGATTTCGTTGTTGCCGGCCAGCAAGGCGGCCGGGCTGTTGCCGAGCGCCTGATCAAGCTTGCGCACCGAAACCTGGTTCAGGTCCTTGTCGTAAATCCACAGCTTGGCGCCGTCGCCGACGATGATCTGCTCGTAGGGCTTGTGATATTCCCAGCGGAACTTGCCCGGACGCTGGAACTGCATCGTGCCGGTGACACGCTGCAACTCCTTGAGATTTTTGTCGACAATGATCTGCGCAAAACGCGCCTTGGCGGAGGTCGTCTGCTGCAGAAACGACTTGAGATTCTCGATACTTGCTGCCTGTGCCGCAGCGCAACCGGCCAGCAGCAGTCCCGCCAATAATAATCGCATCAGAATTTCTTTATGCGCTCGAGTGCGGCGATACGGCCGCCCTCAAGGCGTATGGTTGTGATCCAGGGATCCGACGAGGTCGGGAAATAGTAATAGGTTTTGACGATATCGTTGCGCATGTTTTCGACCGCTTGCGAATCGGGCTTGCCCGCCCGCAGCAACAACTCGCCCTCGCTCATGCCCTGCTGCAGGCGGATGAAAATTTCAAACGGCATGCCGCGCACGTCGTTTTGCGCCGGCACCGCGAGTTCGCCCGCCCCCGCAGTAGCAAAGCCGGCGAGCATCACAATCGCACCCAGCATCAGCAAGCGCTTCTTCATGGAATCCCCATTAAAACCGGGCGCATACCGCTATCGCCCGCCGACAGTCTTTAACGCGCGACCTTACTCCGTCGTCGACGCCGGTGCCAGAACCTCGCGGTTGCCGTTCGATTGCATCGCCGAAACCATGCCGGCGCGTTCCATCTGCTCGATCAGACGTGCCGCGCGGTTGTAACCAATGCGCAAATGGCGTTGCACCAGCGAGATCGACGCGCGCCGCGTCTTCAGTACGATTTCGCAGGCCTGATCGTAGAGCAGATCGGTTTCACCATTGGCGCCAGCCTCGCCGCCCGGCAGCCCGTCGGCCGCCGCCACCGGTTCTTCGAGCACGCCTTCGACATACTGCGGTTGCGCGAGGTTTTTGAGATAGGCGACGACCTTGTGCACCTCATGATCGGCGACAAATGCACCATGCACACGCTGCGGCAGGCCGGTGCCGGGCGGCAGGTAGAGCATGTCGCCCTGCCCGAGCAGCGCCTCAGCGCCCATCTGGTCGAGAATGGTGCGCGAATCGACGCGCGCCGAGACCTGGAAGGAGATGCGCGTCGGAATGTTCGCTTTGATCAGACCGGTAATGACGTCGACCGACGGGCGCTGCGTGGCAAGGATCAGATGGATGCCCGCGGCGCGCGCCTTCTGCGCGAGACGCGCGATCAGTTCCTCAACTTTTTTGCCGACCACCATCATCAAATCGGCCAGCTCGTCGATAATAACGACGATCAACGGCATTTCGCTCAACGGTTCCGGCGCATCCGGCGTCACTGTGAACGGATTGGTCAGCGGTTTTTCCGCCTTCACCGCGTCGCGGACTTTCTGATTGAAACCGGCCAGATTGCGCACGCCGAGAGTCGACATCAGCTTGTAGCGGCGGTCCATCTCGGCCACACACCAGTTCAGCGCATTGGCGGCCTGCCGCATGTCCGTGACGACCGGTGCCAGCAGATGCGGTATGCCTTCGTAGACCGACAGCTCCAGCATTTTTGGATCCACAAGAATCAAGCGGCACTGCGCCGGCGGCGCCTTGTAGAGCAGGCTCAATATCATGGCGTTGATACCGACCGACTTGCCGGAACCCGTGGTGCCGGCAACCAGCAGATGCGGCATGCGCGCCAGATCGGCAACCACCGGATGACCGGCAATGTCTTTACCGAGCGACAGCGTCAACGGCGAATGCATGTCGGCATAGACCTGCGAACCGACGATTTCAGACAGGCGCACGATCTGGCGCTCGGGGTTCGGAATTTCCAGCCCCATGCAACTCTTGCCCGGGATGGTTTCAACGACGCGTATGCTGACCACCGACAATGCGCGCGCAAGGTCCTTGATCAGGTTGATGATCTGGCTGCCTTTGACGCCGACCGCCGGTTCGATTTCGTAACGCGTGATCACCGGGCCCGGATAAGCGGCCAGCACTTTGACCTCGACACCGAAGTCGAGCAGCTTTTTCTCGATCAGGCGCGAGGTGAATTCCAGCGTTTCGGTGCTGATATCGACAACGACTGCGGCCGCCTCATCGAGCAAATTGATCGGCGGCAGCGGCGAGTCGGGCAGGTGTTCAAACAGCGGCGCCTGTTTCTCGCGCTCGACGCGCGGCGATTTCGGAATCGGCTTCGCCGGCGGCTCAATGCGGATCGGTTCGTGGATCTCGAGTTTCTTCTTGCTGACCTCGACGATTTCCTCGCGTTTGATGATTGCCACCTCACCGGCCTTGCGGTCCTGGCGGTCCTGCCAGCGCTGGCGTGAAAACTGATAAGCCCATTCAATACCGGCCCCGGTGCGCTCAATCGCCTCCACCCACGACATCCCGGCGAACAAGTTCAAGCCAATCGCGATGCACGCCAGCAGAATCAACGTTGCGCCGGTGAATCCGGCGCCCTTCGCCAAAAAGGCGCTGATACCGAGGCCAACAATGCCGCCGGGCGCCTGCGGCAATGCCGCTTTCAGGCTCCAGAAACGCAACGCTTCGAGGCTGCAACTCGCCAGCAGCAATACGACGAAACCGATCGCCAACACCAGCACCGAACGGCGATTGGCGGCCTCGACTTTTTCAATCCGGCGAAAACTCCAGCGCACGCCGAGCCCGCACAAAGCCACCCACCACCAGGCGGACAAACCGAATGTGCTTAACAAAATGTCGGCCAGCCGCGCACCGAACGTGCCGCCCGAATTGCGGATTTGCTCGACGGCGACGCTGTGCGACCAGCCGGGGTCGCCTTTATGGAAGGTAAACAGAATCAGCGCCAGATAAAGCGCCAGCAGCAACATGGCGATCCAGCCGGACTCGCGCAAAAGCGCAGCGATTTTCGGCGGCAACGGGTTGGCGGCAGAACGGTTTGCGTTCGCCTTTTCGCCGGAAATCATGGACGATGAGTGGTCATGGAAATCGGCAGATTATAGCGCTAATGCCTCGCACCGACAGCCGCTTGAATACCGCCGGCAGACTCCGAAAACAATGGTTTAAAGGGCACTGCAAACAATCTGATTGAGATCGTTCGCCGGACAAAAAAAAACCCGCCGCAGCGGGGTTTTTTGCGGTGGCAGACTGCGTTACTTGACGATGCAGTCCGCACCCTGGGTAAATTTGTTGCTGACAACGACGGAGGCGAGGTCCTTGAGAGCGCCGCCGGTCGGATCGACCTGCAGCTTGATCGGCTTGGAATTCGCGTCTTTGACGAAGGCAAATTCGCCCTCGCCAATCACCAATGAACCCTGCGCGTTCTGCATGATGTAGGAACCGGTATAGGTCGTGTGATACATGCCGGCCTCCAACTTCGAGCAATCCGCGATCGGGCAGCTTTCGCGGGTGGTCGTGCTGCCGTCCGGATTGTGCAGAATGAACACGGTGTCGCCGGAAGAGCCGCGAATGCCGATCGTGGCGGTCGCTGTGCCGATGCGATAAGCATCCTGGTTACCGCGTTTGCCGACCAAACCGGTCACGGTACGCAGACCACCTTTGACGAGGCGGAAAAAGGCGTTGTCTTCCTGCGGTTTACCTTCGGCAAACTGGAACGCCTCGATCTTGACCTGGGTATTGGGGCGCAGCGTCATCGAGCTGCCGTCAGCCATGTTGATCTGCGCGTAACTGTCCTTTTGGGTCGTCAACGTTTCTCCCGGCGCGACCTCGGATTTTTGCGACAGAATCCGCACCGAACCGTCCGCGCGCTGCACCGTCAGCGTTCCGCTGAGGTGCTGGACCTGACCCGCACCCGCTGCAAATGCGGATGTCCCGATCGTACTCAACACAGCGATTACCAATGCCTGCCAATTTGTTTTGGTCATGGTGGCCTCCTTCCCATTCGTTGCGCCGCGGATACGGTTTTCCGCAAGTGAATTCAACATACCTATTAAATCTTAACATAAGTTAACAGGCAATTCCCGTACCAGTGACCCGCGTTTTCAAAACGTGACTTAATCCGCAAGTCTGACTACCGCCAACCGTGACAAAGGTCTCAGTACCAATAAATTTATTAAAAACCGTAACTTATTTCACGGCTAAATTTGGTCACATTGCATGACGAGATTGGGCACCTCACGTCATGGCGGAAGCGCAAAACGTCAATCTCATACCCGTCCTTGGCACCGCCAAACAGGGCCCTTTACTTGCAAGCGGCGCCTTTGAGGCCGGTGCCGCCGATCGGGATATTGAGATTGACTATGCCCCCGCCTATGCCGCCGACCGTCACCGTAAGCGAGCGGCCGTTCGAATAGCCGGTGTGGCCCTCTTCAATGACGATGATGCGTGGCGAGGCTTGCGCGAGCAGGATGCGGCCGCCGCCCGGCGGCTCGTCGGTCATGACGTTGCCGCCGAGTTGCGCAACCTGGGCAAGAAACACGCGCTCACTGCGCGCCGGTTCATCAAGCGCCGCGACGTCATCCAGTTGCATGGTGTAGACACCGCTGTGGGTCTGATGGTGAGTGCCGGACGGCAGTTTGTCGCCGCCCAGCGCGACCCCTTCGCAGGTCGGTTCGCAAGCCATGGTATCTCCGATGGAACCGCGAATACCGATCGTCGCGGTGGCTGTGCCGATGCGGTAGGCGTTCTGGTTACCGCGTTTGCCAATCAGCCCGGTCACCGTGCGCATGCCACCTTTGATCAGACGGAAAAACGCATTATCAGCATCGGGCTTCTCCGAAACATAATTGAAGGCGTCGATCTTCAATTGCGTATAGGGGCGCATCGTCACCGT
>CALQCM020000117.1 GCA_943329075.2 Chitinophaga pinensis | reverse complement strand
TGCGTGCGTGTGCATGATCGATCTCCGTGTTGGTTGGTCCCAACACAGAGAAAAAACCGTTCATGCACACGCCGTTTCTCATCACCTTACATTCAACCTATTGATTTGTAAAGATCTTTAGTTCTAAAAGCCGGGGAAACATCAGGGGTGGGGGTGAGGGGCAGTTGGTTTCAAGGAGACGCGTGCCCCCTCACCCTAGCCCTCTCCCCCTTGGCAGGGGGAGAGGGGATCATTGAGATAAGTGTGGTGATATAGGAGCGAATATGAGCGAAGTTATCGAACGTCCCATGCCCACGCCCGACGCGGCGACCGGCCCTTACTGGGCGGCGGCGCACGCGGGGCGTTTTGTCATGCCGCGCTGCAACGACTGCGGCAAATATCATTTCTATCCGCATCCGCTGTGCCCGTTTTGCAGTTCCGCAAAGCTGGAGTGGGTCGAGGTCAGCGGCCGCGGCAAGTTGTATTCGTATACCGTCGTGCACCGTGCGCCGAGCAAGGCCTTCGCCGACGAGGTGCCCTATGTGGTGGCGGTGGTCGAACTCGACGAGGGCCCGCGCTTAATGAGCAATTTGACGGGCTGTGCACCCGAGGCGGCGCAGATCGGCATGCCGCTGAAAGTGGCGTTTCGCAAGCTCTTGGAGTCGGTTACACTGCCGGTGTTCGAGCCGCAATAAATCCGCGATGGCTGCGTGACGCATGCAGCCAAATCAAAACAAGCAGCGGCAGGGGTTGCGTCCTTTTTTCCTGGAGGAAAATCATGTTCAGCACGATCAAGGCGATGGTGAATCGCCGCAGTATTGGGACGGCCGTTGCGGCCGCAGGTTTGGGTCTGGTCACGACCGGCAACACGTGGGCCGCGGAGGACGGCGCCTATGTCGCACCGGCTTCGCGCAAGGTTGAATCGAAAAACATGCGCCTCGTTGGTTACAACGATCTGCAGGCGCGCAGTGCTTATCAGCCGTTGATCGTCAAGCAGGGCGACAAGTTCATCGCCTATATCGGCCATCATGGCGGCAAACACGTCAATCCGATCAACGGCCAGACCGAGGACAACGGCACGTCCGTCATCGACGTTACCGATCCGAAAAAACCAAAATACCTGACGCACATTGTTGGCGAGCCCGGTGAAGGCGAGTCGGGCGGCGCGCAGATGGTGCGCGTGTGCGACGGCAAGACGCTGCCGAAGGGCGACCCGAGCAAGACCTATCTGCTGCGCACCTACGGCAGTTCGGGCCATGAAATCTGGGATGTGACCAATCCGTCGAAACCGGGTCATCTGATCACGCTGGTCAAGGGCCACAAGGACACCCACAAGAACGCCTGGGAGTGCGACACCGGCATTGCCTACCTCGTGACCGACGGTCGCGTCGAAGGTTTCCGCAGCAAGCGCATTACCAAGATTTTTGATCTGTCCGATCCGATGAACCCCAAGTTCATTCGTAATTTCTCGTTGATCGGCCAGGAGCCGGGATCGAAGGGCAAGGTTCCCGAAGATCTGCACGGCGCGATTCCGCTCGGCAACCGCCTCTATTTCGGTTACGGCACGCTGCTCGGCGGCGTGATCCAGATTATCGATCGCGAGAAGCTGTTGAAAGGCGACCCGAATTCCAAGGATCCGTTCGCCCCGACGCCGGAAAACCTGCTCTATCCGCAGGTCAGCCGCACCGACATGCATCCGACCGTGGGTGCGCACACGACGCTGCCGATCCTCGGCATGGAAGTGGACGATTTCTCGAACTTCGTGCCGCAGTCGGAGGGTTTCCGGACCGGCCGCCCGAAGACCCGCGACATGCTGCTCGTTTCCAATGAATCGACGCAAAACGAATGCCGCGAGGATTACCACATGGCGTTCATGGTCGATATTTCCGATGAGACCAAGCCCTATGGCGTGTCGAACTTCCACATTGACGAGAAAGCCGGCAAGTTCTGCGACCGCGGCGGCCGTTTCGGCGCGCACTCCTCGCACGAGAACATGACGCCGATTTACCACAAGCGCCTGGCCTTCTTCGCCTGGTTCAGCGGCGGTCTGCGCGTGGTCGACTACCGCAATCCGTACCAGATGAAGGAAGTGGCGTACTACGTGCCTGCGATCAATAAAAATACGGCCCGGCGTTGTTTGAAGGTCGACGGCGTGCAGCGCTGCAAGATCGCCATCCAGTCGAACAATCCCGAGGTCGACGATCGCGGCTACATCTACGTGGTCGACCGCGCCGGCACCGGCATGCACATCCTTGAGCTGACGGGCGACGCGCGCAAGATCGCGAATTTCCCGAAGTAATGTTTCAAGCGATCCGGTGGGCGCGCTGCGCCCACCGGATTTTTTTCGTCTGTAACAACTGCAACGGAAGCGCGACATGAACAGTAAACGAACTGCGCAATACGCGGCGTGCGCGATGTTGGTTTCTGCGCTGCTGGCGGGCGGCGTTGCGGCGCAGCCTTTCCCGTCCAAGCTGGTGCGTCTGGTGTCGCCTTATCCGCCGGCGGGCGTCAACGATCTCCTGGCGCGCATCATCGCGCCGAAACTCAGCGAATACCTCGGCCAGCCGGTGGTGGTGGAAAACCGCGCCGGCGCCACCGGCAACATCGGCGCCGAGATCGTCGCGCGCGCGCCGGCCGACGGCCACACGCTGCTGATGGGGCAGGCCGGCAACCTCAGCATCAACGTCAGCCTGATGGCGAAAATGCCCTTCGATCCGGTCAAAGACTTCGCGCCGATCACGCTGGTGGCGGCGACACCCAACGTGCTGGTCGTGCATCCCTCGCTGCCGGTGAAGAGCGTCAAGGACCTCGTCGCTCTCGCGAAAGCCAAGCCCGGCATGATCAACTATGCGACCTCCGGCATCGGCAGCCCCGGTCATCTCGCCGCCGAACTGCTCAACAAATCCGCCGGCATCAAGATGATCCACATTCCCTACAAGGGGGCGTCGCCCGCACTCGCCGACGTCATCGCCGGCAACGCGCATCTGTATTTCACCTCGCCGGCCTCGGCGATGCCCTTCATGCCTTCGGGCCGTCTGCGCATGGTTGCGGTGGCCAGCCTCAAGCGTTCGGCGCTGCTGCCGGACCTGCCGACGGTGGCGGAGTCCGGTTATCCCGAATTCGACGTCTCGTCGTGGTGGGGCGTGGTGGCGCCGGCGGCGACGCCGCGCGAGGTTGTCACGCGCCTGCACGCCGACATCAACCGCGTGCTTGCACTGCCGGAGACGCGCACAAAAATCGCCGATCTGGGCGCCGAGATCGTCACCAGCACACCGGAGCAGTTCGCCGCTTACATCAAGACGGAAACGGCGAAGTGGGCGAAGTTGATACGCGAGGTGGGAGTGAAGCCGGAGTAGATTGGTTAAACGTCAGATTTTGGCGACGGGAATTTGGAACCCGCTCTGGATCGCCGATTTATAGAGTATGTCGCAAGCCCCGTAGGGTGGGCAGCGTGCTGCCCACGCGTTCAATCAACGCCGGCTGTCCGCGTGGGCAACAAAGTTGCCCACCCTACCTTGCTGCCGTGAGGATTTTTGCATTTTCCTCGGCAGAGGGCATGCGAATGACGCGCTTAGCGGATGTTATTGGCATAGTCACGTAGGTTGGGCTGACGAAGGAAGCCCAACACTACCACGTTCGCCATACCCGCCAACTGTTTCATCCGCACCGTCGCCCCAATTACAACTTGCCGCGCCCCGTGTAATGTAGCCGTGCAGGGTCGAGTGCGGCCAATCCACGGCGCGTTTTACCAGGCCGTGCTTGACCGGATTGTAATGAATGTAATGCACGTGCTGCGCCAAGTCATCGTCATCGCAAATTTGATGTTCCCAATAGCGACGCTGCCAGATGCCCCGCTCCCGTTTCGTCGCGCGGCTTGATGCTATGCGCTCGGTTTTCGGCAGCAGCCGGGAGAATCCACTCTTGATCAGCGCCCAACGCGTTGGGTAATTCGCGTCTTCGACTGGTAGACGCCAGATCGCATGGAGATGTTCCGGCAACACAACCATTGCCACGATAGAAAACGGATGGATTTTCTTGACCCTGTTGATGACCATACGCAAGGCATCGACATGACGTACCAGGGTGTCCGTATTGCGATCAGCTAAATTGACGGTGAAAAAATAGGTAGCGCCTGCTGCGTTCGCTCGTCGATAAAGCATTTTTGCTCCTATGAACTGCGAAGTTGGGCTTCCTTCGTCAGCCCAACCTACGGATTTTCGAATATCCGCCTAGCGCGCCTTCGCCGCCGCCTTCTCCGGACTCATGCTCTTGTAAACAATCTCGACGAACTGATCGGGCTTGAGAAAACCGTTGCCCCACACCGCATCGAATTCGCGTGTCGGTTTCGCCGCCACCACCTGTTCGAGCGTTTTCTTCGCCTTGATCATACGGCCGATGCTGGTTGCAACCTTCGACAGCATGTTGCGATAGGCCCGCAGGTCGCTTTTGGTGGACAGCGGGCCGTGGCCCGGAATGATTTTGGTGTTTTCATCGATCGTGCCGAGCACGCCGTCGACCGCCGCCAGCACGCCCTTGACCGAGCCGCCGCTGCCGAGATCAATGAACGGATACATGAACGAAAAGTAGGTGTCGCCCATGTGCACGACATTCGCTTTGCGAAAACGCACGATCATGTCGCCGTCGGTGTGGGCGCGCTTGACGTGGTAACCATTCAATTCGTCGCCATTCAGGCGGAAAGTCACCGCCTCGGTAAAGGTAATCACCGGTAGCGCAGCCTTCGGGCTCGGCGGCAGTTTCATCTTGAAGAACGCGATGAACTGCTCAGTGGACATGCGTTTGTAGACGTTTTCGTGGGCGACGATCACCGCGCCCGCATTGCCTAAGTTTTCGTTGCCGCCGGTGTGATCGAAGTGCCAGTGCGTGTTGAGCACGAAGCGCAGCGGTTTGTCCGAGAGCGCGCGGATCGCCGCGGTGATCTTCGGTGTGAGTGGCGCGAACTGGTCGTCTATGATGATCACGCCATCTTCGCCGACCGAGACGCCGATGTTGCCGCCTTCGCCTTCCAGCGCGTAGATGCCCTCGGCGACCTTGTGGGTTTTGATGGTGACCGCGTCGAAATTCGGTTGTGCCGCGGCAAATCCACCGGAAAACGCCAGAATCAGGCCCAACAACAGCGTTTTGGTGCGTTTCATTGCAAGCTCCCTCCGTCGAATGTCACGAAACGGAAAGATAACATCTCTGCCGGATCAGGTTGGCTTCGCAACTGTCCTTTCATTCTGCGGCCATTCAATGACCCCGGCAGCAATACCCTTATGTGCGTTACATAACACTCTGGGGCCCCGCTGAGCCTGTAAACTAGCACCTTTTTTGCCCCCTCTCTTTGTGCCCGCTGCGCGCGGGTGCCGAAGGTCCTGGAGAACTGCCTTGAACGCATACCCGAAAATTAACGTCCACGGCGGCATTGCTGCGCTGTTGTCGCTTGCCGTACTGATCGCGCTCGCCGGTTGCAATGGCAAGGGCGGGCCGCCGGCGTTTCCGCCGCCCGATGTGAATGTCATCAAGGTGGCAACCGAGCCGGTGACGATATTCGAGGAATACGTCGGTCAGACCGAGGCAGTCGACACGGTGGAAATCCGCGCGCGCGTTTCCGGCTTGCTGGACAAGCAGTCCTTCGAAGACGGCGGTCGTGTCGCCGCCGGTTCGGTGCTGTTCGTGATCGACCCGCAGCCGTACAAGGCGGCGCTCGATCAGGCCAAGGCGGCCCTTGCGCTGGCGCAGGCGCAGCATCTGAATTCCAAACAGCAACTCGAACGCGTGCGTCCGCTGGCAAAAGAGCGCGCACTGAGTCAGCAGGATCTCGATACCGCCGTGGCTAAAGAAGCGATCGACGCGGCCACCGAGGAAGCAGCGCGCGCCCAGGTGCGTACTGCCGAGCTGAATCTCGATTACACGACCATCCGTGCGCCGCGCGACGGCGTCATCAGCAAGGCGCTGATCAAGGCCGGCGGGCTGGTCAATGCCTCGACCACACTGCTGACGACGCTGTATTCGGTGAACCCGATTTACGTCAACTTCACAGTGAGCGAGCTGAAACTGCTCGAACTGCAGCGCGATCTCAAGCGCAACCCGAACGACACCAAGGGCAAGCTGCCGGCGTTCAAATTGCGCCTCGCCGACGGCAGCGAATACAAGCTGCCGGGCAAGATCAATTTCGTCGATACCGCGGTCGATCCGAAAACCGGCACGTTGCAGGTGCGCGTGCAGGTGCCGAACCCGGAAAGTCTGTTACGCGCCGGGCAGCTGGTGCGTGTGATCATGCCGTCGCTGACGCAGAAGGAAGCCTTTCGCATTCCGCAGCAGGCGGTGCAGGAAATGCAGGGCAAGCGTTCGGTGCTGGTGGTCGATGCTGAGAACAAGGCGCAATACCGCGAGGTCGTGGCCAATTCGCGCAGCGGCAATGAGTGGATCGTCGAAAGCGGTCTGCAGCCCGGTGAACTGGTGATTGTCGAAGGCACCGGCAAGTCGCGTCCCGGCGCGCCGGTGAAGCCGACGGTGATCGAAGCCTCGCAGATCGGCAAGAGCGAAGTCAAAGGCGATGCCAAAGCGAATGCGAATGCGAAGGGTGATGCCAAAGCCGACGCCAAAGCCGCGCCCGCGAAAAACGCCGAGCCCGCCAAAGCCGCAGGCAAGGCCGACGCTGAGCCCGCAAAAGCAGCGGGCAAGTAGCCGCCATGTTCAATTTCTTTATCGACCGGCCGATCTTTTCATCGGTCATCTCGCTGATCATCACGCTGGCCGGCGCCGTCGCCGCACTCGATCTGCCGATCACGCAGTATCCGCAGATCGTGCCGCCGCAGGTGCAGGTCACCACCGCGCTGCCCGGGGCCAATGCCAACGTGGTGACGCAGGCCATCGCCGCGCCGATCGAGCAGCAGGTCAACGGCGCAAAGAACATGATTTACATGGACTCGAAGAGTGCCAATGACGGCACCTATTCGCTGACCGTGACCTTCGCGGTCGGCAGCAACCAGGACCTCGGTGCGGTTGACGTGCAGAACCGCGTGGCGATCGCGCAAAGCCAGCTGCCGCCCGACGTGATCCGTAACGGCATCACCATCCGCAAGCAGTCGACCGACTTTCTGCAGGTCATTGCGCTGACCTCGCCGAACCGCAGTTTCGACACCACCTTTCTCAGCAACTACGCGCTGCTCAACATCCAGGATGCGCTGGCACGCGTCAAGGGTGTGGGTTTTGTGCGCCTGTTCGGCGCGCGCGATTACAGCATGCGCATCTGGCTCGATCCGGACAAGATGGCGCGACTGGGCATCAGCGCCACCGACGTGCAGCGTGTGGTGCAGGAGCAGAACGTTGTCGCGCCTGCCGGCCGTATTGGTGTGCCGCCGATGCCTGCCGGCGTGCCGATGCAGTACTCAGTGACGGTGCAGGGCCGCCTCACCGACGCCACCCAGTACGAGAACATCGTCGTCAGCGCCGCATCGAACGGCCAGATCGTGCGCCTGAAGGATATTGCGCGCATCGAACTCAGCGGCGCCGACTACACCATCAACGTGCAGGAAAACGGCGTGCCCGGTGTGTTCATCGGCATCTTTCTGCAACCCGATGCCAACGCGCTCGACACCGCGCGCGACGTCGGCCGCACCATAGAAACGCTGGCGCAGCGTTTCCCGCCGGACATGAAATATTCGGTGCCGTACAGCACCACACCCTTCGTCACCGAATCGATGAAGGAAGTGGTCATCACGCTGATCGAGGCGATGCTGCTGGTGATGCTGGTCGTCTATCTGTTTTTGCAGTCGTGGCGCGCGACGCTGATTCCGATGCTGGTGGTGCCGGTGGCACTGGTCGGTACTTTTGCCGTGTTCACCGCGCTCGGTTTTACCATCAACACGCTGACGCTGTTTGGCCTCGTGTTGGCCATCGGTATCGTCGTCGACGATGCGATCGTGGTGGTGGAGGCGGTGCAGCACCGGCTCGACAATGACAGTCTGGGGCCGGTTGAGGCGACCAAGGCGGCATTGCAGGACGTCGGCGGCCCGGTGGTGGCGATCGCGCTGGTGCTGTCAGCGGTGTTTATCCCGGTGGCCTTTCTCGGCGGTTTGACCGGCGAACTGTACAAACAATTTGCGCTGACACTGGCAACTTCGGTGATTCTTTCCGCGGTCGCCGCGCTGACCCTGGCGCCGGCACTGTGCGCGCTGCTGTTGCACCCGGCGGCGCAACACAAGCCGAATCGCTTTCTGCGTGGTTTTTTTGCCATCTTCAATCGCGCCTTCGGTGCGTTTACCAATGGCTATGTGAACTCGACCGCGTTGTTGATCCGCCGCTCATTCATGGTGGCGCTGACGTTTGCCGTGCTGCTGGTGGCGATTTACGGTCTGCTGAAAACACGCCCGACGGCACTGGTGCCGGACGAAGACCAGGGCTATATGTTCGCCGTGGTGCAGTTGCCGCCGGCCGCCTCGCTTGAGCGCACCAATGCGGCGGTCGACCAGTTCACCAAGATCGCGCTCGGCGTGGAAGGCGTGTCGGGGGTCGCCTCGCTGGCAGGGTTTAACCTGCTGACCGGTCTGACCACTTCGTACAACGCCACCGCGTTTATCCGCCTCAAGCCCTGGCACGAACGCAAGGGGCCGGCTGCATCGGCGCCGGCGATCCAGCGCCAGTTGACGGGCGCGGCCAATGGCGCGATCAAGGATGCCAACGTCCTCATCTTCAATCCGCCGCCGATCCGCGGGTTGGGCACCGCAGGCGGCTTCGAATTCGTTCTGCAGGACCGCGCCGGCGGCGATGCGCAGCAGTTCTCAAAAGTGCTGCAGAATTTCATCGGCGAGGCGCGCAAGCGGCCCGAACTCGGTTTTATATTTACCGGCTACGATGACCGCATTCCGCAGATCGAATATGAAGTCGACCGCGACAAGGCCAAGACCTATGGCGTGGCGCTCTCCGACGTGTTCTTCACGCTGCAGACTTTCCTCGGCGGTTATTACGTCAACGATTTCAACCTGTTCGGCAGAACGTTCCGCGTGCAGGCGCAGGCCGAGGGGTCGGCGCGCGCCTATCCCGACGACGTCAAGCGCTTTTACGTGCGCAACGCCGCCGGCACCATGGTGCCGCTGTCCGCTTTGTTGAAGACGAAGTCGATCAACGGCCCGGAATATTTCCAGCGCTACAACATCTATCGCGCCGCCAGCATCAACGGCTCCGCTGCGCCCGGCTACAGTTCGGGTCAGGCCGCGCAGGTGATGGAAGATCTGGCGAAGAACCTGCCTGAGGGCTACGGTTTCGAGTGGACCGGCGCCGTTTATCAGGAAAAGAAAACCGGCGGACAGACCGGCTTTATTTTCGCGCTCTCGCTGTTGTTCGTTTTCCTCGTGCTCGCCGCGCTGTATGAATCGTGGTCGATGCCGGTGGCGATTCTGCTGGTGATTCCGTTCGGCGTGCTCGGCGCTTTCTCGGGCTTGGCAATGCGCGAAATGGCCAACAACGTCTATGCGCAGATCGGGCTGATCATGCTGATCGGGCTGGCGGCGAAGAATGCGATTCTGATTGTCGAGTTCGCCAAGCTCGCGCGCGAGCGCGGCGAGACGATCGTCAAGGCGGCGCTGAGCGGCGCCGCGGTGCGCCTGCGGCCGATTCTGATGACGTCATTCGCCTTCATACTCGGCACGCTGCCGCTGGCGATTGCCACGGGCGCCGGCGCCGGCGCGCGCCAGTCGCTGGGCACCACGGTGGTGTTCGGCATGCTGGCGGCGACCATGATCGGCATTTTCGTGATCCCGGTGTTCTATGTCGTCGTGCAGCGCCTCAGTGAGCGCAAGCGGCCGTTCCGCAACGACGAGACGCAGGCCTAGTGTAGTGCTTCATTCTGTTTGGAACTTAAACGGCTGTTGGCGCGAATGACTTTGGCAAGGATGTCATTGGCCTTGGCAGTCCAGACAAAAGGCTTGGGATTTTTGTTGTGCAAACCGACATACTCGTTAATTGCAGCGGTCAGT
>CALQCM020000116.1 GCA_943329075.2 Chitinophaga pinensis | reverse complement strand
GATATCGGGCGCGCCACCGATGGTGTTGAAAATGAAAAAATCCGCAGCTGGTACAACGGCGAGCGCGCGCTGATTCTGGCGATCTACCGGCAGCCCGGTTCCAACACTGTTGAGGTCGTCAACAAGTTGAAGGAAATGCTGCCCGAAATTGCGCGTGAGATGCCGGCCGGGGCCACCTTGAACGTGCTGGTGGACCGCGCGGAATTCATCCGCGATTCAATCCACGAGGTCAATTTCACGCTGGTGCTGTCGATCCTTCTGGTGATCGGCGTCATCCTCGTTTTCCTGCGCAACATTCCAGCGACGATGGTTACCGCGCTGGTGCTGCCGGCCTCGGTGCTCGGCACATTTGCGGTCATGAAGATGATTGGCTTCAGTCTGAACAACCTGTCGTTGATGGCGATTACGCTGGCGGTGGGTTTTGTGGTTGACGATGCGATCGTGGTTCTGGAGAACATCACGCGCCACATGGAGATGGGCAAGGACCGGGTCGTGGCGGCCCTGGATGGCGCAAAAGAGATCGGTTCGACCGTTATCACGATGACAGTTTCGTTGTCTGCAGTGTTTCTCCCCATTCTCTTCATGGAAGGGATGGTGGGGCGCCTGTTCCGTGAATTTGCGGTGACGGTCGGCATCTCAGTGTTGATTTCCGGGATGGTTTCCTTGTCGATCACGCCGATGATGTGCAGTCTGATGCTGCGCTCCGAGCATAAACACGGACGCCTGTTTAATCTTTCGGAAAATATCTTTGAGGCGGCGAAGAACGGTTATATCAGTTCGCTGCGCTGGGTTATGAGATTCCAGGGCGTGGTTCTGCTCGGTTCTCTTGGCGTGCTGGTCGCGACCGGCTGGTTGTATGGCGCAGTCTCGAAGGGTTTTATTCCGCGGCAGGACACCGGCGTGATTAACGCGAATACGCGCGCGCGCGAGGGCATTACGTTTGACGAAATGATCCGTCACCAGCAGGCGGTTGCGAACATCATCCAGAAGAACCCCAACGTCGAGTCGGTCATGTCGACGGCCGGGCAGGGCGTCGGCGGCGTGCTGGGCGACAACGTCGGGCGTTACATCATCCGTCTGAAATCACGTGATGAGCGCAAAGACGGTGCCGATGACGTTATTCAGCAGATCCGCCGCGAGGCATCGAAATTGCAGGGGGTGCGCCTGTTTTTATCGAATCCACCGGCGATCCGCATTGGCGGCACGGTTTCCACCAGTGATTATGTTTATTCGCTGAGTGCGACCGAACTCACGCATCTCTATGCGCCAGGTGAGGCGCTGGAAGCAAAGCTGCGTACCTTGCCGATGTTGCAGGACGTATCGAGCAACCTTGAACTGCGCAATCCTGAAATCCAGATCCGCGTGTTGCGCGAACGCGCCTCCGCGCTGGGCATCAGCTCGCAGCAGGTGGAGCTGGCATTGTTTAACGCGTTTGGCGGACGTCAGATCAGCACGCTGTATGGCGCATCCGACCAATACAACATCATGATGGAACTCGATCGCAAATATCAGTCTGATATCAACGCGCTGGGTTCGCTGTTTATCCAAAGCCCGGCCGGCGCCATGGTGCCGCTGAGCACGCTCGCCGAGGTCAAAAGCGGGGTGGGGCCGATTTCGGTCGCGCACTTCGGGCAACTGCCATCAGTCATCCTGTCGTTCAACCTCGCGCCCGGCGTTTCTGTCGGCGATGCGATTGGATCAATCAACGAGGCGGCGGTTGAAGTGGTGCCGGCAGGGATTTCAACCTCGTTTACGGGCAGCGCCAAGGCTTTTCAGGAGGCATTCAAGAGCCTGCCCATTCTGCTCATGATCACGATCGTGCTGATCTACATGATTCTGGCGATCCTCTACGAGCATTACGGCCATCCGTTCACGATTCTGACCGCCTTGCCGTTTGCCGGATTCGGCGCGCTGGCAACGCTCCTGCTGTTCCGCGAGGAACTGAATATTTTCAGCTTCGTCGGCATCATCCTGCTGATTGGTCTGGTCAAGAAGAACGGCATCATGATGATCGACTTTGCCATGCAGATGCAGCGCGATAAGGGCATGCAGGCAATGGAGGCGATTATCGAGGCTTGTTCGGTGCGTTTCCGTCCGATCATGATGACGACAGGCGCGGCGATTTTTGCAACGCTACCGATTGCGATGGGTTATGGCGCGGGCGCCGAGACGCGCCGGCCGCTGGGTATCGCGGTGGTGGGCGGCCTGGTCTTTTCACAGTTTCTTACGCTGTATGTCACGCCGGTGTTTTTTGTCAGCATGGACAAATTGGCGAATTACATCGGTTCGCTGCGCTCGAAGAAATCGTTGCCTGCGTCAAATTGACCGGCGCCGGGGCGTTGCAGACAGGTAAATGGTTCTACAGGAATTTATTTGAAATGATTGGACGCGTCGGCGCGTAGTGTTACAATGCGCGCTCAGACGCGGGGTGGAGCAGTCTGGCAGCTCGTCGGGCTCATAACCCGAAGGTCACAGGTTCAAATCCTGTCCCCGCAACCAAACATTCAACGGCTTACCTTCGGGTAGGCCGTTTTTGTTTGTGAGGTCTGGAGTATCTAACATTGTTAGATGACGCATGCGCTGAAGGTGGAAAGACTGGCAGTTTGGCTGCTGCGTTGAAAAGCGTATTTTCGGTTAGGTGCATGTGGTGGCGTGCAGCGATGGCGAATTGGAATTAGCATTTTCCATTATCAGCGCAGGTCGTACCACACACCGCGGCCTTTGCCGTGCTGGTTCAGCGTGCCGTGTGCGACCAGCGCGCGGAAATGCTGTTTGAGCGTGTTGCGGCTGGCCCCGGTCAGCTTGGTGGCCTCGCCGATGGTGACGCGGCCGTGCTCGCGGGCAAACTCGACGATCTTAAGCGCCAACTCGGGCATAGCCGCCAGCACGATCTTTTCGCGCTCGACCTTTTTCTCCAATCGTCGCACCTGCTCGGCCAGGGACTGCAGGAAGAACGCCAGCCACGGTTGCCAGTTCGGCGCCTCGGTGCGGATCGTCCCTTGCGTCTGTCTCAAAGCTAGGTAGTAGGTTTCCTTGTTCTGCTCGATCACACTTTCCAACGAGCTGTAGGGCACGTAAGCGTAGCCAGCCTGCAGGAGCAGGAGAGTCGTCAATACGCGGCTCAACCGGCCGTTGCCGTCCTGAAAGGGATGGATCTCCAGAAACACAACGACGCACAGGGCGATGACCAGCAACGGATGCAGGCGCGCCGTTTCGCGTTCCTGAGCTACCCAGGCCACTAACTCCGTCATTAGGTGTGGCGTGTCGAAGGGGGATGCCGTCTGGAACACGATACCGATCTGCGCACCGTGCTCGTCGAAAGCAGCGACGCTGTTCGAGTTGGTCTTGTAGTTGCCGCGATGCCAGCTGTCTTTCTCGCTGTGGCGCAGCAGGATCTGGTGCAACTGCTTGATGTGGTTCTCGGTAAACGGGAGTTCCGGCCAAGACGAAAACACCAGATCCATGAGTTCGGCATAGCCGGCCACTTCCTGCTCGTCGCGGGTGGCAAAGGACTTGATCTCCAGGTTCGAAAGCAGTTGCTTAACTTCCCGGTCGGAGAGCTTGCTACCCTCGATGCGGGTCGATGAGCCGATGCTCTCGATAGTCGCTACGCGCCGCAACGCCGACAGGCGATCCGGCGCAAGCGTGCCCAAGGCACGCCACGCGCCTTTGAACTCTTCGATCCTGGCGATGAGGCCAAGGAACTCTGGTGTGATGGTGATTGTGTCGGTTTGCAGCATGAACCAATAATACACCCATTTACACCCATTTAAGAGGGCGCCCTATTCTGACGCCCATTTACACCCGATCTGGACTGATTTGGATGAGATGGAAAATAATGGTCAAGATCCCGTATAGCGTTTGGTCAAAAAATAGAAAGCTACTGAAACTGCAGTAGTTTTTGACTGCGAGGGTTCGCACCTAGACAGCTCGACGCGCAGGCGCAATCCTTGCGCGCACCACTGTCGATGGCATCGCTCAACCAGTACGAGGCCAAGGGCATTTTGGTTGGCGCTTTTTTTGGGGGGAGCATTACGGAGACAACCATTAAAAAACGATTGTCAGGACGTTGTCCGGACGTTATGATGGTTCAACTATTCAAAAAAGGGGTCATCATGACCGCAGTCATTCATTCCAAATCCGAGCGCATCGACGTGCGCGCCAGCACACCCGTGAAGCAATTGCTTCAGGAAGCGGCGCGCGTGGCGCACAAAAATGTGAGCGAATTTTTGCTTGATGCGGGCATCATCGCGGCCAACCAAACCTTGGCTGACCGCACCCGATTTGAACTGAGTGACGAGAAGTGGCTGGCGTTTCAGACTGCGCTGGACCAGCCTGTAAGCGCCAAGCCCATGATCAAGAAGCTTTTGTCTGAGCCGGGGCTGCTTGGTTGAGTTCGCAGGCTTACGAGCCAGTTCGCAAACTGGCCGCATCAGACGCTGTCGAGTCCTTTGATTGTGGTCAGAGCGCACTGAACCAGTTTTTGCAGCGCTTTGCGATCGCCAACCAAAAATCCAACAGTGCGCAGACCTATGTGAGTTGCCATTCCGGCTCGGTCGTTGGCTTCTACAGTTTGGCCGTTGGCAGCGTTGAGCCCTCAAAGGCGGCTCCGCGTGTGACCAAAGGCATTCCACAACACCCAGTTCCGGTGATGATTTTGGCCAGGCTTGCCGTGGACCTTCAGCGCCAAGGCGCAGGGCTTGGCAAAGCACTGCTCAAGGATGCACTGCTGCGTACTGCACAGGCTGCGGACATTGCCGGAATTCGTGCACTGCTGGTGCATGCCAAGGATGAGCCTGCCAGGCAGTGGTACCTGAATTGGGAGTTTGAACCCAGCCCATCTGATCCGTTCCACCTGTTCCTTTTGCTGAAGGACATCAAGGCCATGGTGGGCAAAGCCTGAGTTAAAAGTTCTCATGACAGCCGCTGACATCGTTGACCTTGCTTGGTTACCCAGTAGGGTCAAAAATAGAAAGCTACTGAAACTGCGGTAGTTTTGGGCTGCGAGGGCGGTGGTCAATCGAAGCTAAGCACAACCTGCCGAAATTGATCAAACTCGAATCGGCGCGAGCACGCCAGTTGTAATGAAGGGTACATAAATTGATGGGGCGCTTTGCATCAAGCCGGCATCGCCAGTGCCTCTTTGATCGCACGGGTGGCGATGTCTTCGAGCCAGCCGATATCCACCTGCCGGTGTGCCTCGCAGATAAACCACGGTTCGCGCGAATCGGGTTCTAGCATCACGCCGTGCGCGATGAGTTGCCACGCAAAGCGCCGGTAGAGCGCGCTGTTGGTGGCGCGCCAGGCGCGGTAGTCGGTGGGTACCGTCGGCGTGAAATGGATGCCAAACATGGCCGGCGGGCCGGCGAAGGCGTGTTCAATGCCGGCCGCGGTAAACACGCGGCCCAGCGCGTCGCGTATCTGCGCGCCAGTGCGGTTGACGGTGGCCAGAGCGTCCGTGTTGGCAAGAATATCGAGTGTGGCGTGCGCGGCGCTCAAAGCGACGAGATTGGCCGTATACGTGCCGCCATGCACCACACCACCGGCATGCGAGCCGACCACGTCCATGATCTCGGCGCGTCCGCCAAAAGCGGCCACCGGATAGCCGTTGCCCATCGCCTTGGCATAGGTCGCCAGATCGGCGTGTATGCCGTAGAGTTCCTGTGCGCCGCCTTTGGCGACGCGAAAACCGGTCTTGACCTCGTCGAGAATCAGCAGCGTGCCGTGTTGCGTGCACAAATCACGTAAGCGTTGCAGCCATGCTGGAGTGGCGGCAATGCTGCCAGCGTTGCCGATGATCGGCTCTAGTAGTACGGCGGCGAGCGTATTGTGCTGATTGCGGAATAGTTCTTCCAGCGCCTCGAAATGATTGAGCTGGATGAAGTCAACCAGCTCACGCGCGCGCGCGGGGATGCCGGCACCAAACGGAATCACCGCGGGGGCCCCCGGGTCGCCGGGGCGCCATTGTTCGACGTCCGACTTCCACATCATTTCGTCATTCAGGCCGTGGAAACAGCCCTCGACGATGGCCACACGGTCGCGTCCCGTATAGCCGCGGGCTGTGCGGATGGCGCCCATCACCGCCTCGGTACCCGAGTTGGCAAAACGCACCTTGTCGAGGTTGGGGCAGAGTGCTTTCATCTGACGGGCGACGACGATATCGAGCGCGGTTGAAAACCCCGACAGCGTACCGCGTTGCGTGATCTGTTCGATCACCGCACGATCGACGCGTGCATCGCGATAACCGAGGATGATAGGCCCGTAGCCAAGACGGAAATCAACAAAGGATTTGCCGTCGCAATCAGTGAGCCGGCAGCCTTCGGCGTGGTCGATGAAGACGGTGTGTTCTTCGCCCCAGTAACGATAATTCTCAGCCACACCCTGCGGCATATGCCGGTGCGCTTCTTGCAGCAGGGCGGCTTGTTTGGCCGCGCCGGTGTGTGGCGTCGGATCAGTTGCAGGCGTCGTTGTAGCGTTCGGCGCCGCCACGCCGTGGGGTGGGCGCAGATACAGTCCGGCACGTTCTTCGAGCAGACGCACCACGTGCAGTTCGCCGGCGGCGTCGCCGTAAGTGGCCCGTGCTTCTTCAAACAGCGTGCGGGCGAGGGCGCCCATCATCAGCGGATAACCCTGCTTGCCGGCGATGTCGTTGATGAGCGCGAGATCCTTGCAGCAGAGTGCCAGTGTAAAGCTCGGATCATAATGACCCTCGAAGATCGAAGGCACATCGTGTTCCGCCACCCAGCTGTTGCCGGCGCTCGATTTGATCGCCGCCCAGATGGTTTTGAGCGGCACGCCGGCCTTCGCACCCAGCATCAAGCCTTCGCCGATCGCCGCCGCGCCGACAAACCACAAGAGGTTGGTCAGCAGTTTGACGGTGGCGCCGTTGCCGTGGGCACCAACGTGAAAAATCTTCTCGCCGATGACTTCGAACAGCGGTTTATGTTGCTCAAAGCAAGCCGCCGCACCGCCGACAAAAATCGATAACCTGCCCAGCACGGCGAAATCAACTGCATTGGTCACCGGCGCTTCGAGAAAGTCGATGCCGCGTGCGTCGGCCTCAATCGCAAGCTCGCGCACCAGGTCCACCGCGCTGGTCGAGGTGTCGATGACCGTCATGCCGCGGCGCACCGAAGTAAAGATACCCTCAGCGCCAAGCATCACGCTACGCACCTGCACGGGGCCGGGGAGAGAGGCGATGACGATGTCCGCTGCGGCAACCCCTGCCGCGATCGTCGGCGCCCACGCAGCGCCGAGGGCAATCAAGGCATCGGCCTTGGCGCGCGCGAGGTCATGCACGGTCAAGCAGTAGCCGGCTTTGAGCAGGTTGGCCGCCATCGGCTGCCCCATATTGCCGATGCCGACGAAAAAAATCCGCGGTTTGGGGTTCACGGGCTGTCGCTTAGTGTTTAGTGAAGGCGAGAAAGCGGTGTTTGCGGCCTTGCTGCGGGGCGTAATCAAAGCCCTGCGCAGAGAGCATCCGGCAGGCGTCGGCAAAGGAATAGGTGCGGTATTGGAGTGTCTGTGCCATCACGGTGTTGGGGCCGTCGGTCAGGTAATAATTTTTTGTGAAGCCGTCAGCCGAGGGGGCGATGGTCTGCGAATAGCGCATGCCGTTGGAGATCACCCGTTCATAGTTGTGGTGCGGGCCCTGGATGCCGAGCAATAGCGTGCCGCCGGGGCGCACATGCGCGGCGAGGCGGGCGAGGCCGTGGTGGTTGTCTGCGTCGGCCGCCAGATGGCTGACCATGAACGGCTCCTTGTCGCCGTCGATGACGAAATACCACACGCCGCCGTAGGAAAACGCCAGCTCGTATTGCTGCGCCAGCTGGAAGTCGATGACATCGCCTTGCAGCAGGGTGATGTTGTGGTGTTTCTGCAGGCGCCGTTGTGCAATCACCAGCATGGCCTCGGTCAAATCAATGCCGGTCAGTGCGAGGCGCGGCTGTCGCGTGGAAAGTTCTTCCAGTATGAGGCCGGTGCCGCAGCCAATCTCCAGCGCATTGGCGAAGGGTTGGTGGGTGAGCAGACTGTCGACGATGCCGGCGTAGTCGTAATAGCCGGACGTCATGATGTCGTCGTAATACGCAGACATATTCGTGTAATCACCCATGCGGCCCGCTCCCCAGGTTATAGTTTTAGTGTGCTGCAAGTGACAAAATTATTGTATATGGTAATCCGCTACGGTTGGGGTTTTTATCAGTGCTTATCTTTGGAAGAATGTCCAGGCAACGATGCGACTTTTCTTTTGCCCTTGTGCCATGGGGATTGTTTTAATCTGCACCGCGTTGCTTTTTTTAAGCGCACGGTAAACGCTGGGTAGACTGGTGGCCTTTGAAACCAGGGTGCTAAACCATATACATCGGGTTGCAAACTGCTGACTCTCGTTAATCATGCGCTCGATAAAGGCCACTTCTCCGCCTTCACAATAAAGTTCATCCGCTTGTCCGCCGAAATTAAGTGTTGCGGGCCCAGCTTTTGGAGGGCTCTTGCCGGGCGCTTGACTCGCGTTCCTGCCTAAGTTCTTCCATTTGCGCTGCGTGCCGGTCTGTGCTTCGACTAAAGATTTATGAAAGGGTGGATTGCACATGGTGAGATCAAAAATCTCATTTTCCTGCACGATCCCCTTAAAAATGGCTAATGCTGAGGTTTGCAAACGCAGCTCTATTGATGATGAAAGGTCGCTATTGCAATCAACAATCTGCTGCGCATTGGCGAGTGCCTCGGCGTCGATATCGGCCCCGACGAATTGCCAACCATATTCGCGGCTGCCGATTAACGGGTAAATCGCATTCGCGCCTACGCCGATATCTAACACTCGAACAGTCCCGGGTTGCACAGTCACGGCTGTATTGCCGGATGCCAGTAAATCAGCAAGATAATGTATGTAATCGGCGCGACCGGGAATGGGTGGGCAGAGATATTGCGCTGGAATATCCCACCCGGAGATGCCATAGAAATGTTTCAGTAATGCTTGATTAAGCGCTTTAACGGCTTGTGGATTGGCAAAATCAATCGAAGCATCATGATAAGCGTTCAATCGCACAAAAGTTTCCAGCGCCGGGCTAACGGCAATTAACTGATCAAAATCGTAGCGGCCTCTATGCTTGTTTCGCGGATGCAGGGCAGTCTTCCCGGCGGTCGAATGTTGTCGTCGCGCTGGCGCAATTAAGCCGACGCCTTGGCTAACATGAGCCTTAGTTTGAGTTTTGCGGATATTGCGCGGTATGCGAGCCATTGAAGTTGCAACGTTTTTTCGGTCCGGCCGAAAGTAGAGGTTAAGGAGATTTTGTCACAGGATATGACTTCGGCGGAACTTGACCGAGCGATACAGGTGACTTGTGTTGTATCGAAATCGCCGCTTCTGAGCCGCTACGCGAATCTCCGTCAGGTAGCTGAAGACGTAATAAATCCAATACGCTGTGGCGCGACGCCCGGCTGAAATGTTCGAAGCAGGCGCTCGGTGCCGGCTTGCCGTCTATTTGGCGGCATGCACATCCGGCCGGCTGACCGGCGCGCGGCCGGTGCAATGGTTTTTGAGCCCGCAGGACCGAATGCCCTAAGTATGCTGGGGCAGGCCGCGCTTGAGCCATTAATGACGTGATTGTGCTGCGGTGATTGATCGCACGCCGAAAAAGACTTGATTTGGCGGTAAAACGCGTTTTTGGCGCCTGGGCTTCAATGCCGATCAAGTCCATTAAATCAACACCAAAGGACCTTTTTGGATGAATGTGTTCCTTTCCCGGCCTGACGGGCCTGCTTATTGCGGGCGTATGGGGGTGACGGGCTTTTTTGCCTGACATACAACTTTGAAGGGAATTTCAATGAAGCGTATCCAACGGGGCTTTACCCTGATTGAATTGATGATCGTGGTGGCGATCATCGGCATTCTGGCAGCGGTTGCGTTGCCGGCATACCAGGACTACACCATCCGTGCGCGGGTTTCGGAACTGGTGCTGGCGGCGAGCGGATTCAAAACGACCATTGCAGAAAAATCGACGACCGATGCAACCCTCGGCAGTGCCGGTCTTGGTTTGACCGTCACGACGGCAGGCCGTATTTCGGGCGGTTCAGTGACTGACACGGGCGTGATCACGATCAGTGGCAACT
>CALQCM020000115.1 GCA_943329075.2 Chitinophaga pinensis | reverse complement strand
CCTGCATTCGCCCTGAACAAATCTCTTCATACGGGTACCTCACACATCGATGCCCTAATAACGGTATCAACGCACACGTCGCATCCGTGTTTACCTCAAACACTACGTTTTCACACAGTCTGGGCCAACTGCAGACCGTCACGCACACGGGAAATCGTGCTACCCAGCGGCGGGTCTAGACAATAAAGGAGCCACTCGCCGTTCGTATGGCGAGCCATTCCTCGAAATATTCTCAGAAAGACCCCTTTGGGGCAACAAGATGCTTTGCGTCCTGCATTCGCCCTGAACAAATCTCTTCATACGGGTGCCTCACACATCGATGCCCTGATAACGGTATCAACGCACACGTCGCATCCGTGTTTACCTCAAACACTACGTTTTCACACAGTCCGGCAGGCGGTTACTATGTTTACGGAAGAAATTCCTTGGCTGACGGATGACGACAAGGAGTGGATCATGGGACGTGGTTTGTGCGAGTGGGTGGGGTGGGCGTTGCCGGATCAACTCAATTGAGTCGAGCATCCAATTTTTACAGTTTGAACGCGGTCTGGCAACACGCTGCTTTGGCTACGCACGATTATCCAAAATAAAATCTCTGGTTGCAATCGCACATTTTTCCGCCTCGCTTACTGCTACGTGGTAGGAATTGCCTGGCAAAACAAGTAATTTAGAGCCTGGTATGGACTGCTGCCATGCTTTGTTTTGCTCGGTGGAGCCAAGCAGGCTTTGCTCAGTTGTGATGACGAGTGTAGGGCAGGTAATACGCTTTATATCATCGGCGATGTCCGTGCAGGAAATAGTGCTGGTAAAGCCGATTTCCGTTGATACGGCAGTCCTGCTCATGAATTGTATCCACCACTCATATCCTTCTGCAGGAAAGGCGTCGCCGAGGCGTCCCATCATGCTGGAGCGTATCCAGGGTTCGACACCGTTTTCATCTAGGTCTTTGATCCGTGCCGTTAATTGATCTCGTTTGTCCTGGCGTATGGGTAAGGGTGATCCGGCTACCGTGAGTGTTTGCACTCGTTCGCCGCGGCGAGCGGCGAAGGCGCGAGCGATTATTCCACTAATCTTCGCACCTACTAAGTGGAAGCGATCGATTTTCAGCATATCCATGAGTCGGATAAAGTCATCGATGACTATATTCATAGTCCAAGGAAAATCGCGGGGCATGGGTGTGGAAGCACCGAAGCCACGCATGTCAGGTCTGACTATGCGAAATTGGCGTGCAAGGTGGGGGATCCATCGGAACCATGCCGCACTGCTTTCATAATTGCCGTGCAGCAGCAATATCGTATCGGATTGCGACCACGGATCTGTGAAATCATCTACCTGATAATACATTTTCAGTTCTGGCGCGCTTCTAAAGAATGGCATTGAATTTCCCCGGCGCCTGTCGTTTGCTTTGTTTTTTGGAATGCGGCTTCAGGGCATTTTCCATCCGAGCCATTCGCATAGGCCGCGGCCCATTATCCATTGCTTGTCGTCGTCCGTTAGCCAAGGAATCTCTTCGGTAAACATGGTAAGGGCCTGGCGATAAGAGCACGTGAGCCGAGTCAAGTCTGTGCCCCAAAATATGCGCCGGGGACCGAACGCATCGTAAACCTGTCGTACATAGGAATGCAGGCGGCGAAATGGGTAGCTATCTGCAGTATAGGTTGGCAAGCATGATGCTTTGACTGCGATGTTTGGCCGGTTTTTCAGTGACAATAGCTTGTCTAGACCGGCAAAGGCTTCTTCGTCCTTGCATCCCATATACAGGCATAGATGATCGAGAATCAGCTTTAGATGGGGGTGACGTTCGGCGATCCGTTCAATATAAGTGATCTGATCTGCGTCGATTATCACCATTATGGGCAAGTTATGTTTTTCTGCTTCCGACCATAGCCAGTCAGCAGCACCTTCTGCAAGCAACTGGCGATTCATTCCTCTTCGAAATGCTAGCCGTAACCCCAACATCCCTGGTTGTAGAAGCCAAGTCGCAATTTGTCCGCGTGAAGCGGGTGCTGTTATATCTAAGAGACCCATCACAGCAAATCGATTTGGATGCAAGCGCGCAGCTTCTAGTCCCAGATCGTTTCGGTCGCCAGCCCAACTGGCCGGTACGATGATCGTACGATCCACCTCGGCCGAATTCATTTCGCTTAATAAATCATCTTTGGAAAACGGTTCCAGACGGTGCGGCTGTTGCCGCCCTGGCCACGGGTGATCGAGCGTATTGGCGGCCCAGATGTGAACCTGTGCATCCGCAATGAGCATTATTTTATCCTTTAATAATCGACAATTCTTGTGATCAATGAAACATTTCTGGAGTCATTAGGGCCTAGCTGTATCTTGTAGGTCATGACTTCGCTTACTCGCGGATTCCCGCGTCTTTTATTACCTTGCCCAGAATGGTCATTTCAGTTCTGATTAGTTTTGCAAACTCCGCCGGAGAATTGCCCACGGGTTCCACTCCGGTGCCGAATAGCTTTTCCTTATTTGCAGGTTGAGTGACAACGCTGGCGATGTCCTGGCTTAACCGATTAATAATTGCCGCGGGTGTTTTTATCGGAGCAAACACTCCAAACATGGATACCGATTCGAATCCGGGGAGGCCGGAAGCTGCAACCGTAGGCCATTCTGGAGCCAAGGGCGATGGCTGTGCCGAGGTAATTGCTAGCGCTTTTAATCGGCCAGATTTGACGTGCGGCATAACTTGGCCGAGCGTGGGAAACATCAACTGAACTTCGCCTGCAATCAGTGCATTGAGCGCGGGGCCGGCACCCTTATAGGGAATTCGATTCAATTTGAGACCAGCCATAGAGTTGAATAACTCAGCAGCAATATGTGTTATTGCCCCTGTCGCGCCGGAGCTGTAATTAAGCGTTCCCTGCGGCGTCTTTGCCAAGGCGATCAGTTCTTTCACGGAATTGACTGGCAGTGATGTCCCGATGGCAATTACATTGGGGGATCTTGTTGCTAGCGTTAGAGGAGCAAAATCCTTGATCGGATCATAAGGCATGCTATCCCGCAGAAACGGCAACAGCCAAAATGGATTGCCGTAGAACAATAGGGTATAGCCGTCAGGTGGCGCCTTGGCTACTCGTGTGCCCGCTATCGCTCCGCTAGCGCCACCTTGGTTTTCGACAATCACCTGCTGACCCATAAGGTAAGGCAATCCAAGGGAAATGATGCGCGCTGCAAAATCGACGCTTCCGCCCGGTTCGGCCGTAACAATGTGGATTGGCTTATTTGGGAAATCCTGAGCGCTAGATGTCGCTGCAAAACAAATTGTGGTAACGATCCCCCATTTGAATAATATGAGTGATGCGCGCATGAGTTCCCCCTGTATATTCATTCGGTAGGCGCGTATGGTAATTCTTTTTTTGGACCGATAATAACGTTCGGGCTCTGTGTGGGGCGCCGACATCTAGCGCCTTATTTTGCTTTTGCAGCAGAGATCCACTGTTATAGCATAGAGGTGATAATCTGGATGTGTGCCGCCATTGCTGCTGACCTTCATGGGCGGGATAGTCGGTGCAGGATGATATCTTGCAAAAAAACAAGGATGAATATGGACAAAGTTGTGATTGTTACCGGGGCGGGCGGATGGTTGGGCAGTGCCATCGCCACTTGCTTTGGGCAGGCGGACGACATGGTTTTACTTTGCGACATCAACAAAGCCGCTATAGATGACATAGCCGTAAAAATAAACCAAGGGCGGGGGAAGGCGGCTACTTACGTTGCAAATACGGTGCTCTTCGATGAAGTGGACGCAATGGTCCAGCATGCTATTAAATTGTGGGGAAGGGTAGACGTAATAGTCTGCGTAGCAGGGGGCGTCCTTAGCCGTCTCAGGAGAACCACGAAAGCCGGTGAGAAGTTGTTGATTGAATATACTGACGAAGACTGGGACCTGGTGGTTGACAGCAATCTCAAAGGGGCATTCCAGTGCATCAGGGCAGTAGCAAAACCGATGATGGCGCAAAAAGATGGCCATATCATCTTAGTAGGGTCTGCGGTTGGCTCCCAGGGGGGGATAAAGCGAAGCGCATACGCCGCCTCTAAAGCAGGCATGCTCGGGCTCATGAAATGCGCCGCGATGGAACTCGGCGAACACAATATCCGGGTGAACGTAGTTATTCCTGGCCGCAATCCGCATCCTGGAGAAGTCAGCGATCCGAGGGGAACCATTTTAAAGCGAACAAATACCCCTTCAGATGAAGTCGCGCCATTTTTTGTGCAATTTTCTCAACTGAAGAATGTTTCTGGGCAGATTGTTAACCTAGATTCCCGTATCATTTTTTAGGGTCTTCAGGAAATCGTGTGGGCGATTTTGGGTCATTTTAAAGGGTCGGTAACATGCAGGTAAGAATTTTCAAACTCAGATATTCGCGTTGAGTAATTGTTATCGCGAGTCTTGCATTATTGATGCTCCTACCACATCTCTCCCGGAGCGCACCAGGCACCTTTAAATTCGTCAACCTCACTCAATAGATTGAGTAATTCGGGCGTGCTTTTGATGGTGTCAGTATTCATTGCGCCGAGGTGGCACTATGGTAGTTTCCAGTCGATCCACTCGCACACCCCGCGCCCCATAATCCATTCTTTGTCCTCGGGAGTAAACCAGGAAATCTCCTCGGTGAACATGGTGACTGCCTCGCGGTAGGAGCAGGGTAGTTTCGTGAGATCCGCACCCCAGAACATACGTTTCGGACCGAATGCGTCGTAGACGCGGCGGATATGATTGTGTAATCGACGATATGGGTAACTGTCCGTCGTATAGCTTGGCAGGGCATCTACTTTTACAGCGATATTGGGATTCTGTGCAAGCGCCAGCAGGTCCTGCAGGTTAGCGAACGCAGCGTCATCCTTTTTGCCCTTGGGGAGATTGAGGTGGTCAATGGCCAATCGAAGTCGCCGATGGCGTTTCGCGACCTGGTCTAGGAGTTGCAATGGCGCATGGGATATCATGATTGGGACACCAGCAGTTTCTGCCGCCTGCCAGAGCCAGTCTTCAGCGCCCATGCCTTCACTCTGAAAAGTGAAGCGTAATCCCAGCATGCCAGGTTGCTCGCGCCATGTAGCAAGCTGGGTACGCGCGTCTGGCGCAGCAAGATTTAGTCGCCCCATCACGGCGAAGCGATCCGAATGCATTCGGGCCGCGTCGAGCCCCAGATCGTTTCGCTCGCCTTCCCAGCTTGGCGGAACGATCACTGCTCGGCCCACTCCCGCCAGATTCATTTCACGGAGCAAATCATTCGCTGAAAAAGGCTCGTTACGTGGGGGCGCATGTCGTTGCGGCCAGGGGCGATCCGGTGTATTGGCTGCCCATATATGAACCTGTGAATCGACGATCAGCATAGTATTTTCTTCCGGTCATTGCGTTGCTAAAGCGGCGTCTCGAGATATGCTATCAGAATCGAGAAAGCCAAGAATCATCGAGACTGGCCATTTTTGCTCTAGCGTACACGCGTGTCAAAGCCAGTTGATACATTCGCGTGGAATGTTTTCGGATTAAAGGCTGGTATTGATGCTAGGTCAACGGCGAGGGTAATATGTTTCCGGACTGCGTGGCTGAGGCGTGCGCCTCGCACGATGCGCATTTTCTATAAATGGTCGTTTACCTATAAACGTTTTCGAACCACAATGGCCATGCGCTAAGTTCGGTGTTTTTTCGCGCTTACTCTACACAACAAAGTTTTCGGATTACCACGCGGTCTGCTTTCCAGCTTTGCATGCCTACTCATGATAATGTCGAAAATTTCTGCGGACGCCTTCGTGCTTGCTCGTTATGGAGTCAATGGGCGAGCGGCCGAAAGATAAGGATCTGTACTGATGAAATTGCTAATGTTGCCGCCTCAAACGGAGGTGACGCGCGCGTGGGCGGCCAGGCTTCTCGCTGAGGTGCCCAATCTGTCCGTTATGGTCGCTGAAAGTTTGCAGGAAGCCGATGCGCTAATTGGCGATGCTGAGGCTGCCTACGGTGCGTTGCCACTGGATCTTTTACGCAAGGCAACGCGGCTCCGGTGGCTGCAATGTCATAAGGCCGCGCCGCTTGCGGGTTATTACTACCCCGAGTTGGTCGAACATCCCTTGGTCGTTACCAACTTTCGGGAAATCTATAACGATCACATCGGTGCGCACATCATGATGTTCGTGCTCTCCTTCGCGCGTGCGCAGCACGTTTATATGCCCCGTCAGTTTAAACATGATTGGATGTCGCTGCCCAAAGGTTCGGGCACGGTTCATTTGTCTGAGTCGACCGTGCTAATCGTTGGGGTGGGCGGCGCCGGAGCGGAGACTGCTCGCTTGCTTGCCGCATTTGGCGCGATTGTGATTGGTGTTGATGCGCGCCGGGAGTCGGCCCCTCCGGGTGTCGCTGAACTGCATCGCCCAGAGGCGCTTGACACGCTCCTCCCACAAGCTGATTTTGTAATCTTGACTGTCCCGCATACGCCGGCGACAGAGGGTTTCTTCGGTCGTACGCGATTCCAGAAAATGAAGCCAAGCGCATTTTTTATCAACGTCGGACGCGGTAAGACCACACGTCTTAACGATCTTGTGGCGGCGTTAAAAGCAGGCGAAATCGCTGGCGCAGGCCTTGACGTGCTCGAACAGGAGCCGTTACCCGCAGACCATCCCTTATGGACGCTGCCTGGGGTAATCCTGACACCTCATGTCGCCAGTCGGGGGCCGCATCTCGATGAACGTCGCTTCGAAATCGTGCGTGAAAATTGTCGGCGGCTGATGGCCGGCCAGTCGTTGCGCAATGTGGTGGACAAAAAAAACTGGTTTTAGCGCAGGTCGACTGCCAATTTTGTCATGATCGTATGAGATAGATTGGCGCTTCGATGTAAGGCGTTCGGAAAAACAGCTGGCTGTAATGGAGAACAAAAATATGTCTTGGGAATTTGAGCTGGTAGCAGGACCCTACGGGGGGACCACGGAAGGACCCGCATGGGATGGCCATGCATTGCTGTTTACTCATATCTCCGGGAACCGCATCATGAGGTATGACCCGGAAACTGGCTCTTGCACTGAATTTCGCACCAATACATACGCGACCAATGGTCTGATGTTCGACGCCAACGGAGAACTCTATGGGTGCCAAGGTGGGCGCCATTGCATCGTTCGTTTTGAGAAAGATGGTAGCACCACTTCGTTGCCGAATAGGTTGGACGGGCGGCGGCATAACCGCCCTAACGACCTCGCTATAGACCGCAAGGGACGTATCTGGTTTACAGATCCTTATGGACGTGGCCGTCCGGCGGAGGAGCGGGAGCTAGATCATGCGTCTGTTTTGCGGCTGGATCCCCAGCCTGATGGAAACTGGACTTTACAGCGCGTAACCTTTGATACTACTTCTCCGAACGGGATACTTTTTTCTAAAGACGAGCGCACGCTATACGTAGCACAAAGCGACAACAACGACGGTGTGCGGGAATTGAGGGCATACCCACTCCGGGACGACGATACGCTAGGCGACTACACGGTATTGCACACGTTTGGCCATGATTTTCGGGGAATACAGCGGGGCGTCGATGGTATGTGCATCGACACCGAAGGAAACATAGTAGCTTGTGCAGGGGGAAGTAGAGGCGGGCCCGGCCCCATGGTATATGTGTTTTCCCCATCTGGTCGCGTCCTCGAGACGCACCCGGTCCCGGTGCGACCAGCAAACTGCACTTTTGGGGACGCCGATCTGACTACGCTTTATGTAACGACGGGCGATGGTCATTTGTACCGAGTGCGTAACTCCGGGCATCGCGGGTGGCGGCCATGCTAGGCATAAGTCAAATGAGCGGGCGGTGCTTGGGCGTTCGTCCGCAACCCTCTAATCGGTTTCGCAACGTTGCCATCTTGTAGTATGACTGATACGGATGTGTAAATGATCGGGCAGTTTTTCGAATGAGCGATCCTTAAAGGAGCAAGAATGGCAAGGATTTACGAACACGCAAAAATCAACGGCATCGACATTCACTTTGATCTTGCTAATTACACAGAGTCATGGCGTAAGATGCCGGCAGAGACGTTTCTGTTGTACCCAGGTTACTGCCGCAATTTGGAGTTCTGGCACGCTTGGGTGCCGTTGCTAGGACGCGATTATCGCGTGCTTCGGATGGATCCGCGTGGATATGGCCACAGCGGTAAACCAGCCGTAGGCAATGATATCGACCTAGATCAAAGTGTTCAGGATGCGCTTTGCCTCATGGACCACCTTGGGATAGACCGCGTTCATTGGGTCGGCGAGTCCACCGGCGGGAAGATCGGGATGGCAGTGGCATTGCACTCGCCGCAGCGTATCGCGTCGATCACGGGGTGCAACACGACTGGGAAGACTGCAAAACAGACCGTGGATACCTACGCACTCGGCGAAGTGGACCAGGCTGCGGCGATTGAGAAATACGGTGTCGGAGAGTGGTGCCGGCGAACACTCAAATATCGTGTCGATGAATCAAAGATACAGCCGGAACTCGGTGAGTGGTGGGCGCAAGAAATGGACCGGGTTCCACGCCATGTCGCGGTTAGCGCCTTCCGGCGCTTTACGACAGTGGACCTCTGGCCACGCCTCGCCGAGATTAAGGCGCCAACCCTGCTTATTCTTGGCGACAACTGCCCGGAAAACCGGCGAAACCAGCTCGCTGAAATGAGTCGGATGCTACCTAACGGCAAGTTGGTGAGACTGGAGGGTTACGATTTCGGGATTCATTATCTCGCTCCCGAAAGCTGTGTGCATGCGGTGCGACAGTTTCTTGTGGAACAGGCAATTTAAATTGCGAATAGTGGCGTAGATTTAAGCGGTGTGGCTTTGACGACCACGACAGTAACGCAAAATTTTGATTCAGGAGGAGCCATGCTGCATCGCATGAAAATTTCGTGGTTCTTGGTTGGCTCGATTTCTTGCGGTGCGGGGGCGGCTTTGGGCCAAGTTTATCCGATCAAACCCATCCGCATCGTAACTGCTGAGCCCGGAGGGGGGCTGGATTTCGCAGGACGCTTAATCGCGCAAGGGCTTACCAGTAATCTCGGTCAGCAAGTCATTGTGGACAATCGCGGGCCCATAGCGGCAGAGATAGTAGCTAAGTCGCTGCCGGACGGGTATACGTTGCTTTTCTATGGAAGTCCAATTTGGCTCGCGCCATTTCTGCGGGATCGCGTAACTTACGATCCAGTCAGAGATTTTGCACCGATCACATTGGCGGTAAGTCTGCCCAACGTGCTTGTCCTGCATCCTTCGATTCCGGTGTCGAATCTCAAGGAATTGATTGCTTTGGCAAAAGCCAAGCCGGGAGAGCTTAACTATTCATCAGGACCAGCAGGTTCATCGAATCACCTCGCAGTGGAATTATTCAAAAGCATGGCAGGAGTCAATGTTGTGCGGATTCCATACAAAGGAGCTGGGCCGGCCCTTAACGCTCTGATTGGGGGCCAGGTACAGTTGATGTTTCCGAATGCGGGAGCAGTCGGCCCGCACGTCAAATCAGGTAGATTGAGGGCTTTGGCGGTCACCAGTGCACAACCATCTGCCATCGCCCCGGAGCTGCCAACGATGGCGGCATCTGGCCTTCCTGGCTATGAATCTGTGTCGCCATTGGGGATATTCGCATCCGCCAAAACGCCCACGGCGATCATCGATCGACTCAATCATGAGATTGTGCGGGTTCTGGCCACAGCAGCTGTAAAGGAAAAGTTTTTTAATATGGGAATCGAAACCGTCGGGAGTTCTCCGGGTCAGTTTGCGGCGGTGGTGAAAGCCGATATGGCTACGTGGGGCAAGGTGATTAAAGATGCAGGCATACGTGAAGAATAGCGCAGATTAATTTCATTCGGCCGGTTCGATTAGAAAGGTAACGTTCCTCACTCACAGACGGCGTTAATGGAAAAACGCTGCGTGTAAGATAAGTACTGACTTTTACAGTGCGTCTGACGGTGCGTTGTAAAAACCTTACGCCGTCGCGGAAAATTCTCTCAGCACCAACTATTACGAGGTGAACATGGCCATGCTCTGGGCGGCGGCGGGTTGCCTGGAAGCAAAGAACGCGTTTCTCAGACTCTGGGGGCATAAATACATACCAGCACTCATCCACTCTCTTCGGCCTACAGTACATTCCAATCGAGGTATGAGTCTGAACAAAGCGGTATTTGAATTTGCTCAGGCAGCTGCTTTCGATCGGTTAAAAATGGTTTTAAACAGAATAGCGCGAGCATTATTCATGCGCCCGGCGGCCTCATTATCGGTTATTTCATG
>CALQCM020000114.1 GCA_943329075.2 Chitinophaga pinensis | reverse complement strand
ATCCTCAACGTCTTGCCACGTTTCGCACTGGTGATCGGCAACACCAAATATGCAGATGCGCCGTTAAAGAACCCCGGCAATGACGCAAAAGCGATCGCGAATGAATTGCAAAAGTTCGGGTTCAAGGTTGATCTGAAACTGGACACCAGCCGCCTTCAACTCGCCAACGCCGTCGACACCTTTTGCGCCAACCTGACAAAAACGAAAGGCGTTGGACTTTTTTATTATGCCGGGCACGGCGCACAACTCGGCTGGCGCAATTACCTGATCCCGGTGGATGCGGCCATCGAGAAACTCGAAGACATGAAAGCGAAAACGGTTGATCTGGGCGCACTGCTCAACGGCCTGACCAAGGCGCATAACGCGATGAACGTCATCATTCTGGACGCCTGCCGCGACAATCCGTTCGGCACCAAAGTGCCAATCGAACAAAAAGGGCTTTCGCAATTCGATGCGCCGCCGGGTTCGCTGATCGCATACGCCACCTCGCCTGGCAATACCGCCGGCGACGGCGAAGGCGTCAACGGTCTTTACACCGAAAATCTGTTGCGCGAAATTGCCACGCCAAACGCAAAAATAGAAGACGTATTAAAGCGTGTGCGACTGAACGTGCGAAAAAAATCCCAGGGCGCGCAAATTCCATGGGAGAGCACTTCGCTGGAAGACGATTTTTATTTTCTGCCGCCGCCCGAGATCAGGAAAAGTTCCGAAGCCGAGAAGGAACGCCAATTCTCCGTGGAAAAAGCGGACTGGGACAAAATCAAGGACAGCAAGAACGTCGATGAGGTGTATGCCTTCCTGACCAGGTATCCGAGCGGCTTCATTACGGAGCAGACCGAGTTTCGCATCGAACAATTGCAGCAAGCCAAAATCATCACCCAGACCGACCGCAACGGCATCCTGCAAAAACCCAACGAAGAACGGTTCAGGGTCGGGGACGAAGTGACCTATCAAATCAGAAATGACGAGACCGGCAAATTCACCCTGGGATCGGTTCGCAAAGTCGAAAAAATCGAGGACGGGCTTGTTTACATCACCGCCACCACCAGGCGGGGGATGGTGATCAATGAAATTCGCACGATCGACGGGGGCGAAAAGGTCGGGCGCTCCGCGGAAGCCATCTACCAATGGGACCCGCCGCGCGTCGATCAACCGGGTGGGCCACTTGAAGTCGGCAAGCGATGGACTGCACGAACCATCCAAACGTCAAACAAAAGCAGCAAACCGAATATCCGGGAAGACGAGGTCAGAATTGTTGCACTCGAAGAAGTCGCGCTGCCGATCGGAAAAATCATGGCATTCAAATTCGTCATGGAGAGCACACTCGAAACGGCCAAAGTCAAACGAACGTATTGGGTCGAACCCGGATGGGGTATGCCGCTGAAAATCATCCGGGAAGTTTACGGGCAGAAAACAACCATACTTGAAACCATCGAAACCGTTTCGCGTAAACGCGGCGTGTCATCAGCCTAATCAAGCACACCATTGCAACGGGGGAACACATGACATTATCCGAATCAGGTTTTGGCAGAACCTTGCTCGTCGCGCTTTGCGCCGCGACCTTTGCGCTGCAACTCGGCAGCGTTTGTGCGCAACAACAAGGCGGCACACCGCAGAACGTGAACCTGTCGCCGGTCAACAGCGGCGCCCATCCCTACAAGGTGATCCGCGATTGGGCCAAGTTTGATAAAGAAGCGCGTCCGTGGGGCGGCTCCAACGGTGTCGCCATCGACCGCGACGGCAAATCGGTGTGGGCGACCGACCGCTGTTCGCCGGGCTTCATTCCGGGCTGTCTCGGCCACAAGGGCAATCCGGTGCATCACTTCGATGCATCAGGCAAAGAGATTGTCAGCTTCGGCAGCGGCATGTTCGTCTGGCCACATGGCATTCACGTCGATCGCGAAGGCAATGTCTGGGTCACCGATTCACGCACGGCGAGTGCCGCCGATCTCGAAAAATTTCCCGACGAAAACAACAAAGGCAGCGTCGTCGTCAAATTCAGTCCTGAAGGCAAGGTATTGATGACCCTCGGCAAGCCCGGCGTGCGCGGCAATCCGCCCGAGGCTTTGACTGATCCGACCGATGTGGTCACCGATGCATCGAACGGCGATGTTTATGTTGCCGAGAGCCACACCGATGTCAGCGATGCGAATCTCGTCGCACGCATTTCGGTATTCGATAAAAACGGCAAGTTTCTGCGCGTGCTCGGCAAGACCGGCACCGGCCCCGGCGAATTCCGCACGCCGCACGGCCTTGAATTCGATTCACAGGGACGCCTCATCGTCGCCGACCGCCACAACCACCGCGTCGTCATCTTGACCAAGGAAGGCAAGTTCATCGCCGAGTATCCGGAGTTCGGTCGCGCCAGCGGACTCGCCATCGACAAGAACGATGTCATCTACACCGCCGATTCGGAATCCACCGCCAAGGTGCATCCGGGCTGGCAGCGCGGCGTGCGCATCGGCAGCTTGAAGGACGGCAAGGTCACGGTATTCATTCCGCCGCATGAAGTCGCGGGTTCAGCGGATGGCACGATGGGCGAAGGCATCGCGATTGACGATGCGGGGAATGTGTATACGGCGGAAGCGCAGTTGCGGCGGATTACGAAGTACGTGAAGGAGTTGAAATAAGTGATTGGCGAAATTTTCCGCGTTTGAATTAGATACTCTAACGCCCCCATCCTATCCTTCCCCCGCTTACGCAGGGGAAGTGACCTGCTAATCTGCGCTCGTAAATTCCCTTTTCGCTGCACCACGAAAGGACGCTTGTCGTTAGCGCAGGCTGGTTAGAAGGTCCCTGCCCCCGCATCGCGGGGGAAGGCGATCGCGACACGGCGTTCGCGAAGCGATCCGGGGCGGGAGCGATCGCCTGGCGCGCTACCCGCAAGCGGCCGGCTTCGCCGGTAACGTGTCCGCGCGCCAGGATGGGGGCGACACCAGCCTCAATGCAAAAAAAACAGGCCCGGCCCCGCACACCGCAGAACCGGGCCCGTTTAATTTAAACGAACTATTGCGCGGACGCCGTGCGCCGCACCGGCGTCACCAGTATCACGCGGTTCGTCGCCGTCTGGTGAATCAACAATCCGCCTTCACGCGTGGTGCGCGCGTTGCGCAGAATGCCGGCGTAGACACCACCGGAAGAAATCGGCCAGCTCTGGAACGATTCTTTGGCGATTTCGAAACGCACCAGCATGTCCGGGCGCACGCCCGATTCGTTGTACCAGATCGCGCCATCCAGATAGGCAATGCCATACGGATGCGAGCGCGGACCCGACGGCGACGCCCATTCCTTGAACTCGCCGCTCTTAGGGTTGTAGCGGCCGAGCTGACCACGCCCCGAATTCACGTACCAAAAGATGCCGTCCGGCGCAATGACGAAGCGCCGGATGGTCGTGCCCGGCAGCGGCATTGCAATTTCCGTGACTTCCATCGTCTGCGGATTGACCTTCAGCATGCAGGGCCGGCCGTTGCACGACACCCACGGCGTGCCCTCGGCATCAATGTGCACATCGTACGGCTGCGACTTCGGCGACGGCGCGCTCACCACCTTGATCTCACCCGTTTTCGGATTCAAGCGGCCGATCAGGTTCGAGGCCTGGAAGCTGAAGAACAACATGCCGTGTTTGTCGAAAGCCAGCGTGTGCGGATCCGACGTCGGATCGGGCATTTTGTATATCGTCGTCTTGCCTGTCGCCGGATCGAATTTGCCGACGGTGCCGTTCTTGTTGCCGGAGAACCACGGGTTGCCCTCGTTATCGAGGATCACCGTGTGCGGCAATGAATTCGGCGGCAGCGTGTATTCCTTCGCCTGCCCGGTCACCGGATCAAGGCGCCCGAGCAGATTGCCGAACTGACCCGCGTACCAGATCGAACCATCGGGGTGCTGCACCGGATCGCGACTGCGCTGCCCCAGCTGCGGCATGATCCATTCGGTGAACTTGATTTCGAACGTGCCCGGCACCGCCTTTGCCGCGCGGTTGGTGTTCGGCGGAAAGTTCGCTGCAAGATAATCGAGGATTTCATTCTGCGTGTCGGGCTGCTTCGACAAATCGATCATCATCGAGGTCAGTTGCTTCCAGTGATCACGCGAATAACCGGAACTGGTCTGGATCAGGGTGGCGACATGGCAGGCACCGCACACCGCCTCGACGACGACCTTGCCCTTGCCTTCCGGCATCGGCGCCGCCGGCTTCTGCGCCTGCGCCAGTGCGGTCAGCGGCGACATGGAAATCAACGCGACAGAAATCAAAACGGCTCGAATAATTTTGTTCATGGCCCATCCTCCCGATCAGATTCAATACCGCACGATTCTAGCAAATGTGCGTCAGTTTTCGGCGAAGTAACGGGGTTTGAAGCGCGCCGTGAAGCGCCGACAATCTTTGGATTTTTATGCTGGATCAACCAATGCGGCACCACAACCGAGGGCGCCGTGAGCGTTACCCGCTGGACGGCAGCGTAACGGCGACCGGAATCCCCGGCAATAGGCGCAATGCATGGCGGCAGGCTATGATGGCGGCAACAACGAGGGAGGAGTGCAACATGATTGCAAAATCTCTACCATTCGCCTGCGCGGCGTGCGCGCTTGCCGCGACGAACGTTTGGGCCGCCGAGGCGTTCCCGAACAAGCCGGTAAGAATCGTTGTGCCATTCGCTGCAGGCGGTGGCGTTGACCTCACCGCGCGCATCCTCGCGCAAAAACTCACCGAACGTGTCGGCGTGTCGTTCATCGTTGACAACCGCGTCGGCGCCAGCGGCATTATCGGCACCGAATACGTCGCCAAGGCGGCGCCGGACGGCTATACGCTGCTCGTCGGTTCGCAGACCTCGCAGGCAGTGGTGCCGGCGATGTACCCCAAGCTCAATTACGACGCGGCGCGCGATTTCACCGGCGTAACCGAGATCGCGGTGTCGCCGCTCGTCATTGTGATTCATCCATCGCTACCGGTTAAATCGGTGAAGGACCTCATCGCGCTCGCCAAGGCGCGCCCGGGGCAACTGACGTTCGGTGCAGCCTCCGGCGGCACGCCGCACATGGCGGGCGAACTGTTCAAACTGCAGGCGAAAATCGATCTGCTGTTCGTGCCGTACAAAGGCGAAGGGCCGGCGATTGCCGACGCGCTGGGCGGCCAGATCTCGATGGTGTTTTCCAACCTGCCCGTCGGCCTGCCGCAGGCGCAGGGCGGCCGCTTGCGCGCGCTCGCCGTCACCAGCAAAGAGCGCGTGGCGACGGCGCCGAACGTGCCCACCGCCGCCGAGTCCGGCCTGCCGGGTTACGAAGCGAGCACGTGGTTCGGTCTATTCGCGCCCGTGGCAACGCCGCGCGACATCATCACCAAGCTCAATGCGGAGTCCGTCGGTGCGCTGAGCGGCGCGGACGTGAAGGAGCGCATGGCGGGACAGGGCTTGTTCGTCGTCGCAAGCACGCCGGAACAGTTCGCGGATTTTCTAAAGCTGGAAATTCCGAAGTGGGCGAAGATCGTCAAGGATGCGGGCGTCAAACCACAATAAGGCCGCGCGAACTGCAATTCCCTATCACGCCAATCCGCCGGCTCAATCCGGCAGCAACAGCAGGCTTGTAAGCTCTGTTACACGCGCAAGCTTCTCCAAACCCAGCGTCGCCTCGACAATTTTTTCACTGCGCGCCTGCCGCCAACCGGCGTAGGCGGCGCACTGCCGGAACTTTTCGGCGACTTCTTCTTCGGTCATTGAGATCGGCGGACTGCCGCGCGCGACATCCACTCGCGTGGAAAACTGCCGGCCGTCCACCAGATCGACTTCGATAAACGTTGCGAGCAAGGGGTAACCGTTGACCGCCGCTTCCTCATCGCTGTAGCAGGTGTAATCGATTTTACGTATCGCCTCCTGCACGTCGGCGCGATTCACGAATTCGTCGGTAAATTCCGTCAGCCCCGCCTTGCGAAACAGCAGTATGGAAGCCAGACAGAATTCCATGCTGAATTTGCCCTGCAGCCCCGTAACGGGTGCGTGATAAGTCAGATTGCCCGGCAACTGGCGGTTGGTTTTTACGCCGATACGTTTGACCTGCGCAGGGCCGATGGCATTAGCGATCAGGATTTGCTCGAGCCCGCACATGCCCGGGTGTGTCAGCCGCCCGGACGGGAAGGGTTTGACCGCGATGCCGGGGTCAGCGATCGTCCATGGCTTGCCGAGCGTTTCGAGCAGCACCTGCGGATCGTACTTGCCTGCGCAGGCCTGAAAAAAACCGAGCGGCCCTTCGAGAATAGTCGGCGTGGCCGTGAATCCCATCGTGGCGAGCTCAGCGGCATCCACCGCACTCTCCGCGGCACGCCCTGCATGCAAAGGCTTGGTCATGGTGCCAAAATTCTCACGCACGCCGGCGGCCTCGCTGCCGGCAATGCCCAGCGCGGTGCGGATGGTTTTCGCCGGCAGGCGCTGCACGTTGCACACGGCGGCAGTCGCACCGAATACACCGACGCTGCCCGTCGAGTGGTAGCCGCGCTGATAGTGCGCGCCGGCAGTGGCGATGCTGATCTTGCAACTCGCTTCCACGCCGACGTTGAATGCGGTCAGCACGTCGCTGCCGGAGCGATCTGCGGCTTCCGCCGCGGCAAACACTGCCGCCACCACCGCGGCCGACGGATGAATGCGGCTAGGGTTATGCGTATCGTCGAATTCGTCCGAATGCATGGCCATGCCGTTGGCCAGCGCCGCGAATCGCGCGTGCGAGCGCGCGCCGGTGCCAAACATCGCTGCCGCACCACCCGCGCAGCCATAGCCGGCGATCTGCCGGCGCAGGATCACGCTGCCTTCAGCGATAGAACCGGCCAGTGCCAATCCCAGGCAATCGAGAATGGCTTTTTTCCCTAACTGCACGACATCGGCCGGAAGGTCTTCATAGCGCGTCGCGTGCGCAAACTGCGCGACGTGCTCGGTGAGCGGTTCTTTGAAATTCAAAACTGTCTCCAATGGCACTATTTTAATTCCCGAAATGACGTGTCGCCGTAGGATGGATGGAGGCCGCAGGCCGATACCCATCGTCGGGCGCTTCTTGATCGATGGGTATCGCTTCGCTCCACCCATCCTACAAGTTTTTTCTTGCCGTGGACTCGTAGGGTGCGCACCGCGCACCATCAATCGCCGTTTTCGCGTGCGCAATGCGCACCCTACAAATGCGGTCGTAGGATGGGTGGAGGCGCTTGCGCCGATACCCATCACTGGGGGCGTGTTCGATGGGTATCGCTGCGCTCAACCCATCCTACGATATGTTTTCGGCTTAAGGTAGTGCCATGGAAGACTGCTTCCTTATTCAGCGCGTGCACCGGATTGCTGCACGACCTTGGCCCATTTGATCATCTCGTTCTTCACATAGGCAGTGAACTGCTCGGGTGTATCGGCCGACACTTCGGCGCCTTCTGCCGACAGGCGTTCGCGCACATCGGGCAGATTCAGAATTCTTGCGGTCTCCGCATTGACTCGCAGGATAACGGCGCGCGGCGTGCCCCTGGGCGCAAACATGCCATACCAAGCAACCACCTCATAACCCGGCACGCCGGACTCGATCACCGTCGGCACATCAGGCATGGCCGCCGAACGTTTGCTGCCGGTGACCGCGATCGCGCGCAGCCTGCCGCCCTTGATTTGCGATTGCGCCGAGACCATGCCGAGAAAGAAAATCTGCACTTGTCCGGAAATCAGGTCGGTCAGCACCGAGCCGAGGATCTTGTAGGGAACATGCGTGAGTTTGATGCCGGCCATGGTCTGCAGCATCTCGGCAGTCAGATGGCTGGCGCTGCCGCTGCCCAGCGACGCGTAATTCAACTGCCCGGATTTGCTTTTGGCGAGCGCGATGAATTCGCGGGCCGTGCCAACGCCGAGCGAGACCGGCGCAACCATCACATAGGGCGCGGTGGCCACCCGCGTGATGGGCGCGAAATCGCGCACGGTGTCGTATGGAAGCTTGCGGTACAACGCCGCATTGATCGCGATGTTCGCAGTATTCCCCAGCATCAGCGTGTAGCCGTCTGGCAGCGCCGCGGCGGCAATTTCAGTGCCGAGGACACCGCCGGAGCCCGCGCGATTGTCGATGACAACCTGCTGCCGCCACGCTTCGCTCATTTTCTGCCCGATCACGCGCGCGAACACATCGGCCGAACCGCCGGGGGTAAACGGCACGACGATGCGGATGGGCCGGTTCGGGTAGGCCGCGTTGGCGTCCGTTGCGGTTGACGCGCCGCTTGCTGCATTTGCCACGCCCAGGAGCATTGCGAAGGAGAGTCCACAGCGCAGAGCGTTCGTTAACGACCTCATTTTTTCATTCCGTTTTTGGCTAGGAGGGTATTTCAAGTTGAGTGTAGCGCAAGCGACTCGCCTGCATCGTCCGCATTGCAGGCGAGTCGCCTGCGCTACCAAAGCATTGCGATGGAGATTGCATTTCTCATATTTTGAAACGCGCTCCAGGCAGTTGCCGTCTCACGGCACTTCCAGATTGACCAGCGGTCCGTGCTGCTGGCCGCCGAAAACGTCTGTGTCGTCGATGTCGCCCGACACCACAGGGCGCGGAATGGTGATTTTGATAGCGTTGGCGGCATCGTAATTGATGACGGACACGACTTCGGGTTTCAGGCGATAGGTTTTCGCGAACCATTCCGCGCTGATGATGCCGGCGTCGCGTACGTGCTCGTAGCCCGCGCGGTCCTTGAAGATCACGTCGAAGGTCAGCTCGAACGGCCCGGCGTTCTTGCTGCGGATGAGTTTGGTCACTTGCCAGAGTTTGGGCATGGTGCGCTATACCTTCTCGTATTCAATGCGGAACATTTCGAGCGGGGTTGCGGGCTCGACAACATGATTGACGTTAAAGCGATAGCTGGCGCCGCGCGCAATTTCGGCCGGTGAATACGGATAGGCGATCGAAGTAATGAGCCCCGTCCATTCGGGCACCGGATAATGAACCGCGATGTGGCTTACTGATTTGACGATTGAAGTTGCCAGTTCCTGCGTGTCAGCCGTTACCTGAAACAGCAGCCCGACTTCATGCCCGATTGACGTTTCCGGTTCGAGTGCGCCCATGGTCGCGTTCTTGCCGAAAACGCGCACATCCAGCTTGTACTTTTTCTCGATGCCGGCGCCGTAGACGGCGGTGACCCGGTCCCTGGCGGCGGTCAGCAATCCGGCCAGCCACGAATCCAGTTGCCGCAGGATAATGGGATCGCGCACGCTGCCGATGATGATGCTCTGATAACCGGCGAGTTCGGCGCCTTCCAGCTTGATCGTGTAACGCTGCGCGTGTTTGAAGGTGCTGCCCGAAACTTTCACCGCGCGATCGGATATCGCCTCGTATTTGGCGGCAACGGTATTGAGCACACCGGAAGGCTCCACCAGTTCATAAGGCGTGGAGTTTTCGTACAGATTGTGCGACGCGATACTGGCCGGATCGCAGCGGTAATCCGGGTTCGGCGGATCGACGATGAAATGGTCGTCACGAATGGTTGCAAACATGCAGTCCGGATATTTGCGCTCAACGACGCAGGCTGCGCCGCATTCGAGAATTTTCGCGGCGTGCCAGACGGTCGCCGGATTCAAGCCGCGCATCATCGGCATCGCCGAGAAAATGGATGTATCACTTGAACGCCCGGCGATGACGACATCGGCGCCGTTTTCCAGCGCTTCGACGAACGGCTCGATGCCGGCCATGCCGACGATATGCGTGCTGCGATCGATGACGTCTTCGTCAAACACCGGTGCATTGGCCAGCGGCGTGACCTTCCCTTCGCGCAGCTTGCGCTTGAGGTAGACCTTGTCCTGTTCACAGCGTATGGCCGCGAGCTTGAAGGTGAGCTTCTCCTCGCGCGCGATTTCACGCGCGATTCCAACCAACCGATCGACCTGCGCATCCGTGCCTGCCGTGCAGGCGGAACCGACAATCACCGGCACTTTGGCGGCGCGCCCGGCCAGCAGCATGAGACGCAGATCGCGCTTGTATGCCGAGTCGGAAAACAGCGTTTCGCCGGAGCCCAGATAGTACGGGCCCGGGTCCGTCGAACCGGAATCAGCGCCGATGAAGTCGGGCTTCAGCGTCATGGCACGCTGCAATGTGGCCTCGCGAAAACCGGAACCCAGAATTCCCGTCGCGGACAGAATGCGTATTTCTTTCACTCGTAAAGTCCTCGTGGTGCGTTATTGTTAATCGTAGTTTCGTAGGGTGGGCAACTTGTTGCCCACGCGAACCTTCAACCTATTCTCGCAGAACGCGTGGGCAGCGAAGCTGCCCACCCTACGATCTGTGTGAATAACCTAGTGTAGTGCTTCATTCTGTTTGGAACTTAAACGGCTGTTGGCGCGAATGACTTTGGCAAGGATGTCATTGGCCTTGGCAGTCCAGACAAAAGGCTTGGGATTTTTGTTGTGCAAACCGACATACTCGTTAATTGCAGCGGTCAGT
>CALQCM020000113.1 GCA_943329075.2 Chitinophaga pinensis | reverse complement strand
GCGTTGCGCGCGAACTATCGATCATCACTTTGGCTAAACTATTGTGTACCCAGCATTCCCTTATATTGACCGACTTCGCCATGCAGGTGCTCAAGAAACGACTCGGATTACGAGCATGAAAAGCCGGGGAAACATCAGGGGTTAGGGTGAGGGGGGCGCCGCGGGATACTCCACCCTCCCCTCACCCCTGCCCTCTCCCCGCTCTCGCGGGGCGAGGGAGTAAGACTTGTATTGATCTATTCCTTCGTAATCGATATCGTTTTCGCGAGCCGTGTCCACTTATCGGTATCCGCTTTCATGAAGGCGGCGAACTCCTCGGGCGTGCTGCCCACCGCCCTGCCGCCGTCGGCAACCAATGTCCGCACATTGGACGGCTCGCGCAGCACCGCAGCGGTTTCGCGCTGCAGTCGCAGTATCAGTTCGCGCGGCAGCGCCGCCGGCCCGAGCAGGCCGGTCCAAAACAACACTTCATAACCCGGCAGCGTTTCCGCCAGCGTCGGGATTTCGGGCGCAGCCGCATCGCGCTGCAGGCTGGTGACCGCCAGCGCGCGCAGCTTGCCGCCGCGCACCTGCGGCAACGTCGAGGCCATCGTCGTCATCATCATCGGAATGTGCCCGGCCATCGTATCGACCACGCCCTGGATGCCGAATTTGTACGGCACGTGGTTGAGCTTCACATTTGAAAGACTTGCCAGCAGTTCCATCGACAGATGATTGCTCGCGCCGGTGCCGGCCGAGGCGTACGACAATTCACCGGCCCGTGCGCGCGCCAGCGCAATCAGTTCGCGCGGCGTCTTCGCCGGCAGCGAGGGATGCACGACCAACAGATAGGGCACCACCAGCACCAGCGACACCGGCGCGAAATCGCGCAGCGCATCGTACGGCATGCTGTTATAGACCAGCGGGCCGGTGGCCAGCGCGTTGATGCCCATCAGCAGCGTGTAACCGTCGGGCGCGGCTTTCGCCACGCTCTCGCCGGCCAGTCGTGTGCCGGCGCCCAGCCGGTTCACCACCACGACCTGCCATTTCAACCGTTCATTGAAAACGCGTGCGAGCAGGCGCGCCGCCGTGTCGGTGCCGCCACCGGGACCGGTCGGCACGATGATCTGGAGCGGCCGGTTCGGAAATCCGTCCTGCGCACAGGCCTGCGTGGCAAACGCAGCCGTCAGCACGAACGTGGCGGTACACGCAACAATGCGCGCCGTCGATCTGAACAATAATGAGTGATGGGATGGCATGACGGGCAGATTCGGAGGCCTTGAGTATAACGCAGCAGCGTGCGCCGCCGCCGCTGCCTGCGGCCGCCGCGCCGACGCGCTAGAATCGCGGCTCCACACGAGGAGACTGCATTGGAAAAACCGTACGGATACCTGACCGTCGCGATGAACTTCAAGGACATCGACGCCGAAGAATTCAACGACTGGTACGACACCGAGCACATGGTCGAGCGCATACATACGCCGGGCTTCATGAATGCGCGGCGCTGGCTGGGCGCCTACGACCCGCGTATCTCGGTGTCGAATTACGATCTCGAAAGCTTCGACGTGCTGAAGACACCGGCCTATCAATCCATTGTCGGCGTCAACCTGTCGCCGTGGTCACAGCGCATCGTGCGCAAAGCCACGCGCATCTGCCGCTATCTTTCCGAGCAGGCGATCCCGGGCCGCCTCGAAGGCGCGCTGGAAGCCGAAGGCATGCTGCTGTTTGCAGCGACCGTCGCCCCCGAACTCGAAGATGAATTCAATGCCTGGTATGCCGAAGAGCATCTGCCGCGCATGGCCAAAGTGCCCGGCGTATTGCGCGCGCGTCGTTTCCGTGTCCGTGAGTCCGAGCAGTCGCACAAATTCTTTTCGATCTACGATCTGACGCAACCCGAAGTCGAAAAATCGCAGGACTGGGCGGATGCCGCCAACACGCCATGGACCGCAAAACTCAAACCGCAGATGCAAAACGTGATCCGCCTCGTGCTGCGGCGTTATCACAAAAAAGGTGAATGAAATGGCCAGCAACTTGGTAGCCCGGAAGGCGCGCAGCGCATTCCGGGACCGGCGCGCGCAGAACCCCGGAATACGCTGCGCGCCTTCCGGGCTACGAGCCGTCGTGTTCGCCGCGGCAACATTTGTCGCAACGACAGCGCTCGCACAACCATATCCATCGAAACCGATCCGCCTGATCGTGCCGCAGGCGCCGGGCAGCAACAGCGACATCGTCAGCCGCATCGTCGCCAGCAAGCTGGCCGAAATTCTCGGTCAGCAGATCGTTATCGACAACCGCACCGGTGCCACCGGCATCATCGGCACTGAAATGGCGGCGCGCGCCGCGCCCAACGGCTACACCTTGTTTGCCGGCTCGGTGGTGACGCATGCGCAACTGCCGGTCACCTACAAGAAGCTGCCCTACGATCCGGTGAAGGACTTTGCCCCCATCACCATGATGTATCTGACCGATGTGCTGCTCGGCGTGCATCCGTCGCTGCCGGTCAAGAATGTGAAAGAGTTCATTGCCTACGCCAAGAGCAAACCCGGCACGCTCAATTATGCGTCGGCGGGCACCGGCTCGGTCGCCCACCTTGCCGGCGTCATGCTGATCAACATGACCGGCATCACCTCCACGCACATTCCATACAAGGGCGGCGCCGCCAATATCCTCGCCGTCGCCGGCGGCGAAGCGCAGTGGCTGGCCGCGCCGATCGGCTCGACCATCGGCCAGGTGCGCGCGGGCCGCATCCGCGGGCTGGCGGTCGGTGGCACGGAACGCTCGTCGTTCATGCCTGAAATGCCGACACTCAACGAGTCCGGCGTGCCCGGTTACCAGTTTTATACGTGGAACGGTTTGATGGCGCCGACAGGGACACCGCGCGCCATCATCGAGAGAATCCACGCCGCGGCGATCAAGGCGCTGAACCTGCCGGACGTGCGCGAACAGTATGTCGCCGCGGGCGTTGAGTTGCGCAGCAGCGCCAGCCCGGAAGCATTCGCAAAATTCATCGCGCAGGAACAGCAGAAGATGCGCAACCTCGCCGCCGGTGGCGGCATCACGCCGGAATAGCCGGCGCGCTGCTATTTCTTCATGTAGATGCGGTGACAGCCTTCGCAGTTTTCATACATGGCATCCCCCGCCGCCAGCACGCCATCGACATTGCGCGCCTTTGCCGCATCGGCCGCCTTGCGCGAGGCCGCGCCGAGCGACTCGGTGAATTGCACCCAGGCTTCGCGCCCCACGTCCGGCCCCATCGGCATCAATTGCCGCGCGCCTGCAACCAGGTTCTCGGCGCTCTTCTGCACGGCGGCCCATTCGGCATCGGTCTTCGGTGCCTTGTTGCCGACGCTGAACACGATGTTTGAATCCGGGATCACCGACGCTTTCACGAGCTTTAATACGGCCGGATACTGCGCACTGGCGGTACCACAGGCCAGCAGCGCCGCCAAAACAAACCATTTGCAATAAGCGTGCATGATCGTCCTCCCGGTGGATGCTCACGACGAGATTAGCGGATTCATTGCTTTCGAATTTGATCAAGATCAACGTCACGGCAGGGCAAGGCTGCACTTGCCGTGCGGCACCGCAACAGAATGCGTCCACCCGACGGGTGTGTATCCCCTCGGCATCAATTTTCCCGCGGCGTCCTGGCTGTGTGGCGCAGGCGACCCGCCTGCGAGAAGCACCATGCCGGAATATATTTCTGTTTCAATCAAATGCGGCGCAGTTCGTAGGGCAGATGAGCGAAGCGCAATCCGCCGGATGAATTACTGTTAAATTCTCACTGCCATTCGGCGCAATGCGCTTCGCTGATTGCGCTCTACAGTTTCGCCTTCACCCCCGCCACCAGTTCGCCGAGCGAGGCGAATACTGTAACGCCGGCCGCCTGCAATGCCGCGCGCTTGGCTTCAAAACTGCCATGACTGCCGTGCACCAACGCACCGGCGTGCCCCATCGTCACGCCTTCGGGCGCACTGCGGCCGGCGATCAGGGCAAACACCGGCTTGTCGAATTTCTGCGCAATCAAGGCCTGCGCAAAATCCTCTTCTTCGTGACCGCCGATTTCGCCGATAACAAGCAGCCCTCTGGTGCGTTCGTCCTGTTTATAAAACGGCACCAGTTCCGCATAACGCGTGCCCTTGACCGGATCGCCGCCGACACCGACCCACACCGACTGCCCGATGCCGGCCTGCGCGAGGCGGTAACCGGCTTCATAAGAAAGCGTGCCTGACTTCGACATCAAACCGAGCGGCCCCGGCAACAGTGAATCGTGCGGCAGAAAACCCAGCTTCGCCGCGCCGATCCACATGACACCCGCAGCACGCACGCATTCAAGCGCTTCGACCGCATCATGCACCGGCATGCCTTCGGTCGGCGTCACCAACAGTTTGATGCCAGCGGCGACGGCTCCTTGATTGCCGCAAGCAATTGCATCGCGCCTACCATCGCCACGCAGGCCACCGCCCCGGTCGCGCGCACCGCGCTCGCTGAATCCGCGAACACCGGCACGCCATCAACATCCTTTACTTCAGACTTCGGTGATACACCGCCAACGATGTTGGTGCCGTATTCGCGCATGATTTTGCTGTGCTGGCGTCCGGCGCGGCCGGTGATGCCCAACACGATGACTTTGGTGCTGCCGTCGATGCGCGGCAACATCACGTTCATGGCTTGCGCGACGATTGCGCGGTTGAATTATCGCACGACGCTGTCGGCGGCCTGCATCGCACGCAGGCCGATCTGCGCGGTGATCATGCCGGTCATCGGAATCACGCAGCAGATCGCTTCGAGCACGTTTTTTTTACTCATGCCGTAATCGTAGGCGCGGCGGATATGTTCGGCGGCGAGATCCGCTTCGCCGCGCGTGCACAGCGCGGCAATCGCGATCAGTTCGCGCGGGCCGGGGCCCAGCAGTGCGTCTTCCGCGCCGTTGTTGAGCAGGCAGTGGTCAATGAACGCTGCCGCGCGTTTCGCCAGTTCCGCATCGATGCCCGCGGCGTAACGCCAGTCGGGCGTGTCGGCGAGGCTGTCGGAATGGGTGCCGCTTTTTCGATCAATGCGTTTGCGCCCCATCTGCAGTTCCGGAAACGGCGTCAGTTCCTGCGGCGCGCCGCCCGCCGGCATGGCGCCGAACGGATAGGCCGTGCTGTTCGCCTCCGTGATCGCCAGCGACACCTGCAGTATCGTCGCCGCCCAGCCGGCCACCGCGGCGTAGGCGGTGGCGCCCTCGAAAATCACACGATCGGTCATGCCCAGGCGATAGCAGCGCCGGATGTGATTGGGTGTATGGCGCATGTCGCCCTTGGCGCACAGCGCCGGAATCGCAATCAATTCGCGCATCTGCGCGGAGAGCTTGTCGGCGCCGCCGGTCTGGCCGTGGTACTGGTGCAGATAGCTGCCGGTTTCGTTGATCAGATGATAGGTGCGCGGAATCGCATAGGCGACCGGTTTCCATTCGGGGAAAACGTCGCCGCGTGCTTTCTTCGCGCGCGCCAGCACCGCTTCCGGGCTGAGATCGTGGTTGCTGTCATTGCCGGACATGGTCGGATCCTTTGATTGTTAAAGACTGTGCAGGACATGCGTCATTCAATTGCGCCGCCGCTGGCGTTGATGACGCGCCGCCAACGCGTGATCTCTTCGTTGATCACCGCTGCGAATTGTTGCGGCGTATTGCCGACGGGATCGAGCCCCTGCTCAATGAGGCGCTCGCGAATATCGTTGGCACGCAGCGACTGCACGCTGGCCCGATGCAGGCGTTCGATGATGGCAGGCGGCGTTGCCGCCGGCGCGAGCAGGCCATACCAGGAACTCGCCTCATAATCCGGCACGCCGGCTTCGATCATCGTCGGCACCTCGGGCGCGGCGGCCGAGCGCGCGCGGGAGGTCACCGCGAGCGCAAGCAGACGCCCGGCCTTCACCAGCGGCAACACCGCGGGAATCGACGGGATGGTGGCGGCAATCTGGCCGCCGAGCAGATCGGGAATCATCGCCGAACTACCTTTGTAGGGCACGTGCACGAACGCCGTGCCGGTGACACTCTTCAGCAGCTCCATGGCCAGATGCGGTGGCGTGCCGCGGCCCGCCGAGGCATAAGACAGTTCGCCGCGCCGCGCACGCGCGAGATCGATCAACTCGCGCACGCTGCGCGCGCCCAGCGCCGGATGCACGACCAGCACGCCAGGCGCGAGCACCACTTGCGTGATCGCGGCAAAGGCACGCACGGTGTCATAGGGCAGGCTGCGGTAGAGGCCCGGGTTGATGCTATGACTGCCGCTCACCATTACCAGCGTATAACCATCGGGCAGCGCCCGTGCCACGAGGTCGGTGCCGACCGTGCCACCGGCACCGCCGCGATTATCGATCACCACGGAGACACCCAGTTCCTCCGACAGCTTACGACCGACGATGCGTGCCGCGATATCGGTGCCGCCACCGGCGGTGAACGGCACCACCAGCCGCACCGGTTTGGATGGATACGATTGCGCGCAGACACCAACGCCGGCAACGACGAGCGCGGCGACACCGGCCAGGCAAACAAAGTGCAGGCGTCGCAGAACGGTCGGCATCCGCGCTTAAGATGTGCGCAATTCGTCTTGCGGCGTGATCGGCAGCGCGACGGACTTTTTCAAACGCGCCGACAGATCGTAGGCCTTGGCCAGCATCAGACGGTGGTGCCCTTCTTCGGCGGTGGCGTGTGGTGTCGCCACGCCCATCGACAGGCGCATCAGCCACGACTGCGTTTCTTCGTGCAACGGGCCACGCAAGGCGCCCAATGCCATGTCGCCGGCCGGCGTGCTGCCGACAAAATCGACCAGCCGGCTGCCGTCGGCGACGTAACCCATGCCCTGCGCCTGCGACGCGGCGAGCACGAAATCGCGGTGCGTGTCGTCGATGGTCATCACGCCGTCGGCACCAACGACGCCGACTTCAAGGCCATAGACCGCGCCGGGCCATGAAATCGGCAACGCCCAACTGACGACACTGTTGTAGAGCGTGCCGTCGCTGAACACCATGGTGCCGACCGTTGCATCGGTGCCCTTGCACAAAGGGCCCAGCGCCTTGTCGGTGGAGCGCGCCCACAGTTCGACCGGCGTCTTGCCCTCCATCATCCACATGACGATGTCGAGCGCGTGCGTGCCCGAGATCACCATCGGCGAATTGAGCTTAGGGTCGGAATCGCGTTTGTAATTGTTGAGCGCGACGAGGCGGTTGAGAAAGGCGCGCGAACTCACGGTGGAGATGTCGCCCAGACCGCCGCTGGCAACCCTGTCTTTGGCCACCATCCAGCGCCGGCGGAAACGCTGCGTGTAACCAATCAGGGCGTCGTTGCCCGCCGCGCGTATGGTATTGAGGACCATTTCCGATTGCGCCAGTTCGTTCGCAATCGGTTTTTCGATCAACAGTGCGAGCTTGTTCGGATTTTCCAGCGCAGCCAGCGTCGGCTCGACGTGCAGATGGCCGACGGTCGAGATCAATGCGGCGGTCGCCTCGGGACGTTTCAGCAGTTCGCGGTAATCGGTCGTATAAAAATCCGCGTTGAGTTTTTCCGCTACCAGTTTCGCCCGCGCCGGATCGATATCAGCAATGCCGATCCAGTCAACCTGCGGATAACGCGCGGCGATTTCACCGCGCTGCAAACCGATGCGGCCGGCGCCGACAATGGCGAGCCCGATACGCTTGGGATTTTTTTTCTGCATGCGTCAGCTGACTTCCATCATCTGGAAATCGCCTTTCCCTGCGGCGCAATCCGGGCAGGTCCAGGTGTCGGCTACGTCTTCCCAGCGGGTGCCGGCCGGAATACCTTCATCAGGAAGCCCCAGCGCTTCGTCGTAGAAAAATGCGCAGAGGATGCACTGCCACTTTCTATTTCCGGGTGACGCCGCCGGTTTGATTACGCTGGCGCGCCGCGTGACCTGCGGAAAATTGAGGATCAGACCCTGGCAGCCGTGTGCCCCGGCGACAAGGTCAAACGCCGGCTCATCGGGCTTGACAAAGACCACCGCCTTGGATTTTTTCTCCACACCTTGATGCACCAGTCCCCCTTCGAGCGCAATGATGTACTGGCCGTCGCCGTTGGACGGCACAGGTGCGATGGTGCGCGCGTTCGGCGCCATGGTGAACGAACACACGTAAAGACCGCGCTCGTCTTTGATCTCCGGCATTTCCTGAAACGTCACGCTGCCGCGCTGTTCCGGAAACACCGCCTGCGTCGTGACCTGCCACGGCCGCCGGTCCGGCATCTGTTTGAGAAAATCGAGTTTTTCGCTCAGGCGCTGCGCCCCTGCATCGTAGCGCGCGCGCAGCGTCATGAAGGTCCAGCCGGTCGATGCAGCGGCGTGCAGCGGCCCATAAGGCGTAAATGCGCGCGTGAAATGCACATAATAGGGAGAGACCTTGTGCCGCCCCATTTCGCCGCTGCCCTGCACCAGAATCTGGAATTGGTCGACGGCGTGGTAGTGCGCGGTCGAATGTTCGTCCGGCGGATACTGGGCGAGAAAGGCACTCGGCGCCTCAGGTTGCTCCTTCGATGCGCGAAAATAAACATGATTGGTCGAGCGCGGCGCGCCGTTGCCGCCCTGGTTGGGTTTGATCGTGCTCTGATCAATGTCATTGTATGCAACCACCAACGTCATAACGCCTCCTTGTCGCTCTGCATGCCCGGCGCGGTTACATCACGCCGGCGCGATATTGATTGTGTTGACCGCGCAAGCGTGCCGCTTCCGCAAGCCGGTCGGCGGCGCGCAAATTCGGCGGCGGGAAAAACCAGGGGAAAATCGTTGTCGATGGGCATGGGCAGGGCTGATTTCGTCGCACGGGTCAGCCCGTTTTGCGGCGGTCAAATTAACCGCCGAATAATACCACTGCGGACAGAATGCCCCATCTGCATCGCGCAGGCAGCGCCGCGTTCAAAACGCCGCCCCAAAAGAAAAACGCGGAGTGGCATACGCCGACTCCGCGCCCGTCCCCTCCCTTGGAATTTATTCAAGGGCAGCGTTGACTGAATATTTTATTTTCAACGCTTGTTGATGCCGGAAAAACAGTTGCCGCCCGTTCACTGCGATGTTGCGCCTGGTGCTGCAATGGCTTCGGATTTTGCTGTCCATCCGCAACCTCCTCCTTTGTATTATTCGTGGCGCATCGCGGCGGGCAGGGGGCAACCCGAGCGACAAGATAGCTTTTGCCGTAGAATCCGTCTATACCGTATTTAGCATAAGTTGTATTCTCATGAAGAATATTGACAGTATCGAGGTCTTCCTGCTGCGCTGCTTTGCCGCGCTGATGACCGAGCGCAGCGTTTCGCGCGCCGCCGACGCGCTGGAAACCAGCCAGCCGGCGCTGAGCAAAGCGCTGGCGCGCCTGCGCATACTGTTCGCCGATCCGCTGTTGATCCGCGCCCGCGGACACATGGTGCCGACCGATCGCGCGCTCGAACTTGAAGAGCCGGTGCAGCGCATCCTCGCCGATCTTGCCGGCGTGATGGAGGCGCCGCGCGGCTTCGATCCGCACAACGCCGAAGCAACCTTCCGCTTCACCTCGACGGAAACCGCCGAGCGGCTGATCTTTCCGCGCCTGCTCGCACGCCTGCAGGACGTCGCGCCGCGTGTGCGCATCGAAGCGCGCCACCCCAGCCGCGACCACGCTCTGCGCTGGCTGGAAACCGGCGAAATTGATTTCCGCCTCGGCTGGCTGGAGAAGCCGCCCCCCACACTGCGCTCGGCGCAACTCTACCGCGACCACTTGGTCTGCGTGGCACGCAAGGACCATCCCGTCATCCGCGGCCACATTTCGCTCGAACAATTTATGCAGCACGCGCACGCGCGGCTCGAAGTAGCGCCACACGGCATGTCCGGCCGCGTCATCGACGAGGCCGTGGCGCGCGCGGGCGGCAAACTGCACGTCGCCATGCTCGCGCAAAACTACGGTGCCGTGCTGAACACGGTGGCGCAGTCAAATCTGGTCGCGATGGTCTCCGAGCGCATGCTGAAAAGCAACCGCAATCCGCTCGCGCTGCAGATTCTTGAGCCGCCGCTCAAATTGCCGGAAATGCGCGTCAACCTGTTCTGGCACGAACGCACGCACAAAGACCCGCGGCACCGCTGGTTCCGGCAGTTGATTACGTCGGTGGCGCGGGAGATTTAATATCGGGGAGGAACGTGGGCAACAAGTTGCCCACCCTACCCGGCTGATGGAATGAAAACCGTGGTCGGTCCCCTTGTGTGCTACTTGTGTGCTGGTGACCTCGGAAAGTTGCTGATCACCCGATCTACTCGGCTGCAAGACGCGAACTACCGACCTTACGCTTTCCAGGGATCGACTATCGGTATGTTCAGATCCTGAAAATGCCGTATGTTGCGGGTGGCCAGCGTGGCGCGCCGCGCCAACGCAATGCCAGCGATCTGCGTGTCACGCATGTCCACCGATCGTCCGGCCTTTTGACGTTGGGCTGCCAATAACGC
>CALQCM020000112.1 GCA_943329075.2 Chitinophaga pinensis | reverse complement strand
GACCGTGTCTCAGTTCCAGTGTGGCTGATCATCCTCTCAGACCAGCTACGGATCGTCGCCTTGGTGGGCCTTTACCCCGCCAACTAGCTAATCCGATATCGGCCGCTCCTATAGTGCGAGGTCTTGCGACCCCCGCTTTCCTCCGTAGAGCGTATGCGGTATTAGTCCATCTTTCGATAGGTTATCCCCCGCTACAGGGCACGTTCCGATATATTACTCACCCGTTCGCCACTCGCCATCAACGTGTATTGCTACACGTCATGCTGCCGTTCGACTTGCATGTGTAAGGCATGCCGCCAGCGTTCAATCTGAGCCAGGATCAAACTCTTCAGTTTAATCACTGCAATTTTATTACTCTCGCTTGACGTTTTTTAAAACTTCATGCGAGCACTTCTGACTTGAAAGTTGTTCAATTTTCCGAAGAAAACCGAACGGTCCCAAGACCAAGTGCCCACACTTATCGGCTGTAAATTTTTAAAGAGCGTTGGGGCTGAAAAACCTGAATCGAACTTTTTTTTCATGCCCCGAAAGACTGAAGATTATAGAGAAGGTTTTTTAATCTTGCAAGCCTATTTCTAAAATATCTTCATTTGGATCGTCTCGATGCCAGAATATACGCAGTGGCGCCCCTTAATTTCGACCGCTTTTATCTCCCAAAAGGCCAGTTTCCCCTATGAACAACCTGCCCGGCCCGTCCGCACCGCTGGACATCAGTTTTAACGAAGATGCCCTGACCACCCTTTCGGCGGCATTCGCGAAATACGGTGACGCATTTCAGATTTTCTCCCCAGCCACGGGTTCGAATATCTGCGTATTCAGTCAGCCCGATCATGTGCGTCACGTTTTAGTCGAAAAAAACGCAAACTTTACCAAGGGCATAGGGATAGAGAGGGTCCGCATCCTTCTTGGGAACGGCATTATGGCCAGCGAGGGGGACATGTGGCGGCGGCAGCGGAAAATGATCCAGCCGGCCTTCCACCGCGACGTGATCTCCGGAATGCTGCAGGGCATCGGCAAGGCAAATTGCGACCTGCGCGACAAATGGCAGACACCCGCATCGACAGGCGCGGATATCGACCTCACCCAACACCTGAGTGAGGTAACGCTCACGATCGTACTTGAAGCCATCTTCGGTCAGGACATCGCAGAAATCGAAGCCGTCGCTGGCGGCAACCCTTTCATGCTGCTGGCAAACGATACTGAACGAAATCTCCAGTTCGCCTACAAATTCCGCTCTCTCTCCGGCTTGGTCATGAATTGCGTAAACCGGCGCCGCAGCGAAGGCGCCGGCAATGATCTGCTGGGCATGCTGATCGCCGGACGTGACCGAAAATCGAACGACCCGATGACGGACCGTCAATTGGTTGATGAGGTCCTGACGCTAATCGTTGCCGGCCATGAAACCACTGCCAGTGCACTGAACTGGCTTTGGTATCTGCTGGCGCACCATCCGGAGGTCGAACGCCGCCTGCACGATGAAATCGATGCCTGGGACGAAAATTTCACCGACATGGCCTCCGTATTACAACTGACCTACACGCGGCAGGCCATCGAGGAAACCATGCGCCTATACCCGCCCGGTTGGCTGTTGACGCGGCGCTCGATCAACGCCGACGTCATCGGCGGGCACGCGATCGCCGCAAACACGGACGTATTCATTTCGCCTTATCTGGTGCACAGGCACCCTGTATTCTGGGCGGAGCCGGATAAATTCGATCCGGATCGCTTCGAAACCACAGCCAAATCCCAACGCAACCGCTTTTGTTATCTGCCTTTTGCACTGGGCCCGCGCGCCTGCATTGGCGAACACTTTGCGATGGTCGAAATGATCATCCACACCGCGCTCATAGCCAGAAAGTACAGGCTGCGCTATCTTCGTGAGCAGCCTATGGAAATGGAATGTCAGGTCAATTTACGTCCCAAGCAAAGCATCATGATGCGATTGGAAGAACGCAAGTGAACAAATTTTCGACTCTGGGCGAAGCCCTTGCCGCACGACGCAGCAGCCAGCACGCAATCACTTTCATCGACGGCGATAACAACGAACGTCGCCAGCCGCTCAGCGGACTTTACGCCCGCGCCAGCGGCCTCCTGCATCATTTTCAGCAATGCGGCGCGGTTTCCGGCAGCGAAATGATAGTCATGGTCGACCGCAATGAACAGTTTATCGATGCGTTCTGGGCCGGCGTGCTGGGCAATATCATTCTGGTGCCGATTGCGCCGGGCACCACGGATGAACACCGCTCGAAATTTTTCCGCATACTTTCCAGACTTCGTCAGCCCTGCCTGTGTACCGACTCCACGATATTGGCCCGCCTCACAACCTATGCCGCGGCAAACGGGTTTGATGAGGCAATCGAACGCCTGCGCCCTTCCACGCTCCTGCTTGACCGCATTGAAGACATTTCCACGCATGGAAAAATCATGCCGGCCGCTGCCGACGACATTGCGTTCGTTCAATATTCGTCAGGTTCAACCAGCGATCCCAAGGGCGTCGCTCTGACGCACAAAAATCTGCTGACCAATATCGACGCGATAGCAACGGGCATTCAGCTTCGGGATAGCGATGTAGGTATGAGTTGGATGCCCCTCACCCACGACATGGGACTGATCGGATTTCATCTGACCCCCTTGATCTGCGATATTGAGCACCATTTGATTCCAACCTCCGTGTTCGTGCGTCGCCCCCAGTTATGGCTCGCCAAGGCATCAGCACATCGAGCCAGTATTTTGTGTTCCCCCAATTTCGGATACCGGCACTTCCTGAAGACGTTCAAGCCGGACAATGCGGAAACACTGGATCTCTCGAGCGTTCGCGTCCTCTTTAACGGTGCCGAGCCGATCTCTGCCGAGTTGTGCCGTGAATTTACCGATGCCATGCGGCCGTTTGGACTTAAACCGTCCGTCATGTTCCCTGTCTACGGTCTCGCCGAAGCCAGTCTGGCAGTAACCTTTCCCGCGCCCGAAACCGGTTGTCCTACCCTATCGGTCCTTCGCACGGCACTGACGCCTGGCACCACGGTTGAACTCACTGACCATAACGAATCGAATTCAAGCACGCTCGTACTGGTCGGGAAACCGGTCAAATGTTGCACGGTCCGCATTGCCGATGACGCGGACAATGAACTGCCAACGATGACCGTCGGACATGTGCTGATCCAGGGCGATAACGTCACGCGTGGCTACTACCGGGACGAAGCCTCGACCAAGGCAACCATCCGTGACGGCTGGCTGGACACCGGCGATCTCGGCTTCATGAGTAATGACGGGCTGGTCATTACCGGCCGCGCCAAGGACATCATTTTCGTAAGCGGACAGAACTACTATCCGCACGACATTGAGGCCCTGCTCGAACAACACGCCGGCCTCGCGCTTGGCAAAGTTGCGATCTGCGGCGCGCGCGCCGAAAACAGCGCCACCGATGAAGTGATCGCCTTTGTGCTGCACCGCGGCGACGAACAGGCCTTCCTGCCCTTGGCAGCCTCCGTTCGCAAGACCGTCAACGAACTGATCGGCATCCCCGTCGACCACGTGATCCCGATTGCACGATTGCCGAAGACCACTAGCGGAAAAATACAGCGATTCAAGCTGGCCGAAGCCTATCTGGCCGGTGAATTCACCGAGACTCTCGAAAAGCTGAACGCTTTGACGCAAAAAAGCCCCGGCGCTGGTGACGCCGGATCCGGCGAAATCGAGCGCAACCTCAAAACCATCTGCGACGATCTGCTGAAAGACAAAGCCATCGGACTCAACGACAATATTTTCGAGCTCGGCACAAGCTCACTGACGCTGGCACAGATCTACGATCGGATCGAAGTCATTTATCCCGGGCAACTGGAAGTTACCGACTTCTTTGACTATCCGACCATTGCCGAACTGGCCAAGTATCTCGAGTCTCGGCTGGACGCCGCTCAGGCGTAGAGCGGCTTGCGGTATTTCCATTTGCGGTACATCCAGAGCCAGTCCGCGGGATACGCCGATATATGCAACTCGGCGACACGTGCATACCGTTCGATGATATCCGCGCCGTCGCGGCTGTAGGGCGGCTCGCTTATCAGTTGCAAATTGGCCTCATAGTATCCACGCCGCACGCGGTGCATGCCGACAAAAATCACCGGGGCACGCAACATTCGCGCGATTTTATCGGCGCCGACAAAAAACGCGGTGTCCTGGGATAAAAAGCGCGTCCAGTGTTTTTCTTCGCTGGCCAGCGGCGTTTGATCTGCGACCAGGGCAATGATGCGCGCGCCCTTTCTTCGCTTCATCACCTCGACCAGAAAATTCTTTACCGGTATCGGGTTGCCACCGAACCGGGACCTCGATTCAAGCATGAAGCGGTCAACCGCCGCCACCCGCAATGGCTTGTAAACCGCGTCAACGCTGATGCCCAGTTCAATGCAACTGGCCAGCAGCAGCCACTCCCAATTGCAATGGTGTGACGCCAGCAGCACCACCGGCTGGCCGGATGTGATCCATGGTTCCAGCAGAGAAAGATTGTTGATCTGCACCCGTTTGCGCAGGTCAGCGGCATCAATGGCAGAGCCTTTGAGCACTTCGGCAATCAGATTGCAGGCATTTCGATACGATCGCGCGGCGATCTTTTCGACTTCAACCGGCGTCTTGTCAGGAAAAGAATTGCGGATATTGGCCAGCGACAAGGGCCTGCGAAACCCCCAGATGTGGTAAATAATCACGTACAGAACGTCGGTCAACGCGTATAAAACACGCAACGGCAGGCGGGACAGCAGTTTCAGAAAAATCACGAGAATTCTTCGGCAGTGACGGCAGACGCCGCAAATATATCGGTCAATATTGAAAACCGGCACTAGAGTAAGTGACTTGCAGGCCCCAAGCAAGAGCGGCGCGCCCAATGTCGCCATGCAAGCGGCCGGCTTCAAGGCATTGAAAGTTGAGACTGCCGACTTCGAGGTCTGGCTGGCACGCCTTGACGTCGGCAAAACCCGGTTGCACCACCTTGCCGGACTGCTTGCGCCGGATGAAATACAGCGTGCCGCGCGCTTGCGATCCGCCGACGACCGCCGCCGCTTCACCGTCGCACGCGGCATGCTGCGGCAATTGCTCGGCATTTATCTGGAAAAGGCGCCCGCCGCCATAGAATTCTCGTATGGTAGTCGTGGCAAGCCGCGAATCAAGCGCACAACACCGGTTCATTTCAACATGGCGCATTCCGGGGAACGGGCGGCGTATGTCATATCGAAAGACAGGCCGGTGGGCATCGATATTGAATGTCTGCATCGTGACATCGAATTCGAACGCATTGCCCGTCGGTTTTTTGCACCGGCAGAATTCGACGCCTTGCAAAAAGTGCCATCGACACGGCGCCGGCGCGCGTTTTTTGCACTTTGGACGGGCAAGGAAGCCGTGATCAAGGCCACCGGCAGAGGCCTGTCACAATCGCTTGCCCGCTTCGAGATCGCGGTGGATGGGCATCCACGCATCATGCGCGCCAAGTCAAAGAGAATTGCACAGACTATCCTGCACGCCCCTGAACCCGGCGCGGGATACATGGTGACGGTCGCGGCAATGCCAGCCGGCAACAGCAAGCGCCTCAGTCGCCGCCCGAAAATCGTCCGTTGACCGGCCAATGCAAATCAGGCTACGTTTCCACCTACAATACAGTCCTGACGCGAAAGCCTTAGCTGAGCCTTACCTGACCAAAAACAACAAACATCAGGTATTGGGTTCTTGGCTCAATTTTGGAATTGCATCTTTTAGCCGGGGAATTACGCGGCGGTTCGTTGTTGCGAATTTCCAGTGCCCGAATGACACGCTTGAGTAAATCGCCATGACAGAAGCTGCAAACACTGGTCGCCGCAAAGTAATCTGGTTCTTCCTGTTGGGACTCACCCTGCTGCTGGCCACCGGCGGCTACCGCTATTGGCAGTCGGGCAAGACCGCATCGGCGCCGAAGGCGGCCGCACCGGCCATTCCAGTGGTGACTGCAATGGCGAAGGAGGAAGACGTGCCTATGTATTTGGCGGGCATTGGCAATGTGACGCCGCTCTATACGGTCACGGTCAAAGTGCGGGTCGACGGCCAACTCGACAGCGTGGCATTCACCGAGGGACAAAACGTCAAAGCGGGCGATCTTCTGGCGCAAATCGATCCGCGCCCGTTTCAGGCGCAATACCAGCAGGCACTGGCACAAAAAGCGCGCGACGAAGCGATACTCAAAAACAGCCAGCTTGATCTCGACCGCTACACGCTGCTCTGGCAGCAGGACTCAATCTCCAAACAAATTTACGACACGCAACGCGCCAGCGTCGAGCAACTCAAAGCGACCGTCCAGGCGGACCAGGCCCTGGTCGACAATGCCCGATTGCAGCTCGACTACACGACCATACGCGCCCCGCTCAGCGGCCGCACCGGTGCGCGTCTGGTCGATCCGGGCAACATCGTGCGTGCCACCGACAGCAACGGTATTGTCGTCATCAACCAGATCGATCCGATCGCGGTGATTTTCACGCTGCCGGAAGACAAATTTCAGACGGTCAACCGCGCCATTCGCGACGGCAGCAAACAACTGGCCGTCATGGCCTATGCGCGCGAAGACGCCTCACTGCTCGGAACCGGCAAATTGACTCTGGTCAACAATCAAATCGACACCGCCACCGGTACCGTCCAGTTCAAGGCGGTTTTTCCAAATGCGGCGCGCACGCTGTGGCCGGGACAATACATCAACGCGCAAATCGTCCTCGGCACACGCCAACGCGCCGTCACCGTACCGGCAACGGTGGTGCAACGCGGCCCCAACGGATTGTTTGCCTACATCGTCGGCGACGAAGAAACGGTTGCAATGCAGCCGCTCAAAGTAGCCTATGTGCAGGATGGCAAGGCCATCATCGAAGATGGGCTGGCAACCGGCAACCGCGTCGTTGTGGACGGACAGTACAAACTGAAGCCGGGCGCGAAAATAACCGAATTTCAGGCATCCACCACTCAACAAAAACCGGCCACGAAAGGGCCGGCCCGCAACGATCAACCGCGGCCGGAAAAGAAATAGCCGGTGAACGTCTCCGCGATTTTCATCAACCGGCCGATCGGCACCTCGCTGCTCGCCGCGGCACTGCTGCTGGTCGGCATCGTCACCTGGCCTTTGCTGCCGGTCGCACCATTGCCGCAAATCGACTTCCCGACCATACAGGTATCTTCCTCATTACCCGGCGCCAGCCCGGAAACGATGGCATCCAATGTCGCCACGCCACTGGAACGCTTTTTTTCCCTGATGGGCGGACTGAGCCAGATGACATCGAACAGCTTCCTCGGTTCGACCAGCATTACGCTCCAGTTTGATCTCAATCGAAATATCGATGCCGCGGCCGTCGATGTACAGGCTGCCATCAATGCGGCCAGCGGCCAGTTGCCCGCCAATCTTCCCGGCCCGCCGACCTACCGAAAGATCAATCCCGCAGACCGCGCCATACTGGTGCTCGGCGTAAGCTCCGATTCGCTGCCACTTTCACAGGTATCCGATTACGCCGACAGCATTATCGCCCAGCAAATCTCGCAAATTTCCGGGGTCGGACAGGTCGGCGTCTTCGGCCAACAAAAACCTGCGCTGCGTATCCAGCTTGATCCGGCAAAAATGTCCCGCCTCGGACTGGGCATGGAGGACGTGCGCACACAATTGGTCGGTGCGACGGTCAATTCCCCCAAGGGTTCCTTCGACGGCAAGAAACAGAATATTGCCGTCTACGTCAACGACCAGATTTTTTCCACAGCGGCCTGGAACAACGTCATCGTCGCGTATCGAAACGGCGCCCCCATCAGGGTCCGCGATATTGGCGAGGCAGTTAACGGACCGGAGAACGTCAGGCTCGCCGCCTGGGCCTATGGCGGTGCCGGTGGCAACGCGACAGAAACCGGCATGCTCGCCAACGGCCGCACCATCCTGCTGGGTGTGGACAAACAGCCCGGCGCCAACGTCATCGAAACGGCCGACCGCATACGGGCCGCCATGCCGCGCATCCTCGCCGCCATTCCGCCGTCCGTGAAGATCGGCATTATTTCCGATCGCACGCAAACCATCCGCGCTTCTGTCGAAGACGTCGAATTCACGTTGGTGCTGACGATTTGCCTGGTCGTACTGGTGATCTTTGTATTCCTGCGCAACGTCCCCGCTACCCTGATTCCCGGAGCAACGGTGCCGCTGGCAATCATGGGAACCGCGGCAGCGATGTACCTGATCGGTTACAGCCTCGACAATCTGTCGCTGATGGCACTGACCATCGCCGTCGGTTTTGTCGTCGACGACGCCATCGTCATGCTGGAGAATATTTACCGTCACGTCGAAAACGGCATGTCCCCGCTCAAAGCGGCACTGCAGGGTTCGCAGGAAATCAGCTTTACCATCATCTCGATTTCGGTATCGCTGGTCGCGGTATTCATCCCACTGCTGCTGATGGGCGGCATCGTCGGCCGGCTGTTCCGCGAATTTGCAGTAACTGTGACGCTCACCATCGCAATCTCGGTGGTGGTTTCACTGACATTGACACCGATGTTGTGTGCACTGTTTTTGAAATCGCATGGCGAAGGCAAAATCCGCCACGGCTGGCTGTTCATGTTCTTTGAGCGTGGATTCGATGCCATGCTGGCGGCCTACCGGCGGTCACTAATTGTAGTGCTCAGGCATCAACCGCTGACGCTGATCGTGTTTTTCGTCACGCTTGCAGCGACTGTCGCCCTGTATATCTCGGTGCCGAAAGGATTCTTTCCACAGCAGGACACCGGCAATATCCAGGGCGTTGCCGAAGCCGCACAGGACATCTCCTTCGCCGGCATGAGCGAACGCGCGATGGCTGTCGCCGATATTGTGCGCCAGGATCCCGACGTCTACAGCATCGGCAATACGCTCGGTTCCAATACGCTCAACACCAGCAATTTCTTCATCGCCCTGAGATCACGCGAGGCAGGAAGGCAGGCATCGTCCGACGAAATCATCGCCCGCCTGCGGCGCAAACTCACCGCCGTGCAGGGCGTCAATCTGTTCATGCAATCCTCGCAGGACATCAGCGTCGGCGGCCGCATTGCGCGCACACAGTACCAATACACGCTGACCAGTGCGGATATTGCGGAGCTTGGCGAATGGGCGCCGCGCATTCTCGAGCGGTTGCGCCAGTTGCCGCAACTCGTCGATGTGGTTTCCGACCAGCAAACCAGCGCCGCTGCGATCAACCTGACCATCGACCGCGACCGCGCCTCAAGCTACGGCATTTCTCCCGCACTCATCGACGCGACGATCTACGACGCCATCGGCCAGCGCCAGATTGCGCAATATTTTACGCAACTCAATTCCTACCGCGTGGTGCTTGAGGTCACGCCCAGACTGCAGGAAGATCCGGATCTGTTGAACAAGCTTTATGTGACATCGCCTACCAACGGCAAACAGATTCCGCTTGCGACCTTCATCAAAATCGACAATACCAAGACAAATTATCTGTCGATCAGCCATCAGGGGCAGTTCCCCGCCATCACCATCTCGTTCAATCTGGCACCCGGCACAGCACTCGGCGAGGCGGTCGATGCCATCCAGGCGGCGGTACCTAGCATCGGCACACCTGCGACCATACGTGGCGGCTTCCAGGGCACCGCACAGGCGTTTCAAAGCTCGCTGGCAAGCCAACCCTATCTGATCGCGGCTGCGCTGGTGGTGGTCTACATCGTGCTCGGGCTGCTCTATGAAAGTTACATCCATCCGCTGACGATACTTTCGACCCTGCCCTCCGCCGGCGTCGGCGCACTGCTGTTCCTGCTGCTGTTTGGCTACGATCTGAGCGTGATCGCCCTGATCGGCATTATTCTGCTGATCGGCATCGTCAAGAAAAACGGCATCATGATGGTGGATTTTGCGCTGACGGCCGAACGCGAACGGGGCATCAGCGCGGAAGAATCGATTTTCGAGGCCTGCATCCTCCGCTTCAGACCCATCATGATGACGACCATGTGCGCCCTGCTGGCGGGCCTTCCGCTCATGCTGGGCACCGGGAGCGGCTCCGAACTGCGGCGCCCGCTGGGCGTCGCCATGGTCGGCGGCTTGGCCCTTTCGCAACTGCTGACGCTGTTCACCACCCCGGTGATCTACCTCTACCTGGATCGTTTCAGCCGGCGCTTCCGCAAAAGTACACCGCGCGAACCCAGCTAAAGCCGCTTCGCCGGCATTATCGAGGACTCCCTTAGCGCATGAGGAATTTTTGTTCCACTTCGTCATTCCCGCGAAAGCGGGAATCCGGAATACAAACCCCGGGTCCCCGCCTTCGCGGGGACGACGCATATTTTGTCAGCAGGTTAGGCAATGCTGAATAGCTCAACACAAAAAAGAAAACCCCTCATTCGAGGGGTTTTCTTTGAAGCATTTAAAGCTGTTGCTGCTAAAGCATTAGTGACGGCATTCGGCCGGCACGTATTTCCACTGCACCGAGTTGCCCGAGCCGGTGCTGCAAGCCCACGCCACACGGCCACCGCCCAGCGACGGGGTCAGCACAACGTTCACGGTGGTGCCAACTGACGTCGAGTTGCCACTGATCGTGATCACGCCCGTGTCAGTCACTGAACCGCCCGAAATACGGCCTGCCGTCGTGACGGTCAAACCAAGACCG
>CALQCM020000111.1 GCA_943329075.2 Chitinophaga pinensis | reverse complement strand
CGATCATCACTTTGGCTAAACTATTGTGTACCCAGCATTCCCTTATATTGACCGACTTCGCCATGCAGGTGCTCAAGAAACGACTCGGATTACGAGCATGAAAAGCCGGGGAAACATCAGCCCCTGCCCTCTCCCATCAAGGGAGAGGGGGAAATTCGTGGCGTGCGGAAACGGTGCGCTAAATTAGCAGGCCCCCACTCCCCATGTGGCAGAGGGCAATCGCGAAACGGTGTCCGCGCCTAGGGTGAGGGGACTACGGCGCCACTGCTCAGCGTCGTTCGCAAAACAAAGCCGGAAACCTAATCCGCCTTGATCCCCGCACTCTGCGCAATCTTCGTCATCCGTGCAATTTCAGTTTTGATGTGATTGCCGAATTGTTCCGGTGTGCTTGAAATCACTTCAAGCCCCTGCGCGTTGAGCGCGGCTTTCACATCGGCGCGCAGCAGGACTTTCACCGTTTCAGCGTTGACGCGCGTGATGATGGCCGCCGGCGTGCCGGCGGGGGCGAGCAGGCCGAACCACGAGGTGACGTCAAAGTCCTTGAGGCCGGCCTCGGCGATGGTCGGCACATCGGGCAGGGCGTTCGCGCGTTTTTGCGACGTGACGGCGATCGAACGGATGCGTCCGCCCTGGAACAGCGGTTTGGTGTCGGCGACGTTGGAGAACATCATCGATACTTCGCCGGCCACCAGCGCACCGAGTGCCGGCGTTGAACCCTTGTAGGGCACGTGCACGATGTTGATGCCGGCCAGCGCTTTCAGGAGTTCGCCGCTGAAATGGTGGGTGCTGCCGTTGCCGGCCGAGGCGTAATTGATTTCGCCCGGTTTCGATTTGGCGAAGGCGATGAGTTCCTTCAGCGTTTTCACCGGCATCGACGGGTGCACGCTCAGCACGTAGGGTGTCGCCGCGACGTAAATGATCGGCACGAAATCGCGGATCGCATCGTAGGGCAGCTTGCTGTAGAGCGCCGGGTTCGAGCCGTGCGTCGAGTTATTGCCCATGAACAGCGTGTAGCCGTCGGCCGGCGAGTGTGCAGCGATATCGGTGCCGAGCACGCCGCCCGCGCCCGGTCGCGCATCGATGACGATGGACTGGCCGAGCGCTTCGCCGAGGCGGTTGCCGACGACGCGGCTGATAACGTCGGTGGCGCTGCCCGGCGCCTGCGCGATGATGATGCGCACCGGCTTGGTCGGATAGTTTTGCGCCAGTGCGCTGACGGAGAGGGCGGCGCAGCACAGCAGGGCGGTGCTCGCGCAACGGTTTAAGGGTGACATGACGTATCCCCGGTTGGTTTAAGCAGACGCGCGAACAGCACGTTTGGTGGCGCAGTGTAATGGAGAACGCGGGGCGGCGGGCAAACGCTGCGCAGCCGGCCGCCGGTCGGTGTTATTCTGCGCAGGCCGATCAATACCGCTTGTAGAAAGACCGAACGTTGAGCAAACCACCGGGGTTCCTGCGCCGCATGCGCACGGGCCTGCACACGCTGAAAGCCGCCATCCTGCCCGCCGCCAAAGAAACCCCCCCGCCCGTAGTTGCGCCGCGCCAGACTTTCCACGAAATATCGCGCGAAGACATGCTCAATCTGCCGGTGCGCCGCTACGAGGGCGAGATCGTGCTGGTGGCGACACCGCACGATCTGGCGCGCGCGCACAAAGACCTGCTGCACGAGAAAGTCGTCGGCTTTGATACGGAAACACGGCCCGCCTTCAAGAAGGGCGAGAGTTATCCGCCCTGCCTCGTGCAGCTGGCCAGCGCGCACGCGGTCTACCTGTTTCAGTTGCGCGAGACGGTTGTGTTTCCGCTGATCGCCGAGATCATGGCGTCGGCGCATATCGTCAAGGCCGGCGTTTCGGTGGCCGACGATCTGCGCGGACTGAAAAGCGTGTTTCCCTTCGTCGAGCACAACGTCATCGATCTGGGCAAGGCGGCGCGCCACTGCGGCATGAAGCAGACCGGCGTACGCAATCTGGCCGGCATGCTGCTGGGCTTTCGCATTACGAAGGGCAACAAGACCTCGAACTGGGCCGCGCATACGTTGACACCGGCGCAGATCAATTACGCCGCCACCGATGCCTGGGCCCGCCGCGAGCTGTATCTGGATTTCGCGCGCCGCGGCTTTCTCGCCGCCAAACCCTGAACTGCAAACGCGGCGCGGAGAATTACTCCAGTCCCGGCGCCGTCCAGTCCGGCACCCACTCCGTAAACGCCAGCGCCGGCAGCGGCTTGGCGATGAAGTAGCCCTGCGCGATGGTGCAGCCGAGTTCCTTCAGCAGGTTCCAGTCGCCGCGCGTCTCCACGCCCTCGGCGACGGTTTTCAGGCCGAGCTTGCGCGCCATGTCGATGCTCGATTCAAGGATCACACGCTGCTGCGGATTTTTCGCGCAGTCGGTGACGAAGGATTTGTCGATCTTCAGTTCGGTGAACGGAATGCGGCCGAGCTGCTGCATCGATGAATAACCGGTGCCGTAGTCGTCGATCGACAGGCCGAAGCCCTTCATGCGCAGGCGCGCCAGGCCTTCGAGGCAGGAGGCGACATTGGTCATTGCCGCCGACTCGGTGATTTCGAGTGTCATGAACCTGGGTGCGAGGCCGCTTTGCTCGACGGTGCGCGTGATGCGTTCGGCGAGCGAGGTGTCTTCCAGCGAGGTCAGCGACAGATTGACCGAGACGTTGAGCGGCCAGCCGCGCTGGTGCCAGGCAAGGCAGGCGATGGCGGATCTTTCCAGCATCATCCACGTCAGATCGTCCATCAGGCCCTGTTGTTCGATGATGTCGAGAAAGGCCAGCGGTGGCAGGATGCCCTTCTGCGGATGGCGCCAGCGCACCAGCGCCTCGGCGCCGACGACCTTGCCGCTTTCCAGTTCGACTTTCGGCTGAAAGAAAGGCACAAACTGTTTTTGTTCCATCGCGCCGATGACTTCGCTGGCGGGGATTTCCGCCAGCGCTTTCGGCGCGGCTGGTTTGTCGTTGCTGCTGTGCTTTTCGATCAGCTCGCGCAGTTTTTGCGGCGTCGCCGGTTTCTCGATCGCGCCGAGCAGCGTGACGCCGTAGGCGCGCGTCATCGTTTCCACCGAGGCGATCACGCCGCGGTCCATTGCACTGGTGAGGATGATCGAGACCGGCGAGCCCGAGGTGCCGATGTGGCGGATGAATTCCATGCCGTCCATGTTCGGCATTTCAAGATCGCAGACGATGATGTCGACTGGCGTGCCGAGGTCACTGAAGGCCTCCAGTGCGACGCGGCCGTCGGCGGCCTCGATGATGTGCTGTGCGCCCAGCGACTTCAGCGCGATCACCAGGGTTTTGCGCTGGAATTCGTGGTCTTCGGCGACGAGAAAATGCAGGTCAGGGATCTTCATGGCTGGGTTCCAACGTTGATGTTATGCGCGGCGCATTTCATGCATCAGCGGTCTCTGATTGCAAGTATGCCGCAAGACGCGCCTGCTCTCTTTCAAAATCAGAAATGCAGGTTTTTATGGCGGCGCGGTCGCCGGCACGCGCGGCCGCTTCGATGCGTTCGGCGACCTCGGCATGCGGTTGTGCACCGATCATGCGGCTCGCCCCCTTGACGCGGTGCGCCGCTTTGGCGATGGCGCTGCAATCGTCGCCCGCCAGCGCGCCGCGCAGGTCGAGGGCGTCCGGCTCGTTCGAGGCAAGAAACTGCAGCAGAATTTCGCGCCGCAGCGCGGCGTCGCCACCGGTGAACTCGGCCAGCGTGTGGTTGTCGAGCGGCGCCTCATCCGGCGTGCCGGTTGCGGCCGCAGTTTGCACCGGTGCTGTTGCCGCGGCGGTCGCGGCGGTGCGGCTGGCGTCGGCGGTGATCCAGTGCTCGATCTTCGATTTCAGTGCGTCGAGCGTAGTCGGCTTGGTCAGGTAGTCGTTCATGCCGGCCTCGTAGCAGGCGTTGGCGTCGGCTTCCATCGCATTGGCGGTGCAGGCGATGATGGGTATCGGTTTGGTGGTGCCGCGGGCGGCTTCGATGCGCCGGATCTCGCGCGCCAGGTCATACCCGTCCATGCGCGGCATGTGGCAGTCGGTGAGTAGCAGCGCGAAGCGGCCACTCTGCCATTTTTCCAGCGCCTCGACGCCGTCGTGCGCAAGCGTGCTGTCGAAGCCTAGCAACGAGGCCTGGCGTTCGATCAGGCGCAGGTTGATCGGGTGATCGTCGGCGATCAGGATCGAAACCCCAAGCAGGCCCGCGGCGGCAGTGTCGCTGTGGGCGGCGATGCTGGCGCGCGCCTTGTCATCGACCGCGAGCTGCGCGGGGTCGGCGAGCGGCAGCCGCAATTCCAGCGTCATCACGGTGCCGACGCCGGCTTCGCTGTCCATGTGGATTTCGCCGCCCATTTTTTCGGCGAGGCGGCGGCAGATCGACAGACCGAGACCGGTGCCGCCGTAGGTGCGTGTGGTGTTTGAGTCGGCCTGCATGAAGGGCTGGAAGAGGCGACGCTGCTGCTCGGGCGTGATGCCGATGCCGGTGTCGGTCACGCGCAGGCGCAGCAGTTCGCCGGCGTCGTTGCGTTCGAGCGATTCGATCGCCAGCGTGATCTTGCCGCGCATGGTGAACTTCACTGCATTGGAGAGCAGGTTGTTGATGATCTGCGTCAGGCGCAGGCCGTCGGCCAGATGCGCCGGCGCGATGTGCGGATCGACGCGGTGTTCGAGCAGCAGAGTCTTGCTGTGCGTGGCGAGTTCCGAATAAACGGCAGCGGCGCGGTTCACGAGCGTGGCGAGCGACACCGGCTCGGGACAGATTTCGAGCTGGCCGGCCTCGATTTTCGAGAAGTCGAGAATGTCGTCGATCAGGCGCAACAGCGCCACCGCCGACTGGCGCGCGAGGTCGAGCGATTCGCGCTGCTCCTTGTCGAGGCTGGAGAAGCCGAGCAACTCGAGCATGCCGAGCACGCCGTTCATCGGTGTGCGGATCTCGTGGCTCATGGTGGCGAGGAAACTGCTCTTCGACTGGCTTGCCGCGTCGGCCAGCTCCTTGGCGCGCACCAGTGCGCGCAGCAGGCTTTGCTGCGCGGTGACGTCGGTGTAGGTAAAGAGGATTTCCGCGGAACCGGGTTCGAGTTCGCGCGCCGCCACCACCGCCCAGAAGTGTTCGCCGTCGGCGCGCACGAATTCAAACTGTTCGCTGAAGGTCTCGCCCTGCGTGATCGCCAGCCGCGATTTTTCGCCGGCGGTGTTCCATTCGTCTTCGCTCGGGAACAGCGTTTGCGTTGACTGGCCGTAGAGCGCGCCGGGCGCGGCGCCGAACAGGCGCTCCATCGCCGGGTTGCAGCGGCGGATCACGTCGTCACTGATGACCGCGATGGCCGTCGGCGTGGTTTGCAACAGCACTTCGCTGCGGTTGAGCGCCACGCCCAGCGAGGTTTCCATTTCCTTGCGTTCGGTGATGTCGAGGTTGGTGCCGCTCATGCGCAGCGCGCGGTTATGTTCGTCGCGCGCGCTGACGCGCCCGCGCGAGATGATCCAGCGCCAGCCGCCGTCGGCGGCGCGCACGCGGTGTTCGGTCATGTATTCGTCGCGTTCGCCGCGCACGGTTTCCATCGAGCGTGCTGTGGCTTCGGCGAGGTCGTCCGGATGCACCAGCGCCATCAGTTCGGCGGTGGTGGTGCGCGTTTCACCGTAAGGCGTGCCGAGCATGCGCGACCACGCCTCGGACAAATACACGGCACCGGTGGCGAGGTCGGTGTCCCAGATCGCCAGACGCGAACCCTGCAGCGCCAGTTCGAGCCGCTCTTTTGCCAGGCGCAGTTCCGCCTCGGCGGCACGGCGTTCGGTGATGTCGGTGCCGATGCCGCGATAGCCGGCGAACCGTCCGGCTTCGTCGTAGACCGGTTTGCCGCTGGTGAGAAAACGGCGCTGCGCGCCGTTGGGCTGCACCGAGGTGTATTCGAAATCGTGAAACGGCAGGTGCGCATCGAGCGTGGCGCGGTGCGCGCGCCAGCGTTCCGGGCTCATGTCGGCATGCGGCATTTCCCAGCGCGATTTGCCGATCAGCGCCTTGAAGTTGAGCACGTTGTCGGGGCGGCTGGTAATGCTGGTGAAGCGGTAGTCGGCATCCTGTTCCCAGTACCAGTCGGATGACATTTCCGCCAGCATGCGAAAGCGCCGTTCGGAATCCTGCAACTGACGTTCGGCCGCCTTGCGTGCCGAGATGTCGCGCGAGGTGCCGACCGTGCCGACGACGCTACCGGCATCGTCAAAGACCGGCGCCTTGAATATCTCCACCCAGCGGCGCTCGCCGTCGAAATCCTGCCACGATTCGTAGCGCATAGGCGTGCGCGTGGCGATTATCTCGCTGTCTTCGTGCCGCAATTGCGCCGCCTTGTCGCGCGGATAAATGTCGAAATCGGTTTTGCCCGCGGCGGCTTCGCGCGGGATGCCGTAGCGTTTGCTGAAAGCGAGATTGACGCAGACCAGGCAGCCCCTGGCATCTTTCAGCCAGGCGAGGTCGGGCAGGCTGTCGAGCAGCGCGCTTTGCTGCAGGGCAAGCGCGCTGTTGGCGACCGGCGCGTTGGAGTGCGGCACGCTTTCAATGAGGACGCCGTTGATCTGTGTCGGCGTGTCGCCGGTTTCCACCACCGAGTGGCCGCGCACGAGCACGCTGCGTGCCGCGCCGTGGGCCGGCAGCACGCGGATCTCAAGATGAAAGCTGCCGGATTTTTCGCGCGCCGCCGCGGTCGCGGCGAGAAACTGCGCGCGGTCCTGCGGATGCACGAGATCGCGCAGATCAGGGTAGGCGCCGCTGTCGGGGTCCGGTGCGCCGAGCAGCCATTCGGGCGAGGCGGCCCAGCGAAAGCGGTCGAGTTTGAGGTCCCAGGCCCATGGCAGCATGTCACCCGCTGCAACCAGCTGGCGCAACAAACGGTCGCTCGACGTCATCTCCACGCGTTTCGACGTCGATGACCGGCGGCCCGCTTCGGTGCTCTCTTCGGTGGTGGGTGATTTTCCGGGCATGGGCGGCGGTTTGCCCAGGGTCACCGGGCGCAGGTTTAGTAAGGCCGTACGGACACCTTCTACGATTCTACAAAGTTCGGCTTGAGCGTGCACAAATCCGCCCATGCCGCGGCCGGCGCAATGCGCTTATTCAGTGTTCAGGCTGCCAATGTAGCCCACGCCGGTGCCGCCGCCGGCACCGAAAAGGGGGGGATGTAGGGCCTATTTCCGGCGATGGAAAAGGCGCAAAAAGTCGTACTTGCCGCGTGTCAGCGGCGCCGGCGCAGGCGTGGTTCGGCGGGCGGCCAGTTAGTCGACGCGGATTTGCGCCGCGGTGATGACGCGCGCGAGTTTCTGCCGTTCTTTTTCGACGAATTGCGCGAACGAACGCGGCGAGCCGGCGGCGATTTCTGCGCCGTCGCCGGCGAGCTTGCGCGCGACCTCGGGCATGGCGAGGATGGCGGCGATTTGTGCGTTCAGTTTTGCAATCGTTGCCGCCGGTGTGCCGGCCGGCACGAAGAAGCCGTTCCACGTCATGAATTCATAACCGGGCAGTCCCGCCTCGGCAACGGTCGGCACCGCCGGTGCTGCGGCCGAGCGTTTCGCGCTGCTGACGGCAATCGCTTTCAATTTGCTCGCATTGACCAGCGGCATCGCTGCGATCATGGTGTCGAAAAAGAACTGCACGCGGCCGGCCATGACGTCGAGCTCGGCCGGTGCCGAGCCCTTGTACGGCACATGCGTCGAATCGATTTTGGCCATCGCCTTGAACATTTCGCCGGCGAGATGATTGGGGCTGCCGTTGCCGGCCGAGGCGTAGGCGGTCTTGTTGCTGCGCGCCAGCGCGATCAGGTCTGCGACTGAATTGACCGGCGAGGTCGGCGGCACGACCAGGATCGTCGGTTGCGTGATGGTCATCACCACCGCCGCGAAATCGCGCGCCGGATCGTAGGGCAGTGTGCGATACAGGCTGGGGTTGGCCGCCTGTGTGCCGATGTGGCCCATGAACAACGTGTAGCCGTCGGCCGGCGCGTGTGCGGCGATTTCTGCCGCCACGATGCCGCCGGCGCCACCGCGATTGTCAATGATGACCGTCTGGCCCCACGCCTCGGTGAGCTTCTGGCCGATGATGCGAGCCTGAATGTCGGAACTGCCACCGGGGGCGAACGGCACGAGGATGCGCAGCGGTTTGGCGGGAAAGGTTTGCGCCTGTGCGGCGGCGGCGAGCGCAAATGACAGGGCGCAGGCGCGCAGGCAATTTTTGTTGCAGGTTTGCTGCGGCATGGATGCTTTCAAATTATGTCTGGCGATGTTCTTGCGTAGCGCAGGAGACCGGGCCTGCGCTACAAAAACAGTTAACCCTTCGCCGCCATCGTCTTCGCTTCGCGCGCCTTGATCGCGTCGTAACGCTTGATCAGTTTCTGCGCGCGCACCACGACGGGAATGTCGATCATCTTGCCGTCGAGCTGGAAGGCGCCGCGGCCGGCGGCGGCGGCTTCGTTGTCGAGTTTGATGAGCTTCTTCGCATATTCGACTTCTTCGGCGGTCGGCGTGTATTCCTCGTTGACGATGGTGACCTGACCCGGGTGGATGCAGCCGGCGCCGAGAAAACCGAAGTCGCGCGAACGGCGCACCATCTTGCGGAATTTTTCCCAGTCGCCGAAACCGGCCACGCTGTCGACGAAGCCGAGCGGCATGACGCCGGCGGCGTAAGCGGCGAACACCATGTGCTGTTTCGGATAGAGCAGCGTCTCGCCGACCGGCTGCATGTTGTTGTTCAGCGCGAAATCCTCGCCGCCGATGCAGCAGGCGACGATGCGTTCGCTGGCACCGGTGATTTCCTGAATGCGGAAAAACGCGTCGGGCGTTTCGATCATGGTGATGAATTTGGTGTGGCCGGCCGGCATGCCGCGTTTTTCTTCCAGCTCGGTGACGAGTTCGTCGATGAGCCGCACGTGCGAGGCGCTGTCGGCCTTGGTGATGGCGATGCCGTTCACATCGGGGCAGATCGTGTGTTCGATGTCGCGCACCGCCATCGACAGCGGACGGTTGATGCGCACCACGACGTCGGCGCCGCCGCGACGTACTTTGGCGGCGGCTTTTTCAACCAGCGTGCGCGCCTTGTCTTTTTCGCCGAGCGGCACGGCGTCTTCAAGATCGAGCTGGATGACGTCGGCGCCGCGCGTGTGCGCCTTGTCGATGAATTTATCGACGTTGACCGGCACGTACATCAGTGAGCGCCATACAGGCAGTTCGCGAGTCATCATTCTTCCCCTTCGTTGGATTTTTGGCCTTCGCTGACGGCGCCCGCCGCCAGCAGTGTTGCGTATGCCGAATCATCGATGCCGAGTTCGGCCAGCAAAGTGCGGTTGTCTGCGCCGAGTTTCGGCGCCTGTGCGCGTATCGTCGCCGGTGTCGCCGACAGGCGCGGCACCACGTGGTGCTGCGGAAATGTGCCCATGTCGCTGTCGGGATAATCGGCCACCAGTTCGCGTGCCAGCACATGCGGGTCTTCGATGATCTGCGCGATGTCGTAAATCGGGCCGATGGTGACTTCTTCCTTCTCGAAGAAGGCGACGTTCTCGGCTTGCGTGCGTTCGATCACAAACGCACCGATGATGGCGTCGAGTTCGGCGGCGCGCTTTACGCGTTCGGCGTTGACGCGGTAGCGCGGATCGTCGATCAGGTCGGCGCGATCGATCGAGCGGAACAGGCGCTCGGTCATTTTCTGCGTCGAGGCCGACAGGCAGACCCATTTGCCATCTTTGGTTTTGTAGGCGTTGCGGGGTGCTGCGTTGGTCGAGCGGCTGCCGGTGCGCGGTTTGAGTTTGCCGGTGAGGCGGTAATTCGCCGCCTGCGGGCCGAGCGTGGCAAACAAGGGGTCAAGCAGCGGCAGATCGATGATCTGGCCGCGGCCGCCGTTGTGTTCGACTTCGCGCAGCGCCACCAGCACACCCGAGGCGCCGTACAAACCGGCGATGGTGTCGGCGAGATACATCGGTGGCAGCACCGGTTCGCGGTCGTCAAAGCCGTTGATGGCGGCGAAACCCGACATGCCTTCGACCAGCGTGCCGAAGCCCGGCCGTTTCGAATAAGGACCGTCCTGGCCCCAACCCGAGACGCGCACGATGACGAGCTTCGGGTTGATCTTGAAGAGGACGTCAGGGCCGAGGCCGATTTTTTCCAGCATGCCCGGGCGGAAACTTTCGATGAACACCGCCGCAGTCCTGACCAGTTTGAGAACGATGTCCCGCGCCGCGGGCTTTCTGAGTTCGAGGCAGAGGCTTTTTTTATTGCGCGAATAAATTTTCCAGTTGGTGTCCACACCCCGGGTCTTCCATGCGCGCAGCGTGTCGCCGGCCGGCGGCTCGACCTTGATCACTTCGGCGCCGAAGTCGCCCAGCAGTTGCGTCACGGTGTTGCCGGCGACCAGGCGCGAGAGGTCGAGCACGCGCACGCCGGCGAGCGGGCCTTTGGCGTTTTTTTCGTAATCTTTTTTTGGCAGTGCTTTGGTCATGGTCTTTGTTTAACGCCTGCGCTGGCGATTCCTTCGGATTTCTCCCTCTCCCTTGATGGGAGAGGGCAGGGGCTGATGTTTCCCCGGCTTTTCATGCTCGTAATCCGAGTCGTTTCTTGAGCACCTGCATGGCGAAGTCGGTCAATATAAGGGAATGCTGGGTACACAATAGTTTAGCCAAAGTGATGATCG
>CALQCM020000110.1 GCA_943329075.2 Chitinophaga pinensis | reverse complement strand
TGAAATCAATATCGCGGGCCTTGAAGTTCGGCGTGTCGGCATTGGCAATGTTGGTGGCCAGCAACTCGAGCCGCTGGCCACGCGCCCGCAGCGCCTGCTCATGAATTCCAAATGGGTTAACAGTGAGGTCCATAGGCGTCTTTGATTTTTGATCGGTTTATGGTGTAAATCGTTTTAGTGGTGAATGTTCTTTATCTCTTCAAAGCAAGGCTTGTGCCAGATATAAAAAACCTGTCAGAAACAGCGAAATTTCGCTTAAACACGCCCTGACGGCAGGGATTTGCCGCCCCGCCAATCACTTTCCCTGACAGCGGCAAAACCTTGCCACCCCGGGGTGTCACAAAATTGCGCGCGCTACAGTTCATGATCGGCTCTCCCGCCGTCCGTTTCGCCAGTGCCCGCTAAAGCGCTCGACCCGGAAAAACCCGCTTTTATGAAGCTGCCGCCATTGGCGAGTGCCGCGACCCGCTCCGGCTGCGCGCTGCGCGCAATCCCAACGGCGAGCTTCGCGCGTGCGTTGTACTCAAGTCCGGCCAGCAAGGACTGGCGCGTGATCGGCAAATTGCGGTCGCTGCCGGGATAGAGAACCGCGGCCTGATTGCCGGGGATTTCAAGATCCGCCGTCGGACTACGCTCTTTTCGCGACGCCGGCTTCAGCACGGTCAGGTAGAGGTCATCGAGCGCGGCCGGCGAGATCTTTTTAAGACCGGTTTCATCGAAATACTTTTTGACCAGATCGAGCTGGTCCATGACGCCGAGCCCGAGAATGGCCTTGGGATTGCTGGCGTAACCAACCGAAGCCGCCCCCTTGTTGGTGCCCTCGCAGAATTGAATAACGCCGTAGCAGCGGCCATTATTGGCTTTCGGATTCATGCCATCGCTCTCCATCAGCATGACCGTGGCCAGATCGTCCGGCTTGAACCTGTATTCGGAGGCGATACCGATAATTTTTTCGCGCACCGCGTCTTTCTGCGCCGGCTCTACATAATACAGATTGACCGCCCGATCGAGCATTTTCTCCATGATCGGATTTGCCGCCAGCGTGGCGGCGGGTGCGGTTTTCGCCATCAGCCCCGCCCCATCGACGGTGCGCCGGGCATAAACATCGCCACGCGCCGACGCCCCCGGCGACTCTCCGCTGTTTAGGCTCGCCAGATTGATCACTTGACCGGGCCGGATAACATCCGGATTGGCGATGCCATTGCTGCGCGCCAATTGAAATGCGGCGCGCGTCGAGACCGGAGCACTGGTTTCAAAGCCCCGGGCTTCCAGCGTGCGCCGCGCGATCGAGAACATGGTGTCTCCCGGACGCACGGTATACTCACGCGTCGCCGCCGGGATAGAACCCGCCCCCGGCTGACCACTGGGCGCCGCGGCATTGCCGCCAGCCTGGAGCAGCGCCTTCTTAAAATCGGGCTTGGCGACACCCGCCGGCTCGATGCGTAAACCGCGGTCTTTTAGAGTAACTTCTGCAGATATTTTCATGCGTTCAATTAACCCGTAGATTTCATTAAAAAATGAGCGAAGGGATTTTTTGAGTTTTTTTTCGCCCAGGTGCCATAATTTGGTCAAAGCCCAGCTGTTTGGTAATCCATAAAGCAATTCCCATACCATTCTTTATTTTTACTGTTTTTAATATATTTCCCATTGAAATCAATGCGATTTTTATTGTTCTTTTGGAATGCCGTATTTCTGACGGTGATGCTGGTTCCGGCCAGCGTACCGGCGGCGGCGCCCGCCACCCCGCAGGAGAAACTGTTCGCCGAAATCAAGGTCTGGGCAGCCGGCCAGCTGGCTACCACGCCGGATCTGGTTGAAGTCCCGCCGGTCGATGCGCGGCTGAAAATTCCCCATTGCGCCGGCAAATCCACACTCAGCTTCCCGTTTAGCTCGAAAGACACCGTGAGGGCGCACTGCACGGATCCCGAGTGGCAGGCCTACATCAGAATTGCCATTACTACGCCGCGCAACGGCGTGTTTGCCGCGCGCGCATTGCCGGGCGGCAAGGTATTGACGGACGCCGACCTTGCGGTCGGCCGTATCAATATGGCGGCGGCGGATATTTTTGACGACCGGCGGCATGTGATCGGCAAGACGCTCAAGCGGCCGCTGAGCCCGGGCGACCCTATTTTGGCGCGGGACATCGATGACCTGCAGGTCGTGCTCAGAATCACCCGCCCGGTCAAAGCGGGAGAGCCGCTCTCTACCGCCAACTACCGCCCTGAAAGCCTCGCGCGGGATATGACCCCCATGGGCGCAGCCCTCGGTGAACAATCAACACAAGGCGCACGCGCCAAGCGTGATTTGCAGGCGGGCCAGATCCTCATGGCCGGAGACCTCGCCCAGTTGCGTAAAATCGTGATTACCAGACGCGACGTCGAAATCGGCCAGGTCATCGAGCCGGGCATGGTCGAGACCGTGGAGCGTAGCGTGAGCGAATCGCTGGAAAACCTCATCACCGACGCCTCGGCGCTTGCGGCCTACGAATTTTCCAGAAACATTAAGGCGGGCGAGCCGCTCCGGCGCGGCGACCTCAAACCCGCGCTGTTGGTACGGCGCGGCCAATCGGTGCTGGTCACGCTCGCCACCGACAGCGGTCTGGAATTGAGTTTTCGTGCGGAGGCTCTCCATGATGCCCGCATGGGAGAGCAGATATCACTTAAGAATCAAGACTCCGGCAAGATTATTCAAGGAATCGTCAGCGGCAAAGGCACCGCCCGCGCACTTTAAAATAGGGCGGCCTCCTAAACTAACGCCCCGGCGAGCCGACTAATGAGTCAGCTGAGCGCCGCAAAACGGGGCAAATTTAATTTATTTCTCGTTATGACTAAAGAACTGCAATCATTTGTCGACTTTTGCCAATAGGGAATAAACTTCACCGCAATTCAGATGGATTATGCAAAGGTGGTATGCCATGGCGACAATCAACGGAATCAGCAATACGGGTGCACCGGCACCGGTATTGCAGAAGTCCAAAGTCCGGACTGAAAGCTCAGAAGGCAGCACCGCTCCAACCAAAACTTCAGGCGACTCGCTTGTGCTGACCGATATACTTGCCCAGGTAAACGCCGTGTCCGGTTTTGACGCGAGCAAGGTTGAAGACATCAAGAGAGCCATTGCCAGCGGCAACTATCCGATCGACGCCCGGTCTATCGCGCAGAATTTTGCCGCGCTGGAGCATCTGGTCGGCAACAGCGGCGCAAAATAACGGGTGTGCCGTCGCGCTAAAGCCGGGAATATTTTGTCAGTGGGCCAATGAAAGCAGGTATTGCGACAGCGCTTGAAAACGCCGAACAGCTTCATGCTGTGCTCGAGGAAGAATTTCAGGCGCTCACCATTGATGACATCGACGGGTTTGAAAAACTTCAACCGGCAAAAAACGAGCTGCTCGCACAGCTGACCGGATATGTTCAAACCGTGTCGCAGCAAGCGCCTGCGGCCGGCGAGGACGATAAAGGATGGGAGTTATTCCGCTCCCGCATGCAGGTGTGCCGGAAAATTCATCTGCGCAACGAAATCCTGATTCGCAGCCGCCTAGAGGCGATCCGCGGAACCCTGCGCATATTGCAAAACTCTTCAGAGATCGACAGCGCGGTTGAATTGTATGACCGCCTTGGACGCGTTTCTGAAAGCTACGGTCACAAGCGCTACACCGACGCCTGATCCGGCTGCCCCGGTCTTTTTTCATCGCCCGGCGCCATTCCCTTGAGCCAGTAGACCCAGGACAGGATTACCGCCACCGCCACAAACAGATTTTTAGGAATATCCTCGCCGAGCTTCAACTCGCCGAGCAAGCCGGCCAGCCTTGGATCATGCGCGATGTGGATCCCCTGCCGCTGGGCCTCTGCAATGATAAGTTCGGCAAGTTCGTCGTTGCCTTTGGCACTGACCACCGGGGTGGAACGCAGCCCGTATTCAAGGGCGACCGCCTGACGCATTTTTTTCATATCTGAACGTTCACCATTTGCCCCGGATCCTGCGGCGGCGGCGCCGTATCCGGCCGGGCGCCGTGAATGATTGAAATCTTTTTGAGCGTCAGTCCGAACTCGGCAAGATGTTTCCCGAGTTCACCAGCAGCGGCGGCCGCCGTCGCAACTACGCGGTCGCTGATCGCCCACATGACGATATCGATCCCGCCACTTTTTTCGATAAAAGTCTTTAACCACAACTTGCCCAGCACGTCGTCATCTGAATACGCGTCGATAACAAAAGGCGGGCTCGGCTGCTCATCGGAAACAGCCGCGCGCGAGAAGCTCAGATGCAGCGGGTTGGCATTTTCAAATGGTATCACCATACTCAGCAATAATTCGCCGTGAGACTGCGCCTGCACCGCCTGCATCTGCGACGACTCAATCTCGCCGAGCGCCTGTTTTATTGTGTCGAGGGCAGCGGCATCAAACGAACCGGCGCCGCCTTTGTCCAGCAAACGCAACAACGTGAGTTTGCCGTCATTCTGTTCGATGGTCTGACCGGCGGCCAGCTTCGCCTCGGTCCACAGGCCGCTGGATTGAATCGCCGCCTTTAAAGCCACCGGGGTCAAGCCGTGCGTATTGAGCCGCTGCTTGAAAAATGGCATCAAACAACCGGCCAGTTCGGTATTCCGGATCAATGCCTCCAGATTTTGCGGCGCCATAAATCGCGAGATTGCGGCAAGTGCCTGCGGCCGCAACGCCAATGACATTGCCGTCATTGATTCGCTGATAAATTGCGCGCCCCTTGCGACCGGCGCTGCGGCTACGGTCAGGGGCTTCAACATCACCCCGTTGGGGCCGGCCGCGGTCACCGTAAAGGTTGCCGGACCGGTTGGAAAATGGTTGCCTTGAAGCGGCACAGAAACGGGCTTGCCGATGAATTTAAGCGAAAAGCGTGTCGAATCAGCGTCAGATTCGACCACCCCGGTGACGACATCGCCGACTTTCAGATCGAGTTCTTTCGCCACGGCAACATCCACCCGGATTGCCGACCAGTCGAACACCATCACGGGTGGCCGAATGGCGAGGCTTAGGGCATCAATGGCAGACATAGCGGAACTCGACCCCGGAGAGGCAGGAAAAATTGGAATACATAAATAGCCGGACACCCGGAATCCCTCAAAATTGCCCTCCTCCCCACGAAACGGGGAAAAGAGCCGGCGTCGGACCATTGGACTGGCGCGCACCGGCCTGCCCGCGCCGCGGCTTGCGCGGGGACGGGGATCAGTTTTGAAATGACGTCCGGTCAGCGGCCACCCTTCCTTGCCGCGACCCCATGGTTGCGGCGTAATTGATTAAAAAATCACCATTCCAATTTAACACAGTGGTTTAACTTTTTGTTATTGTTATTGTTTTCAGCCTTTATTGCATATTTCTTACCTTCTGAATCTGCGCCTAGCCCGCCGTTTACCGCGAGCATCGGCAAACAAAATGATCCGCTACTAAAGCTTATCGACCTGAAGCCGAATCTATTTACAAGAAACTAGAAATTTCGCGTTACCAAACCGGCGAACACTGGGCAAGCGCCCAATCGAAACCGGTGCGGTGGCAAAACCGAATCATACGCAACACCTTATCTGGCGAATAACATGAACTCAATCTGGCTGAAGGCATTTACCGTTGCCGCCCTTGTCGCGGCACAAGGCTGCGCAACGCTGCTACCGCCCTCCGCGTCCGGGAAAGCTGACCAGCCCCCCCCAAAAGCGCAGCCCAGCGCGCACCTCCCCGTAAAAAGCCCGGCGCTGGTGGCCACGGGCTATGCCGTTATCACTGTTCAAAACCACAAAGTGCCCGCCCAGCAGCGGTTGCTCGCAATCCGCGCCGCGAAAATCGATGCCTATCGAAATTTGACCGAACAGGTCTATGGCTTGCGCCTCGATTCATCCACCTCCATCGCCGAACTGGCCATCGCGAACGACCGCTTCAGGGCCCGCGTTGACGGCGTTATATACGGCGCCATCCTGTCGAGCATCACGCCGACGAATAATGAAACCTACGAAGTCACCCTGACCCTCGATGGCGCAGTGGTAAACGATATTCGCACGCTCTACCTCGAACAAACGCTGGCCCGCGCAGCGCACTAATGCCTAATCTACGTTCCATCTTATCCGGCCTGGCGGTGCTGTCGGCTCTGCTGCTGCATGGCCACGCCTATGCCGCCGACAGCGCAGCCGCCCTCCTGCCGGCGACCGAGCAGGCCGCGATTCCTGATCAAGCGTCAGCACAGAGGCTCGAGGCATTGCGAAATGCGCTCATCGATCGCGCGATGCAGACCCGGACCAGCGTCAAGAGCGTGGCCTGGGTCGACGAATCCGGCCGCCTGCGCGAAAGCACGCATATCACCTCGGATCTCAAAGTCCGCGGTGTCAGGATAGAAGCCTACCGCGACAAGGATAACCATCGGCAGGAAAACTTCGTCATCGATGCGACCAACTCGGTTATTACAAACGGCAATTGCACGAAGTCCGGTTCGCGCATCATGCGCAACGCGATTATCAGCACTGATTACCGCGCAGCCGACGGCCGCGGCAGTCAGTATCAAATGGCTGAAATCGGCCAACTGGCTGAAGCCAGCTTCTTGGCACAGGCGGCGCTGAAAGCCGCCTGGAGCCTGCAAGGCGCAACCGGTCTTTCGAATTACGATCAAGCCGTTCGCATCGGCGCGCGCGTATCCGCCCCCTATAGCATCCAGCTTTTTATAGAGACCGCGGAAGCCGCCGCGAACACGCCACTCCATGAGAATTCTATTCTCAAATTCTTCGCCGCCAGCGCTGAAGCCGCCACGGGAATACACCTGACTTTAAAGATTCAGGTGATCGAAAACAGCTCCAAAAAATCGATCTGGAACGCTGCTTCCGCACTTTCCGTCCCCGGCTCGGAGGGGAGCATTATGAAGCGCCGGATACCGCAAAAAACCGCGGCTGATGTCGAGCGTATTGTCGCGGACTGGATCGAGCAACTTGAAACCGCACTCAAGTGCGAACCGGTGTTCTTCGACGTCATGAACCCGGTTCCGGGAACACTTGAAATTAATGCGGGCACCGCAACAGGTATTCGCGCCAATGACAAAATACTGGTGTTCGATCAGACGCTGTTCCCGCGGCATCTGCTGGAGACCGGATTGATCGAAGCGGTGTATCTGGCCGAAGTCGAATCGGTATCAAAATATTCATCAAGACTCAGATTTCTGTCTGCCCCACCGACCCAAACAAGCGGGCGCTGGGTCGCCTTGCCAATTTAATCAGCCGCGATACGAGAGGTGGCGCCGGCGGCCATCCCTTAAACTTAAAACGCCGCAAAACCTGCTTGAGTGTCGACTATGAAAACGAACTTCTCCAACCACTTTCTATTGTCAGCGCTGTATGCAGGCGCTCTCATCTGCGCCCTGCAAAGCGCCAGCGCCACCGGCGCGGACGCCAGAGCGGCGCAATCCCCGGCACCGGTGAGCAGCGCAAAATCACCGCCCCCGCCGGCAGGTTCGGCATTTCCGGAACTGGAGGAATTGCTGCCGGGCTTGCTGCAAAAAAGTGCCCAACCTTCAACACCTGGCGCAGCGGAATTGTTCGTCAGGCATGACATCAAGAGCGGCGACAGTGTCGAGCGGATCATCAAGAAGTATTGGGCGGATCTGCCCTTCAAAGACGCGCACCTGCGCCACATTATTTTCATACTCAACCCGAAAGCAATGCGTGCCGAAAATGCGAAATCTTTCGTCGGCGGCACGACGGTTCTAATCCCGTCCGCATCTTATTTGCGCTCTTCCCTGCTTACTTCGAAACAAAACCCGACCGCTATACCGGCGTCTGACCCGGCCGCCAATGAAGTCGGCGGCGACATTGATCAGACCAAAGACTGGGTGCGCTTTCCCTGACACCCGAGACGAGAACGTCACACACAGCACGCGCCCTCTACGGACTTGAATACGATCGGCCGCGCATTAATCGGCCACTGCCCCCTGCGCGGAGCACCCTCATTGATTTTATTCGGATGCGCCTTAATATCCGGGCGCAGATAATAAATGGCCTGCAATAACCAGCACTAGTCCCAGCCCGATAACCACTACCTGTATCGAGCCTGCCAAAGTCATCACAACCCCGACAACGACCAGCAAAAGCCCGGACACCAACAGAGAGACGCCCAGACTCTCGTATCGCCGTTGACCACTCTCGTCTCGCCGTCGATTGCTTTTGCTTACGATCATTACCTGTCCAACGCTTGGTTACCGTCAACTTAAGCGGACTACCGAACGGCCCCGGGGACCACCCGAATGCGTAGCCGGTAGCGTTTACGCGATTGATGGTAATCCGGCGACGGCAATACAATATTGATATTAATCATTAGCATCAGATTAATGACAATTATTTGACACGCGAATTCAGGCGGCATACCGGCTGAACCGGCATAGCCCCCCCCTGCAATGCGGGGAGGGAACAGGCGGTGATCGAAAAAACACGTCGCCGGCCAGCGGCGCGCGTTCGTTGACAGACGCCGGCAGGCGCCGGCGCGAAGCGTCTATCCGTTGACGGATATCCGGCGCCCGTTCAAAGGCTGCACAGGCCGTGCATTTGTCTTGAATGGAAACGCTTCAACTTGTTGACGCGAGATTGCCATCGGCGTTTTTAAAATATAAAAAGTGACGCCTTCGGTGCAGGGCGGGGTCGTCAGCGACCCCTCGTAAGAATAATAATTCAACCGTTTCGGCAGCATTGCGGCGGCGTTAATCGTCATCTCCGGGATCACTTTTTCCGGCCCCTCTTGCTTCGGCGCATTGGCCCAGATGACCTTGACGACTTCGTTTTCCGCGCCCTCGCTGAATAAAACACCGATGACCGCAAGCTTGCCCGCCGCGCTTTTGTGCACAAAGTGCGCAACCATCGCGCTCGGCTTGCCTTCGATGTGCTCCTCGCTCGGCCGGTGAAAATGGAATTGCAGCAGATCAAAACTTTCGCCATTGATCATCGTTTTGCTGCCGGCGCCGATATTGACCTGCAGGGTATGCCCGTTATTCAGGATTTTCAGCGTACCGGGCTTAAAGTCCGGCTTTATTTCGTGGGTCGCTTTTTCAAATGGCCCCCGGATATCGACCGGCGATTGCTGTTTGCCGGTACCGCATTCCGGAAACACATCTCCCCATTTGGCGGGATTCAGATCACCGTCATACGCCCAGTGCGGGGTAGCCCCGGGGCCATGCCCTGGCTGAGGCGCGTGCTGACCCTCCGCAGCCTTTTCAAACTCGGCGATTTTTTTATTGGCGGCGGCAACTTTCTTTTTTACGGTCGCGAGCTCTTCCTCGACGTTCTTGACCTGCACCGTCTTGACCACCGCGAGGGTGAGCGAAATTGAGAGGATTACACCAAGGACAATTTCAAAAATTGTTCGCAACATTTTTTTACCCAATAAATCGATGCTCAAGGCGGGCCATTACACTCTTGATAAATCTAAAGATCAAGCCCCGCCAGCCGAAACAATTATTTCTTGATCCACGGTCGCCTGACCAGGCATCGCCCGCCTCCAATCTCAGGCGGCGGCCGGCACCTCAAACTGCTGACCGGAAAATTGACGATTCGCGGCGTGATTAGTTTCCGGCGCAGCCTCGTCATCCCCCAACCACCCCCCGACTTTTCTGGCCAGCGAAGTCCTGAGCAACTCCTTCATATCCTGCTTGCAAAACCACTGAATTCCGCTCCGCCGCTTATTCTGCATGAACGATTCAATATCAACGCCGGACATCAGATCAATCGCGCCGTCCAAGCCCATCCCCAAATCATCCACGACCGCGCGCACGCCCAGCATCATGACGACTTGCCAGCCGAGAAAACGCCGCTGGTTGCACTCGGTTCGTTTGATCGCCTTGATTTTTTCACTACGGGTGCCCCAATACCTGATGACACTGGTCTGCAAACCGGTCGCTTCGGCGGCGCGCCTGATGGTGAAGTATTGCCTTTCCAGCAACTCGATCGGCTTATCGGGGAAATACATAGATATCTTAACCCTATAATTTATATGGGATTTATTGGCGACGCCGCTTCAGGTTTTACATTCGAAGTTAAACTTAATATACTATTTATATTAAATATGTGCAATTAATGCAATAATGTAATACATTTAACATTCTGATAGTTATGTTGAGTGGGCAACATTACCAACCTGCTGCAGAGTTACTCCGCCGCCAGCAACGGGGCACAACAACCAATAACAACATAGAGTGCGCGCGATATGAATCTGCCGCCCCTTCAAGTCGTTGAGTGGTCGCACATCAGCCCGCCGTCGCAAAATGCGATCGACGTGGTATTGCTCTTTGGCGACGCCAACAATCAAACGATGTTTTCTTTGTATACCCAGTACCAACAGAAAAACATCGCCAGCAATAATTTAAAAACTGCGCGTCCAATCGGAAGCGGCCTGGAAAAAGCCGACACGGCCATCGTCGTAACGGACATGGTGATGCCGGAAACCCTGCGCGATCTAATCATCTGGCGGCAGCGAATCAAGCTCGCCCCCGGCGCCATCATCGTTTCTTTCGGCAACAATTCCGCCTCCCTGCTGTCACGCCTCGTATTAGGACGGGGAAATTTTCGGAACTACCCGCTGACGGCCGACGGCATCAATCAGTTACGAATCGATTCGCGACTAATCGTACGGACAGCCCGCTACGCGGCAACCATGCCCTCGATACACTTTGCGCGCACCTTCGCGCTGCGCACTGAGTTGACGCATTTAAACGCGCAAATAAAAAGAACCCTGGTCGGCTGGTTGACGGGATTTTCTCCTTACCGCCTCTACCTGAAACGCTGAAACCGGACGCTGTTTAGCTCATCGCCCAACACCAACGCGGCCCGAGAATTTTTCAGATCATGCCTATCGCCAATCTGCACTCCAAACGCGGCCTGCTCTTCAGTTTTTCCGCTTCTGAGCGCGACACATACGCCGCCAGAAAACG
>CALQCM020000109.1 GCA_943329075.2 Chitinophaga pinensis | reverse complement strand
GATCGATCTCCGTGTTGGTTGGTCCCAACACAGAGAAAAAACCGTTCATGCACACGCCGTTTCTCATCACCTTACATTCAACCTATTGATTTGTAAAGATCTTTAGTTCTAAAAGCCGGGGAAACATCAGCCCCCACCCTCTCCCCGCTAAAGCGGGGCGAGGGAGTGTTGTGGCGATGGTTTCTCATATTGCAGTTCATGCTCACCGTGCTGCCAGCCGGTGCGGCGGAACCTGTTGTGACGTCACCGGCCGCGGAAATCGAAGCGTCGGCCGAACGCATCGTCGAAAATTTCCGCAAGCTGATCGTGCTGCACGACGGCTCGGTGCGCTCACGCACGCCGGCGGCGTCGCTCGCAGGGCGCATGCTGTTTTTCCGCAATCGCGAACTCACGGCGCAACTCGTCGAGAAGCTGACGCGCGCGCCGCGCAACGGTGATGAAACGGGCGAACAGCGCGTTGGCCGTCTGCTGGCGCTCTTCACCGCACACACCGACTGGTGGGACATCGACCGCATCGCGCTGCTCGGTGTGGTCAACGAAACGCGCCTGCGTCTGCCGGCGGGCGAGGCGCTGGCGCAACAACTCGATCGCAAGCGCGAAGAGATCAGCCTGATCCGCGCCGCCTATAACAACGAATTCACCGCCGCGCTGGCCTCGCGCGCGGTCAGTGTGGTAAGCGGCCCGCGCCGCGCCGGCTGGGATGGTTATCTGGGTTATCTGCGCGAGCGCTATCCACTGACGCGCGTGATCGATGAACTCAATCCGGCGCAGCCCGAAGAGGCGGCGACACCGCGCAGCGCATCCGCCGAGGCGGCGGCGCGCGACGAATGGACCGACGGCGGATTGCCGCCGAAAACCGTGCTGCTGACCTTCGACGACGGCCCGCATCCGAAATTCACGGCAGAAATTCTGCAGATACTCGCCCACTACAACATCAGGGCGGTGTTCTTCCAGGTCGGGCAGAACCTCGGCGTGGTACGCGGCGGGCGCGCCGAACCCTCGCGCAATGCGAATATCGTCGCCGAAATGTTGCGCAATGGGCACGCCATCGGCAACCACACCTATACGCACCCGCTGCTGCCGAAACTCGCCGCCGCCGCGATCGACGACGAAATCGACACCACACAAACCCTGCTCGAAGCGGTGGCGCCGGCGCACGCGCCCTTGTTCCGGCCGCCCTACGGTGCGCGCAACGATTTGGTGCTCGCCGAAGTGGCTGACCGCGGTCTGCGTTCGGTCTTGTGGAACATCGACTCGCGCGACTGGGCCGACCCGATTCCGCAATCGATCGCGCAAAGAGTCATTGACGAGGCCGAGCGCGAGGGCCGCGGTATCATCCTGTTTCACGATATCCACGGCCGCTCGGTGCAGGCGCTGCCGATGGCAATCGAAGGGCTGCTCAAGCGCGGGTTCCGTTTTGCGCGCTGGGAGGCGGGTGTGTTGACGAGCGAGGGGGCGCCGCTGGCGGCGAAATAAGATGGCTCAATCCATTAAGAAAAAGTCGAAGACGAAAGCCGCAAAGCCGGTGCTGAAACGCGCTGCGGTAAAGAAGACATCGCATAAATCCGTGCGCTCGCAAGTGAGCCCTCAGGAATGGGAGGCGCGCGTCAATCTTGCCGCCGCCTACCGGCTGATGGATTTGTACGAGATGACCGACCATATTTCGAACCACATTTCGGTGCGCGTGCCCGGCGCGCACAACGAGTTCCTGATCAATCCCTACGGCCTGCTCTACAAGCAGATGACGGCCTCGTGCATGATCAAGCTCGATCTCGACGGCAACGAGCTGTTCAATCCTAACGCGGGTTACGCGCACAACCAGTCGGGCTACGTCATCCACAGCGCGATCCACGCCGCGCGGCCCGACGTTGATTGCGTGATCCACGCGCACACGCTCTCCGGCATGGCGGTGTCGGCAATGCAATGCGGCCTCTTGCCGCAGGTGCAGATGTCGATGCGCTGGGCGCACGGCGTGTCGTATCATGATTACGAAAGCATCGTGCACGTCGAAGAGCGCGCGCAGCTGGTGCAGGAGCTCGGCAACAACGACATTATGATCCTGCGCAACCACGGTTTGCTGACCTGCGGACGCACGATCGCCGAATGTTTCTACAACATGTTCTGGCTGAAGCGTTCCTGCGACCTGCAGGTGATGCTGATGGCGTGCAACACGCCGCTGATCAAACCGTCGGATGCGGTGATCGAAAAAACCTGGAAGGCCTACGAGCCCGGCGGGCGGCGCCACGCGCAGCAGAAGCGCGGCCTGTTGGAATGGCCGTCGCTGCTCGCCGAACTCGATCGCATCGATCCGTCGTTCCGCGATTGAGTCGGCCGATGCGTTTTATTTTGGCAGTGACGCTGCTCGCCGCCTGCGCTGCGCAGGCGCAGAACGATTTCCCTTCAAGGCCGCTGCGCATCGTCGTGCCGTCGGCGCCCGGCGGCGGCACCGACATCGTCGCGCGCCTGATCGCGCAGGGCCTCAACGACCGTCTGCGCCAGCCGGTGGTGGTGGATAACCGCGGCGGCGCCGGCGGCATGCCGGCGGTCGGCACCGTGGCGCGAGCTAGCACGCCCGACGGCTACACGCTGATGGTGGCGAGCAACGGACATCTGACCTTCGGCCCCGCGTTGTATCGCAATCTGCCGTTTGATGCGCAGAAAGACCTGGCGCCTGTCATGCGGCTTGCCATCCAGCCCTTCGTGGTGGCGACCAGCGCCGCTTTGCCCGCAACGACCTTGAAAGAACTCATCGCGCTGGCGAAGGCCAAACCCGGCAGCATTTCCTATGGTTCCGGCGGCAGCGGCTCGGCGACGCATCTGGGCACCGAAATGCTGCTGTCGATGGGCGGCATCGATCTGCTGCACGTGCCGTACAAAGGCTCGGGGCCGGCGACCACCGCGCTGATGGCGAATGAAATCCAGGTGTTGCTGGTTGGCATTGCGACCGTGCTGCCGCAGATGGCCGCAGGGCGGCTCAAGGTGCTGGGCGTGACGACGACCACGCGCTCGTCGGCCGCACCGGAGATTCCGACGGTGGCCGAAGCCGGCCTGCCCGGGTTTGATTTTGGCGTCTGGTACGGGCTGGTCGCGCCGGCGGCAACGCCGAAGCCGGTGCTGGCGCGCCTGCATCGCGAAGTGTTTGCCTTGATGGAGCAGCCCGTGCTGCGCGAGCGTTTTTCCGGTGCCGGGCTCGAGCCGCTGCGCGGCAGCGTCGAAGAGTTTGCCGGCAGCATGCAACGCGAACTCGCGCGCTGGCGCGAGGTGGTGAAGACGGCCGACATCCGTGCCGATTAAAATCGGGCAGGAGGGGAGAATAGATGAATAAATACACACTGGCGGTGGTGGCCGGACTGCTCATCGCATTCATGGGCGGCGCAGTCGAGGCGCAACCCTATCCATCGCGCCCGATCCGCATGATCGTGCCCTTCGTGCCCGGCGGTTCGGTCGATTTTGTGGCGCGCATCATCCAGCCGAAGTTCAGCGAGCTGCTGGGGCAGCAGGTGGTGATCGACAATCGCGCCGGGGCTTCGGGCAACATCGCAGTAGAGTTGACCGCCAATTCGCCGCCCGACGGCCACACCATACTGCTCGGCAACGTTGGTGCCAGCGCGATTAACCCGAGCGTCTTTCCGAAATTCCCGGTGCATGCAGGGCGTGATCTGCAGGCGGTGTCGCTGATTGTTGACGTGCCCGGCGCGCTCGGAGTGCATGCCGCGGTGCCGGTGGCCACACTCAAGGAGTTCATCGAATACGCGAAGGCACGCCCGGGGCAGTTGAACTACGGCTCGTCGGCGGCGAGCAGCGCGCAAAGCCTCGCCATGGAATATTTCATGAGCAAGGCCGGCATCAAGCTGGTGTCGATCCCGTACAAAGGTGGCGCCGGCGCGGCCACGCTCGCGGTGCTTGCCGGCGAGGTCTCCGCCACCATGCTGACCACGGCGTCCTTCGTGCCGCACCTGAAAGGCGGCAAGGTCAAGGTGCTCGCCGTGATTTCCCCCAAGCGCGTCTCACAACTGCCCGACGTGCCAACCATGATCGAACACGGTTATCCGGAGCTGCGTCTGGGTTCGTGGATCGGCATCTTCGTTGCCAAACAGACGCCGCCGGCCATCGTTAAACGCATTTACGACGCCACGCTCAAGGTCGCCAACGATCCGCTGGTGACCGAACGCCTCAACGGCGGCGGTGCGCTGGTCGTCACCAACAACTCGCCCGAAGAGTTCGCGCAGTTCATGCGCACGCAGACCGAATTCTGGGCGAAACTCGTCAAACAGGCCGGTGTGGCTGTTGAATAGTGTTACCGTTTCCAAAAAAGAGGATTCCCTCCCCCTCGATGGGGGAGGGCGCTCGCGACAGGGCGTTCGCGTAGCGATCCGGGGCAGGAGCGAGCGCATGGCGCGCTACCCGAAAACGGCTGGCTTTGCCATTAACGTGTCCGCGCGACAGGGGGGAGATTTCTCTTGCGAGTAAAATTCTTCCACCCCCATCCCCGCCTTCCCCCATCAAGGGGGAAGGAGTTTCAGCAGGTTTGTGTACGATCGTTGTAATAGGAGAGGTCATGAAAGCATTGAATGCAATTGCTGGTGCAACCGTATTTCTCGCCGCGGCAACGGCCTGCGCGCAAACCTATCCGGTGAAAGCTGTTCGCGTCATCAATCCGTACACGCCCGGCGGCGGCGTCGATGCGCTGTTCCGCCCGCTGGCACAGAAAATGAGCGAGGGCCTGAAGCAACAGATCGTCGTCGACAACCGCCCCGGCGCGAACGGCATGATCGGCATGGAAGCTGCGGCGAAGGCCGCGCCCGACGGCTACACGCTGGTGGTGAGCACCACCGGCGCGCTGACCATGAACGTCAACGTGTATAAAAAAATCCCGTTCGATCCGATCAGGGACTACGTGCCGATTTCGAACTACGCCGAATCGGCGTTCATCCTTGCTGCGCATCCGTCAGTGCCGGCGAAGAACATCAAGGAACTCATTGCGCTGGCGAAAGCAAAACCCGAGCAACTCACCTACGCGAGCTTCGGCGTCGGCAGCTCGGCGCATCTCGGCATGGAACTCCTGAGCATGCTGGGCAGTGTGAAGATGGTGCACGTGCCGTACAAAGGCAGCGTGCCGATGGTGACCGATCTCGTCGCCGGCCACGTCATGCTGAGCCTCGATTCGATGCAGTCGGTGATGCCGGTGATCCGCGACCGTCGCGTCAAGGCAATCGGCATTGCTGCAGCGAAACGCTCGCCCGCCGCGCCCGACATTCCGACTATGGCTGAATCGGGCCTGCCCGGTTTCGAAGTCAGCTCGTGGTACGGCCTGCTCGCACCGGCCGGCACGCCGCGCGACATCATCGTGCGATTGCATGCCGAAGTGGTGAAAGCCGTCGGTTCAGCCGAAGTGCGCGAGCGTTTTCAATCGTTTGGCAGCGAGCCGATCGGCAGTTCGCCGGATGAATTCGCCACGCAGATCAAAAACGACATCGCGAAATGGGCGAAGGTCGCCAAGACGGCGAATGTAAGGGCGGATTGATTGTTGACTATTGCGGGATTAGTCTCAGGTATTAGCCCTGTAGTGTGGGCAACTTTGTTGCCCACGCGGACACTACAAGGTTGCGAACCGCCTGATCAGCGCCGGATGCGCGACGTTCCTGGACTTGCGTCAAACAAGGGAATTCCTTACCATTAAGGAACTTCCTTACGTTATGCACTGACGTTACGAGAGCAGAGACCGACATGATTACCAGCAAGCTGACGACCAAAGCGCAGACCACCATTCCGCAACCCGTGCGTAAAGCGTTGCGTTTGCAGGCGGGCGACGAACTTATTTATGAGATTGACGACCACTGCGTGATTGTGACCAAGGCCGTGCGCGGCAAAAAAGCTGACGACCCGTTCCGCACGTTTGACGAATGGAACACGGCGGCGGACGCCAAGGCCTATGGCAAGCTTTAAGCAGGGCGACGTTATCAAGGTGCCGTTTCCTTACACCGACCGGTCAACGCGACAGTCGCGTCCGGCGCTTGTCGTGTCCGCGGGCGACCTTGAGGATGCGCACGGATTGTTATGGGTCGTCATGATTACCAGCGCGGCAAATCGGGGGTGGGCCGGCGACGTGGTGGTGAGCAATCTGGCGACAGCCGGGTTGCCCGTAGAGTCGGTGATTCGCACAGCGAAAATCGCGACGATCGAAGCATCCGATGCGGAGAAGCTCGGCAAGCTTTCTGCTGCGCAATTCAGGCAAGTCTCCGCTCGCCTAGGCCAGTTACTGAAAATCGATTCGCTGGTCGGCTGAATGTCCATAGAATCGCGGCCTGATTCGGATCGCGCCGCTTCAGAAGACAACGTTGTAGGGTGGGCAGCAAGCTGCCCACCCTACGCGAGTTCGCATATGTTTCTCGGCGGTAACAGCGCAAGGGCGCAATAACTGAAAGGCATTGCGCCGGATGGGCTTAACGGCGCAATGCGCTGCGCTTATTGCGCCCTACAAAACTGAATGCCTCTAGAATCCCGGCATGACTCGCATCACGCCACTTAAGAAATCCGTATTTGCCCTGGCGATGCTCGCGTGTTCGAGCGCGGTCTTCGCCCAGGCCCCCAACCTCGCTGACCCGCGCGTCATCATCAACCGCCTCTCCCCGGATTACCGCCAGTTCAACGCCGTCGGCATTGTTTATCCGATCACCAAAACCGACGGACTGGTGGTGATGAGCAAATACCGCGGCACCGGTGTGCTGATTTCGCCCTGCCACTTGCTGACGAATTACCACGTGGCTTTCGAGGCGACACGCAAGGAGGTGATGTTCGAGGTCGGGCAGCCGGCCGGCAAGGACGTGGCAGGATTTGTGTTGCGCGGCGTCGGCCGCATCATCGACGCCGGGCCGTTCTGGGCGGACGCCGACACGGTGGACGACTGGGCGCTGGTGAAACTGATCGATCCGCAGAGCGGCCGCAGCCAGAAACTGGGCGATCAGGTCGGCTATTTTGAGTTTGCGGTGGCGCCGCCGGCGGCCGTTATGAACCGGCCGCTGATTTCCGCCGGCTACCCGGGTGGCATGAACGCAGGGCTGGTCGGCCACTTGGGCTGCCGGCTGGCGCGCGTCGATCCCGACAGCCGCTGGCGCATGGCCTGCTCGATGACCGAGGGCCAGTCGGGCGGCCCCGTCACCTTGCGCACGGCAGACCGCGGCGAGGTGTTGATCGCCATCAATTCCGCCAAGCCCGACGGGCGTTCCGGCATTGTCGGCACCGAAGAGGTGCGTTTGAGCAATCTGAACTACGCCACGGCAATCACGCGCGCCGCCGAAACGCGCATCCGCCGCGGCATGGATGCCAACCGCTGCGATTGATGCTGCAGCGCGCTGCACTGCGCAAAAAAAATCCTGTCCGGCGATAGCAAGTGTGCCCCAATGGGGTATAAAATTCCCCGCACAAGACGAGTCAATTTCTGCTCGCCGGAGGCATGAAGAAAAATATGCGTTCAAACAAGAAAAATTCCGAGCTTCAGCCGTCACATCGCGACCTGATGCGCAGGGTCAGACCAAAAAAATCGGCGACGACCACCAAAAAGGCAAGTGTGAAGGTGCCCGCAGTGGTGAGCGTGCGCAACGCGAGCGGTCTGAGCCAGGCGGAGTTCGCCGTGCTGCTCGGCGTATCCGTGCGCACGCTGCAAAAATGGGAGCAGGGCGCGCGTGACCCCTCCGGCGCGGCCAAAAGCCTGATCCGCATCGCACAACGGCATCCGGAAATTCTTGAGGACGCCATCCAGTGAACCCTATTACACAAACGGCGCACGCAGCGTCGTGCGTTTCGTTGATTCAAATCATGGCGCGCCCTGCGGCGCGCATTATCTTTACCACGCGCAGTTGAACGCGCGACTCCCGGGAGACTAAAAATATGAAACTCGACGACCCGATGCTGGCAATTCCGGATCAACAGGTCAGCATAGACGTACTGCTTGAAAAATACGCCAAGGGCGAAGAGCGGACGGTCGACGAGGTACGAAAACGGGTGGCCAAGGCACTGGCCGCGGTCGAAAAAGATCCGGCGCACTGGGAGCCCGAGTTTTTCCACGCCCTGCGCGGTGGGTTCATCCCCGGCGGGCGCGTCAATTCCGCCGCCGGCACCGATCTCAAGGCGACGCTGATCAATTGTTTCGTGCAGCCGGTCGGCGATTCGGTGTCGCAGATGGTGGACGGCAAGCCCGGCATTTATGTCGCGCTGATGGAAGCTGCCGAGACCATGCGGCGCGGCGGCGGCGTTGGTTATGACTTCTCGACCATTCGTCCGAAGGGCGCTTTCGTCAAAGGCACGCATTCCTCTGCCAGCGGCCCCATCTCCTATATGCGCGTGTTCGACCGCAGCTGCGAGACGGTGGAGTCGGCCGGCGCGCGGCGCGGTGCGCAGATGGGCATCCTGCGCTGCGACCATCCGGACATCGAGGAATTCATCCACGCCAAGGACGGCGGCGACCTGAAGAACTTCAACGTCAGCGTGGCGGTGAGCGACGCTTTCATGCGCGCCGTCGAGACCGACGGCCCGTGGGAACTCGTGCACAAGGCGAAGCCGCGCACCAATGGCGATGAATCGCCGACGCAGCGCGCCGACGGCAACTGGGTCTACCGCAGCGCCAAGGCGCGCGATCTCTGGCAGCAGATCATGGAGTCGACCTATCACCATGCCGAACCGGGCGTGGTCTTCATCGACCGCATGAATGAAGACGACAATCTGTCGTATTGCGAAACAATCGAGGCGACCAACCCCTGCGGTGAGCAGCCGCTGCCGTCGTACGGCTGCTGCTGCCTCGGCAGCATCAACCTGACACGCTTCGTCGTCGATGCCTTCACGCCGAAAGCGCGTTTTGATTTCGACGCCTTCGGCCGCGTGGTGCGCCCGTCGGTGCGCATGCTCGACAACGTGCTCGATGTTACGGTGTGGCCGCTCGAACTGCAGCAGAAGGAAGCGCAGGCCAAACGCCGCGTCGGTCTCGGCTTCACGGGGCTGGGCAATGCGCTGATCATGCTCGGTCTCAAATACGACACCGAGGAAGCCCGCGTGATGGGCGCGAAAATCGCCGAACACATGCGCAATGAGTCTTATGCTGCCTCGGTCGATATCGCCAAGGAGAAGGGCGCCTTCCCGTTGTTCGACGCCCAGCAGTATCTGGCCGAACCGCGTTTTGCCTCGCGCCTGCCTGATGCGCTCAAGAAAGACATCGCCCGTCACGGCATGCGCAACAGCCACCTGCTGTCGATTGCGCCGACCGGCACCATTTCGCTGGCATTTGCCGACAACGCTTCGAATGGCATCGAGCCGCCGTATTCGTGGACCTATCAGCGCAAGAAGCGCGAAGCCGACGGCTCGAAGAAGACTTACGACGTCGAAGACCACGCATGGCGCCTCTACAAACACCGCGGCGGCGACGTCGAAAATCTGCCGCCGCAATTCGTCACCGCGCTGGAGATTTCAGCACTCGATCACATGCTCATGGTTGCGGTGGTCGCACCTTTTGTCGATTCGGCGATCAGCAAGACGGTCAACGTGCCCGAAGACTATCCGTACGAGCAGTTTGCCGACCTTTATCTTGAGGCTTGGAAGGCGGGCCTGAAGGGCATCACCACTTATCGCCCGAATGCGGTGCTCGGCAGCGTGCTGTCGGTCGGCACCAGCGCCACGCCGGCACCGGCGCAGGCGCAGCCGAACGATCTTGATACCTCCGACGTCGATCGTCGCATCCGCCTCGAAGCCGCACCCGAACCGGCGCTGTGCAGCCTGCGCTGGCCCGGCCGCCCCGGCATGCCCGCCGGCAATCCGTCGTGGACCTACATGGTCGAATCGCCGTTCGGCCGCTTTGCAATATTTGTCGGCCACGTCGAGAACGGCGTTTCCTATCCGTTCGAAGTGTGGGTCAACGGCAACGAGCAGCCGCGCGGCATCGGTGCGGTGGCGAAAACGCTGTCGATGGACATGCGCGCGCAGGACAAGAAATGGCTGCGCACCAAACTCGACATGCTGGCGCGTTCCGGTGGCGATGCCTTTGGTTGCGCGCTGCCGCCTGACGGCAAGGTCACGCGCGTGCCCAGCGTGGTGGCGGCGTTTGCGCGCATCGTGCGCTTCCGCGTCGATCAACTCGGTGCCTTGAAGAACGACGACGGCAAGTCGCCGGTGCTGGATGCCTTGTTCGCGAAAAAAGAACCGAAGACCGGCACCGACGGCACCATGTCGTGGACCGTCGATATTCTCAATCCGGTGTCGGGCGACGATTTCGTGCTGATGCTGAAAGAACTCGTGCTGCCCAACGGCCAGCGCCGTCCGTATTCGGTGTGGCTCGCCGGCGTCTACCCGCGCGCGCTCGATGGCCTGTGCAAGCTGCTCTCGCTCGACATGCGCGTGATCGACCCGGCGTGGATCGGTATGAAGCTGCGCAAACTGTTGTCGTACGACGAACCGCTCGGCGACTTCATGGCGCGTGTGCCCGGCGACGACCGCCAGCAGAATTTCCCCAGCACGGTCGCCTACATGGCGCGGCTGATGATCCACCGTTTCGCCATGCTCGGCATACTCGACGAGCGCGGTTTCCCGGTGAACGAAATGGGTGTGCTCGAAATGCCCGAAGAAGACACTCGCGGCAACGACTACGCGTTGAAGCCCGTGCACGGCAAGCCGTGCAAGGAGTGCGGCAACGCGGCGGTGATCAAGAAGGATGGCTGTGAGTTCTGCACGGCGTGCGGGGCGATCGGGGCTTGCGGTTGATTTGATTCAGTGGGTTGTTTGCAGAGGGGGCAACTTGTTGCCCCCTTTGTTTTTTTGTGAAGACGCTGGTTAGCAGGTTCCCTCTCCCCTTGTGGGAGAGGGGCAGGGCTGATGTTTCCCCGGCTTTTCATGCTCGTAATCCGAGTCGTTTCTTGAGCACCTGCATGGCGAAGTCGGTCAATATAAGGGAATGCTGGGTACACAATAGTTTAGCCAAAGTGATGATCGATAGTTCGCGCGCAACGCGGGTGGTG
>CALQCM020000108.1 GCA_943329075.2 Chitinophaga pinensis | reverse complement strand
TATGTCGATCGTTTCGACCTGGACGCGATCAACCAGCAGGCCGGCGACCTTGCCCTGCAACTGCAGCAACGACGCGGCGGCCGTCATCTGATTCACTGAATAAGCCCGATTCAACGCATCCTCCAGCTTGCGCATGAATTTCGCCGCAGTCAGTCCTGTCTCAGAGCGGATATCGGCCTGCGCCGCGGCAATGGCGGCCTTGAGCTTGGCGTTTTTGTTCAGGTATTGCGCCGCGCGCTTTGCATATTGCGGACTGTAGCCAGCCAGCCGCGCGGCCTCGGCTGCACTGTTCCCGCCAGCAACGAAGTGACGGACAAACATTTGTTGTTTTGGGTTGATTTCTCGCATCGCCGCTCATCCTTTTCTAACCTCGGCGCGATGAAAAAGAAATTCAATCAACCGCCGGTCATTCCCCAGGCCGGTCTGGGCCAGTGCGTCCGGTAACCACGGCGCCGCCTTCGCCATTCGTGACACTTCGGCCTGCGCTGCCGCAATCATTCCCGGCGCCTTGGCGCCATGCGCACGCGCTAGATCCGCGCGAACGGCAGACTCGGCCTGTTCGATTGCTTCCGGCGTCGGCGGGCTCGCCGCGGCCTTGTTCCAAACCGAAGCAAGGTACGTCCCTACCCCAGCAGGTATCTGCTCGGACGCCAGGAAGGTGCGGATCGTCGCTTGCTGCTCAAGCGGCATCGCCTCTGCGCTAGGTGGCGCCTTGCCAAAGTCATAGGCGGCGGGCGATACGGCTTTATCGAAGAAAGCCTCGGCCATCTGGGGCACGTCGGTGCCGCCTGTCTGCGGCGCCTCAAGCGCTGCGATTTGTTCATCGACTGTCGGCGCGGCGGCGGGCTGCGCAAGTGCTTCACTGCTCGACGCGGGCGCCGGTGTAGTTTCGGCAGGCACGTTGATGCCGCGCGCGGCCAATGCCTCGCCTGCTATTTGGGTAAATTCTGCGTCAGAAATCATCGTTATCTCCTCGATTGTTCGTAAAGCGATTGCCAGTAATCCACCTGGGCCAGCGACGGCATGCCGCTCGGGTTGTCCTTCAGGTAGGCAGATACCAACCGCTTGTAAGCCGGGCGGTTATCCGGTGCGCTGTTAAGGAATGGCGCGGGCACGCTCGGCGCCTCTACGGCGGGCGGCATTGGTGCGGCCGGCGCATCGGGAATGCGCACGCCGTATTGAGCTAAGGCGCTGGCCATTATCGCGACCGTTTCCGCGTCCATTTCGGCATCGGCCATCATGCCGCGCTCCTTTCGCGCAGTGCGACGGCGTTACCGGTTTCCGTGTGACTCGAAAGCGGCGGAATCTCATGCCGTGAGTATGGCCAGGGCAAAGCCCAGGACAATCCAGCGCGCACTAGCTCCATTCTCACGGCGCGTGTCACCGCGTCCGCGCTGAGTAGCGTCACGGCGTCGCCGGGTTGTTTGGGGACGGCGTGTAACAGGTCGAAGCTCAAGCGCAGCAGTTCGCCCATCTGGGCCGCCAGCTTCGCCGCCGTCGCCTCTGCCTCGGCGGCCACCGCGACCCGCGCCTTGGCGATGCGCTCGGCATCGGTCCAGCGGGCCGCAGTATCGGCCTGCATCTTTCCGGCGATTGCGGCGGCCTCGCGGGCGCGCTGGGCATCGAGCGCCAGATCGGCTTCGACGAGAGCGGATTCCGCCTTTGCCAGCGATTTGCGCGCCACTTCAACGGCGGCGGCGTCATAGTCCAAAGAGGCCACGCCAAGGTCACTGCGCGCCGCCTCGTAGGCCTGGAGGGCATCGGCTCGCCGCTGCTCCGGCGTCACGTCGGCGGTTTTCGTAAATCGATTGAGAATGTTCATACGGGGGTTCCTTTCGTGGTTTGTTAACTCGGAGTTACCTACTGCATCTGGTTGTGCCGATTGGTTGCACGCCATTGCGTGATGTAGCCAAGGCAATCAAGGCGATAGCGCTCGGCGCCGGATCGGTCGGCAGATGATTGGTAATCAAATGCACGGCAATTTCGCGGCGTTCTGCCAGGCGGTCGAGAGAAAAGCGCAGCGACGGCGCACGACGCCGGCCATGTCCATGCGGCCACGCGCCGCGCTGCAAAACGACTACTCGCTCGCCAGCAGGCGGCGCCTCGCGCGCGCCTATAAATCGCGGGGGGTATTAGGTGCTTGTTGCTACGCCGCGCCATCACGGCCAGGGGCAATAGTGCGCTTTGGTAGTCGTAGCCAATCCTGTAGTCGCCATTGGGTGTAGTCACACCCTTTACATAAGTAAAAGGGTGTGTGACTACGCCCGAATTGATGGTTTTTGTAGTCATTTCGCACTGACTACAGCACTGACTACGCCGCCGACTACATCATCGGAACTAGCCGGATTGACGCGAACTTTGCCGGTTTCCCTGGTCAACCATCCGGAATCTTGAAGTTCGCCCAGCGCGCGGTTAATGCTTTGCCGCGATGGCTCGCTCGCCCCTAACCGGCCGCATTCGGCTACCACCATTTGCCGAAGCTTCGAAACATCGTGATACCCGTCCAGCGGGCGTGCCGTGCGGTCCAGTTCCATCAATATCCCGGCTACCACCTCGCGCAGCTTCCGCGGTTTCTTGCTCGGCACCGGCGCAGCGGCCGGCACCATGACCAGCGAATCAATGCCTGCGTCAAAATCAATCGTCACGCGCGCTGAACCAAATGCCAGCGGCGCAGGGAATTCGGCGTCTTTCATTTTCTCTGCCGTGAACCGCACAGAGTCGCCCACGCGCTCGACCGAATATTCAAAATCAAGACCACCTTTTAGCGAACTGGATCCGCGGTAGCCCTGCCCGTCCTTTTTGGCGTGATGCACCAGCAACACCGCGCAGCCAAGCGGCTGCGATATGCGCCGGTCGAGCATGTCCAGCATCGTGCCGGTGTCCTGCGCACTGTTTTCGTCGCCGCCGCCAAAATTCCGGTGCAGCGTGTCCACCACGATTAGCCGCGGCGGCTTGCCGAATGTGTCGACCGCCTCCTTCACGGCATTAACGACTTCGGCATCGCGCACGTTTGTGGAGGATCGGCTTATGAGCACTGGCGCATTTTTCAGGTCGATCTGGTTGTGCTTCGCCCAGGCTGCCGCGCGTCGTGCGATGCCGCGCTGTCCCTCTCCCGCGAAATAGATCACCGGGCCTTGCTTCACCGCATGGCCGTGCCACAAGTGGCCGGTGCCGATGCAAAGCAGCATGTCGAGCGCGATAAACGATTTCCATGTGCCCGGCTCGCCCCACAACATGCCGATGCCCTGCGCCTCAAGGTATGAATCTATCGACCATTCAATCGGCCCGATTCCGGCGAGCGCATCCGATATGGAAATAAAGCGTGCCTTGTTTGCTGTGACCGTCGGCGCCTCAACCGCGGTGAATGCAGCCTCCGGCGCAGCCGCGCCCACCGGCTCGACGCCGTAGCGGTAACTGTTGCGCACCTTAGTTGCCAGCTCATCGGCACCCCAAGGCGGCACGCATCGCGGGTTGTAATGATCCAGCATCAATGCTGCGCACTGGTCGGCGTCAGGCACGCCCAAGTCCTTGACGCGCGCTGCAACCGAAAACGTGCGCGCGTCGCCGCCTTCCCCTTCGACCGCGGCCGGCGCCTCGATGGTCAAATAGTGAATCGCCCGGTCGGTTGCCGATGCAGCGTCAACGCCTTGCGGGCATGCCGGCTGCGGTGCTGGCGCCGCGCTAGCACGCTTGCACATCAAATATAGCCAATCCGGCATCGGCTGGATCGGCGCAATATCCATTGTGTATTCCGCGCCGTCGATCTTCGATCCGGCTGCCACGATGTAACCGCCGCGTCCCCTGATATCCAGGCCACGGCCAAGCGTGCCCGCACTGTTGGCGATGGGTTCCGGCGTTACGAATAGCAAATGCCGGCCGCCAGTGGCGGTGCGCTGTGAACGCGTTACAGGCAAGGGGCCGTGCTCGGCCTCAAGCTCGCGCAATGTCGCCTCACCGTCCACACCATTTTTAACATCGATGTCCAAGTCGGCCAGATATCCGCCGCCAAACGGCTTACCGGTTGCAATCCCGGTATTGCTGCTCGGGTTCTGCGTCCACTCCATTTCAATCGTTAGCGGATCGGTTGTAGCCTTTTCCTGCCAACCTTTGACGGCGGGCAGTTTGCTGTTGTCGCGCAGGCGAAAGACGTGGAAACCGTGCGATGCGAGGCGCAACGGCTTATCCGCGGGCGAAGGCTTTGCCACTGTAAACGGCACCACCGGAGCTACTCCACGGCGCAGCGCCCGATCAAGCGACGGACTCATGCCGGGCGCGTTCATGCTGCCCCCCGCGCCGTCGCGCATTTGACAGCCGTCATCGAGGCGGTATAACGCCAGCGAAATGCCGCAACTTGATCGATACGGATAGGTCGAAAAACCTCGAATGCATACGCCGTCCCAGGTCGAAGAATTGGGTCATAGTCGGGCGTCGCGACAATTTGAAGCAGGATTGGCTTGTGTGCCATTCGCACATTTATGAATGCCGGTCGACCGAAGCGCGGGACACTTATCGACAGAACATTTTGCGGCGAATCCTGCCGCGGATCTTCCCAAAGGAAGCGAAAAGCCAGTGTGTTGTTAACCGCCCACATTTCGGGGGCCGCGGCAATTTCAAATTTCTCGTTAACTAGTCCAAGCCAGTTTTTCTCCCTCTTTGGGTTTGCGCTGTGCCATTTGCACTGTCGCGATTTCTTTTTGGTTGCGTTCATAATTTCCTTTCGCCAGAACTGTGGCAATAGAAAGGGTTGTCCGCCAATGCGGGCGGATATCGCTTGATTGGTTAGGCGGCTAGGCGACGCTCGGCGGATCGCTGCGCAAGCCATGCGACAATCTCTGATTCATCCCAAGCAATGCAACGCTCCGACAGATGGACGCGCACAGGAAACTTCTGCGCACGTTCGAGGCGCCACAAATGGACTTTTGAAAAGGGAATGCCTCGCTCGCGCAACTGAGCGAAGGAGAGAAATTTCTGCGAAAGCGCTTCAGCCATAACCGCCTCCAATCTGGGGCAGCAGGCTTAAATGAAAAACGCCCGACAGCCCCCGTTAGAAAAACCACGGTTCGTGTCGAGCGTTATGCTTCAGGACTTGACCGCCGACTTTCGTCGGCCTTGGGGCTCGCTAGGTTGCCGCTAGCGGCGGGTATTCGTTACGGGGTCCAGGCACAATCTCGATCAACGCGCCATACGGCGCAGCAACTAAAACAGATTTTCTCAGCGAAAAAATCAGAGTGCAATAGGTTTCCGAAAATTTCATAGCCAATCACACGGCTACCTTACAAATTCAGTCTAAATGTTGAAATGATCTCAACAAATAATTACGCCGCCCGAATTAAGACTATTTTTTCGCTTTTCGCAGGGTCGAGTAATTCCGAAATGTATCGTTCCCACTGAAGAACTGCCGTGCGCTTCGCTGCAGCGTACTGCGCATGGTTGTAGACCGTATCCATACCCAGCCGCGAGTGATTCATCAGCGCATCGCGAATTTCTCCGGATACGCCAAGCTCGGCCAATCCTGTTTTAAATGTGCGCCGCAGATCATGCAGCGTCCAATGCTCAGCGAACTGGCCCGCGTATTGCCGCGGATCATCGGCGCTCAACAGCGCAATCTGCTTATCAACGTCGCGTTTCAAATGAGAAATCGCTGTGAATGGACGCACTCCCGTGGGGCTGATGACGAATGGGCTTTCCTCGATACAGGGGATCGCCTTGATGATGGATACGGCAAGCGGTCCAAGCGGGATGGTGTGCTCTTTCCCGTTTTTGGTTCGCGCACCGGGCAACCGCCACATCGGCGCGGCGCCGTCTAGGTCGATAAGCTCATCGTCGCGCATGCCTGATGTTTCCCCCAACCGCTGGCCTAGCAGCATCAACAGCATTGGCAATGCCCCAAAGGTGCCAACTGCCGCAAACGCGCGCCACGCAAGCGCCATCTCATTTGGACGCTTCCGTGTCACGTCGCCAAATAAATGCCTCTGACGCGGGACGTAGGCAATCGGCGGCTCTATGTGGTCGGTTGGGGTGCTCTCAATAATGCCGCGCTGAATCGCCCAGTGCATTACCTTCCGCAATGCTGCCAAAGCACGATTGGCGGTCACGGTCACGCCGCGGTCCTGAATCTCATCAAGAAAGGTGTTCACTTCCCTGCGCGTAATGCTGGCGATCGACCGCGACCGAAGCGCGTCGAAGTCCTTGCCACGCAAAATGTAGTGATACTGCCGCATCGTAGCCGGCCGCAGTTTTTTGCTTTTCGGGTAACGCTTAAGAAAATCATCTATCACCGCGCCTAGGGTGTCGCGGCTCGCCGCAACCTTGGCGCGTTCGCTGTGCTGCTTTGCAAGCGCTGGATCTTCCCCCTTCGCCACCATCAAGCGTAAATCATGGGCTCTTGCGCGCGCGACGGCCAGTGTCATGCCGCGGGGATCATCGTCGCGCTCGGCATATTTGCCAATGGTCACGCGCGCAACCTTCTTCACACCGCCGCGCAGCACGCGCGCCAGCAACACCCAGGACCTTGCACCGGTCGACGATATGCGCAGCCCGAAGCCCGGCGTCGATATGTCCCAGTAGTCTTTCTGAATAATCTTGTCAGGTGCCGGGGAAGTCGGCGCCTCCAAATTGCGCAGCGTGAACGCAGAGAAATTGATTCGTGCGGGATCGCTTTTCTGCTTTGCGTTGCTTGCAATTTGTTCGTCTGCAAATTGGATATCTGCCATCGAAATTCCCTCCGAAGTTAACCCGTAGGTAGCAAAACGCATGTAGTCATACGTTACGCTTCGAAATGGAGGGTATCGCTGGAAGCCTTGTACCGCAAGGGTCTTCAGGCAGTCGAGTTATGACATGTAACTATCTGCAACACTACGAAACTATAAAAAATGTGGTGCCCATGCAGACAAACAAAACGCGCAATTTAATCAAACGCCTTCGCAGTAGCCGGTGACGCAAGACGTGCAGCAGCCAGAACGCTCCCGAGCACGATCGCAATGACGACCAGAGCCGCGCAACCCCTGAGCGATTGCGGAAATCAGGCGGTGCCCGCTATTTCAATGTCGATAAACAGGCGTCGCTTCAGCTTCTTCAGGTCGTCACGCATTTTCGCCGCGCGTTCGAAATCGAGATTGCGCGCCGCCTCCATCATTTCGCGTTCAACGCGCTTGATCTCGCGGGTAAGTTCCTTGGAGCCCATCGCCTCGTAGGCCGCCTCGGTCTGCGCCGCCTTCAGCATGGCATGCGCCTCATCGGCGTCGTAGACGCCGTCGATCATGTCGCGCACCGTCTTGACGATGCCGACCGGCGTGATGCCGTGCTTGAGGTTGTGCTCGATCTGCTTGTTGCGGCGGCGATCGGTTTCACCCATCGCGCGTTTCATCGATTCGGTAATGCGATCCGCGTAAAGAATCGCGCGGCCGTTGATGTGTCGCGCTGCGCGGCCAATGGTCTGTATCAATGAACGCTCCGAACGCAGGAAGCCCTCCTTGTCGGCATCGAGAATGGCCACCAGCGACACCTCCGGCATGTCGAGGCCCTCGCGCAGCAGATTGATGCCGACCAGCACATCGAATTCGCCCAGGCGCAGGTCGCGGATGATTTCGACGCGCTCGACGGTGTCCACATCCGAATGCAGATAACGCACCTTGACGCCGTGTTCGGTCAGATAATCGGTCAGGTCTTCGGCCATGCGTTTGGTCAGCGTGGTGACCAGCACGCGTTCCCTGACTTTTACGCGCTTGTTGATTTCGGACAGCAGATCGTCCACCTGCGACGACGCCGGCCGCACCTCGATCTGCGGGTCAACCAGTCCGGTTGGCCGCACCACCTGCTCGACCACCTGGGCCTGGTGCGTGCGTTCGTATTCGGACGGCGTCGCCGACACAAACACCGCGCGCCGCATCATGCCCTCGAACTCATCAAAACGCAGCGGCCGGTTGTCGAGCGCGGATGGCAGGCGGAAACCGTAACCGACGAGATTTTCCTTGCGCGCGCGGTCGCCCTTGTACATGCCGCCGATCTGCGGAATGGTGACATGGCTTTCGTCAACGAACATCAGCGCGTCCGGCGGCAGGTAATCGATCAGCGTCGGCGGCGGATCGCCGGCCTTGCGCCCGGACAAATGGCGTGAATAATTTTCAATGCCTTTGCAGAACCCCATCTCGTTCATCATCTCAAGATCAAAGCGCGTGCGCTGCTCGATGCGCTGGCACTCCACCAGCCGGTTCTCGCGCTGGAAAAATTCGATGCGTTCGCGCAACTCCAACTTGATTGCCTCAATGGCGCGCAGCGTGGTCGAACGCGGCGTCACGTAGTGGCTCGACGGATAGACGGTGAAGCGCGGCACCCGCTGCAGGATCTGCCCGGTCAGCGGGTCGAACAGCGACAAGGTTTCGATTTCGTCGTCGAACATGGTGACGCGCAGCGCCGACTCCGGGCTTTCCGCCGGGAAGATGTCGATGACATCGCCGCGCACGCGGAAAACGCCGCGTTTGAACTCGATGTCGTTGCGCTCGTACTGCATGTTGACCAGCCGCGCGATGGCATCGCGTTGGGTAATTTTTTCCTTTTCGCGCAGGTGCAGGATCATCTGGTGGTAGTCGGTCGGATCACCGATGCCGTAGATCGCCGAGACCGTGGCGACGATGATCGAATCGCGCCGCTCAAGCAGCGCCTTGGTCGCCGACAGCCGCATCTGCTCGATATGTTCGTTGATGCTCGAATCTTTCTCGATGAACATATCACGCGACGGCACATAGGCCTCGGGCTGGTAGTAGTCGTAATACGAAACGAAATACTCGACCGAATTCTCGGGAAAAAACTCGCGCATTTCCGAATACAACTGCGCCGCCAGCGTTTTGTTCGGCGCCAGCACAATCGCCGGCGCGCCGATGCGCGCGATGACATTGGCCACCGTGTAGGTCTTGCCCGAACCCGTCACGCCCAGCAGCGTCTGAAACGAAAGGCCGTCGCGGATGCCCTCGGTCAGTTTGGCGATCGCCTCCGGCTGGTCGCCGGCAGGTTCGTAGGTCTGATGCAGACGGAACGGGCTGCCTTCGAAGGTCACAACTTGCGGGGTCTGAGGTGTGGCGACGACACGAGCTGCGGGGTTGGCCATGAACGCTCTACTAAGGCTGGGTAACCGACCATTTTCCCACAGTGTGGCGATTCCCTTCCAATTAAGCGGTGGCGCTTTAGTCCGGCGCTGCAAACAGGTAAACTACCGCGCTGTTACCGCGCCGCATGCCAAAAAATTATCCCATTGATTTAAATAGATAACCTTAAACCACACATGAGTGCCTCCCCGCTTGCCGCTGTCGAAATGGCCCCCCGCGACCCGATTCTGGGCGTGACCGAAGCGTTTGTTGCCGATACCAGCCCGAACAAGGTCAATCTTGGCGTCGGCGTTTATTACGACGACAACGGCAAGGTGCCGATCCTCGCATGCGTGCGGCAGGCCGAACAGAAAATGGCCGAGGCGCTAGCACCGCGCAACTATCTGCCCATCGACGGCATGGCCGCCTATAACAAGGCGGTGCAAAGCCTGGTCTTCGGTGCTGACAGCGCGGTCGTCACAAGCGGCCGTGCCCTCACAGTGCAAACGTTGGGCGGCACCGGTGCGCTCAAAGTCGGCGCGGATTTTCTGCGCCGTCTGAATCCGCAATCCGAATTGTGGATCAGCAACCCGAGCTGGGAAAACCATCGCGCAATCTTCGAATACGCGGGTTTCAAGGTCAACGAATACGCTTATTACGACGCGGCAACGCGCGGCGTCGATTTCGACGCCATGCTCGCCTCGCTCGACAAACTGCCCGCGGGTTCGGTCGCCGTGCTGCATGCCTGCTGCCACAACCCGACCGGCGCCGATCTGACGCCCGCGCAATGGGAAAAGGTCATCGAAGTCGTCAACAAACGCAACATCATGCCCTTTCTCGACATGGCCTATCAGGGTTTTGCCGACGGCATCGAGGCCGATGCATTTGCAGTGCGCAAGTTTGCCGAGGCCTGCCCGGTGCTCTTCGTATCCACGTCGTTCTCGAAGTCGCTCTCGCTTTACGGCGAACGCGTCGGCGCATTGACGATCGTGACGCAGAGCAAAGACGAGGCCGCGCGCACGCTCTCGCAGGTCAAGCGCGTCATCCGCACCAACTACTCAAACCCGTCGACCCACGGTGCGCAGGCCGTCACGCTCGTGCTGACGACGCCGGCACTGCGCGCGCAATGGGAAACCGAACTCGGCCAGATGCGCGACCGTATCAAATTGATGCGCAGCCAGCTCGTCGAGCAGATCCGCGCAGTCCGCGCCGATTTCGATTTTGGTTTCGTTGTCCAGCAGCGCGGCATGTTCTCCTACTCGGGATTGACCAAAGACCAGGTCGCCAAACTACGCACTGAACACTCGATTTACGCCATCGACAGCGGGCGCATCTGCATCGCTGCGCTGAATTCGAAAAACGTGCGGGGGGTGGCCGCAGCAATCGCCAAAGTCCTGGTTTAACCGGCCTCACCGCGCGTTGACCGCAAGCCGCCCTAGCGGTTAAAATCCACGCCGATTGCAGCACCCATCCAGTTTTATTCCCCGATAGCTCAGCTGGTAGAGCAACGGACTGTTAATCCGTGTGTCCCTGGTTCGAGCCCAGGTCGGGGAGCCAGTTTAAAATCAATAGCCTGCATTCATTGCAGGCTATTTTTTTGCGCAATGATTTTCTCCGTGTAGTTGTTATGTAGATGCTAAGCGCATTCGGGGGGCGTTGCACATCTCGCGATCGCGCTGCAGCTTGTGGATCCCTGCCCCCGCAAAGCGGGCGCAGGCGATCGCAACACGGCGTTCGCAAAGCGATCCGCAGCGGCAGCGATCGCCTGGTGCGCGACCCGCAAGCGGCCGGCTTCGCCGGTAACGTGTCCACGCCCCAAACCCTGATCCCCTCCCTTGCGCGCGCAGCGCGCGGGGGAGGGTTAGTGCGGGCGCTACAGCGGGCGGATAACCACTAACCCGTAGCCCGGAAGGAGCGCAGCGTATTCCGGGAACAACCATCGTTAACTGAACCCCGGAATCCGTTTCACTCCTTACGAGCTACAAAACCGATGCCGTCATCCCCGCGAACGCGGGGATCCATTGCCC
>CALQCM020000107.1 GCA_943329075.2 Chitinophaga pinensis | reverse complement strand
TGATCGATCTCCGTGTTGGTTGGTCCCAACACAGAGAAAAAACCGTTCATGCACACGCCGTTTCTCATCACCTTACATTCAACCTATTGATTTGTAAAGATCTTTAGTTCTAAAAGCCGGGGAAACATCAGCCCCTGCCCTCCCCCATCAAGGGGGAGGGAGAAAGCCCGCGTATTTCATTTGGTCTGTTTTTGTGAGGCTGAGTTAGTGCATCCGATTGTTATTCCCTCCCCCCTTGTGGGGGAGGGTTAGGGTGGGGGGGCAACGGCGCTTCTCAAGCGCATCGCGGATCACTTCCAAAACACCTGATGTATTCTGCAGCACCGCGTTGTTCCAAAACCTCAGCACGCAAAAACCCTGCGACTCCAGCCAACGCGTTCGTCGCTCATCGTAGGCAGTTTGATCAGCGTGCTGCCCGCCATCGAGCTCGACGATCAATGTGCGCTCGAAACAGACAAAATCGACGATGAAATTACCGATCGGTTCCTGGCGACGGAACCTGAGATTGTCGATCTGACCGCGATTGAGTTGTCGCCATAAACATTTCTCGGCGTCCGTCATGTTCTTGCGCAAGGCGCGCGCATGCTCGGTGCTCATTCGCCATCTCCGCAGGGGAAGGGCAGTTGCGGCAAATTTATCCGAAGGTTAGTGATGATGCAAAGCTTTCCCCCACGCTAGCGTGGGGGAAACAAGCACACACACCCCGTAGCCCGGAAGGCGCGCAGCGTATTCCGGGATTCAACGTCGCCTGTACGCCGCATCACTCATTACGCACCCCGCCGCGCCACGCACGCCCTCAAACCTGATACCGTAGCGCACCGCGCAGCATTCATTACAATCGCGCGGCGTATTTCCGGAGGGGCTCACGTGAATTTTTCGCGCAGAATCGCATTCGCAGCAGGAGCAGCACTCGTATTCGCCGCCGGCATTGCCGCGGCACAAAGTTATCCGGCAAAACCCGTGCGCGTCGTCATTCCCTGGCCGCCGGGCGGCGCCAACGACATCGCCGGGCGCATCGTCATGCAGAAAGTCGGCGAGGCGCTCGGTCAGCAATTCCCCATCGACAACCGCGGCGGCGCCGGCGGCACCATCGGCAGCGATCTCGTTGCCAAGGCCGCGCCCGATGGTTACACGCTGATGGTGCATTCGACCACGCATCTGGGCAACGCGCATCTCTACAAGAGCCTGCCCTACGACACGCTCGCCGATTTTGCGCCGGTCGGGTTGCTCACCGTGCAAAGCGCGGTGCTGACCGTGCATCCTTCGCTGCCGGCGAAATCGGTGCGCGAATTTATTGCGCTGGCGCGCGCGCGGCCCGGCGAAATTCTCTATTCAACCGCCGGCAACGGCAGCATTCCGCATCTGGGCATGGCGTTGCTGGGCGCCATGACAAACACGAGTTACACCCACGTGCCGTACAAAGGCGGCGGCCCGCAGGTGATCGCACTGGTGGCTGGTGAATCGCAGGTCTCACTGGCAACGGTGGCCTCGGTGGTGCAACACATTCGTGCCGGGCGTTTGCGCGCGCTCGGGCTTTCTGCGATACGTCGTTCAAGCGCACTGCCCGATGTGCCGACGATCGCAGAGTCAGGCGTGCCCGGCTACGACATGAGTCCGTGGATCGCCGTGTTCGCACCCGCCGGCACGCCGCGCCCGATCATCGACAAGCTCAACGGCGAAATCAACCGCGCGCTCAAGCTGTCCGACGTTACGCAAAATCTTTCCACGCAAGGCATCGATCCGTGGCCCGGCACCCCCGACGAATTTGCCACGCGTATCAAGGCCGACTACGAACGCTACGGCAAGCTGATCAAACTTACGGGCGCGAAGATTGATTAGGGGCGACGCATGATGTCCCCCCATCCCTACCTTCCCCCACGAGGGGGGGAAGGAGTTTCTCGGTTGGTTTTGAATCGCCATCGCAATAAGCGAAGAAGGTTTTTTTTATTCCCCTCCCCCCTTGTGGGGGAGGGTTAGGGCGGGGGCGGCGTCTGCTGTCCCCCCATCCCTACCTTCCCCCACAAGGGGGGAAGAAGTTTCTCGCCTGGTTTCGAATCGCCATTGCAACAAGTGAAGAAGGTTTCGTTTTTATTCCCTCCCCCCTTGTGGGGGAGGGCGCTCGCGACATGGCGTTCGCGAAGCGATCCGGGGCGGGAGCGAGCGCATGGCGCGCTACCCGCAAACGGCTGGCTTCGCCAGTAACGTGTCCGCGCGCTAGGGGGGGCGCCAACCGCCGTGCAACAGCCACACCCAACGCGCAAGCGTAAGATACCGCCACCACGCCACAACAAAGAGAACCAAACGTGCGCTACCTCACCACCACCCTCTGCATAACCACGCTAACGCTCCTCGCCATCACCACACCCGCCACCCACGCCGCCGAACCCTGGCCCGCCAAACCCATCCGCGTGATCGTGCCCTTCCCGCCGGGCGGTTACGTCGATCTCGGTACGCGTCTCATCGCAGGTCCGCTCGCGCAAGTGCTCGGCCAGCAAGTCGTCGTTGAAAACCGCGGCGGCGCCGGTGGTGTGGTCGGCACTGAGCTTGCCGCGCGCGCCGCGCCCGACGGCTACACACTCGTGGTCGGCAGCGTCGGCACGCACGCGGTCAATCAAAGCCTCTACCCCAAGCTGCCCTATAACGTGCTGAAAGATTTTGTCGCGATCGCGCGGCTCTCCGATTCACCCAACGTGCTCGCCGTGCACCCCTCGCTGCCGGCGCGCAACACGCAGCAGTTGATCGCGCTCGCGCGCGCACAACCCGCGAAGATTGCCTATGCTTCGGCGGGCAGCGGCACTTCAACGCATCTCGCCGCGGTGCTGTTTGAAACGCTGGCCAAAGTGCAGCTCGTGCATGTGGCTTACAAAGGCGGCAGCCCGGCGATCATCGATGTGGTCTCGGGGCAGGTGCCCGTCACCTTCGGCACCGCGGCCTCGGTCACGCCGCAGCTCAAAACTGCGCGCGTGCGCGGGCTCGGCGTCACCGGCAGCCAGCGCTCGGCACTCTTGCCCGAGCTGCCCACTATCGCCGAGGGCGGCCTCAAAGGTTATGAAATGTTGAACTGGCTCGGTATGTTCGCACCCACCGGCACGCCGCGCGCCATCACCGACAAACTCAGCAACGAAGTCACCCGCATCGCGCGCCTGCCCGAGGTGCGCGAACGCCTGCAAGCGCAGGGTGCTGAACCCTCACCGCTGGGCGCCGACGAATTCCCCGCCTTCGTCAAAAAAGAAATCGACAAATGGGCGAAGGTCGTTGCGCTGACGAAGATGACGGCGGATTAGCGCCGCCAGCGACAGCGCATGGGCGCCGATCCGTCGCTCCACTGCGAACGCACACTGACGTTCAAGGACGGCGAGGTCATCCATCAGGCGTGGCAAGGCCCGAACGCCATGTGCAGCCCGTGCAAGCGCCGCTAATCATCCGGGCGACAAATTCATAGTGATGCGCGTAGGGCAGAAAAACGCAGCGTATTCCGCCGAATGGAAGGCGTTGGCAAAAAACTTCCGACGGAAAACTCTCTGCGCGTCGGTCAGCGCCCAAGTGCCCGCACCCTAACACTCCCCCACAAGGGGGGGATTACAAGCGATGGTCGAGAATTTGCGCGTTGCTTGTAGCGGGGAAGAAGCGCAGCGCATTCCGGGAAGCCACCGCCGCAGAACCCCGGATTACATTTCATTCCGTCCGGGCTAAAAGATTCTGATTTTCTTCCTCCCCCCCTGGTGGGGGAGGGCGGGGGTGGGGGGGAGAACCAATCTTTAACTTGAACACTAGTTAATCCCCACAAGCCTCCAAAACAATCCCCCTCTAGCTCACCCCACGAGCTACCTACCCCTCATGCTGCACACATCAACCTTTCGCCGGAGGTCACGATGTCGATCAGCCAGGTTTCAGCGCACGCCCAAGCCCGCATGCAGCAGCGCGGCATCACCCCCGACCTTTTGCGGTTGCTGGCCGATTACGGTGCCACTACGCACGACCACCAGGGCGCCGAGCTGCGTTACTTCAACAAGTCTTCGCGACAGCGCCTGCTCTCAAACGAGGGGCGCCGCGTTTACCGCGCGGTCGAATCAAAACTCGACGTCTATGCAGTCGTCGCGCTCGACGGCTGCGTGGTCACCGTCGGCCACCGCGACCGCCGCATCCCGCGCTACTAAGATCGTGATGCTTGTCCCCGCGCCAAATTCCTTTCCCCGCATGCGGGGGCGGTGTGGGTGGGGGCAAGCGCCCCTTGTGGAAAAGCGAAGCGGTGGGCAGAGCCACGTTTTTCTCCCTCTCCCCTTGTGGGAGAGGGCAGGGGTGAGGGGAAGAGGCGCCATGCACAAAAACACAAAAACAACGCCCCGCTCTTCCTCCTCTCCCCAAGAGGGAGAGCGAAGCGAGGGGGCCGGGCAGGGGTGCGGGGGAAGAAGCACTACCCCCCAGACTTCTCAAACCGCGTCATCCACCACGCCCAAAACACAATTACCAACTGCCCCGGCAACCGCCACCACAACGCCGCCTCACTGAACTGCGGAAACAACTCCGCATGCAGCGCCATATGCAGATTCGCCGGAAACACCGCCACACACAGCGCAATCATTCCCCACGCCGCCACGCGCGTAAACCGCGGCAACAGCAACGCCACCCCCAGCGAAAACTCAATCACCCCGCTCAGATAAACCAGCAACAAATGCCACGGCAGATACGGCGGCATCATGCGCAGATAAAACTCCGTCATCACGAAATGGTTGGCACCCGCGGCGGCGAAGGCGAGGCCGAGCAGATATTTGAACGCGATATTAAGCATTTGGCAGTATTGCACGTGCAGCGTATCCCGGCACGCTCACGCTAATGTGTCATCCCCGCGTTCGCGGGGATGACAGCATCGGTTTTGTAGCCCGGAAGGAGTGCAACGTATTTCGGGGTTCAGCTAGCGGTGGTTGTTCCCGGAATACGCTGCGCTCCTTCCGGGCTACGGGGCGGCGGTGAGCGGGCGCGCAAGCGTGAATTGCAGGCAATGGAATGAGGTAAATGTTTTCGATGGGGTGAGGTTAAGCAGCAGCCCCCTCACCCCTGCCCTCTCCCACGAGGGGAGAGGGAGAAACCTCAGGGCGGAGGGAGAAAACCTAAGGGGAAACGAGAAAACCGTTACTGCGGCTGATACCCGATCTGCTTGACCAGTTTCTGGAACACGCCTACTTCGTTGCGGATCAGCGTGGCGAATTCTTCGGGGGTCGAGCCGATGACATCGAGGCCCTGGCTGCTCAGGCGGTCCTTGAACTCTGGCAGCTTGCTGATGCGTATGATTTCCTGCGCGAGCTTGTTGATGATCGGCTGCGGCGTCTTGGCAGGTGCCACCACGCCGTGCCACACCACCGACTCGAAGCCGGGCAGGGTTTCGGCCACGGTCGGCGCGTCGGGTAGGAGCGGGCTGCGTTTGAGGCCGGTCATGCCGAGCAGGAGCATCTTGCCGGATTTCACCAGGTTCATGCCGACGATCGGGCTGATCACGAACACCTGCACTTCGCCCGACAGCAGCGCCTGCACCGCCTGGCCGGTGCCCTTGTAGGGGATGTTCACGGTTTTAACGCCGGCCATGAAGTTGAACTGTTCCATCGCCAGCAGGTTGTTCGCACCCGAGCTCGCGTAGTTGATTTCGCCGGGCCGCCGTTTGGCGAGCGCGATGAATTCGCTGACCGTTTTCGCCGGCAGCGAGGGGTGAATCACCATCATGTAAGCGCCCGAGGTGATCTGCGTGATGGGCTCGTAGTCGCGCAGAGGGTCGTATGGCAGCTTTTTATAGACGGCCGGGTTGATGGTGACGGCGGCCTGTGGCGCGAGCATGATCGTGTAGCCGTCGGGCGCGGCTTTCGCCGCGGCTTCGGCGCCGACGATGCCGCCGGCGCTGCCGCGGTTTTCGACGATCACCTGCTGGCCGAGGCTTTCAGTGAGCTTCTGCGCGAGCAGCCGCGAGATGATGTCACTCGGCCCGCCGGGCACGAAGACGTCAATGATGCGGATCGGCCGGTTCGGGTAGTTGTCCGCTTCCGCGGCGCCGGCATTCGATACGATGGATGACAGAATGAACAGCAGTAACAAACAGGCGGTGCGTTGCATGAAGGTCCTCCGTCTTTGTTAGTCGGTTCCTTCCCCCTCGATGGGGGAAGGATAGGATGGGGGTGATGCTGGCGTTTGCTGCCCCTCCATCCCTGTTGCACTCATCGCCGATGAAACTGGCTCTCCCCACACAAGAGGAGAAGGCGAAAAACCTGAACACCAATCCCGGTCTGTTTTTGAAATGCCGGGCCTTTGCAACGGGTTTGCGGCTGCCTGCTGCGGACTAAGCATACACCAGCGCATAAAAGGTAGCGCAGGCTGCGTTTACGTAAATAAGGCCTGCATTCGCTGACATTGCAGGCGAGTCGCCTGCGCCACAAAACCCGGCGCCTTTCGCTGCATGGCGGGTGTTTTATCTGGGCCGCAGCTGGCGATGTCACGTCTCGCCAGCTCGTAGGGCGAGGGAAAAGCGCAGCGCATTCCGCCGCATGGATGGTCTTCGATCGCCGCCGCACGGTTTGATTGCCGCCTCATCCGGTGGATTACACTTCGCTAATCCGCCCTCCAGGTTTGAGCGGCAAACGCTGTGTCGCGATTGCGCTCTCCGCAAGCAGGGGGGGTTAAATATTGTGCTATCGTTCAACACATAACGCGGGGCGCATTTTCATGCGCCCCGAATCATAATCGCTTACCGAGGGGAACCGCGTGAAGAAACCGCCGCAGGCCGATATTTCGCCGTTGATGCAGGAGTTCAGTTCATATATTGCCGGCGCGAACAAACGCAAGCTGCCGAAAGAAGTCGCGGCGCGCGCGAAGAACCATATCGTCGATACGGTGGCGGCGATGTTGTCGGGTTCACGCCTGTTGCCGGGCAAAAAAATCATCGCCTATGTGAAGCCGCTCGGCGGCGCGCGCGATGCGGGTGTGATCGGCACCAAACACGTGACGACTATCATGAACGCGGCGCTGGCCAACGGCACCTGCTGTCATGCCGACGAAACCGACGACACGCATCCGCCCACACGCACGCATCCGGGCACCAGTGTGTTGCCGGCGTCATTGGCGATCGCGGAGAAATTCGAATTGTCCGGTGAGCAATTGATTCGCGCGGTGGCGCTGGGTTACGACATCTGCGCGCGCACGTTGCTCGCACTTGATCCGAGGAAGCTCGTGCCCGACGGCCGCCATGCCGGCGCCACCGGGCAGTTGTTCGGCGCGACGGCGGCGTCTGCGGCGTTGCTGAAGTTGAATGCGCGCCAGGTGCGCTATGCGCTGTCGTACAGCTTCGAGCAGACGGCCGGTGTGACAACCATGTTCCGCGACACCGAACACATCGAGAAGGCTTATGCGATGGGCGGCATGCCGGCGCACAACGGCGCGCAGTCGGCGCTGATGGCGGCGGCGGGGTTCACGGGCGTCGAAGATATTTATTCGGGTGATCCGAATTTCTTTTCGATTCTCTCGCCCGAGGGCAATCCAGCGGAGCTGGTGAAAGGGCTCGGCACGCATTACGAAATCATGCGCGGCGGCATCAAGCGCTGGTCGATCGGCGGGCCGATCCAGGGGCCGATGCACGTGCTCTATGAAATTATTCAGGAACACGGCATCAAGGCGCGCGATGTTGAAAAGCTGGTGGTCGGCGTGCCGCAGGAGCAGCTTGAAGTGGTGGACAAGCGCGAGATGGTCGATATTTCTCTGCAACATTTGCTTGCCGTGATGCTGCTCGACGGCACCATGAGCTTTGCCGCCGCGCACGATTTGAAGCGCGTCAAAGACCCCGCGGTGCTTAAAACAAAAAAGTTGATCGAAGCGGTCGCCGATCAAACGATCCCGAATGCAGTGCGCGGCTGGCGCGGCCGTATTTCCGTGAAGCTGAAAGACGGCCGCACCATCGAGCATGAAACGCTCGCCGCCAAAGGCACCGCCGAAAATCCGCTCACGCGCGAAGATGTGACGGAGAAGTCACTCGATCTCATGGTGCCCGCGCTCGGCAGGAAGCGCAGCATGGCGTTGATCAACGCACTGTTCGATCTCGACAAGATGCCGAATGTGCGGGCGCTGCGGCGGTTGTATAGCGTGTAGCGCCGTAGGGTGCGCACTGCGCACCGTCCACGCCTTGGCCGCATGCGCGTTGCGGACCCTACGAAAACTGCTATTTATCGCATCGTGGCGCAAGTTAGAAGGTTCCTTCCCCCTTGAGGGGGGCAGGATGGGGGGCAAGCGCCGAAATCCCCCCACCCTAACCCTCCCCCACAAGGGGGGAGGGAATAAAAGCGAGGGGTTGAATAAAAGAGCCGCGCGAGTTAGAAGGTTCCTTCCCCCCTTGATGGGGGAAGGATAGGATGGGGGTGAAGAAGCGCGCAGTTGTTCCCCGCACCCCAACCTACTCCCACAAGGGGGGGATATTTAGAAGGTGGATACCGCGTCGCGAATCTCTTTCCTCAATGTGGAAAGAGAATGACATTGCGTCACTTCACGGCTTGACCAACCCCAGCTCCGTCATCACCGCCTTGAGCGTCTCGTATTCGACGTTGATCTGTGCGCGGGCTTCGGCGCTGCGCAGAAATTCGCCGGTGAGCGAATCTTTTTCGAGCATGGCTTTCCATTCGTCGGTATTGACCACGCGTGCGAAGACGTTTTCCCAATAGGCGGTTTGCTGCGGCGTGATGCCGCGCGGGCCGATCATGACGCGCCAGTTGGCGATGGTGGCATTGACACCGAGCTCCTTGGTCGACGGCACGTCGGCATAGGCGCCCGCTTGCCGCTTTGGCGCGGCGATCGCGAGCAGGCGCAGGCCGCCCGATTGCACGTGCGGCAGGATGGTCGCCGCCGGCGCGATGACGACATCGACGTGTCCGCCGAGTGCGGCAGTGATACCGTCGCCGCCGCCGTTGTAGGTGACGACCTTGAGCTTTTTCACGTCGCCACCTGCGGCGCGCGCCAGGAGTGCCAGTGCGATGTAATTGTGGTTGCCGATCACGCCGGAAATCGCCGTGCTGATCGAACCGGTATCGGCTTTGAGGCGCGCAACAAGATCGCGGCCGGTCTTCAACGGAGAATCCGCCTTCACCGCAAACGCGACGTATTCGGTGAAGAGCTGCGCGACCGGCGCGATGTCTGCAAGGCCGACCTGGCTGCGCCCGGAGATGATGTCGCCCAGCAGTGTGGCCGAGATAATGCCGATGTAATGTGCGTCGCCCGGATGCTGGTTGATGTAGTTGATGCCCAGCACCTGGCCCGCCCCCGGCTTGTTGCTGATAGTCATCACCGGACCGACGAAGCGTTTTTCCTGCGCGATGCGCTGCACCGTGCGCGCGATGCGGTCGTTGCCGCCACCGGGCGCGTTTGGCACCACGACCTCGATGCGTTTGTCGGGCCGCCAGTCGGCCGCGTGCGCGGTGGCGCAGGCGAGGGCGGCGAGTAGCAGGGCGTAGAGGAGGTGGGAGCGCATGATGGTCTTTAGCATACAGGATTCGTTGGGCGAAAGTGCGTGGGTTGCCTTCCACCCTATCCCTCCCACACAAGGGGGGAGGGGGCCTGCTACATGCGTGGCGCGGAAAAGCGCAGCGCCTTCCGCCCTGCGGGCTGTCCGGTAGAATCACCACTCAGGCGCGGAATCACACGCGGCCTTCAATTCCAGCCCAGGGAGATCATCATCGAACGCAAGCAGCTCGGCATTGCCGTGGTCGGCAGCGGCCGCATCGGCACCATACGCGCGCGCCAGGCGCTGACGCATCCGTCGGTTAATTTTGTCGGTGTGTCTGATCTGGTTGGCGACAACGCGAAGAAGCTCGCCGGCAATGTCGGTGCGCAGTTTCACACTGCCGACAATTTCGAAGTGATGGCGCGGCCCGAGGTGAATGCGGTGATCGTGTCTACCGCAGAGGGCGAACACATGAAGCCGATCCTGCAGGCGATCGAGCTTGGCAAACCGGTGCTCGTTGAAAAACCGATTGCACTGTCGGTGGCCGATGCCGACCGCATCATCGAGGCATCCGAGAAGGCAGGGGTTGAAGTGCGCGTCGGTTACAGCCGCCGCTTCAAGGATCTGCGCTGGATGCTGGCGAAGGAACAGATCAAGCAGGGGCGCATGGGCAAGGTCACCGGTATTTCGGCGCGGCTTTTTAACAACCGCGCCAACGGCATCGCCATCATGACGCGCGACCGCGAGGCGACACCGGTGGTCGATGCGCTGACCTATTACGTCGATATCGTGAACTGGATGCTCGAAGGCGCGCAGCCCGTCGAGGTGTTTGCGCGCGGGCAGAAGGGCGTGTTAAAGGCGGCGGGGTTTGATGTGGATGACATCAACTACGCGATCATCACGTATTCCGACGGCACGGTGGTCAATCTCACGGTGAGTTACGCGCTGCCGGAGAAATATCCGGCGCTGGGGCACGCCACGCGTTTCGAGATGCTCGGCACCGAGGGCGTGTTGATTGTGGATGACGATCACACCGATCAGATTATGTACACCAACAAGGGCATCCCGCATGTGTATCTGCCCGGGCACGAAGTGAACATGGTGTTTCTCAACAGCGGCACGCCGGGTGATTGGGCGCTCGGTGAATTTCACGGCGCGATTGCGAACGAAACACGCGCGTGGCTTGATCATCTGGTGACCGGCAAGCCTTGCCATCTCGCCACGCCGCGCGAAGCGCGCACCACGCTGGAGACGACGTTAGGGATACAGCTCGCGGCGGAGACGGGCAGGATTATTACGCTGCCGTTGCCGGGCTGAGGTTTTGTAGCGCACGCGACTCGCGTGCTGGTTTAACGATTGCAGCATGTAGCCCGGAAGGAGCGCAGGGTATTCCGGGGTTCTGCTGACGCTTGCTATCCCGGAATACGCTGCGCTCCTTCCGGGCTACGCGTTTGTGGTGAGGCGAGAAGGGCGGAAAAGCGCAGTGCGTTCCGCCCTACGGGTTTTGGGTTTTGCTTCCTCTCCTTGATCGGAGAAGAAGAAATTTTGAAGGCGCGATTTAGCAGGTTCCTTCCCCCCTTGTGGGGGAAGGGCAGGATGGGGGGAGCAAGCGCCATAGTCCCCCCACCCTAACCCCTGATGTTTCCCCGGCTTTTAGAACTAAAGATCTTTACAAATCAATAGGTTGAATGTAAGGTGATGAGAAACGGCGTGTGCATGAACGGTTTTTTCTCTGTGTTGGGACCAACCAACACGGAGATCGATCATGCACACG
>CALQCM020000106.1 GCA_943329075.2 Chitinophaga pinensis | reverse complement strand
TCACTTTGGCTAAACTATTGTGTACCCAGCATTCCCTTATATTGACCGACTTCGCCATGCAGGTGCTCAAGAAACGACTCGGATTACGAGCATGAAAAGCCGGGGAAACATCAGGGGCTTCCCTCACCCCCTTCCTGCCCTTCCCCCATCAAGGGGGAAGGAACCTGCTAATGAGCGCACGGGCTTGCTCCTTCCCCCCTTGTGGGGGAAGGTTGGGATGGGGGGACTGGGGCTTTGCGGTTATGGAGGTGCGTGTGATTCTTCACCCCCATCCAGGCGCGCGGACACGTTACCGGCGAAGCCGGCCGTTTGCGGGTAGCGCGCCTGGCAATCGCTCCCGCCCCGGATCGCTTCGCGAACGCCGTGTCGCGATTGCTTCCCCCATCAAGGGGGAAGGAACCTGCTCATAAGCGCCATCACAATGAGGCGTAAAATCACACCGCGCACTCACGCCGGCACATCAACCATCAAAACACGGCGGATTTGTCGCAAACCACCATGAGCGTTTCATTTTGAGTTCGACCGCCGATACCTCGCCGTTCGCCGCCCTGCGCGTGCGCAGCTTCCGCTTTCAGTGGGGCGCGGACCTGGCGACGTCGTGGGCGTTTGAAATGGAGACGCTGATCTTCGGCTGGTACATTCTGGTCGAGACGCATTCGGTTTTTTTGCTGACGCTGTTTGCCTCGCTGCAGTACGTCGGCACCCTGCTCGCGCCGATGTTCGGCGTGATGGGCCACCGCATCGGCGAGAAGCGGCTGCTGTGCACGATGCGCGCGTTCTACACCACGCTCGGCACGCTGATGATGGTATTGGCGTTCTGCGGACTGTTGAACCCGATTCAGGTACTGGTCATGGCGGCGCTGATGGGGCTGGTGCGGCCATCGGATCTTGCGGTGCGCTTTGCCTTGATCGGCAACACCATGCCGGCCGACCGCATGATGGGCGCGATGAGCCTGTCGCGCACGACGCAGGATTCGGCCCGCATCATGGGCGCGCTGACGGGCGCGGGCGTGTTTGCAGCACTCGGCATGGTGCCGGCGCTGCTGGCGATTGCGCTGCTCTATGCAACGAGCCTCGCGCTGACGCTGCGCGTGTCGTCGCAGCGGCCACAGATTGCGGCAACGCGCGGACCGGCGGCCTCACCGTGGCGCGATCTGAAGGACGCCCTCAACCATGTGCGCCACACGCCGCGCCTGCTGGCGGTCATGGTGCTGGCGTTTCTGTTCAACGTGACGGCGTTTTCAATGGTGATGGGCCTGCTGCCGTATGTGGCCAAAGAAATTTACGGCACCGGGCAGACCGGGCTTGGTTATCTGGTGGCGAGTTTTGCGTTCGGTTCGGTGATCGGCACGATCACCCTGCTGAAATTCGGCGACCGCCTGCGGCCCGGGCGCACTATCCTGATCAACTGCGTGCTGTGGCACCTTGCCATCGGCGTATTCGGGCAGGTGACTACGCTCGGCACCGGCATTGCGGTGCTGATCCTGGCCGGCCTCGCGCAAAGCCTGTGCACGATACCGCTGTCGGTGATGCTGTTGCGCACGACCGACGAGCGCTTTCGCGGCCGCGTGATGGGCGTGCGCATACTCGCGGTCTACGGGCTGCCGGTCGGCTTGATGATCGCCGGCGAACTGGTGTCACGCTTCGGCTACCCAGCAACGTCAACACTGTATTGCATGGCCGGCATCGCCTGCGTGCTGCTGATCGCACTGCGCTGGCGCGATGATTTATGGCGACGCGACGCGCCGGCGAACCGGCGCTGACGGCAGCAGTGCGTTTTGGGTGATTATGGATACATCGCCCAGCCGACGCGGTTGGTTTTCGCTTGGAAGAAATGGCCCTGCGTGGTGGTGACGAAGAGCGTAGTCATATCGGCACCGCCGAAACAACAGTTGGTCGGGCGAATCGCCGGCACCGGATGGGTTTCGAGCACGCGGCCGCTCGGCGCGAAGACAGTGATCATGGGGCCGGGGCCGCTGACTTCCCAACCGCTGGTGGCGACGATGTTGCCGTCGCGGTCGAGACACATGCCGTCGATGCCGCGATGCACGCCTTTGGCGTCGGCGCCCCAGGTGAAGAGCGTCGTATAGGCGCCGAGGCTGCCGTCCTCGTTGATCGGATAGGCGCGTAGCTCGCGCGGGATTTCTTTGGCGTAACCGCTTTCGGCGACATAGAGCGTGTGGTTGTCCTGCGACACCAGTATGCCGTTCGGCATGGAGGTGTCGAAGGTGACGCGCGTGATGGTGTATTTGCCGTCGGCCTGCGGGTCGAGGCGGAACACCGATTGATGATCGACCTCCATCGTCGAGCCCTTGTCCCAGTTGCCGCTGTTGACCGGATTGGTGAACCAGATGCGGCCCTTGCGGTCGATGGCGAGATCGTTCGGCGTGTTCAGACGCTTGCCTTCGAAGTTGTCGCAAAGGACGCTGTTTTTGCCGTCGGCATCAAAACGCAGAATCGAACGCCCACCCGAGCAGCAACCGTAGAGTTTGCCGGCAGCGTCGTGCGCCAGCCCGTTAGTGCGGTTGGAGCCTTCGCGCGCGACGCTGATCGCCCCCGACTTCGGGTCGTAGCGCATGATGCGGCTGGCTTGTATGTGCGTGAAAAACAGAAACTCGCCATCCCACACCGGGCCTTCGGTGAGCGGCACGTCGGCGGGTTTGACGAGAAGTTCGAAATTCCATTGCATGATTGTTCCGCTTCAGAATTGGGCGAACCGGATTATTGCTTTGTCACGCCGTCTTTGCCAATCACAAACACCATCATGTCCTCACCCAGCACCAGCGGACCGGCGTAGGTGCTGCGCGTGGCGTCTTCGACGTCCTTTTCCGTCGGCGCCGGCACCGTGGGGTCGCCCTGCAAACTGATGTGGTAATAAACGGCGAGTTTGGGTTTGGCGCGCGCGAAGACGGTGCCGGCTTCAGGCGGCTTGGTATGGTGGGCGAGGATGGTGCGCACACGTTCGGATTTGGCGAGCAGTTCTTCTTTCGCCATCGCCACCTGATGCACCAGCAGATCGACGCCGGCGGCGTGTTTGATCAGGTTTTCGCTGAAACGTGTGTCGCCGGAGATCACCACCGAACGGCCGTCATAATCAATGCGGAAACCGAAGGCGGGTTTGATCAGTTCGCCGTGATCGACTTCGATGGCGCTGACCCTGACGCCGTTGCGCTCGTAGACCACGCCGGCGGCCATCTCGGTGGCGTTGATGCCGGCGGCGCTGCGCGACAGGTTTTGATCGGCGACCCGCGTATCGACGTCCCACTGAAAGGTTTTCTGCATGTTCTCCATCATCGACCGGGTGCCGGCCGGGCCCCACACTTGCAGCGGCTGCGTGCGCGTGCCGAACGGCGAATCGAGCCAGCCGGTGAGCCACAGATCGGGAATGCCGACCACGTGATCGGAGTGCAGATGCGTGATGAAGAGCGCGTCGATAGCGCCGAGTTTGACGCCGGCCTGTGCCAGACGCTGCGTGCAACCGCGGCCACAGTCGATCAACAGCGTTTCCTTGCCGGCCTGCACCAGTACCGCGGGGCCGAAGCGCTTTAACACGGGCGGCGGGCTGCCGGTGCCGAGCAGGGTGACTTTGAAATCGGGCTGCTGCGCAGCCGCGGCGCATGACAAAACTGCCGCAAACAAGGCGACCAAAAAAGTTTTCAAGGTTTTCTCCCGATGTGCGTGCCGCATGCGGCGCTGCTTTAACAGGCGAGGCGACGGCCGAGTGTTTCGACCGCCGCCTGCACTGAACTTGCCTAATGCACCGGACACAACGGCATCGTTTTAATTGTTCGCCGCCTCCCTTGCCCGGTCACCACCTCCTTCGAGCACGGCCATTCTACGACGATGCCATACGGATGCAAGCACCACATGCAGGCGCGGGCGCGCAGGCGAAAACCCGCCACCCGATTTGATTGGAAGCAAAATTTTTGTGTTGGCGACCGCGGCAGCCGGTCGATATTATTTGCTGCGCTCAACGCTGTTCGCCACCGCCCTCACACCGGCGCGAGCAACGTCCACACCCGCACCCACCACGTTGGCGCCGACTTTGACGACGGTGGCGCCGGTGGTGACGGCGGCATCGGTGACGGCCATCACCGAGCAGCTCTGCAACAGACCAACAAAGACGGGCAGTGCAAGTGCACCGCCCGCCCTCGTTATTGCTGCGAAAACCCGCATCGCCTAACGACGGCCGTCGTGCCTGCCGCCATGATGGCTGTAGCCGCGATGGTGGTCGCTGCGGTGGCCGTGACGCGAACTGCCGTGGTGCTGCGTTTGTTGAAAGCCGTGACCGCCGCGATGGTCGAAGTCACGCGCCTGTGCCGCCGACACCGAAAGGCCGAGTGCCGCGGCGACGGCCAGCGCCGTCAGGCTTTTTGCGAACGTGCGATTGGCAAACATGGTGCTCTCCTCGTAACGCGGTGACAGTCCACCGCACAAGGCACAGCCTACGCGTCGCAGCGCAGGCGGCGAGCACTCTTACACGCGATTACAGCGCTTACAGATTTGTTACACGACGCGACGCGCGTGATACGCCATGGCAACGGTGCCATTTGCGGTGGAGAGGTCTAATATGGCGTTCCAGCTCCGTTTACAGGCCGGACGGGGCTGTTGCTATCGCCGACCAATGCATAAAAATTAATTCTGCCGGAGGAATGGTCATGAAACTGCGTCACGCCATCGCACTGGTCCTCGCCGCTTGCGCCGCATCCGCCGCCGCCAGTGAATTTCCCGCCAAACAGATCCGCATCATCGTGCAATTCACGCCGGGCACCTCGACCGACGTGCTGGCGCGTTTGATCGCGGCGAAGATGAGCGACCACTGGAACCAGCAGGTGGTGGTCGACAACAAGCCGGGGGCGGGCGCGGTGGTCGGCACCGAACTGGGCGCGAAGGCCGCGCCCGATGGTTATACCTTGACGATGGCGGTGTCGAGCGCCTTCGGCATCAACCCGACGCTGTATTCGAAACTGCCCTACGACGCGATCAACGATTTCGCGCCGATCGCGAATCTCGGCTTGACGCCGCAGACGCTGGTGGTAAGCCCCGCCGAGAGTTACAAGACGGTGAAAGAGTTCGTCGCCGCCGCCAAGGGCAAACCGGGCAGCATCAACTTCGCCTCGCTCGGCAGCGGCTCAACCAGTCATCTGAGCACCGAGATGTTCGCCGCCGTCGCCGGCATCAAGTTGAACCACGTGCCGTTCAAAGGCAGCGCCGACGCGCACACGCAGATCATCGGCGGTCAGGTGCCAATGATGTTCGATGCGATTCCAGCCACACTGCCGCATATCAAATCAGGGCGCCTGCGCGGGCTCGGCATCGCGACACTGCAACGCTCGGCGTTTTTGCCCGAACTGCCGACGATCGCCGAATCGGGCTACAGTGGTTTCGAAGCCGTCGGCTGGATCGGCATCGCCGCACCGGCAAAAACACCGGTGGCGATCCTCAACAAGCTCAACGCCGAGATGGCGCGCATCCTCGGTGAGGCCGACGTCAAAGAAAAACTCAACACGCTGGCCTTCACGCCAGTGGGCGACACGCGCGAGCAGTTCGCCGCCTACATCAAGTCGGAAATCGCCAAATGGGGCGCCGCCGTGAAAGTGTCGGGCGCGAAGGCCGATTGATGCGCGCCGCCGTCGTCGTGGCGCTGGCCTGCGCCGCCGGCATCAACGTTGCTGCTGCGCAGGATTACCCGGCGCGGCCGATTCGCTTCATCGTGCCCTCGGCGACGGGGGCGACCACCGATGTGCTGGCCCGTCTCACCGCGCAGAAAGTCGTCGAGCAGTTCGGCAAACAACTGATCCTCGACAACCGGCCCGGCGCCGGCAGCGTGATCGGCACCGACATGGTGGCGAAGGCGCCCGCCGACGGCTACACCATCGGCATGCTGTATACGACGCACACCGCCAACGCGAGCCTGCAGAAACTGCCCTACGATCCGATCGGCGATTTTTCCCACATCACGATGCTGACCTCGTCGCCGCTGTTGCTGGTGGTGGCGCCCTCGCTCGGCGTGAATTCGGTGCGGGAATTGATCGCGCTGTCGAAAACAAAACCGCTTAACTACGGCTCGGCCGGCGTCGGCAGCGGCGGCCATATGTCGGGCGAACTGTTTCGCATGATGGCCGGCATCAACGTCGTGCACATTCCGCACAAGGGTGCGGCACCGGCGTCAATCGACGTCGCCGCCGGCAACCTCGCCTATCAATTCGCCTCGCAGATCACCACGCAGGCGCTGTTGAGGGGCGGGCGCCTCAAGGCGCTGGCGGTGACGAGTGCGAAGCGCGCCGCCTCGCTGCCTGAAGCGCCGACGGTGGCCGAGTCCGGCCTGCCCGGCTTTGAAGTATTGAACTGGTTCGGCCTGACGGCACCGGCGAAACTGCCCGCGCCCATCGTCGCCAGCCTCAACACGGCGTTTGCGCGCGCGCTGCAGCACCCGGATGTGCGCGACAAACTCGTCGCCGAGGGTTCGGAGCTGGTCGGCAATTCGGCGGCCGAGTTCACCGCGTTTCTGAAAAGTGATCTGGCAAAGTGGGCCAAGGTCGTCAAGGAAGCCGGCATCAAGATCGACTGAGTCGCGCGGCAACGGCGGCAAATCCACCGCGCGAAGTTGTAAAATCACGCCTCCGCGCCGCAACGGCGCGCCCCATCACATTCATGCAGGAGCACGCGCCTTGACGCAGGATCTCGAAAAATTGAAAGAGTGGATCGGTCAGAAAGAAACCGACATCGATTACGTGACGATCCCGTCGGTACACCGGCTGGCGGCAACGCTGGATCGCGACGACCCGATGCCGAGGTTCGGCGACGCGCTGCCGCCGGGCTGGCATTCGATCCTGTTTCCGCGCGTGGTACGCCATTCGCAGGTCGGCCGCGACGGCCATCCCGAGCGCGGCGATTTTCTGCCCCCCGTGCCGCTGCCGCGCCGCATGTTTGCCGGCAAGCGCATCACGATCCACCATCCGCTATTAGTGGGCGATGAAGTCAAACGCGAATCGACCATCATGAGCGTGACGCCGAAAACCGGCCGCACCGGCCAGATGGTGTTCGTCACGGTGAAAACAGACATGCTCAGCCCGCGCGGTGTCGCCATCACCGAAGAGCAGGACATCGTCTATCGCGAAGAGCCGGCGCAAGGCGCGCCGCCGCCCGAAGCGCAAGCCGCGCCGGGCACCGCAGTGTGGACAAAGACCGTGACAGCCGATCCGGTCATGCTGTTCCGTTATTCGGCGCTGACCTTCAACGGCCACCGCATCCATTACGATCACCCTTATGTGACGCAGACCGAGGGCTACCCCGAGCGCGTGATGAACGGCGGACTGACCACGCTGCTGGTGTTTGAACTGGCGCGCGAACATGCGAAGACGCCGCTGAAATTCGTGGCCTCACGCAACGTGCGGCCGATGTTCGTCAACCGCCCGATTGCCGTCTGCGGCGAACCGTCGGCCGACGGCAAAACCGCGAAGCTGTGGACGCTCGACGAGCAGGGCGCGCTGTCGCTTTCCGCCACCGCGGAGTTTCAATAATGTCGGGTGGCCCGCTCGAGGGTGTGCGCGTCGTCGACCTCACTTCGGTGGTGGTCGGCCCGCTGGCGACGCAAATCCTCGCCGATCACGGCGCGGAAATTATCAAGGTCGAATCCGGGGCCGGCGACCTGGTGCGCCAACTGAATGGCAAGTCGGTCACACCCGGTATGGGCGCCAAGTTTCTGCATCTGAACCGCAACAAGCGTTCGATCGCACTCGATCTGAAACAGGAATCGGGCATGCAAGCGCTGAAGCGCCTGATCGCCAAAGCCGACGTGCTGGTATGGAACGTGCGCCCCGCGGCGATGGCGCGGCTCGGTTTATCGTACGAAGACGTGAAGAAGATCAATCCGAAAATCGTGTATTGCGGTTTGTACGGGTTCGGTCAGGACGGCCGCTATAAAGACAAGCCCGCCTACGACACCATCATTCAAGGCGCGGCCGGCATGGCGGCGCTGCATCACCGCGCCACCGGTGAACCACGTTATGTGCCGATGGTGGTGGCCGACAAAACCGTCGGCATGATTGCGGTGCAAATGATCGTCATGGCGCTGTATCGCCGTGAAAAAACCGGCGAAGGCAGCTCGATCGGCATTCCGATGTTCGAGAACCTCGTCAAGTTCGTGCTCGAAGAGCATATGTATTTGACGACCTTCCAGCCGCCGCTTGGCGGCACCGGCGATCCGCGCCTGCTCGATCCGCAAACCAAACCGATTCCGACCAAAGATGGCTACATCTGCATTTCGGCCAACACCAATCCACAGGCTTTCGGTTTGTTCAATGCGATGGGCCGGCCGGAATTGAAGGAAGATCCGCGGCTGTCGAGCGTGCAGGCACGTTTCGCCAACGTCTCGTACTACTTCGAAGTGCGCAACGCCGCGTTCTCGGTGAAAACCACCGCCGAATGGCTGCAACTGCTCGATGCAAACGACGTGCCGGCAATGCCCTACCACACGCTGGAGAGCGTGCAGGAAGATCCGCATCTGACCGACGCCGGATTTTTTCTGACCAAAGACCACCCGACCGAGGGCAAGATCCGCGAAATGCGTTTGCCCAACGTGTGGTCCTGCGGCACGCGCAAGGAATGGTCGCCGGCGCCGAAACTCGGCCAGCAATCGGTGGAAGTGCTGCGCGAGCACGGTTTCGACGATGCGGCCATTGATCAGATGGTGGCGTCGGGCGCGACAGTCGACGGCAAGCTTAAGAGCTAGCGGCAAGCGGCAATGCCCCCTCACCCTAACCCTCTCCCCCGGCGGGGGGAGAGGGAATTTAGCGATGGAGGAAACACCATGAAGATCGCAAAACTCGCAACGTCGTTGCTCGCCGCGACATTGTTCGCGCTGCCGGCATTCACATCAGCCGCCGAATACCAGCCCGAGCCGTTTCAGCAGGGCAAGGACGTCATCTGGCTGCCCACACCCGATGCACTGGTCGCCAAAATGCTCGATCTGGGCCAGGTCACGGCAAAAGATTTTGTCATCGACTTGGGCTCCGGCGACGGCCGCACGGTGATTGCCGCGGCCAAACGCGGCGCGCGCGCCATGGGCATCGAATACAACCCGGACATGGTCGAATTCGCCACGCGCGCGGCGGCCAAAGAAGGCGTAGCGGGCAAGGTGAGGTTCGTCAAAGCCGACATCTTCGAAGCGGACTTCGGCGAAGCGACGGTGGTCACGATGTATCTCTTGTCGTCGCTCAACATGAAGCTGCGGCCGAAACTGCTCGAACTCAAGGCCGGCACGCGCATTGTCTCGCATGCCTTCGACATGAGCGAGTGGAAACCCGACAGCACGGTGACGGTCGAGGGCCGCAATGCGTATCTGTGGATCGTGCCGGCGAAAGTTACAGGGCTGTGGCAGAGCACGCACGGCGAACTCGCGCTGAAGCAGAATTTCCAGTTTTTCGAAGGCACGCTGAAGTCGGGCACCGGAACGGTGCAGATCGGCAACGGCCAGATTAACGGCAATCAATTGACGTTTTCAACCGGGCTGTCGCAGTTCAGCGGACGCATCAACGGCGCGCATATCGATGGTACCGTCAAAGGCGCTTCCATGGGGGCGTGGAGCGCCACCTTGCGCAGCGACATTCCGGTATCATCGCCGAAGAACCCCTGAACACGTCAAGTCATCCCGCCGACAGCCCCGCCCCTCACGGAGACTACGCATGTCCACCTTACAAATTTTGCAGCGTCCGCTTTTTGCGCTGCTGTTCGCCGCGTTTTCCCTTGTCGCCGGCGCCGCGGAGTTCGCGCCGCAGATCGGCCAGGAAGGCAAAGACGTCATCTGGGTGCCAACCCCGCAGGCGTTGATCGACAAGATGCTCGATGCCGCCAAAGTTACACCGAACGACTATGTGATCGATCTGGGTTCGGGTGACGGGCGCACGGTGATCGCCGCCGCCAAGCGCGGCGCAAAGGCCCTCGGCATTGAATACAACCCCGACATGGTCGAACTGTCGAAAGCCAGTGCGGCGAAAGAAGGCGTCAGCGCAAAAGCAACTTTCGTCAAAGCCGACATTTTCGAAAGCGATTTTTCGCAAGCAACCGTGATCACCATGTATCTGCTGCCGCAGCTCAATCTGAAACTGCGGCCCAAACTCCTCGATCTGAAGCCCGGCACGCGCATCGTCTCGCATGCCTTCACGATGGACGACTGGCGCGCCGACGAGACCATCACCGCGCAGGACAACCCCTCCTACAGCCGCACCGCCTATCTGTGGATCATACCGGCGAAGGTCGAGGGCACCTGGCAGACGGCGCAGGGCGAAATTTCCTTCAAGCAGACCTTCCAGATGCTCAGCGGCACTTTAAAATCGGGCGGTAGCACGACGACGATCGATAACGGCCGCCTGCGCGGCGACCAGATCAGCTTCGCCGTCGGCGGCACCGAATACACCGGTCAGGTCAACGGCAGCTCGATGCAAGGCAGCATGCGCGGCGGCAACAGCGGCAACTGGAGCGCGACACGGCTCGGCGGCAGATAGCCGCATGGCCGGCGTGTTTATTTCGATCAACGTCAAGCGGGGGACCCATGATCAATAAAAACATTTTGCGGGGATTTCAGGCCCTGCTCGTCTGTGCATTCACCGCCGGCGGCATTGCCGCGCAGGCAGCGGAAAAACCGTTCGAACCGTACTCTGGGCAACCGGGCAAGGACGTGGTGTGGGTGCCGACGGCGCAGCCGATGGTCGACCGCATGCTCGACCTCGCCCAGCTCAAAGCGGGCGACGTGCACTTCGATCTCGGCTCGGGCGACGGCCGCACCGTCATCACCGCAACGAAACGCGGCGCCAAATCAACCGGCATCGAATACAACCCGGACATGGTCGAGCTGTCGAAGGCCAACGCCGCCAAGGAAAACGTGCCCGGCGCGGTCTTCATGAAGGCCGACCTCTTTGAAACCGATTTCTCGCAGGCAACGGTGATCACGCTGTTTCTGCTGCCCGACATCAATCTGAAACTGCGGCCGAAGATCCTCGACATGAAACCGGGCACGCGCGTCGTCTCCAACACCTTCACGATGGGCGAGTGGAAAGCCGACGAATCGGCGGCAGTCGATGAAAACAAGGGCTGCAGCTATTACTGCACGGCGCTCTTGTGGATCGTGCCGGCCAAAGTGGCGGGCAACTGGCAGCTCGGCCAAGGAGAACAACTGACGCTGACGCAGGAATTCCAGACGCTCGGCGGCTCGCTGAAGAGCGGCGACAAGTCGGTGCCGATCTGGAACGCACGCATGCGCGGCGACGTCATCAGCTTCACCGCCAACAACATCGAATACGCCGGCCGCGTCAGCGGCAACACCATCACCGGCAAGCTCGGCGGCAGCGGCGCGCCGTGGACG
>CALQCM020000105.1 GCA_943329075.2 Chitinophaga pinensis | reverse complement strand
ATCGGAGGTCGCTTGTGCTCTGCTCGACGAACGAGGCTGATATACATCCAGCGTTTGACGCGGCTCATCCCCATACTGGCGGTTCGCGGCGGCAATATACGTATCTGTTGGTGTAAGTCCGTTGACGAGCACCAGCGGAGAGCACGCGGTGACGGACGCGGCCAATGCGATCAAAACGGTAACGAGCAGGGAGATGCGCAACATGAATAGACAGAAGTGATGCTGAGAAAGCGATTATGAGACGATCAATGGGAGATTAACAAAAGAATCGAATTCAATACAGATTTCTTTACTAGCTTTGTTACGCGCGCCAATGCAACGTGAGTGTTGCCGCCGATTCGCATCGGATCAGTTTCGGCGGGTTGTGCCAATCGCTATTGACCACCACCGGCACTCGACAAACGCTGGTCAATACGAAATCGGCCGGGTGGTCAATTTGGAGTTGGCGGGAACACGTGTGGCCTGCGTGGAGACCGAGGTCGCAGCGCGGGCCGCGTAGCTGGGTTTGTGGCGTGACGGATCGCCGGTTGCGCCGTGGGAGTGGCGGCATTGGACGTGAGGGTTTGCCGTTGCGCCGACTGCGGTTAGACTGATCGATTTTTTCAAAATCTAACCAAAGGTAATCTCCGTGTCCGACGAAGAATTGAAAGCAGAACTCGAGCGCTTGCGAAACGAAAACGCGGCACTCAAAAAAGGCGCAGCGACCGGGATCACGATGAAAGTCAGTGAGAAGGGCGGTTTGTCGGTCTACGGCATGGGCCGGTTCCCGATCACGCTCTATAAGGAGCAGTGGCTAAAACTCATGGACATGTCAGACGCCATTCGGTCGTTTATCGAGGCGAATGATGCGGAGTTGAAGTCGAAGGGGTAAGCATTCGACAAATAGTTTTTCGTGTTAACAATTAAGGCCAGAACAGACCATGACTATTTCCATGTACCAAGCGAGCGTTCCTCGTTTTGTGAATATCCTCAATAACCTTAACGGCATTCTTGATAAGGCGCAGGCTCATATTGATGCAAAGAAAATCGACGTGTCAGCGCTGACAACCTATCGCTTGTTCCCGGATATGCTGCCCATGACCACGCAAGTTCTAATAGCCTGTGATGCGGCGAAAGGTGTTGTTGCCCGTTTAGCTGGAATTGAGATCCCCGTTTACGAAGATAACGAGAAGACTCTGGCTGAATTGAAGGCAAGAATTGCCAAGACTGTTGACTTCATACAGTCGGTGACGCCTGCGCAAATTGACGGCACAGAAGACAAAGACATTGTTACAAAGCGCGGCGATAAAGAAACGCATTACAAGGGAATGCAGTTCTTGCTTGGCCATGCGTTACCGAATTTCTATTTTCATGTGACAACCACATACAATATCCTCCGGCATAACGGGATTGAGATAGGAAAGCGCGATTTTCTAGGCAAACCTTAGCCTTATTTTCCATAAACAGAAATGTCACGTGGGGGGGTATTCGCAAGGCATCCCCCCATCGCAGGCACTCAGTGAAATAGAAATCCGCTCAACCGCGATGCCAGAAACACACGGAATATGGGTAGAAGTATGGGTAGCACCCAGTACGCCGGAAGGGTATTTAGGCGTATCAGACACTTATAGGACTTGACTGGCGGAGCAGAACGTACCGCATCACAAACCGGCCAAGGATTACAGATTCAGTGAATTGAGCGTTTGGGGTTCAGAATTAGATTCGAAGTGTCGAGGCCGTATGGGCGGCAAGATGAACGGTTATGCCGCGCTCGCCACGGGCCTGCTGGCAACGCCCAGACCCACTGGGGGGGGTAGGGCCTTGGGCCCGCAACAATGGCACGGGCAGAACCCGTGCAGAATTTTTTAATCTGTGCGGACTGTGATCTTCGTAGCATCCTTCGTCTGCCAATGCACCTTGCTTGCGTTATCAGCACCACCGAGCTTCAATGCCGGCAGTTGGTCACTGGAGGCGCGTTGCAACCGGACTTCCTGCCAAATGATTGGTATGGCTAAAGGGGGCAGGTCATTGACCCCAAACCCGCTTACACAAAATTTATCACACGCCCTTTCCTGAGATAATTGCCTAAGGTAGCGATTTCTGCTGACGGGTTTTTTCGATATTGGAGTGGGTGTCATGGATGTGGCGTCGTCGTTATTGTTAGAGTTGGAAGCCCTCAATGTAAAATTGACGCTCGAGGATGGTCGCTTACGTTACAGCGCGCCCAAGGGGATTTTGAGCCCGGCATTGCTGGCTCGTTTGTCGATTGAAAAAGAGCGCTTGATCTCTTTTCTCCAACAACGTGTTCTGGATAGCGCATGGGAGGAGACGCCGATTCCACGGCAACCGAGGACGCGCGGACTGCCGCTTTCCACGGCGCAGCAGCGGTTTTGGTTTCTGGACCAGCTTGATCGCGACAGTCGGGCGACCTTTGTGATGCCGCCCATTGTGTTGCGGCTTCGCGGCGATCTGAATGTTGGGGCGTTGCGCGGAGCGTTGAACGAAGTGGTGCAACGCCACGAGGTTTTGCGCAGCGCTTTCCGTATCGAAGGCGACGCGCCGGTGCAAATCCCCTTGGCGCAGGTCGACTTTGATTTGGCGTTGCATGACTTGAGCGCGCAGGATGACGCCGCCAGAGAAATTGAAGTGGCGCGGATCGTGCGTGAACAGGCATCGATGCCCTTTGACCTGCAGCGCGGCGAGGTTTTGATGCGTGCGCTACTGCTCAAGTGCGCCTCCCGCGAGCATGTGTTCGTGCTAACCATGCACCACATTATTTGCGATGGCTGGTCGATGGGTATTCTGGTGGACGAAATTTCCCAGCTTTATCGACATTATTCGGCCGATCCCTCACGTAATGGTGCGAGTCCATTGCCGGCCCTGCCGGTTCAGTATGCCGATTATGCGCATTGGGAAAAGGCGCGCATGAGCGGGGAGCGGTTGGCGGGCCAACTGTCGTACTGGCGGACACAGCTTGAGGGCGCTCCCGGTTTTCTCGCGCTGCCCACCGACCATCAACGGCCAGCAATTCGCCGCAATTTCGGTCGCGCAGAACATTTCTCATTGGATGCCGATTTGTCGCGGCGACTGTGCAAGCTTTGCGCTCAGGCCAGCGTGACCCCCTTTATGGCCTTGTTGGCTGCTTTGGGCGTGCTTCTCTGCCGGCATACGGACGTGGAAGATATGGTGGTTGGATCGCCCATATCGGTGCGTCCTCATAGCCAGACCGAGAGTCTGATCGGTCTGTTTCTGAACACACTGGCGTTGCGCCTAGACCTGAGTGCGAATCCGAGTTTCATCCAATTGTTGGAAAGAGTGAAGAAGACCGCGCTCGAGGCTTATGAGCATTGCGAAATGCCATTCGATCAAATCCTGGGGGCCTTGGGTGTGGAGCGCAATCTGGATCACACACCTTTGTTCCAGGTGCTGTTCGCGCTGCAAAATGCGCCTATGGGCGAAGTGACTCTGGAGGCTTTGAGCATTACCGCACAGCCCACCGAGTCCTTGCATGCGCCGTTTGATCTGGTGCTTTCCATGGAAGAAAGCCCGCAGGGGTTCAAGGGATTTTTTCGTTACAACACCGACTTATTTGATCCGTCAAGCGTTGTTCGGTTGATTTCTCATTTCCTGCGATTGCTGGGAGGATTGATCGATACGCCGAACGCGAGCGTTCGTACCCTACCCATGCTGGATACCGAGGAAGCACTACTGCTAGCTGACTGGCGCGGCGGCAAGGAGCAATTCAAGGCGGACATTAGCTTGCATCGTGTGTTTGAGTTGTGGGCGCAAACACGCCCCGAGGCCATCGCGGTCTGCTTCGAGGACACAAGCTTGAGTTATCGAGCGCTTGACCAACGTGCCAATCAAGTCGCACATCGATTGCTGCGACAAGGTGTGAGCCGTGGCGACCGCGTTGGACTATGCGTGGAGCGTTCTGTCGAACTGGTGGTTGGCATACTGGGAATTCTCAAAGTCGGTGCCGCCTACGTGCCTCTGGATACGTCTTATCCGGAGGAGCGTTTGCAATACATGGCCCAAGACAGCAAGCTTGGCGTTGTCGTGGCGTATCGAACCAAGCCCCGGCTCGATGCGAGTATTGTCGATCTTGGCGACTCTGGGTTGGCTGACGAGGCGGCGACATTACCCGATGTAACGGGATCTTTCGCCGACGTGGCCTATGTGATCTATACCTCAGGGTCGACAGGAAGACCCAAGGGCGTTGAAGTCACGCATGCCAACGTCGCCAGACTGTTTGCCTGCAGTGAGACTTTATTTGGATTTGGCGCCGACGATGTGTGGTGTCTGTTCCATTCTTATGCTTTTGATTTCTCCGTCTGGGAGTTGTGGGGTGCGCTGCTGTATGGTGCTCGCGTGGTGGTGGTGCCGTTCGCGATAACCCGCTCCCCCGATCAGTTTCACGACTTGATCAAGCGAACTGGCGTCACGGTACTCAATCAGACCCCATCGGCTTTTAGGCAACTGATCGACGCTGATCGACGCTCTCTTGATCGGCACAGCGTTGATCTTCGCCCAACAGCAAAAAGCGATTTCGAGCTCGCCTTGAAATGGGTGATTTTCGGCGGTGAGGCGCTTGATCCGCGTAGCCTGTCCGCTTGGGTCGATCGCCACGGCCTGGAGGCGCCGCAACTGATCAACATGTACGGTATTACCGAAACTACGGTACACGTGACATTTCACCGATTAAGCGCGCAGGACATCGCCGCGGGGGGGAGCGTCATTGGCCGTCCGCTGCCGGATCTCTCCATCGATCTCCTCGATCGGTACGGCCAGCAAGTAGCCATAGGCGTGGCCGGTGAGATCATTGTTGGTGGCGACGGGGTAGCAAAGGGATATCTCAATTTACCCGCGCAAACGGCAGAGCGATTTATTGACTCCAGTATGCAAAGCAGCGGCACTGCCCTTGCCTCGGGCGTGCAGGCGGGGCGCGCTTATCGCAGCGGCGATCTTGCACGCTGGCGTCCTGATGGCAACCTAGAATACCTGGGACGGATCGATCAGCAGGTAAAAATTCGCGGTTTTCGGATAGAAATGGGAGAAATCGAAACCTGCCTCGCTCAACATCCATTGATATCGGAAGCCGCGGTGGACGTCCAAAACGACGCACTCGGCGGCCGCTTGATTGCCTATGTCGTAGCGAAGGATTGGCAGGACGCTGCGCTGCCATCGACCCTGCGTGCTTTCTTGAGTTCACGCTTGCCCGATTACATGGTGCCCGCCATGGTGTTGGTATTGGAGCGAATGCCGCTTACCACCAATGGGAAATTGGACCGCAAGGCACTTGCCATGCTTTTGGCGCACCACGCCACCGAAGGGATCAAAGGCGGGGCAGGCTTCGTTCCAGCGCAAACGCCGATGGAACGTTTGCTTGCCGAGTTGTGGTGCCAGGTGCTCGGTATCCCTGAAGTCGGTGTCGATCAAAATTTCTTTGAACTTGGCGGTGATTCTATCCGCGGCGCGATTTTGGCGAACAAACTCCAGGAACGTCTCCATAGTGTGGTTTATGTGGTCGCGCTTTTTGAGGCGCCAACGATTCGCCGCTTGGTGGAATACCTTTGCGTGCATTATCCCGAGGCGATGGCCAGATTGGGCGCATTGCGCGAGGCCACCATCGCGGTGGTGGAATCCAAAAGGATCACGGAATCCGATGTCGAATCTTTTCGACGTTTAATACCACCCACTGCCACTATGTTTCCAGGCGCACCGCCCGCGGCGCGTCTGGATGCCAGAGAAATAAATTTATCAAGCGAAGAAAGACAAGCCAGCCGGCGCGGCCAGGAAAAACGCAATCCGCGCGCAATTTTTGTGCTTTCGCCGCCGCGCTCGGGTTCGACTTTATTGCGCGTTCTGCTGGGCGGCCACCGCCGGCTTTTCTCGCCGCCGGAACTGGAGTTGCTGGGTTTTGACACCTTGCTCCAACGCAAGCAGATTTGTTCCGGACGCGACGCTTTCTGGTTGGAGGGTACGTTGCGCGCGGTGATGGAAGCTCTGCATGTGGACGCAGACGAGGCCAAACGGATCATGGCCGCACGCGAGGGCGGCGAGACTTCCGTCAAGTCCTTTTACGGCGAACTGCAAAGTTGGCTTGATGGACGTATATTGGTCGACAAATCGCCCTCGTATGCCTTGGACGTCGGTGTCATGCAACGCGCGGAAGAATATTTCGACGAACCCTTGTATCTCCACCTGCATCGCCACCCCTACGGCATGATCAGCTCGTTTGAAGAGGCCAAGCTCGACCAGATATTTTTTCGTTATCCGCACAAGCTGCAGTTGCGCCGACTGGCGGAGTTGATCTGGTTGCACAGTCACCGCAATATCATCGAGTTTCTGGCAGAAATCCCCAGACAACGCCAGTTGGCCATCGGCTTCGAGGAAATCTCCCAAAAGCCGGAACATGCGGTCAGGCGGCTGTGCGAATTCATGGCGATTGACTATGCACCTGAGATGCTGAGTATTTATGATGGCGAGAACCCGAAAACACGAATGACCGACGGCATCCACCAGGAATCCAAGATGCTGGGGGATATCAAGTTCCATACGCATAGCCGGATCGACCCAACAGTGGCCGATCGTTGGCGTGATATTTACAAAGAAGATTTTCTCGGCGAACCCTCATGGGACATGGCGCAGACGCTGGGTTATGCGCGACGGGTCCAGACGGGGACAGACGCTATTGAGACGGTGGCTCGCGACGCCCAATTGCCACTCTCGTTCGCTCAGCAGCGACTTTGGTTTTTAGATCGGCTCGATGGCGCCGGCACTGCCTATAACATGCCGGTTGCATTGCGTTTGAAGGGGCCGTTGCAGCGTGACGCGTTGGCAGCGGCGTTCCGTGCCATCGTGGATCGTCATGAAGTGCTGCGGAGCCGCATCGAAATAGTGGATGGTGTGCCAGCGGTGTGCATCGCCCAATCAATACCGGTAATGGAGGAGTTTGACCTGTCCGGGTATTCGCCAGAGCAGAAATCTGCCGAGGTGATCCGGCGAACTACGGCGCATGCGGAGGCTGTTTTCGACCTCGAGCATGGACCTTTGTTTCGCAGCGCATTGCTGATTCTTGCGCCACTCGAATATGTTGTCCTGGTCAACATGCATCACATCGTTTCCGACGGATGGTCGATGGGCGTGATGGTGGGCGAATGGAGCAGTCTCTATAACGCTTTTGCTACTGGCAGGAATTCTCCGTTGCCGCTGTTGCACATTCAGTATGCGGACTATGCCAGTTGGCAGCGTCGCCATCTGGCAGGTGATGTGTTGAAGCGGCAAATGGGGTATTGGCGAGCGCATCTCGCCGGCGCCCCTGCTTTGCTGGAGTTGCCCACGGATCGGCCGCGTCCGGCGATCCAGCGATTCTTCGGCGACACCATGCAGAAATCGCTGGGGCCCGCACTGTCGGTGCGATTAAAGCGCCTAGCCGATCAATCCGGGGTCTCCCAATACATGCTCTTGATGGCCGCTTTCGCGGTTTTGCTGACGCGTTACAGTGGGCAGCGGGATGTCGTAATGGGATCGCCGAGCGCCAACCGATCGCGTATTGAGGTCGAGCCGCTGATTGGATTTTTCGTCAATACCCTGGTCATGCGCCTGGTGCTCGCGCCCGATCAAGCCTTCGCTGAATTTCTCGCTCACACGCGCAACATCGCGCTGGAAGCCTATGCGAATCACGAGGTTTCATTCGAGCAATTGGTCGAGGAATTGCGGCCACAGCGAAACTTGAGTTATTCACCGCTGTTCCAGGTGATGTTTTCGATGCAGAACACACCCTCGGTAACCCCGGCACTGGATTTATTGGAGGTCACGGAGATTGCCTCGCGACAGGTGGTGTCGAAATACGATTTGACCCTGGCGATTACCGATCGCAATGGCGTCTTGGAGGCTTCGTTCGAATACAACACCGATTTGTTCGACCGTGAAACGGTGACTCAGCTTGGCGCTCACTATTCCAATTTGCTGGAGGGTATTGCCGCTGACCCTAATCAGTCGGTGGATCGCTTGCCATTGCTGGCCGCCAAGGAAGTAGAGCGCATGTCCGTGGAATGGAACAGGACAGCAGCTACCTATAGCGGGTCAATGAGCCTTCACGGGCTGTTTGAAGCCCAGGCAAGGCGGACCCCAGAGGCAATCGCAGTCCAGTTCCAAGATGAAAAGCTTAGCTACCAGGTGCTCGACGAGCGAGCAGATCAACTTGCCGCGCATCTTCGCGATGCGGGATTGCGTCCAGGCACACTGGCCGCCATGTGCGTCGAGCGCTCGCCGGACATGCTGATTGCATTGCTGGCAATCCTAAAGACGGGCAGCGCCTATGTTCCTTTGGATCGAAACTATCCGCAGGAACGGATCCGCTTTGTGCTTGATGACGCCTGCGTGTGCCTCTTGGTGACCCAGGCTCGTTGCTTATCCGGGCTGCCTGCAGTGGGTTGCAATATTTTTGTATTGGATCGAGACAATGTCGCGGCAAGGCCAATAGCTGCACCAGTGTCCGCCAATGGCCCAATTACCGGCGACGATGCCTTGGCCTACGTTATTTACACCTCAGGCTCCACTGGAAAACCCAAGGGTGTGATGGTGGGGCATCGTGCTGCGGTTAATTTCCTCTACGCCATGCGCGAGGCGCCGGGTATTTGCGCCGAGGATATTTTGCTGGCGGTGACAACCATCTCATTCGATATCGCGGTGCTGGAGCTTTTTCTCCCCTTGAGCGTTGGCGCCAGAATCGTCATTGCCGACGAGGCCACGACACGTGATGCAAGCGAGCTGATAAAAACCATTGCCGCCCAGCAGGTTACGCTGATGCAAGCAACTCCCGCCACCTGGCGCATGTTATTGGCGATCGGCTGGGAGGGCGCATCCGGCATGAAGATTCTTTGTGGCGGCGAGGCCCTGAATTCTGCTCTGGCCGGGCAGTTGCTGGCTTGTTGCGGCGAATTGTGGAACATGTACGGCCCGACTGAAACTACGGTCTGGTCTGCGGTACAACGCGTGACCGAAGCGGATTTACTCCATTCCACCATCCCCATAGGCAGACCGATCGCCAACACCCGCATGCTGATTCTTGATGGTCGGATGAACTTGCAACCAGTGGGTGTGACTGGCGAGCTCTTTATTGGCGGCGATGGTCTGGCCTCGGGCTATCTTGATCGCCCTGAGTTGACCCTCGAGCGCTTCCTGGCCGATCCGTTTATGCCGGGGCAGAGGCTCTACCGTACTGGAGATCTCGCGCGCTATCTGCGCGATGGGCGCATCGAGTTTCTAGGACGAAGCGACCAGCAGGTGAAAGTTCGCGGATTCCGGGTTGAATTGGGTGAGCTCGAACATGTTCTTGCCCGTCAATCGGGCGTGCAGGCGTGCGCAGCGGTTCTGGATCGGGATAGTTCAGGGGATGCTCGCATGGTGGCCTATTACTCTGGTGAAAAACTTGGCGCGAATGAACTGAGGTGTGCGATGCTGGAGGTGTTGCCGGATTACATGGTTCCAAGTCTTTTTGTGCATATCCAAGCCATGCCGTTGACGCCCAATGGGAAAGTCGACCGGCTCGCGCTGCGCTTGCCCGATGACGCGCGGGCGCAAGGCCAGGAGGAGCATATTGGCTTTCGCGACAATATGGAAATGTCCCTGGTTCATATATGGGAGGAGGTTCTGGAGATGCGGCCCATAGGCATTCGCGACAATTTTTTCGACTTGGGCGGGCATTCGATTATCGCAGTGCGGTTGATGGCAAAAATTGCACATCGATTCGGTCGCCATTTGCCATTGGCCAGCTTGTTTCAAGGTGCCACGGTCGAATCCATGGCGATGGTACTACGCGGCGAAATTAATCAATCCGATTGGACCTCGCTGGTTCCGATTCAAACCCAAGGAAACAAAGCGCCGTTTTTCTGCGCCGCGGGTGCAGGCGGTAATGTTGTTTATTTCCATGATCTGGCGCGCGCTATGGGTGCGGATCGTCCGTTTTTCGGTTTGCAACCGCCAGGACTGGATGGCGTGACGCATGCGCATCGCAGTGTGGAGGATTTGGCCCGTCACTATATCGGGGCTATCGAGCACGAGCGACACGAATTTCCATCGATAGTGGCGGGCCATTCTTTCGGCGGTTTAGTGGCTTTCGAGATGGCCAGGCAATTACAGGACGCGGGCCACCCCCCGCAGGTGCTTGTGCTCATCGATACACCGGCGCCGCAATTCTTGCGGCCCACCGGCGAGAACTGGAGCCAGGCCCAGTGGTTGGCGCAAGTCTCGGAAATCGTCGCGCATATGTACACGGTCGATGCGAGGATTGGTGCTGGACAATTCGAGGCGCTTGAAATTGATGCGCAATTGGGCTTATTGCACCGCCGCTTGATCGCGGTCGGGGTCTTGCCTGTGGGTTCCGATATTCGTTACTTCCGCGGGTTTGTCGATGTCTATAAAGCCAATTTGCGCTTGAGCTATGCGCCCAAAGAACTGCATGGAAATACGCGCGTGCTGTTACTGCGCTCGCGCGAACAGCAACCCGAGGCGCTTGTATCCGAACAGTTCGCCGTCATGCGCGATACTGACGATTTGGGATGGAAGACCTATTTCGACCAGCCCATTACGGTGAGCGAAGTCCCTGGAGATCATTTGACGATGATGCGTTCCCCGAACGTGACGGTGCTGGCGGCAACGCTGGCCGGGTTTTGCGCAAATGATTGTTAGCAGGTAGACTCTCGGGCATAAATTTGTGCCTGATTTTTTTCTAAATTAATTAAAAAGCGACTAACAATGTTCAAGACGATTAGCGTGGCGTGTATGTCTTTCGCATTGCTCTGCAGTCTGGCCTTCGCGCAACCGAAAGGCATTGTCGGAACCGGAAATTACGTGGTTACGGTGGCCAATCCCGCGTTCAAGAGTGGCGCCGGGCCTCGCGTACTTATCGATGAGGCCCACAATAATTATCAAACTATGGATGACCGCTTCAAGGGCTTCGCGGACCTCCTTAGCGCCGATGGGGCCAGGGTCAAGCCCCTGCGCGAGCGTTTGAGCGCCCAAACACTTGCCGAGGCCGATATTCTGGTCATATGCAACGCATTGAACGAAAAAAATTCCAACGAAAAAAGAACCAAGGATAAATGGCTGCTTCCGGCGCCCGAGGCATTTACCGAGGACGAGATAAAGGCGGTGCGCGACTGGGTTAATGCAGGCGGGTCTTTGCTTTTAATCGCCGATCACATGCCGTTTCCCGGTGCAGCGGAAAAGCTCGGCGACGCATTTGGCGTTGTCATGTTGAATAATTTTGCGTTTGACGCGGCCTTTACCTACAAACCGGGCGACATGAATCTGATCAAATTCTATCGGCAGCCTGGGACGCCCAATGTCGGAAAATTGCGTGCGCATTCGGTGATCGATGGAATAAAAAAAGGCGAGAGCATTCCTTTTGTCGTCAGCTTTACGGGAAACGCGTTTCGGATGCGCCCAGGTATTGAGTTCGCACCGATTCTGGAATTGGGCCGCGGCTCGAGGATTGCCTGGCCGAGCGATCATGTCGATATATCCATGCAAACGCCGTTTGCGTCCGCAGAGGGCCTGTATCAGGGCGTGGTATTGCAGCCGGGCAAAGGCAGGGTCGCGGTATTCGGAGAGGCATCCATGTTTTCGGTAAATTACGCGGAATGGATGAACGACTACCCCACTGGTTTCCATAATCTGGATGCCCCGCACAACAAGCAGTTCATACTGAATCTTGCACATTGGCTGGCCAAACGGATCAAGT
>CALQCM020000104.1 GCA_943329075.2 Chitinophaga pinensis | reverse complement strand
TGCGCGCGAACTATCGATCATCACTTTGGCTAAACTATTGTGTACCCAGCATTCCCTTATATTGACCGACTTCGCCATGCAGGTGCTCAAGAAACGACTCGGATTACGAGCATGAAAAGCCGGGGAAACATCAGCCCCTGCCCTCTCCCCCTGATCGGGGGAGAGGGGGATTTTGGAGTCGTCTCACAAAAACTACTCCGGCTTGATGCCGGCGTCCTTGATGACTTTGGCGAAACGTGTGTTTTCGCTGCGGATGAACGCGGCGAATTGTTCAGGCGTGCTGTTCATCGGTTCGATGCCGGCCGTCGTCAGGCGCTCTTTCAACTCCGTCGAGGTCAGCGCTTTGACGAGTTCCGAGTGCAGCCGCGCGACGATGTCTTTCGGCGTGCCCGTAGTGGTGAGGATGCCGTACCAGATCGGCACTTCGAGGCCTTCGAAACCCGCCTCTTTGGTCGTCGGCACGTTGGGCAGCGCAACCGCGCGCTTGTCGGACAACACCGCGAGTGCGCGCACCTTGCCGCTTTGCACCTGCGGCGCCGAGGCCGGCACCGCCATGATCAGCACGTCCACGTCGCCGCCCATCAGACCAATCAGCGCCTGGCCCGAGCCTTTGTACGGCACGTGCACGATGTTGGTCTTGGTCAGGCTCTTCATTAATTCCGGCGCGAGGTGCGTGGTGGTGCCCACACCGCCCGAACCGTAGGAGAGCTTGCCTGGGTTCTTGCTTGATATCTGGATCAGTTCTTTCAGCGTTTTCGCCGGCACACTCGGGTGCACCAGCAGTACGTTCTGAATCGTCGCCACCAGCGACAGCGGCTGCAGGTCCTTGAACGGGTCGTAATTAAGTTTCGAATAAAGCAGCGGCGCCAGCGCGATCAGCGGCGAGGTCAACACGATAGTGTAGCCATCGGCCGGCGACTTCGCGGTGAGATCAAGGCCGAGATTGCCACCCGCACCCGGACGGTTGTCAGCGACGACCTGCTGGCCCATTTGATCGGACATCTTCTGCGCAATCGCGCGCCCGAGCAGATCGGTCGGCCCGCCCGGCGGGAACGGGAAGATCATGCGGATCGGTTTCGACGGATAGGCTTGCGCAATCGCGATGGTGCTCGCAGCGATGGCCGCGGCAGCCGTGGCGACAACGCCGCAAACACAAATCATTTTTTTCAGCGCAAATTTCATCGTGTTCTCCACAGATTACGTTGTCAGACCAGCGGCCATTATAACCGCGCGCAGCGCGCTCAAGGTTGCGCGGGCGCCACCATCACGCCGCGCAGACCGGCACTCTCGATCGCGCGCTGCACCGTGCCGTCCTGTTTCGCGAAATCGACAAAGGCACTTACGTACGCAAGTGCCACCAGCCGCCCTTTCGGCAAGACGAGACACATCTCCGCCGCGGCAAAACGGTCAGCGGCGACGCGCGCACCGGCCAGACCTTCAGCGAGTCCGAGCAGCATGTAACGGTTCTGTGCGTAAGCCTGCGCCTTGCCTTCTTTCAGCAGAGCAAAGGCCGCCGGTTCGTTGTCAGCGGTGATGACCTTGGCCTGTTTCAAGGTGCGTTCGAGATACAGCGTCGTCGCCGCACCGCGCGCCGCAGCCACGTTCACGCCCGGCGCATCGACAGCGGCAGCACTCTGGATCGACGTGCCCGGCGCCAGCATATAAGTCAGATCAACCACCACATGCGGCGGCGCGAATTCGAGCACATCCTTGCGACCGGGATCGTAGGCCACCGCAGCAACATCCCACGCGCCGGCCTTGGCGTCTTCAACCAGCTTCGCCACCGCCGTGTATTCGATCAACTGCACCGGCACGCCGGCGCTTTGCGCCAGCGCGCGTCCCATCGACACCGTGGTGCCGGCGAGTTCGCCGTTGGTTTTGCTGCCGAGCACCGGGTTGCCGGTGAATACTGCGACGCGCAGTGTGCCGGTGGGCTCGAGGTCTTTCTGTGCGATGGGGTCGGGCGCGGGTGGCGTGCCGGCGCAGCCTGTGAGGGTGATGATTCCGATCATGCAGCACAACGAGACGATTCTGTTCATGAGAATTCCCCCCCTTATTGGTTGAGACTAAGACAACGGCAACAACGGCACCTGATCCGGCGCGACCTGCTGGTCAAGCGCGGCGAAAATCACCGAGGTCATCGTGTAATTCGACATTAGCGCGACCATATGCACGAGCCGGCGCTGGCCGAGCACTTTCAACGCCTGCGCATAGGTCTCCGCACTCACCTTTTTTTGACTAAAGAGTTCGCAACCGAAAGCGATGATCGCCGCTTCGGTTTCCGCCACGCCATCGAGCGGCTTGCGGTGCTTGATGATATCGATGACCGCAGGATCGACGCCGGCGTCCAGCGCATGCATTTCATGCGCGGTCCATTCCTTCTGGCAGTCGTTGCCGCGCGCGGTGACGAGGATGGTCAGCTCGCGCAGCGGACGCGCCAACCCGAACTCGCGATTGCGCAGGCTCCAGTTGAGTTCGCGCACGTGTTCGATCACTTCGGGCAGATGCAGCCAGAAACCCGTCGGCCCGCGCAGACTGGCGCGCAGCTTGCCGCCCTCTTTCGTCATTGCATCGTAGGCGCGCTGGCCGGTCTCATCGAGATCTTCGCGCCTCACCGGCGGCAGGCGCGACGATGAGTCGCGGTTCACATCGGCGGGATAGGCGCGCGTGGTTGGCGTGTCCGGTGTCGGTTCATTACCCCATACTCGCGGTTTCATTTACACGCTCCGGAATTGTGTTCGCGGCAGTGTAGCATCGCCCGCGCATTGCGCCGCATGACGGCACATGATTCAATTGCACCCTTTTCTTCGGTTCAGTCTGAATTGCGCGCGCGCATGAAATTTATCAAAGTGCCTCTTGCCGGCGAGTCGCCTGCGCTACAAAACCGCGCCGCCGTTGTGGCGCAGGCGACTCGCCTGCGAGAAGCACTGCCCGCCCCGTTGAAGCAAGCGACTCGTCTGCATTACGCTGTCCTCGCATTTGCGATCACGGCATGCATTACCACCGTCGCGCAAGCGCAACCCTATCCAACGAAGCCCATCCGCATCATCACCTCCGGCGTCGGCGGCGCCGGTGACGTCGCCTCGCGCCTCATCGCGCAGGGCATTGCCCCCGCGCTCGGCCAGCAGGTCATCGTCGATAACCGCGCCAGCGGCCCGATCCCGGTTGACGTCACCTTGAAATCACCGGCCGATGGTTACACGCTGATGCTCTACGGCAGCACCGTGTGGCTGGGGCCTGATCTGCGCGCCAATGCGCCCGACCCGCTGCGCGAGTTCGCCGCCATATCGCTGGTCGCCACCGCGCCCAACATTCTGGTGGTGCATCCCTCATTGCCGGTGAAAAACGTAAAGGAGTTCATCGCACTCGCCAAAGCCAAACCCGGCGCGTTGAACTACGCCACTACCGGCATCGGCTCTTCACCGCATCTGGCCGCCGAACTGTTTCAGGCGCTGGCCGGCGTGCAATTCGTGCGCATCAGTTACAAGGGCGCGGGTGCCGCCTTGACCGATTTGATCGGCGGCCAGGTGCAACTGACTTTCGCTACCGCGAGTTCGGTCACTCCGCATTTGAAATCGGGCCGCCTGCGCGCGCTCGGCGTTTCCAGCGCGCGGCCGTCGGTGCTGCTGCCCGGCCTCACCACCATTGCTGCCGCGGGCCTGCCCGGTTATGAATCAAGCTCGTTGCAAGGCGTGTTCGCGCCGGCCGGCGTGCCCGCGACTATCCTGCAAAAACTCAATCAGGAAATCGTGCGTTACCTGCACACCAGCGATGCGAAGGAAAAATTCCTCGCCGTCGGCGTTGAAACCGTCGGCAGCACACAGGAACAATTCACCGCGGCGATGAAAGCGGAAATGGCGCGGATGGGGAAGGTGATACGGGATGCGGGGATACGCGAGGATTAGACGGGTCAAAACCATACCCGTCGCTCCCGTGAAAGCGGGAGCCCATATCTGCCGTCACATCAACAAATTTCTGGATTCCCGCTTCCGCGGGAATGACGGATTAAATCCGCGCGACGTTTTTTTCGACCCATCAGAATTTTCCGACAAACGCCTTCGTCAATTCCTTCACCGACCGCACACCACACTGCATCATCGCCGCGCGCGTCTCTATCCGCAGCAACTCCAGCACACGTTCGACGCCGGGTTGACCGAAGGCGCCCAAGCCCCACAGATACGGACGACCGATGCCGGCGGCGGTGGCGCCCATCGCCAGCGCCTTGACGACGTCGGTGCCGCGACGGAAGCCGCTGTCCACAATCACCGGCATGCGGCCGTTCACCGCTTCAATCACTTCCGGCAGCGAATCGATGGCGCCGCGCCCGTTGTCTTCACCGCGGCCGCCATGGTTAGAAACCAGAATCGCATCGGCGCCGTGTTCAACGGCGAGTTTGGCGTCTTCAGCGACGAGGATGCCCTTCAGCACGATTTTCATTTTTGTTTTATCGCGCAACTGGCGGATGAAATCCCATGTGAGATTGTCGGACTGCATGCTGCGCGCCTTCGACAGATCGATGCCGTCGTAATTCGGCCGACGATCGCGGTTACCGCCGCCACCGCCGCCTTCCGCCGAATCGTGGCAGACGCGGCATTCGCGGTAGTCACCGCGGCGCAGGCGGAACAGCGCCTCCTGATTGCGCCCGCCGACGCGGTCAACGGTGACCACCACCGCCTGCGAGCCGGCGTTTTCGGCGCGTTTAACCAGCGCGTAAGCGATCTCGCGGTCGGACGTGGCATAGAGCTGGAACCACACCGGTGCACCGCGCGTGGCGACCGCATCGTTGATCGAAATGGTGGCGGCGGTGGACAACATCTGCAGATGGTTGCCGGCCTTCGCCGCGCGCGCGACAGCCATCTCGCCGTCGGCGTGATAGGCCTTGTTGCCGCCGGTGGGCGAAATGAAAATCGGATTGTCGTATTTGATGCCGAAGATCTCGACGCTCATATCGACCTTCGACACATCGACCATGCGGCGCGGGCGCAGATAATATTTGAGAAAGGCCTCGCGGTTGGCGCGCAGCGTGGCGTCGTCGTCGATGCCAGCGGCCATGTAACCGAAGTGCGCCGGCGGCACGCGCGAACGCGCCACCGCCTCGAAGTCGAACACGTTGATCGCTTCTTTCGGATTCGCAATCAGTTTGTCGAAAGTGCGCGGCGCCCACATGACAGGATCGGGCAGGCGGTTGGGTGCGAACACCGGGTTGTCCGCAGCGAGGCTGCTGACACCGGGCACGGCGAGCAAGGGACTCGCCGACATCCATTTCAGGAACTGGCGGCGGCGGGCAATGATTTCGTCGTGGGTGGCCATGGCGTTCTCCTCCTTTGTGTTGTTTTGCGCATCATAACGCGATGCGATGATCGTTTTTTTTAGCGTCTATTGTTTTGGAATATTCGTCGCGCGCGCGACTTTTTCGTAACGCTCGATTTCGCCGCGCAAAAATTCGCCGAACTGCTCGCCGTTCTCACCGCCCGGTTCCTGCCCCTGGCCGGTGAAGAGTTCGCGGTTTTCCCTGATTGCCGCGGCGAGCACACCATAAATGCGCGAGACGATGGCCGGCGGCGTTTTGGCCGGCAGCAGCACGCCGTTCCAGTTGTAGTTCTCGAACTTCACGCCCTGCTCGTTGAAGGTGGGGAGTTCGGGCATCGCCGACGAGCGCTCGCGCGAAGTGATGCCGAGCGCGCGCAGTTTGCCCTGCTTGACCATCGGCGCGACATTGAAGAGTTGCAGCGAGGCGAAATCGATATAACCGGAAATCAATTCAATCGTGTACTGGCTCACCCCCCCCTTGTAAGGCACATGTACAACGTTAATGCCGACCAGATGCGCGAAGGCCTCGGTGGACAAATGCCCGACGGTGCCGACACCCGGCGTGCCATAATTAAGTTTGCCCGGGCGCGCCTTGGCCAGCGCAACAAACTCTTTGACGTTTTTCGCCGGTAGCGCCGGGTGCACGATCAACACGCTGGGGCTTTTCGCCACCAGCGTCACCGGCGTGAAATCGCGCAGCGTGTCGTAGGGCACATTGAGGGAAATCGCCGGCGCCACCGTCAACGGGCCCGGATTGCCGGCAAGCAGCGTGTAACCGTCGGGCGCGGCCTTCGCCACCGCCGCAGTGCCCGGCACGCCGCCGGCTGCCGGACGATTGTCGACAATCACCGTCTGGCCGAAGGCCGCATTGAGTTTCTGTGCCACCCAACGCGCCTGCGTGTCGGTGGGACCGCCGGCGCCGAAGGGCACGATGTAACGGATCGGTTTGACTGGATAGTCCTGTGCGCAGGCAATGCTGAAGAACGCCGTCGCTGCCGAGAGCGCGGCGCTGATTATTTTGTGATGCATGTCCCCTCCCGTGGATCGCAGGAGGCACTATAACCCGAATGATTGAGTCAGGTCGTTATCAAGGCGTTTATCCGGTGCGCTCAATCAAATCCGTAGAGCCGTGCAGGATTGCCGACGAGGATTTTCTGGCGTGTGGCGGCGTCCGGAATCCACTCGGGCAGCAGATCGACGAGGTCACCGTCGTTGGGCATGGCACAGGTCAGCGTGGTGTGCGGCCAGTCGCTGGCCCACACCATGCGCTCGGGTGCGGCGGCAACCAGCGCATGCACCAGCGGCACGACGTCGGCGTACGGGTAGTCGCGCGCGCTCATGCGCATGGGCGCGGAGAGCTTCACCCAGCAGCGGCCGCCCTGCGTCAGATTCAGGATGGCGCGAAAGGCCTCACCGTTGACGCCGTCGGCAATCGGCACCTGGCCGATATGATCGATGATGAAATCGCACGGCAATGCACGCAACATCGGCCCGATGGCGGTGAAGTCTTCGGCGTTAATGCGGAACTGCAAATGCCAGCCGAGCGGCGCGATGCGCGCGGCCAGCCGCGGCGCGAGGTCGCCGGCCGCGCCGTTACTGTTGCGCAGATTCAATCTCAGGCCGCGCACGCCAAGCTTGTGCATGCGGGCGAGTTCGGCATCGCTGACTTCGTCATTGACGACCGCCACCGCGCGGAACGGGAATTTGTTTTCCGCCAGCGCATCGAGTATCACCGTGTTGTCGGTCATGTAAACGCTGGGCTGCACCAGCACCGCGCGGTCGACGCCGATGGCGCGCAGCATCTTGATGTAATCGTCCGCCGTGGCGTCGGGCGGCGTGTAGCGGCGGTTGGCAGCGTAGGCGTATTTGGCTTGCGGGCCGAACAGATGCGCGTGGCAATCGCAAGCGCCGCGCGGCATGACGAACTTCGGTTTGCGCGTCTCGGCGATCGGGCCGGGGATGGTGGGGGCAACTCTGGTGTTCGACATATTTTCAATCCTCGCTTGCTAAACCACTCCGTCATTCCCGCGAAAGCGGGAATCCAGAATTTCAAATGATTCGCGGTGCCTCATCTGGACTCCCGCTTTCGCGGGAGTGACGAGCCCGGAAAACTCGGCGCATATCCATTGTGAAGTCCGCCGGGTGCGCACCTCGCACGCGGAGCCGGTGTTGAAAAGGTGCGCGGTGCGCACCCTACCACTGCGGCGCCTATTCATTCTTCACCCCCGCCGCCGCCACGACCTTCGCCCACTTGGCGAGTTCGCTTACGATCAGCGCGGAAAATTCTTCCGGCGTGTACAACGCCGGTTCGAGGCCCTGCGCAACGAGTTTGTCTTTCAGCTCCGGTGTGCGCAGCGCTGCCATCAACTCACCATGCAAACGCGTGACGATGGCGCCGGGCGTGCCGGCAGGTGCCATCACGCCGTACCAGGCACTGCCGTCGTAACCCGCCACCGTTTCGGCGATCGCCGGAATGTTGGGCAGGGCGCCGACGCGCTTTGCGCTGGTCACCCCCAGCGCACGCAGCTTCGCCGTCTGCACATGCGGCAGCGCCGACGTTATGGTCGGGAAGGACATCGCGGTCTGCCCGGCGATCAGATCGGTCATCGCCTGCGCATTGCCTTTGTACGGCACATGGCCGATCTGCGTGTTGGTCATCAGTTTGAAGAGTTCGGCGGCCAGATGCGGCGGCGTGCCGTTGCCCGCCGATGCGTAGAGCAAACCGCCGTGCTGCGCGCGCGCCAGCGTGATCAGCTCGCGCACCGTGCGCGCCGGCAACGACGGATGCACGACGAGCAGACCAGGGCCGGTCACCAGCATGGCAACGGGCGCGAAATCGCGCACGCTGTCGAACGGCAGTTTTTTATAGAGACTGGGATTGATGGTGTGGCTGCCGCTCACCACGCCTATGGTGTAACCGTCGGGCGGCGCTTTCGCCAGCAGTTCGGTGCCTATGGTGCCGCCGGCGCCGCCGCGGTTGTCGATGACAAAACTGCCGCCCATACGCTCGGCAAGTTTCTGTATCACCATGCGCGCGACGATGTCGGTGCCGCCGCCGGCAGGAAAGGTGACGATCACGCGCACTGCGCGGTCCGGATAGTCGGCGGCCTGCAATGCCGTCGAAAGCATTGCCCAGACAAACACGCTGATGATCGCACGCTGGTTCATGCGGTAATACGACGCGACACCGCGCGCGTCTGACCGAAGGTCGGCACGTAAACCGAATGCGTGCCGGGACCGCCGGCAACGATGATGCCGATGTCACGCGGACTGGGCGAAATCGGCACCAGCGTTTCCGGCGCAAAGCCGCCGAGTTCACCGCTGCGCGTGTGTTCGGCGCGGTCGTAGTCCTTGCGCGCAAAACGCGCGGCCGGCATTTTCGACAGCGCCCAGATTTCTGCCTTGAGTTTTGCCTTGTCGTAACCGCCGCGCGCCAGCACCTCGGCGTGTTCGGGCGACAGGATCAGCCAGGGTTCGCCGGCGAAGTGAAAATCATTGCTGGTCGGATAAGTCATGCTGGTGGCGATCACGCGCAGGAGATCGGCGGCGTCTTTTGAATGCGAATTGAGATTCAGCGTACCCGCAGCACCAACCACCGTAACGACATTTTCATCGGCACGGAAGCCGCGCTCGACGTGCAGCGGCGTCCACGGATTGGCTGTTTCGTTCTCTGCGCAACAGAAACTGTATTTGCCCGGCTGGCCATGCGTGGCGCGGTCCATTTCGCCGGGCAAGGCGCCACCGATGTTCTGCAGGATGAGCCGCAGCGCGCGCCCCAGCGTGGCGTTGGCGCGCGTACCCTGCCCGAGACAGTTGAGGCCTGCATTCAAACCCAGTGCCGTCGCCAGCGGGCCATTGACGATGATCCAGGGTGCGGCCGAATTGGTGGTGGCCTGTATGCCCTGGATATTGAACGACTGCTCGGCCACTGCTTCGACGACGGCGATCAGCACCGGCAGATATTCGGGGCGGCAGCCCGCCATCACCGCGTTGATGGCGATACGTTCAACGCTCGCCTCGCCGAAGCCCGGCGCCACGCGCGCCACCACCTCATGCCGGGCGCGCTTGCTGCCGGCGAGCATCTGCTCGACGCGCGACACCGTCGGCGGCACCAGCGGCAGTCCGTCGCTCCAGCGGCGGCGTTCGCATTCTTCGTTGAAGGCGACGAGATCGTTCGGCAATGCGACTGTTGCGGCACCCGCAGACTTCGCGGCAACGGCCTTCGCGGCCTGCGCCGTTTTATCGGCACCGCCGGTGGCGAGGCGCACGATTTCGTCGACAAAGATCTCTGCGAGTTCACGCACCTCACCGCGCGTGCGCACGCCGAAGGGATGCGGCATCACTGCGATCGGCAGGCTGCCGCCGCCCAACGCCTTCAGTTGCGAACGGCCGAGCGTGATGAAGGCGGTCGAACACACCACCAGCGCGGTCAGGCCCTGCTTCGCCGCCTCTACACTGTCGTGGACACTCCACGACGTGCAGCCCCCTCAGTCGCCGGAGCCGGTGATGACGAGGTCGCACTCCTTTTTGATATCGGCGAACACCTGCGGCGAGGCCGACACCGAAGCGGTCGGCTTGCGGTGGCGAATGATTTTTTTCACGCCGTATTTCGACATCAGCAGTTCGCCGAGATCGTCGGCGAGAAAACTGAAGTTCGGTTTCGAGTTGTCGATGAAGCCGACAACCTTGCCGGCGAGCAAGGCCAGCGGACGAAAGACCGCGCTTTCACCGGCCACCCCGGCAGTTGCTACCGGATCGAGAACAATTTGCGTATCACTCATTTCCACTCCCCCTTGCATTCGATCATCGCCGCTTCAATCACAGCGGTCAATATCAGGCTGGCGTCGCGGCGATGCGCGCCACCACACTGCGCCAGCGTTCGCGTTCCGCGCTCATGAAATCCGTGAATCCCTGCGGCGACGTGGCGCGCGGCGTGATGCCCTGCGCCGCCAGCAGCGCACTGGTACGCGGCGCGCGCAGTGCCGCAGTGAACACCTCGCTTAAGGCCGCGGTCATATCTCTCGGCGTGGCCGGCGGCGCAACAATGCCGGTCCAGTTGCTCATCTCATAGCCGGGCGCGCCGGCTTCGGCCAGCGTTGGCAATTCGGGCGCGGCCGCACTGCGCGCCGCTGTCGATACACCCAGCGCAACCAACGCGCCGCGCTTGCAGCGCGGCAGCATGGAGGCAATGTTGTTGAAGCTCAACGCCACCCTGCCCGCCTCGAGGTCACGATAGAGCTCCTCGGTTTCGTCATAGCGCACGTGGCGCAGGGTCGTGCCGGTGATCGACTCGAACAATTCGGCCGCCAAATGCGGCGCACCGCCGGTCGCCGAGGTCGCGTAGGTCAGCACCGGCTCGCGCTGCGCGCGCGCAATCAATTCGGCCACCGAGCGCACGCCCAGCGCGGGATGGCAGGCCAGCAGCATCGGCGATTGCGTCAGCAGCGACACCGGGGCGAAATCGCGCAGCGGATCGTACGGCGCAGGCGTATTGAGGAGCGGCGCGATCGCATGTGTGCCAAGAGTCGCCATGAACAGCATCATGCCATCCGGCGCCTGCGCTGCTGCCCAACGCGCCGCAGCGATGCCGTTTTCACCCAACTGCCGCGTCACGGTCATGGCGATGCCGCATTCCGCGTGCAAGGCATCGACGAGTATCTTTGCAATGTCATCCGACATGCTGCCCGGCGAAAAGCCGATCACCAGCTTGATCGCGCGCGGCAGGGGTGTGTTCACTGCGCAGCGATCCCGGCCTGTTTGACGACCGACGCCCATTTGGCGATTTCGGTTTTGATATAGGCGGAAAATTGTTCGGGTGTGTTGGTCATCGGCTCGGCGCCCTGCGCGATCATCTTGTCGCGCATATCGGCAGCCTGCATGATCTCGACGAGTTCTTTGTTAAGGCGCGCGACAATCGCGGCCGGCGTGCCGGCCGGCGCCACCGCGCCGATCCAGGTCACCGCCTCGAAACCGGGAAAGCCGGATTCGGCAATCGTCGGCACATCCGGCGCGGCGATCGCGCGCGCCAGCCCGGTCACACCCAGTGCGCGCAGGCGGTTGGTGCGCACCATCGGCAAGGCTGCCGGCAGGCTGCTGAAGTAGAGCGTGACCTGTCCGGCAACCAGATCAATCAGTGCGGCACCACCGCCTTTGTACGGCACGTGGATGAGATCGACGCCGGCGCGGCTCTTGAAAAACTCTGCCGCCAGATGCGTGGTGCTGCCGGCGCCTGCCGAGGCGTAAGTGAGTTGCCCCGGTTGCGCGCGCGCCAGTGCGATCAACTGCGGCAGCGTGCGCGCCGGCACCGACGGGTGCAGCACGAGTATGTTCGGAAACGAGGCGAGCGTCGTCACCGGTGCGAAATCTTTCACTGGATCGTAATTCAGTTTCTTATAAACACTGACGTTGATCGCCATCGGCGCGACGTTGGCCATCAGCAGGGTGTAGCCGTCAGCGGCGGCGCGCGCCACGATTTCAGTACCGAGGCTGCCGCCGGCGCCGGCGCGGTTGTCGACGATCACCGTCTGACCGAGGCGCGCGGTCAGGCGCTGCGCCACTTCGCGGATGATGATGTCACCGCCGCCGCCTGCGGTGAAGGGCACAACGTAACGGATGGGGCGCGAGGGGTAATCCTGCGCGTTCGCATGCGCAGACATCACAATAGAAGTGATTACAATTATTGAGGCAGTGAACGCAAAGGCACTCCCTCGCCCCGCGAAAGCGGGGAGAGGGTAGGGGCTGATGTTTCCCCGGCTTTTCATGCTCGTAATCCGAGTCGTTTCTTGAGCACCTGCATGGCGAAGTCGGTCAATATAAGGGAATGCTGGGTACACAATAGTTTAGCCAAAGTGATGATCGATAGTTCGCG
>CALQCM020000103.1 GCA_943329075.2 Chitinophaga pinensis | reverse complement strand
GTGTCGAACCATCATACCCGTGAAGTTCTGCGTTTCGCCGTAGTTCGGGACGTTCGAACCGGTGCCGATCGTCTGGTTCGCGAAACGATCGTTGCGGATCGTTGCGAAGTCCAGACCCACTTCCGTGCGCTTCGACAACGCGTAAGCGTATTCAACCACGAACTTCTGCGTGCCGGTCTGACCTGCACCGCCGTTGCCGGTCAACGTGCCGACCTGTGCGTTGGCAGTAGCGCCCAAACCGTTGTACGAACCACGGGTCGAGCCTTGATTGCCGTAGCCCAGACGCAGGCGATGCGGTCCAGTGATCGCCCAGTCGGCGTAGAGGCCGTAGGTGTTCAAGCTCATGTCGCCGCCCGCGTTGAGCACGTTGGTCATGTTGTTGTAAGCGATACGGTTGTAAACCCCGCTGATTTTGAGCGAACCCATGAACGTGTACGCAGCAGCCAAGGTATACATCGAGTCATTGCCGCCGCTGTAGGTGCCCAGTGCGGCAGCGTTGAAATCCTGGTGACGCTCGTAACCGGCACCCAGCATCAACGGGCCGTTGCTGTAGTTCACCGACGCGGCCCACATACGCGGCTTCTGAATGGTCGAGGCGCTGTTGAAAGCGGTCGCTTCGTTCGCGGTGGTAAATGAGAAGGAGGCGTCAAAGCCGTTCATCGTCGGCATGTCATAGGTCACCAGGTTTTGCTGGCGACGCGAGAATGAAGCCGGCGTGCCGCCGTTCCCCGTGTTGTTGGCGCCCGCGTTCCACATTTGACCACCTTGGCCCATCGCTGCGGCGATGGGGAACGGGTCATAATTGGCGGCCATGCGTTTGGTCGGCGTGTCGTTGTTGCCGAAGTTGATGCTGCCGAAGCTGCCTTTGAAGCCGAGGAAGCTGGTGCGCGCGCACATGTTGGCAGTGACACTACCCGAGACGTCCAGCGAGGTCGAACACTGGAAGAACACGCTCATACCACGACCGACGTTTTCTTCGCCCTGCAGGACCCATTGCGATTCCTGACTGCTCAGGGCATCGGTGCGGACTTTCGGCACACCAGCGACAACAGGCGTCGTGCCCGCCGTAAAGCCGGTGCCGCCGTTGTCGAAGTAGCCGTAGTTGTAGTTTATGTTGCCCGACAGGGAAACCGTGCTCGATTGCGCAAATGCAGCGGTTGCACCGAAGGCGCCAAACGCGCCGGCGACGGCAACTGCCATTAGTTTCTTGTTCATTCAATGCTCTCCTTTTTTCAATCAAACGAATCAACTGATCCAATCGTGCAAAAACCCCGCGTTCGGAACCAGCCAACGGTAGGGCGCAATAATCGAAACAACCAACCACTGCACCCTTGACGCGAGTCTCCCTATCGCTGCGCAGCGTCACAATTGGTTTATTTGCGTACGTAAAACAACGTATTCGTTGATTTAAAAGAATTATTTATAATCCACACCTATCCTCGGCCATCCCGGCAGTTGCGTCGATACAACACCGGATAAAAGCCGCGGCGAAACACTATCATTGGCCTTGTGCAGAGGCACGGTGTACGCTGCGAAGAACGATGCCTCTGATTAAAACACCGCGCGAAACGATCAAACGTTTTTCAAAATAACGACAATGTCCGCCTCCGCATTCATCGCCGGAAACCGCAGCGACGTGACGCCTTTGCGCACGGTGCGAAGCGCATTTGTAATCGGCACGTCATTTGTCGTGCTTTATGTAGTCCTGGCGTGGATTGCGCGTTTTTACATGTTGCGGCCATTTGCGATCACCCCGTGGAACCCGTCGGCCGGACTTTCGCTGGCATTTCTGCTGGTCTTCGGCATCCGTTACTGGCCCGCACTCGCGATTGCCACCATCTCCACCTCGCTGCTGCTGCGCGGCATGCCGGCGGCCCCGTATACACAACTGCTCGCTCCGTTGACCCTGACGGTCGGTTATATGGCGATGGCGGCATTGCTGCGCGGCCCGCTGCAATTCCGCCTGTCTTTCGACCGTCTGAGTGAAATCGTCAAACTCGCCGCGGTCGCCGCCGTCGGCACCTTGCTGATGGCGGCTGCTTACATCGCCGTGTTCCGCGCCATCGGCACCATGACCGAGCAGGAGTTCGGCTACATCGCCTTGCGCTTCTGGATCGGCCATCTGATCGGCATCGTCATCAACACCCCCCTCATTCTGATGCTGCTGCCGCCGCGACGGTGGATGCACGGCACGCCGCGGCGCGCCGCGATCCGGGAAACCGTCTGGTTTATCGCGGGCGCCGTGCTCGCCGTCTGGATCATCTTCGGCCCGCAGTGGAGCGACTCCTACAAACTGTTTTACGTGCTGTTTCTGCCCGTTATCTGGGTGGCTACGCGGCACGGCATCGTCGGCGCCATATTCGGCATCGCCGGCATACAACTCGGCCTGGTCATTGTGCTCATCAACACGCATTTCCAGTCCGGCACGGCGGTCACCGAATTCCAGTTCATGATGCTGGCCCTGGCGATTGCAGGCTTGTTTCTCGGCATGGTCGTCACCGAAGGCCGCTCGGCGCGCCTCGCGCTTGGCCGCAGCGAATCGCGCTTGCGCGCGACCGTCGAAACCGCGCCCGACAGTATTCTGACTCTCGACCGCGACGGCACGATCATTGCGATGAACCCGGCAACTGCGCGCATTTTTTCCTACGAAGAAAACGCACTGATCGGCCTCAATGTATTACGCATCCTGCCGGAACTTGAATTTCTCACCGCCAGCAGCGATGCGGGTAGCACGCAAGGCGTGCGCCGCGATGGTTCGCGTTTCCCCGCCGAGGTCTCAATCGGTCACACCGGCGAGACCGCTGCCGACCTGCGCATCGCCGTCATCCGCGACATTACGCGCCGCGTCGACGCCACGCGCCGGCTCGCCGAACAACAGGCGGAACTCGGTCGTGCCTCGCGGCTGGCCGCAGCGGGCGAAATGGCCGCGGCGCTCGCCCACGAACTGCACCAGCCGCTGACCGCGATCCGCAGCTATGCGCGCGCCGCGCAAATCCAGGCGCCAGCCGGCGGTGCACTGTCGGCAAAAATCGAAAAAGAGGCGGCGCGGGCCGCCGCCGTGGTGCAGCGCCTGCGCGATTTCTTCCGCGGCGGTAACTCCCACCTGGAAAAGGTGAATTCAGCCGCCCTCATCAACGGTGCGCTTGAACCGATGCACGATACCGCGGTGGCGCAAGGCATCACCCTCAACTCTGCCATCGACCGCAGCGACGTCGTTCTGCTGATCGACCGCATCCAGATCGAAACGGCGATCCGCAGCCTGGTGCACAACGCCATCGAAGCCATGGCGGGCATGCCCGACGGCCGCCGCTTGATCACGGTTTCAACGCTGTCCCAGCCCGACGGCTGGGTGCGCCTGTCGGTCGCCGACACCGGCCCCGGCATCGCTGCGGTCATGTCGGACCGCATATTCGAACCCTTCGCCACCACCAAGGCCGCCGGCACCGGCATGGGCCTGGCGATGAGCCGTTCGATGATAGAGGCGCAGGGTGGCCGCATCTGGTTTGAATCATCAAGCGGCACCGGTACGGCTTTTCACTTCACCCTTCCATCCACGGCACTTGACGAGGCGATTACATGAAAAATCACGAACAATGCGTATACATCGTCGACGACGACGCAGCCGTGCGCGACTCACTCAGCCTGCTGCTCGGATTGAACGGCTTTCATACGCTGCCGTTTGCCAGCGCCGACGATTTTCTGCGCGTTTTCGACGCCACCTGGTCGGGCTGCCTGCTACTCGACATCCGCATGCCCGGCACTGATGGCCTGGCGTTGCAAGTCGCGCTCAAAGAGCGTAACGTTGCCCTGCCGATCATCTTCATGACCGCGCATGGCGAGGTAGCTACGGTGCGCACCGCGCTAAAAGGCGGTGCCGTCGACTACCTCGAAAAGCCGGTCGATCCGGACGCCATGCTGGCAGCGGTCCGCGCCGCCCTCGAGGCCGACAGCGCAGAGCGGAACAAAGTCGCGCGTGCAGGTCTGAGCGAGCAGCGCCTGCGCACACTGACACCGCGTGAACGCGAAGTATTCGAACTGGTAATACAGGGGCAGCAATACCGGCAGATTGCTGCGGCACTCGGCATCAGCCCGCGCACGGTCGAAGTGCATCGAGCGCGTCTGATGGAAAAGCTCGGTGTGCGCAACATCTCCGAGCTGGTGCGCATGTCGCTCGCCGGCTGAGGCCGTGTGCACGCGAGTGGCCGCACACAGCGCAACCGGTTTACACTGGCCGCATCATGCCGCCAGAACCGAAACTCATGACTGACCGCAGCGCACCGCTGCGCGGACAAGTTGCCATTGTCACCGGCGGCGGCCGCAACATCGGGCGCGCCATCGCAATCGCGCTGGCGGAAGCCGGCGCCGCCATCGTCGTCAACGCACGCGCATCAAAGGCGGAGGCCGACGCAACCGTGGCGCTGGTTACAGCACTGGGCGGCAACGCGATCAGTTGCCTTGCTGACGTCACCGACCGCGCCGCGATTGCGCGGATGGTGCAGACCACCATCGATACCTTCGGCCACATCGATATTCTGGTCAACAACGCGGTCTCGCATGGCACGAAACCGTTCGCCGAACTGACCGCCGCCGACTGGCGCCATACGCTGGAAGTCAGCCTCGACGGCGCCTTCAACTGCATACAGGCCTGCCTGCCTTCGATGATCGCGCGCGGCGGTGGCAGCATTGTCAACATCGGCGGCTCCTTCGGCCACAAAGGCAGCCCGGGGCGGGCTGCCACCGCCGCGGCAAAGGCCGGAATTGCCGGCCTGACACGCGCGCTGGCGGTCGAATTCGCCGAACACCGGATCAACGTCAACGACGTCGCGCCCGGCCCTGTCAATACAGTGCGCGCGGTGCCGGCGCGCATCAAACCGCAATCGATACCGATGGGAAGGTTCGCCGAGCCGGCCGAAGTGGCGGCCATGGTGACGCTGTTGTGTTCGCCCGAAGGCCGCTACATCACGGGCCAGACGGTGCACGTCAACGGCGGCTTTGTCATGAATAACTGAAGAACGGTTGCGGCGCTATTCCTGTTTGATGCCGGCGGCGCGCATCAATTCGGCGGTCTTCAATGCATCCGACTTGATGGCACGCACAAATTCTGCGGTTGAACTGCCGGCCGGATCGTAGCCGGCGGCGATCAGCGGTTCGCGCACGCGCGGTTCCTGCATCGCCTTCTGCGTTTCCGCCTGCAGGCGGGCGATGATTTCCTTCGGCGTTTTCGCCGGTGCGAGCCAACCGTGCCAGGCGCCGCTGTAGACAAAATCCGCGATGCCGCCCTCGACCATGGTCGGCACCTCCGGCAGCAGCGCCCAGCGCCGGGCCCCGGTGAAGGCGACGGCCCTGAGCCTGCCGGTCTTCAGTTGCTGCAACACCGTCGGCGTTGGCGGCACGAACAGCGACTGGATCTCGCCGGCGATCAGCGCATTGACCGCCGGCGCGCCACCCTTGTAGGGCACGTGGGTGAGGCGCATGCCGGCGCGCATGTTGAACAGTTCACCGGCGAGATGCAGGTTGTTGCCGATGCCGCCGGAGCCGAAGCTCAGGCGACTGCCCGGCTTTTTCGCCAGCGCGACAAACTCTTTGACGTTCTGCGCAGCGACCGCCGGATGCACCAGCATCAGATAACCGACGCCGTTGACAACGATGGTGACCGGCGCAAAGTCGCGGTAAATGTCGTAGGGCAGATTGCGGTGCATCAGCGTGTTGATGACAAAATCCGAGGACGCATGCAGCAGCGTGTAGCCGTCGGGTGCCGCCTTCGCCACGAGATCGGTGGCGATGATGCCGGTGGCGCCGTCGCGATTGTCGATGACGAAATTCTGGCCCATCTGTGCGGCCACCTGACGCGAAGCCGTGCGCGCGATAAGGTCCTGTGTGCCGCCGGGGGCGAGACCGACAATCAGCCGGATCGGCCGCGCCGGATAAGTATCTGCGGCCAACAGCGGGGCTACCGGCGAACAGCACAGCACGGCAAGCGCTACGCCGCGTAAAAAATTACACGCCAAGGCGCGCGCGTCCGATGGCGATTGCCGTATTGAGAAATTCCACCGCCGTCGCGCGTGGTTCTGAATGCGGAAGAATATCTTCCGCCGTCGCCACCGCGCCGACAAAACCCTGCATGTGCCACTGTCCCGGTGATGCGATCAGCGGCAGATCAGCCGCCTTCAGGCGCGGCGACGGACACACATAGAAATACGGCTGTGCGTAATGTTCGTCGCCGGGCGACATGCCGACATTGATCGAGCGCGCATTGCCGTCCGCGTCTGCATCGAGTGCAATCAACGTCGCCATGTCGAAATGGTGCGGCCAGCACCGTAGCGGCCCCGCCGTCGGCTGCGCCGCGGCCACGCCGGCTAGCAGATCAGCGGCCGCATCGTACCAGCGCGCCAGTTCTTCAAACGCCTCCGACTCGCCGCTGACGTGGTAGGCCGAACCGCGCGTCACCGGCAGTGACGACAGCGTATAGGGCAGTTCGATTTCACCCGCCTGTTTGAGCCCCAGCGCGCGCATCGCCGAATCGAACCAGACCGCGACACTGGCGTCCTTGCGCCCGCCGAGTTCGTATTCGTCGAGATCGCGGTTGTTGCGCAGAATGATCAGCGCAAAGCGGTGCAGACTGAAACCGATGCGCACTTCCGCGCTGCCGCTGGCGATGGGCTGCGACATGAAGGCCGCGCGCTCGCCGTCCCAGACAAGGCTAGCGTGGCTGTCGTCGGCTGCCGCCTCCAGGTTCGCGCGCGCCGCCTTGGCGACCCATTGCACCGCGTGGTGCGCAACGTTGCGTGCCCTGACCAGGGCTGTCGGCGCCTTCGCGCCGAGCGTGGACCAGTCAAACTGCATTGGGTTCTCCAGTGTTTCCGATGCGCAAGTCTAACATCTGCGGCATCGAACGCCGAACCCCGTGCAGCTGCAATGCTGCCGGCGTCAGCAGACGCCGGCAGCATTGACGGCCGCTACTTCTTCGGCCAATTCGCGATGGCGCGCGCCGAACCGGTCAGTTGCAGAATGTGCATGCCGGAATTCGCGCGATCAACCACGTATACATAACCGCGGTCGTCAACATCAACGTTGTTCGACTGGATCGCCATGCGGTCGGACGCGGCAGTCGCATTGACCTTGCCGCGTTGGGTTGCCGGCGTTTCGAGCACCACGGTGTTCTTGTTCATCGCCGGAATGTAATAGCCGATTTCTTTGGGATGATAGGGATCGCGGATGTCCACCGCGCGCAGGCCGGCATTGAACCACGTGAAGAACATGATGCGCTTGTGATAGACCGAAGTGACCGCTTCGTTCGACGAATGCGAGCCACTGCGCCCGCCGCGCGCACAGAAATTGCCGCTCTTCTCCGGCACAGTGAAGTTGGAAACACCCATCGGGAATTTTTCATTCGTGATATCGGCAATCCACACCTGCTGGCGGAATTCCAGGCATTCCTTCTGGATCGCCTCATCGGTAATCACCACAAAATCGCGCGGGCTACCGCCCTTGTCTTTCGCATACTCTGGCATCTCGACGCCCAGCAGCGGAAACACGGTGTGCGCACCGTTGGTCGGCATCAGCGTCAGCCGCGAGACTTCCGGATAGCGCAGATTGTCCGGCGTTGGTTCTTTCGGCCCGTTCAGGAGTTTGTCGCGATCGACGATCTGCATGATGCCGCCGGCGTTCGTGCCGTAACCGAAATAAATGCGGTTGCCCTCGGGCCCGGTCGAGAACATGCCGTGCAGCGTCATCGGCACCGGGCCCGCCGCGCCGGGCTCCTGCCCCGGCAAACCGAAGTTGCGGATGAAAACCGGGTTGGCCGGGTCTGACAAATCGTAAACCTGCGTCATGCGGTTGGCGCGCCAGCCCGGCACGCCGGAAACCAGATAGGCAATGCCGGTATCGCATTCCCACCAGCTCTTGTGCGTGCCGACGAGATCCTTCACCACGGAAGTCAGCAACACCGGTTTCGCCGGATCGGTAGTATCCCAGACTTCATGTCCCGAATTGCCGAAACTGCGCAGCAAATACCATTTGCCCTTGACGCCCTTCGGCAGCGTGTCGCCGCTGCACACGCGCACCATCTGCGCGCCGCCCTGCTCGGCCTTGCCGGTCTCGCCCGCGATGTGCGCGAGCTGCACCGGCTTTTTCGGATTGGTGACATCAATAATCGACGTGCCGTTGTTTTCAGTCTGGCCGTTCAACGGGTTGATTTTGATGTCACCGTGGTGACCGACGTAGGCGATGTAACGGTCACCCTGGCGCTGGATCACCGGCTGATAGGCGGTGCGCGCCTGCAAGTCGCTGTGACCAACCAGCTCCATGTTTTTGCTTTCGACGCGCGACACCGGCGCCGCGGCGTGCGCGACCGTGGCGGTTGCCGCCAGCGCCAGACCCAATTGCAGAACAACGGAAATGCGTGCCATGCAAATTCTCCTCGGAAAGGGATTGGACTTGCGCGGCATTACCGCGCGCCACATCTTGTTTTTATGTTCGGAACTGCAGCCGGCAGTTTAGCGCACATCGCAGCACTCTTGGGAACGCGCACCTGCATAGAAAACTTTTCCAGAGCGCAACGAAAAAAACATTGATCCGCGTAATCATGGCCCCCTCATGGCGCTGGAGTCGAAATGCCGCAAAATCGGTATGCGGAAATTCAAAGCTTCAAACCTTTGGCAGGCTGGCCCGCGAGCAGGAAGGTCTTCGGATATTTTCCCTCACCGCAAATTTTGAACGAACCGAAATCCTTGTACCAGAGTCCGTCGGGGGCATCGGGCTCTGATTCTCGCCATGTTTTGAGCTGAAAGAGGTCTTCCGCGGTGATCTTGCGTTCGCGCAACCGGTCAAACAGTTGGTCACGAAGCGCGGGAGGCAGTCCGGTCCACTGTATCCGGGGCATTAGTCACCAAAGGTAAGACGGGCCAATTCTGCCTTGAGACGTTTTTGTTCTCCCGCATCGTGCGAATGCGCTAAACGATCTGCCAGTTCAAAGAAATGTTTCTTTTCCCGCTCCCGTGCCTCTATACCGGATTCAATGAGTTCAATAATGACGCGGTTGGCGCTGGTACTGTTGGACTTCGCGAGGGATTTCACCCGGCGCGCGATGCGCGTGGGAAGACTTACACTCTGACGGACGGTTTTCTCGGCAACTGGCATAAAAGCAGATTACACCATCTTGCACCAGAACGCACCAAAATCAAAAATCACCTTTTGCCCTTCCTTCGCGTCTATCGCGGTAAGTTGGGTCGGTTGGGTTGACGAAGGAAGCCCAACATCACGATCAGGGATAGCGATTGATTGGGTTACTGGCGGTCAATGCGGCTGGCACGGACAAAAACGGGGCATCAAAGAATGCGTAGTAGTGTTGGCGTCCAGCATCCAGATCATGACCATTTTCGCTTTTGGTCCTTCGGCTGGCGCCGTTCGATTGCGCCCTTGAACAGACCGACCGCAGCCATGACCCGCTCGTAAGTGATTTTCTTCGGTAGCAGCAATATACCCGCGCCCGAACGTTTGATGAGTACCTCAGCGTCATCAAAACGAAATTCCTTGGGTAATCGTAGCGCCTGACTGTTGCTGCGCTTGAATACTTTGGCTGTTTTCATCGGCGCCACCAAAATAGATACAGGAAGCATATACGCCAGAATCGCGGGGATCAGCAACCCACAAAGGATCATGCCACGGTTACTGCAATAAATATCCCTACTGCACCGTCGGCTGCCGGTCTTCATCCTTGACCGACGCAATCGCCACCGCAAGATTCTCCAGCCCATCGGCGACGCAGCCGGCCTGATCTTCGCTGAGCGATGTGGTCTCCAGCAGTTCGATCGCTTCTTCCAGCGGCAGCGGGCCGAATTTTTTCTGGTATTGCCCGACCTGGATCGCCAGCAGGCGCGCGACAGCAACCAGCGCTTCCTTGGACGCCTCCTTGGTCATGCGATCGACGAGTTTGGTGAGTTCGGCGAGACGCCCGTATCCGGTGAGATCAAGCATGCTGAGCTCCTATGCATTTTGTAGCGCAGGCGACTCGCCTGCTCTTTTAGCAAACACCAATGAATGCAAGCGGGTCGCCTGCGCTGCTATTGCGTATGACTAACCTGCTGACAGCAAATACTGTCGTCCCCGCGAAGGCGGGGACCCAGAAATTTGTTTCCCCCATCCTACCTTCCCCCGCAAGCGGGGGAAGGGGATACCCGCCTTCGCGGGAATGACGAAGTGGAACAAATCCTCGTCATTCGCTTATGCAAGCCTCATTAAATTACACCCTGCGACTTCAACATCTGTTGCGCTGCCTCGTCATAACCAAGACCGCGCAGAATTTCCGCTGTATGTTCACCGAGCTTCGGGCCTATCCATTCGGTGCCGCCCGGCGTCTCCGATAATTTCGGCACGATACCCGGCAGCTTGACCGGTTTGCCGTCGGGCAGCGTGTGCTGCTCGATCATGCCGCGCGCGAGGTACTGCGCGTCGTTCACAATGTCGGCGACATCGTAAACCTTGGCTGCCGGCACATCGACGGCATCGAGTGCGGCCAGCACCGCGTCGAGATCGTGCGCCGCCGTCCACGCGCCGATTGCGCCGTCGATCTCGGCGGTGCGCGGCACGCGCCCGGCATTGGTGGCGAGTTGCGCATCGTCGGCGAGGTCGGCGCGGTTCATCGCCTTCATCAACCGTTTGAAAATGGCATCGTTGTTGGCGCCGATGATGACGAACTTGCCGTCCTGCGTCGGATAGGTGTTCGACGGCACGATGCCGGGCAATGCATTGCCGGCGCGCCCGCGCACAAAACCCAGCACGTCGAATTCCGGCACCAGACTTTCCATCAGGCTGAACACCGCTTCGTAGAGTGCCACATCAACCATCTGACCACGCCCGCTGGTGTGGCGGTGCTGCACCGCCATCATCGCGCCGATCACGCCGTAGAGCGCAGCGATCGAATCGCCGATCGAAATGCCCAGCCGCACCGGCGGCCGGTCGGCGTAACCGGTGACGTAACGCATGCCGCCCATCGACTCGCCGATCACACCAAAACCCGGTTTGTCGCGGTCGGGGCCGCTCTGGCCGTAACCCGACAGCCGCACCATAATCAGCCGCGGATTAATCTTGGCCAGCGCCTCGTATCCAAGGTTCCATTTTTCCAATGCGCCGGGGCGGAAGTTTTCGACCACGATATCCGCATCAGCGCAAAGCTTGCGCACGATTTCCTGTCCCTCGGGCGAACGCAGATTCACTGTCACCGATTTCTTGTTGCGCGCCTGCACGTACCACCACAGCGAAGTGCCCTCGTACATCTTGCGCCACTGCCGCAACTGGTCGCCGCCCTCGGGCGACTCGATCTTGATCACCTCGGCGCCGAATTCGGCGAGGATGCGGCTGCAGAACGGCGCCGCGATCAGCGTGCCCAGTTCGATGACCTTGATACCTTTTAATGGCGGTGTTTTCGTCTCGCTCATATAATCCGGTGCCCGCTGCCAAATGAGTTTTTTGAGGTCATTATCGTATTCTAGTATGGCAAAAAAGACATTATTTTCAATTCTGGTCCGCGCCCCCTGGTGGATGAGCATCCTTGCGGCTGCGCCGCTGTTCGGCGCGGTGCAAATGTTCCTGCCGCCGATCGCCGCGCTGTTCGCGACCTTCCCCTTCCTCGGCATCGCCGCCTACGCGGCATGGAAACAACTGCGCATGCCGGGGGCCGCCAACGTCGCCGCAATCCTCGGCAAGCTGCGCGACATGTCGTGGGAGAATTTTTCCGCCGTCATCGCCGAGGCGCTGGCCCGCGATGGTTATGTGGTCACTGCCAGCAAAGGCGGGGCGGTGGATTACGAGGCGCGCAAGGACGGGCGGCTGGCGCTGGTGGGCTGCAGACGCTGGAAAGTCGCGCAAACGGGAATGGGGCCGCTACAGGAATTGTTCGACGCTAAAAAAGCCGCCGACGCGCAGGATTGCATCTACATCTCGGCCGGTGCATTCAACGCCAACGCGCGCGAGTTCGCGGCGAAAAATTCGGTGCGCCTTTTGAATGACGTCGAACTCGCACAGATGGTGGCGCGCGTGCAGCGCGCCACGCAGCGCTGGAAATTGTTCTAGCGCACCACCTCAAATACCCCCTCTCCCCCTGCTAAGGGGGAGAGGGCTAGGGCTGATGTTTCCCCGGCTTTTAGAACTAAAGATCTTTACAAATCAATAGGTTGAATGTAAGGTGATGAGAAACGGCGTGTGCATGAACGGTTTTTTCTCTGTGTTGGGACCAACCAACACGGAGATCGATCATGCACACGCACGC
>CALQCM020000102.1 GCA_943329075.2 Chitinophaga pinensis | reverse complement strand
CTCTGCGTACAAGGCAGCCGTGTAGGGTGGGCAGCTCGCTGCCCACGCGCTCAACCAACACCTGCGATACGCGTGGGCAACAAAGTTGCCCACCCTACAATTCCTGGTTGAATAACGCTTTCTGATAGTACGTTTCAGACCGCATTGCCACACCTCTGCGTACAAGGCAGCCGTGTAGGGTGGGCCGCTCGCTGCCCACGCGTTCAACCAACACCTGCGATGCGCGTGGGCAACAAAGTTGCCCACCCTACAATTCCCGGTTGAATAACGCTCTCTGATGGTACGTTTCAGACCGCATTGCCACACCTCTGCGTACAAGGCAGAATCTACCGCACGACGCAATCCATTAAGGAGATTCGCCATGACCACACGCCGCAATCACCCGACCCAACGCCGCGCCTTCCTGCAAGCCGCTGCCGCAACTGCATTGATGGGTAGCCTGCCGTTTGCAGCACTCGCGCAGACCGCCGGCACGAAATACAAAATCGGCATCATCGGTTCCGGCAAGGTCGGCGGTGCGCTCGGCGGCGCCTGGGTGAAGGCCGGCCATGAAGTGATGTTCTCCTCGCTCGATCTCGCCGCCGATAAAAAGCTTGCCGCCAGCCTCGGCGGCAAGGCGAGTGCGGGCACCACCCGCGAAGCCGCGGCCTTCGGCACGGTGTTGCTGCTGTCGGTACCCTATGCCGCGGTGCCGGCGATCGGCAAGGAACTCGGCGATCTGGTGAAGGGCAAGATCGTCATCGACACTTCGAACCCGATCGTCGCGCGCGACGGCGACATGGCGGTGGCAGCGCGCGAAAAAGGCGCCGGCATCACCTCCAGCGAATACCTGCCCGGTGCGCGCATCGTGCGCGGCTTCAACGCCATCGGTTACGCCAAGATGGCCGAGGCCGCGAGCAAGGGCGGCGACAAGGTCGGCATGCCGGTCGCCGGCGACGATGCCAATGCAATCAGCATCGCCTCGGGCCTCGTGCGCGACGTCGGTTACGAGCCGGTGCTGGTCGGCACGCTGGCGGCCATGGGCAAATATCTGATCCCGGGCACACCGCTCGGCGGCGAACATACGCCGGACGAAATCCGCAAGATCGCAGCGACGCTGAAGTAAGCCGTTCGCTCAACAAACACTGATGGCCCTGCGCGTCAGCCTGTACGTCATCGCCGCGCTGCTGCTCGGCGCGCATTTTCTGCGCGAAACCAATCTCGTCGCGGTGGCGCTGTGTGCCGCTGCGCCGCTGTTGTTTCTGTGGAAGCAGCGCTGGGTGCCGCTCGCATTACAGGTGCTGGCCTGCAGCGCCGCGGCGATCTGGGTCATCACCGCCGTTCACCTGATCGATCAACGCATGCTGGAAGACCGCAACTGGATCGCCGCGGCAATCATTCTCGGCAGCATCGCGCTCTTCACACTGAAGGCGGGCCTGCTGCTCAATGCGCGCGTGATCAGGGAACGTTATTCGCGCCAGGGTTCTGTAGAGCTTGCCTGACGGCTTTCTCCGGCAGCGCCGGCACCGGCCGCCGCCCGTCGAGCAGATGCCTGATGCCGAGGATTGGATGGCGCAGCAACATGCGCGGCCCCGCCCAGCGCATCACCACACGAACCTTCTCGCGCATCTCCGCGCTGTAACAATGCACCACGCAGTTGGCGCAGGTCGGCTTGGCATCGCCGAACACGCAGCGTTCGAGGCGGCGTGTCGCATACGCCATCAGTTCACAGCAGTCCGCGCACAGCGCATCACCGCACTCATGGCCGTGCCCGCGGCAATACATGCGCACCATCGCCCGGATAGTTTTGAGTTCGCGCGCGCGGCGCACGAAGTTCTTGCTGCAGGCGAACTCAATGTATTGGGTGGTCATGATGCGGCGGCAAATCGCGGAAAGACTTTATTTGGCGGGCTTTTTTATGCAACGATACGGACAAATTAACACGTGGTGACCACCATGAATTTGATCCCGGTCAAGCCCGAACATCCCGGCGCGATCGCGCAGCGGAACGACCATGCCCCGACCGCCTACTAAAACCCTGCTGGTGGCCGGGCGCTGCCTTCTGCGCCGCTGTCACGAATGCAATTCACCCGTCGGCAACAAGGACGTGTTCTGCCCGCGCTGCGGCGCCAAACTGCGCCGCGAAAAATTGGAGCCCTGCTTATAAAACGGCCTCCCGATCCGGTTACAACTTTGAATATTGATCCCTGCCCGCGCCTGCCGACACGATGACGTTATACTGTCCGGCATCATGCAATTTCTTTTTACCGAATATTTCGAGAAAGAAGTGTTACGCAAGCGCCCCTATCTGAAAAGGGAATGGTGCATGCGCGTGGTGGAAAACCCCGCCCATTCCGAACCTCAAGAAGGTAACCGTTTCCGCTTCTGGGCTCCGGTAGCCGAGTTGGATGGACGTTACTTGAGAGTTGTGACGCTTGAGGATAAAGTAACCATTCACAATGCCTTCCCAGATCGAGGGTTCAAGCCATGAAGCTGAATTACCATCCGGAAACAGACTCGCTTTATATCGACTTGTCGGAAAAGGCCAGTGTTGAATCGCGTGAAATCTCCGAAGGCATTTTGCTCGACTACGACGCCGGCGGAAATCTGGTCGGCATCGATATCGATAATGCCAGCAAAAAAGTTCAGCTTAAGGATCTCCTGCTGAGCAAATTGCCATCTAAGGTGGAAACCGTCGCCGCCTGAATTCCGGCGCGACTGCGTAAGTAGCTGCGCCAACGCGGCCTGGCCTACTGCTCGGCCTTGATGCCGGCCGCCTTGATCAACCGGCCGGTGTTTTCGTAATCGTCGCGCACGCGCGCGGTGAACTGCTCCACCGTGTTCGGCACAAAATCGACGCCCTTGCTCGCCCACAGCTCGCGCATCTCCGGCGTCTGCAAAATTTCATTCACCATCGCATTGACGCGGCTGACGATCTCGCGCGGCGTGCCGATCGGCGCAAAGAAACCCTCCCAACCGACGATTTCATAACCGGGCAGCGCAGACTCGGCGACCGTCGGCAGATCCGGGAACAGCGCATTGCGCTTGAGCCCGGTGGTGCCGACGGCGCGCAAACGGCCGCTCTTGATGTGCGGCATCACGGCGGGGATACCGACGAACATGACGTCAGCGCGGCCGGCGATCAGGTCGACAATGGCCTGCGGGCTGCCTTTGTACGAAACATGCAGCATATCGACATTGCCGCGCAGCTTGAACAACTCGCCGGCGAGATGAAAATTACTGCCGACACCCGAGGAGACGAACGTCAGCGCACCCGGCTTCGACTTCGCCACGGCGAGCAATTCTTTCGCGTTTTTCGCCGGCACCGACGGATGCACCACCACCACGAAGTTGTAGGTATCGGCCTGCACCACCGGGGTCAGCACCGTTTGCGGGTTGTAGGGCGGACGCGCATTCAAATAAGAGGTGATGATCAAAAAAGAACCCGGTGTGAGCAGCAGCGTATAACCGTCGGGCGCGGCCTTGGCGACAAGATCGTTGGCCAAGAGCCCCGCCGCCCCCGGCCGGTTGTCGATGATGACCTGCTGTTTAAGGATTTCGCTCATGCGCTGCGCGATCGGGCGCCCGGTCACGTCCGCGCCGCCACCGGCCACCGAGCCGGTAACCACGCGCACGATTTTTGTTGGCCAGGTTTGTGCGGATGCGGCGGGTGCGAGTGCGATACTAAACAATAGGGCACTCAATGTTTTATGCATCTTCGCTTCACTTTCAGAAAGATCATTGAAAAATTTCCGTCGCTCCCGCGAAAGCCGGAGCCCAGAAATTTATTGGAAATTTACTGCGTCAGTAGAATTGCAAACACCCCATGCCCCCATCCTACCTTCCCCCGCCGGCGGGGGAAGGTGATACCCGCTTTCGCGGGAATGACGACGCTGACCATGTTCGTAATTTAATCGAAAGACGTTTTGCTTACTCCGGCTTGATCCCCGCACTGCGGATCAACTGCCCGTATTTTTCATAATCGCTCTTCACCAGCGCCGCAAACAACTCCGGCCCGCCGCTGACGACCGCCATGCCCTGCGATGTCCACAACTCTTTGATCTCGGGCGTGGCGAGTATGCGCGCAATCACCGTATTCAATTGCATGACTACTGCATTGGGTGTTGCCGCCGGCGCAAACAAACCGTGCCAGCCGCCGATTTCGAATTTCGGCAGGCCCGACTCGGCAACCGTCGGCACCTCGGGCAGCAGCGGATCGCGCACGAGGCCGGTGACGGCGATGGCGCGCAGACGATCGGCGCGAATCTGCGGCAATACAACCGCCAGTGAATAAAACATCAGATCGATGCGCCCGCCGAGCATATCGGTGACTACTGCCGGGCCGCCTTTGTACGGCACGTGCGTGAGTTCGATTTTCGCCATCGCGCGGAACAATTCGCCGGCCAGATGAAAACCGCTGCCGAGCCCGGTCGAGCCGTAGCTCAGCACGCCGGGTTTGGCGCGCGCCAACGCAATCAATTCCCTGACGTTCTTTGCCGGCACACCCGGATGCGCGATCAGCACATAGGCAAAGGCGCCGATCTGGATGACGGGCTTCAGATCGCGCAGCGTGTCGAAAGTGATTTTAGTGTGCAGATGCGGACTGCTGGTAAGCGCCGAGCCGGGTGTGGCGAGCAGCGTGTAACCGTCAGCCGGCGCGCGCACCACCATTTCCGTGGCAATGATGCCGGTGGCCCCGGGCCGGTTGTCGAGCACGAGCGGCTGGCCCAGCGATTCGGTGAGGCGCTGCGCGATCGGCCGCATCAGAACATCCACCGTGGTGCCCGGCGGAAAACCCATCACTACGCGGACCGGTTTCGACGGATAAGGCTGCGCCGTCGCGGCGCCGCAGGCGAGCAGTGTGAATAGCAGCAGAACACGGGTGGGTTGCATGCAGGCTCCGGTCAGTTCGACTCGATGATGTCACAGCCGCCGCACGCGGGCAACGCGGTTGCATGCCTGCATCGCCTCCCTCAGAATAGCGCTCTGTTTACTCTGAACGCACCTGTGACCGACCTGAAAAAATTCCGCCGCGACACGCTGACCAGCCACCTCGGCCGCGATCCGCAAACGCACGCCGGCCTCGTCAACATGCCGGTGTATCGCGGCTCGACGGTGCTGTTCGACGACGTCGCCACGTACGAAGGGCGCGACCCCGACGACTATAAGGTGATGCGCTACGGCATCTACGGCACGCCAACTACCTTCGCACTGGAAGCAGCGGTCGCCCAACTTGAAGGTGGCGATAAAGCCGTCGCTGTACCGTCGGGCCTCGCCGCCATCACCGCGGCACTCGCCGCCTTCACCAAAGCCGGTGACCACATCCTGATGGTCGACACCACCTACGGTCCGACGCGCACCTTCTGCAAGCGCCGCCTCGTGCCGTACGGCGTCGAGGTCGAGTACTACGATCCGCTGATCGGCGCCGGCATTGCAAAGCTGATCCGCCCGAACACCACGCTCGTTTACTGCGAAGCGCCGGGCTCGCTGTCGTTCGAAATGCAGGATATCCCGGCAATCGCCGCCGCCGCGCACGCCAAAAACATTCCGCTGCTCGCCGACAATACCTGGGGCACGCCGTACTTCTTCCGCGCCTTTGAGCACGGCGTCGATATCTCAATCCACGCCGGCACCAAATACATCGGCGGGCATTCCGACATTTTGATGGGCCTCATCGTCACCAATGAAAAGTACTGGCTGCCGGTGCGCCGCGCGGTGGCCGATTACGGTTTTTCCGCCAGCCCCGACGATTGTTATCTCGCCCTGCGCGGGCTGCGCACGATCGGCGTGCGCATGCGCCACCAGCAGGCAAGTGCATTGAAGGTGGCGCGCTGGCTGGAACAACGCCCCGAGGTGCTGCGCGTGCTCTATCCGGCACTCGAATCCGATCCGGGCCACGCCATCTGGAAACGCGATTTCAGCGGTGCCGCCTCGCTGTTCGGTGTGATCCTGAAACCGGTCAAGTGGGAGGCCGTCGGCGCCATGATCGACCGCTATGAACTCTTCGGCATCGGTTCGAGCTGGGGCGGCTACGAAAGCCTCGCCATCCGCGCCGATATCAAAAACTATCGCACCGCGACGACGTGGAACCCGGGTGGCCCGCTGGTGCGCCTTCATATCGGCCTCGAAGATCCTGACGACCTGATCGCCGACCTCGAGCGCGGCTTTGCAAAACTCAAGGCGGCAGCATGAGCGAACCGGCAGAACGTCCCGACGAAAAAGTGCTGACCAGCCTGCTGCTGGCCGCCGTGATCCTCGCCGCCATCGGCCTCATGCGCGAAGGCCCGCAGTACGACAACGTGCTCGAAAGCTGGCGCTTTTTCAACAGCGCCTTCTTCATCGGCGCGCTGGTGGGTTTTCTTGGCTGGACGCAGACCTTCCGCATCGTGCCGACGCTGAGCCTGAAGCCGGCCGACCGCCAGCCGTGGATCGCCGCCTTCGCCCTGGGCCTCATATTTACCGTCGGCGGCAGCTGGCTCAACCGTCACTACACCACGCCGACCGGCCACAGCATCGTCGCCGAAATCGACTCGCTCAAAGAAGTCAAAGACGAGCGCTGGCAGTTGTCGGTCAAACACAGCGACGGCGTCTATCAGCGTTACCAGCTGACCAAAGACGCCGCCGAAGCACTGCAAAAGAAAACCAGCGTGCGCATGGAAATCAGCCGCGGCGCGCTCGGCTTCGAGCTGTTTACGCGCTTCGAGCCCAACCCCTAAACCCCAAACGCCGCGCAGTCGCGGCACCTCACGCCCCACTCTCTTCGAAAGACGACCATGAAAAAATATTTCCACGTCGCACTCGTTGCCACCGGTTTCACAGCAGCCGCCGGCGCCTTCGCCCAGGCCTATCCGAGCAAAACCATCCAGATGATCGTGCCGGTGCAGGCCGGCAGCGGCGCCGACGCCATCCTGCGCATTGTTGCCAACAAGATGTCGGAAAATCTCAAGCAGCAGATCGTGCTCGACAACCAGCCGGGCGCAGCCGGATTGATTGCGATGGAGCGCGCCGCGCGCGCCCCCACCGACGGCTACACGATCGCCGGCGTCAACGACGGCAGCCTCGTCATGACGCCGCATCTCTACAAAAAAGTAAACTACGATCCACTCAACAGTTTTGAACCGATCAGCCTGATCGCCCAGATCAACTGGGTACTGATCGCCAATCCGAGTATGCCGAAGACGGTGAAGGATTTCATCGCGCTGGCGAAAGCGCGCCCCGGTGATATCGATTACGCCTCGGGCGGCAACGGCAGTCCGCAGCACATCGCAATGGAAGTGTTCGCCGCACGCACCAATCTGAAATTCAACCATGTCCCCTATCGCGGCGCCACGCAGGCCGCGCTCGATGTCGTCGGCGGCCAGATTCCCGTCATGTTCACCGCCACCTCGATCGTGCTCGGCAACATCCGCGACGGCAAGGTGCGCGCCCTCGGCGTCGGCAGTTCGAAACGTTCGGACCTGCTGCCCAACGTACCGACCATCGCCGAAGCCGGCGTACCGGGTTTTGAATACTTCACCTGGGCCGGCCTCTTTGCCGCCAAGGGCACGCCAAAACCCATCATCGACAAACTCAACGCCGAAGCGATCAAGGCGGTCAACGATCCGGCCACGCGCGAACGACTGCGCGAGAGCGCACTTGATCCGATCGGCTCTTCCTCAGAGGACCTCGGCCGCATCGTGCGCGAGAGCCACGAGCGCATGGGCAATCTGATCCGCAAGATCGGGCTGCAACCGCAATAAGCGGCACGATGAATTCATCGACGGCAAACGCAGTCGCCGTGACGCCACGCGGCGTCATGCGCGACGTCAACAATACCTCGGGCGCGCGCGCCATCTTCGCCGTTGACAAGCTCGGCGCCAGGGTGCGTTTCTACGACGCGGCAACCCATGCCGAACTGAAGTCGATTGAAACCGCCAAATTTCCGCACGAGCTGGCGATTTCGCCGGACCACCGCACTGCCTGCGTGTCGATCTACGGACTGGGCATTTTCGGCAACAACCCAGAGCCCGGCAAATCGATCGAGGTCTACGACCTCGTCGCCATGCGGCTCACCAAGACCATTTCAGTCGAGCCCTACTTCGCGCCGCACGGCATGATGTTCGACGCCTCCGGCAAACTGTGGGTCGGCTGTGACTCGGCGGCGAAGCTGCTGTGCATCGATCCCATCGGCGGAAAAATTGAGGCGGCCTGGGACACCGGTTCGACCGGCAGCCACTTCATTGTGATGACGCCGGACGCGGAAAAAATATACGTCTCGAACAAAGGCGACGATCTCGGCATCTTCGACGTCAAGCAAAAGAAATTTACCCATACACTGTCGCTGCCCTGCGGCAGCGAAGGCGTGACCTCGTCCCCCGACGGCCGGCACGTGGTTGCCGCCGACAATGCCAGCGGTGATTTGCACGTCATTGACACCGCTGCCGACCGTGTCATCGCACGCGTGCCGCTCGACGGCGTGCCGCCCTCGCACCCGAAGCGCAGCCGGCTGATGCGGCCGCGCTTTTCGCCCGATGGGCGCTTTCTCATTGTCACCAATTACGCCTCGGCTACCGTGCATGTGATGGACACCGGCAATCTGCGCAACCAGCAGGTGTTAGTCCTCGCCAAGGGCCCGATGGGCGCGGCGTTTGCTGAGGACAACCGCTCGGTGCTGATCGCCAGCCACGATAGCGGCATCGTCACCGCGGTCGATCTGGAAAAGCGCGCCATCACAGGCTGGTTCGAAGGTGGCAACGGCATCGAAACGATTTCGTACTACTAAAAGCTGCGGGGAGGAGGAATCATGATATTCGCACGCGTGCTGTGGCTGGGATTGTTATTGCCGTTTCTAGCGACCGCGCAATCGCCTGACCGCATTCTCTACAACGGCAAGATTCTCACCGTCGATCAGCAATTCTCGACGGCACAGGCGATTGCCATCCGCGGCGAACGCATCGTCGCCGTCGGCGACAACGCGACGGTGCGCAAGTTGGCTGACAACCGCACTGTGCAGACCGATCTCAAAGGCCGCAGCGTCATCCCGGGCCTCATCGACAATCATTTGCATTACCTGCGCGGCTCCAACTTCATGCCCTATGAGCTGCGGCTCGAAGGCGTGCTCTCGCGCAAGGAGGCGCTGGAAAAAATCGCCGCGCGCGCCAGGACACTTGGGCCCGGCAGCGAATCGGGAAAATGGATTTTCGTGCTGGGCGGCTGGCACGAACAGCAATTCGCCGACAAACCCGGCGGTTTCACGCAGGAAGAACTCGACGCGGCGGCGCCCAACAATCCGGTCTACATTCAAAAGACCTATTCCGATTTTTACATGAACGCGCTGGCGATCAAACTGATCGCACCGGCGATCGGCAATCTCTACAAAGGCTCGGCGCATGTGCGCACCAGCAACTTTGACGGCCGCAAGGTGCTCTATGCGGCGTTGAAGTACATGCCGCGCGCCGCCACCGAGGAAGCGCCCGCCGGCCAGACCGGCAGCGCCTACGACGGCATTGAGGAATGGGTGGTCAACGACATGCCGCGGCGCATGCGCGAAGTGCAGGACTTCAACACGCAGTTGAATGCGCTGGGGCTCACCACGGTCTACGACATGGGTTATCTCGACGGCCCCTACGAGCCGCTCGAGCGCCTGCTGAAAAACAACGATCTGACGGTGCGCGTCTACTATCCGCTGCAGTACTACATCCGCACGCCGAAGGAAGTGCCGCGCGTGCTCGACATGATCCGCACCGAGAAACCATTGAGCCGCAATCACTGGCTGGGCGTGCTCGGCATGGGCGAACACGTATACGGCCCGGTGCACGACTCCGCTTTCCTGCCCAAGCAGGTGTTCGCGGAGGAACATTACGACCAGTTCCGTATTCTCGCCACCGCGGCGGCGCAATACCGCTGGCAGATCCACGAGCACACCGCCGTCGACACCACCATCCGCAAGCTGCTCGACATCGGCGACGACATCGCCAAACAGTATCCGATCCGCGATCTCAGATGGGTGCTCGCGCACGTCGAGTTCCTCACGCCGGAACTGCTTGAACGCGCCAAACGCGCGGGCTGGGTAATGGCACTGCACAACCACACCGTAAAACCGAAAATGGTCGGCGCCGACCGCCCGCCGGCGCGCATGATTCAGGACAGCGGCATTCCCTGGGGGCTGGGCTCCGACGGCACCATCGTCGCCACCATCAATCCCTTCCACACCATCTGGGAATATGTCGCCGGCCGCATCTTCCCGTCGATCAAGGCCTACGACCAGTTGCTAACGCGCGAAGAAGCGCTGATCGCACACACGCGGTCGAACGCCTACCTGCTCTTCATGGAAAAGGAACTCGGCACGCTGGAGGCGGGCAAACTCGCCGATCTGGTGGTGCTCGACCGTGATTACATGACGGTGCCGCTCGATGATATTCTCAACATCAAACCGGTGATGACCATGACCGGCGGCAAAATCGTCTACGAGGCGAAATAGGAGGTCACGCGAATGCAACTATCGCTATCGATCGTGCTGTGCCTGTTCGCTGTGGGCACACTGGCCGCAGAACCGGCCGAAAAAACCTTCGAACTCGCGATCACCGGCGGGCAGGTCGCCAAAGAACAGCGCCTGATCCGCGTCGACAAGGGCACGCCGGTAAAACTGCGCGTCACCAGCGATGCCGCAGGCAGTCTGCATCTGCACGCCTACAAACTCGAAGCGCATCTGGCGCCGGGCACGCCGGCCGAACTCGCCTTCAACGCGCGCGCCACCGGCCGCTTCCGTTTCGAATGGCATGCTGACAACGCGACCGCCAAATCCGGCGATCATCACGGCCCGCCACTGGCGACGCTCGAAGTCCGGCCGAAATGAATTCGACCGCCGCGCGCGGGTTCCTTGCCTGCGCGGCGCTTGCGTGCCTGCCACTGACCGCGCTCGCGCATGCCTTCGGTGAACGCTACGACCTGCCGGCGCCACTCCTGTATTTCATGGTGGGTGGCGGCGCAGTGGTCGCACTGTCGTTCGTTGCCGCCGCCCTCTTCGCGCGCGTTCACCCGCAATATGCCGGCGCCCCCTCCTTTCTGCTGACAACCGGCCCGCTGCTGCCGTTGCTGCGATTCGTCGCGCGCGCCTGCGGCCTTTTTTTGTTTGTTGTCACCGTCATCGCCGGCCTCTACGGCACGCGCAGTCCGGAGGCCAATCTCGCGCCGACACTGGTGTGGCTGATCTGGTGGGTCGGCCTCTCGCTCACCGTCGCCTGTGTCGGCAATGTCTGGCCGGCCTTCGATCCGTGGCGCACGCTGTTTGATCTTGTTGATGCGGTGGCACGGCGCTGCGGCCTGCGCCAGGGCATTGCGTTGAACTGGCGTTATCCGGAGGCGCTCGGTGCGTGGCCGGCGGCGCTCCTGCTGTTGCTGTTCTCGTGGTTCGAGGTGATTTATCTGAAGGCGTCGATTCCCTCGCATATCGCCACCGTCGGGCTGTTCTGGAGCGCTTTTACCCTGCTTGGCATGATCCTGTTCGGACGCGACACCTGGCAGCGCAATGCCGACGTCTTCGCGGTCTACTTCGCCACGCTCGGACACTTCGCGCCGGCAGCGACGGAATCCGGCGGCAACACCATCGCGCTGCGGCCATGGGGGCGCGCCCTGACCGGCACGGAAATTCTTCCGGCCGGCATGACCGGTTTTGTCATTGCGATGCTCTCGACGGTGCTGTTCGACGGCCTGCTCGGCGGACAACTGTGGTCGATCACGCAGCGCGCGCTGACCACGCGCTTTCCGCAATGGGCGGACGATGGCGGGTACTTCACCGGCAGCATCGGCCTCGTCGGCACCTGGCTGCTGTTCATGACCGCCTATCTCGTTATCTGCGCCATCACGCGCCACTTCGCCGGCGGTCGCAGCATCGGCACTATCGCGCGGCAGTTCGCGCTGACGCTGGTGCCGATCGCCGTCGCCTACCTGGTGGCGCACAACTTCGCCAATTTGCTGATCCAGGGTCAGTTGATGATCCCGCTCGCTTCAAACCCGCTTGGGTGGAAATGGGATTTGTTCGGTAGCGCCGGCTTCGAACCCGACATCGGCATCATCGACGCGCGTATCACCTGGTACGTGGCGATCAGTTCCATCGTCATTGGCCATGTGATCGCGGTCTGGCTCGCGCACCGCGTGGCATTGCGCGAATACGGGTCGCCACGGCGCGCGGTGATTGCGTCGATTCCGCTGACGTTACTGATGATCGTTTACACGGCGATCAGTCTGTCGGTGATTGCGGAGCCGTTGGTGCAGTTTCGGGGGGCGGAGGGGGTGGAGGTTTCTGCGCCAGGCAAATAGGTTTTGTTTTTGCTTGCGTCGGTCAGCAGAAATCTTTTTGCCTCGCAATGGACAAGCTTAGGGAACCTCTGATTAAGCTGATTCCGTTCATGGTTCGACAAGCTCACCACGAACGGAATCAGCAAGTTACCGTTCGTCCTGAGCCTGTCGAAGGACTTGATCAGAGGTTCCTTAGAAGGTTCCCTCTCCCCTTGTGGGAGAGGGGCAGGGTGAGGGGTGCATTTGCGTTGTTCACCGATTGCATCTCATATTGGCCGGGGGTAGCCCGGCAGCTGCTTACTTTCTCTTGGGCGGCCAAGAGAAAGTAAGCAAAGAGAAGGCCGCCCTGGTGAGACGCCCCCTGACGGGGGTTCCCTGCGTTACTCAACGAATCTGGCGGCTGCGGAACTCGCCCTTGCCGCT
>CALQCM020000101.1 GCA_943329075.2 Chitinophaga pinensis | reverse complement strand
CGGCGACTTCAAAAGAATTTTCCATCACGCCTGCATTCGGCAAGAGCGCCATGGGCAATGTCGGGCTGACCTACTGGAGCAGCGACATAGGTGCGGCTCCGGCAGGCAAAGCGCTGGCGGTGACGCTGCGTTACACCAAGAGCGACGCGCGCGTCTCGAAAGACATCCTCGGTATGGTGGCGCCGGCGGCACCGGCAAAACCAACCGCACCGGTGATCGCGCCCGATGCCGTCAAGCCCGCCGCAACCGCGGTGCGCGGCTCGTCGGATTCACGCGATGATTGGACGACCGCGCTGTTTCTCGTGCTGCTGGCGGCCGCGGCTGCCGGCATTTTCTGGTTCAACTGGCGGCGTGCCGGAGAAGGCGGGGCGGCAGCCATTGCGAGCGATGCGCGGTTCTGCACGAAATGCGGCAACGCGCTGCGCAAAGGCGACCGCTTCTGTTCCAAATGCGGGAAAGCAGCGGCGTGATTCGCGCCGCGCAGGCCTGACGCTTACGGCAATACATCGACGCTGATCTTCGCGTCCTTGATGATTTTCCGCCACAGCTTCAGATCGCTGTCGATCAGGTCGCGCAGGCCCTGCGGCGACGAGCTGGCGACCTCGAGGCCGTTGCGTTCGAAACGTTGCGCCACTTCCGGCTGCGCGAGGCCCGGCACCATGATGGCGTTGAGTTTATTGACGATGTCTTTCGGCAGCGCGGCGGGGCCGGCGATGCCCCACCAGCCGGTGTTGTAATAACCGGGAATCGATTCGTTGATGGCGGGAATGTCCGGATAGGCTTTCACGCGCTGCATGTGGCCGACGCCGAGTATGCGCAGCTTGCCGGCCTGATGATAGGGCAGCAGTTGCAGCATGCCCGTGATCACCATCTGCACATTGCCGGCGATCACATCGGTCAGCGCGAGCGAACTGCCTTTGTAGGGCACGTGCACGAGTTCGATGCCGGTCATGGTCATCAGCTGCGCGGCACCCAGATGATTGGGTGTGCCGACGCCGGGTGAGGCGACGTTCAGTTTGCCTGGTGTAGCCTTCGCCAGATCGACCAGTTCTTTGACGTTGCGCGCGGGCAGGCCGGCGGTCACCGCCAGCGCATAGGGCACGTAAGTGGCAAGTCCGATGGGTGCAAAGTCTTTCAGCGGATCGTAGGGAATTTTGTTGCCCATCAGCGCGGGGCCGGTGGACAAACCGCCGGCGGTGGCGAGCAACAGCGTGTAGCCATCGGGCGCGGCTTTTGCGGCGAGCGCGTGGCCGAGGGTGGCGCCGGCACCCGGGCGCGTGTCGATCACCACTTGCTGGCCAAGCGCCTTGGTGAAGAGTTGCGCCACTTCGCGCGCGGTGAATTCGGTGCCCGAGCCCGGCGGGTAGGGCACGATGATGCGGATCGGTTTGTACGGATACGGTTGAGCGAACGCGACGCCAGCGGCAAACAACACCAGCGAAGCGATCGACTTTAACACCGCGTGCGACATTATTTTTTACTGAGTGCAGCGACGATTTCGTCGAAGCGCGGATACAGATGCGAGAAATCCGTGTCGGTCATTCCCTGGTCCATCGCCACATTGAGAAAGTTGCGTGTGACGGTGCCGAGCGGCACTTGGGTGTCGAGTGCATCAGCGGTCTTCACCGCCATGGTGAGGTCCTTGCGCAGGTTGTAGACGCGCGAACGCGCATCCCATTTTTCCGAGATGATGTGTTTCGGGAAACGCACTTCGCTGGCATAGCTGCGTGCGTTTGACATGTTGAACACCTTGATCATGTCGGCAACCTTGATGCCGGCCGCCTCGGCCATGCGTCCGCCTTCGCAGGTCGAAAGAAAAATCGTGTGGCAGACCATGTTGTGGATGAGCTTCAGCGTGTGGCCGGCGCCGCTGGGGCCGATGTGGAAAATCTGTTTGGCGATCGGTTTCAACAGTTCTTCGGTGCGGTCGAAGGCCGCCTTGTCGCCGCCCAGCATCAGCGTCAGCGTGCCGCTGTCGGCGCCGGTGGCGCCACCGCTCATGCCGGCGTCGAGATAGGCGATGCCTTTTTCCGCGGCGCGCGCCGCGATCTTTTTGGTTTCAACCGGATCGGACGTGGTGAAGTCGTAGACGACGAGGCCTTTTTTCGCCATCGCCAGCACGCCGTCGGCGCCGTCGAAGGTGGAGGCGATCTCGGGGGTCGCCGGCACGACGTAGAACATGGCGGCGCATTGTGCGGCCATGACGCCGGGCGCGGCGATTTCAACGCCCGCGGTTTCCATGAATTTGTTGCGCGCTTCGGGCGAGACGTCCCACACCATCAGTGGCACGCCTGCTTTTTTGAAATTGCGGGCAATGCCGCCGCCCATGTTGCCCAGACCGATGACGCCGACTTTTTGGTTTGCCACCCTGCTGCTCCTTTAAATAATCAATCAACGGATCGTCGGGAAACTCCCGTCACTCCCGCGCACGCGGGAGTCCAGGGTTTTCAGGTTTGCCCTAACGAATATTTTCTGGATGCCCGCTTTCGCGGGCATGACGATTCTGAATCGAGAGAAGATGATTGCACATTAAATCGTGACTTTACTCCGGTTTTATCCCCGCCATTTTGATGAGTTTGCCGACGCGTTCGAAATCGGCGCGGAAATAGTTGCTGAATGCGGCCGGCGTGGCGCTGCCGACGGGCACGGTGCCTTGCGCGAGATACAACTCGTTGACTTCCCTGTCGGCGAGCGCCTTCTGAATAACGGCATGCAGTTTGGCGATATAGGGTTTTGGCACACCGGCGGGCGCGAGAAAGGCGTTCCATGTCGTGTATTCATAACCGGGCACGCCGGATTCGTCGACCGTCGGCACCTCGGGCATCAGCGGCGCGCGCTGTTTGCTGGTGACGGCGATGGCGCGCAGGCGGCCCGACTTGTAATGTCCGGCGAAGGCGGCGGCGAGCCCGAAGCACCATTGCGCTTCGCCGCCGATCACCGCGAAGCCCATCGGGCCGCCGCCCTTGTAGGCGACGTGCACGGTTTCGAGACCGGCCATGTTGTTAAAGAGAATGCCGGCGAGATGCGATGACGAGCCGATGCCGGCCGACGCCATGTTCAGCGTATTGGGCTTTGCCCTGGTCAGCGCGATCAGGTCTTTGACGGTTTTGACCGGCAGGTTGGGCGTGACGGAGAGTATGGCTTCCTGCTGCGAAACCAGCGAGATCGGCGCGAAATCCCTGATCGCGTCGAAGCCGGCGTCCTTGTAGGTAAAGCTGGTGTTGATCATCGAGCTGGCTCCGCCGAACACCAGCGTGTAGCCGTCGGCCACTGCGCGTGCGGCAATCTGTGCGCCGATCAGGCCGCCGGCGCCGCCGCGGTTGTCGATGACGATCTGCTGGCCGAGCAGTTCGGCCATCTTCGGCGTGACCAGACGCGCCGTGACGTCCATGTTAGAGCCCGAGGTCTGCGTGACGATGACGCGGATGGGTTTTGACGGATAAGGCTGTGCCGAGGCGAGCGCGGCGTGCAGCAGCAACAAAGCACTGATAACGATGCGTTGAATCATGGTCGTTCCCCCGTTGCGGTGGCGCTCTGTCGGTGTGGCGCCATCCGGATGTGTGTCTAGGATACGCGAAGCGGTGGGGGATTTCCTCCTGTGTGGTTTGGATTTTCCCCCGCTCGCTTGATGGGAGAGGGCAGGGGTGAGGGTGTGGCACGCGCAATTTCCTGAGCTATACCCCCCCGTCCCGGCCTTCCCTCTCAAGGGGGAAGGAGTTTTGGGTTGATTGAGGCAATCGCCCGATAATATTTCCCGCTTGCGGTTATCCTGCAATGAACAGTCACGCTGACCCTTCACAGGACCACTATGGACGACAAAATCCGCAGTCTGCTCGCGCAAATCTCAACGCTGGAAGACGAATTGCGCGCGACCTTGCACGACCGCGAGGAGAAGCTCTACTACCATATCAAGGGCAAGAAGGTGGAGTTCGAGCGCTCGATCCGCGAGACGCACCGCAAACTCAAGCGCGGCATCCTGCGCTGGATCATCACCGACCGCCCGCAGAACCTGCTCACTGCGCCGATCATCTACAGCATGATCGTGCCGATGGTGCTGCTCGACTTGACGGTGACGTTTTACCAGTGGCTGTGTTTCCCGGTCTATGGCATCGCCCGGGTGCGGCGCGGCGATTACATTGTTTTCGACCGCAATAACCTCGCATATCTCAATTGGTTCGAGCGCCTGCATTGCGAGTACTGCGCCTACGGCAACGGTTTAATCGGCTATGCCTGTGAGATTCTGGCGCGCACCGAGCAGTATTTCTGCCCGATCAAACACGCGCGGAAGATTCTCGGCACGCATGCGCGCTACGAACGTTTTCTGCCGTACGGTGAAGCGAGCGACTATCACGCGCGGCTGGAGGCGTTTCGCCGGGCACTGGCGAAAGAAGCAAAAAAAGAAACGCAGTCAATGTAGATCCTTTGGGTTTTAGCAACCCTTAAATCTGATTTTATCTGGGTCAAAGGGTTTGCCAGTTGCCGTAGGGCGCAATAACTGAAAGGCATTGCGCCGCATGGGGTGCATCCCGCATCTAACATGCGGCGCAATGCGCTGCGCTTATTGCGCCCTACAACAGCTACGGACTTTTTGTTTTACTCCCTCTCCCTTGATGGGAGAGGGTAGGGGTGAGAGTGAACACACTTTCGCATCCGTCCGCGAGTTGATGTGACCCTCAGGGTGTCGCCGCGCGCAACTTCTTCCCGCAGGCAAACTTCCACAGCGCTTCGCCGAGGCTGGCGGGCTGGACCGGGTTCCATTCGCCGTCGGCGGCATTGCTGCGCACCAATGCGCCGCCGAACATGAAGTCGGCGCGCAGCGAGAAGCGTGTCAGACGGTAACGCTCGTTGGTGCAGTCGTATTCACGCGTTTCTTTCTGCGAGCGGTAGGGCAGCCTGCCGCTCGAGCGCTCTGTTTGGACACTGCTGAAATTGAGCAGGTCGATCATGGTCGCGAGGTGGCCTTTTTTGCTGAGGCTCGCCGGATCGGCATAGACGCCGACGTTGTTGTTGCCGCCGACGCGCACCCATTCGGCGGCGGCAGCGGAGCTGATGAGGGCAAAAACCAATGTGGCGGCTGCGCGATGCATAGGGTCCGGGCTGAATGCGGGGTTGCGACAAAACGCGGACGCAGATATTCGCATTTCGGGCGGCATTTTTCCAGCACGGTTGCGCCGGTGTTCCGATATTGCATGCGCGGCCGCTGCGGCGGATACTGCGCAGCGGTTTATTGAAATACCAATACGGGGGACGTCATGAAAACGAAATTATTGGCAGTTCTGGCGGTAGTGGTTGCGGTGGCCTGTGCCGCGCCGGCACTGGCGCAGCGCGAATTCAGCAAAGTGGTGATCAAGACTACGCAACTGGCGCCGAATTTCTACGCGCTCGACGGCGACGGCGGCACCATCGGCGTGCTGACCGGGCCCGACGGCGTGCTGATGGTCGATTCGCAGTTTGCACCGTTGAGCGAACGCATAATCGCCGCCATCAAACAGATCTCCGATGGCCGCATCCGCTATTTGATCAACACCCATCTGCATGGCGACCATGTCGGCGGCAACGAGAACATGGCGAAGGCCGGCGCGGTGATTTTTGCACGCAACAATTTGCGCGCGCGTCTGGCCAGGCAGGGCATACAGTCGAATGGCGTGCCCAACGTGCCGGCCCCGCCGCTGGCGTTGCCGGTGGTGACCTATGACGCGCCGACCCTGATCAATGCCAACGGCGAGGCCGTGCAACTCATTCCGGTGCCGGCGGCGCACACCGACGGCGACACGATGGTGTTCTTTCCGAAGGCCAACGTGCTGATGACCGGCGACTTCTACCGCTCGCTTGGCTACCCGAACATCGACCGCAACAACGGCGGCAGCATCAACGGCATGCTCGCCGGCTTCGATGCCATCCTCAAACTCACTGCGGCCGATACGAAAATTGTGCCGGGACACGGCGCTGTTGTCGACAAGTCTGCGGTCGCTGCGCACAGGGAAATCATGATTGCCGTGCGCGACAAACTGGCTGCGATGGTCAAAGACGGCAAGACGCTGGAAGAAGCGCTCGCCGCGAAACTGACGGCGGAATTTGATGCGAAGGTGCCGGGGGCCGCCGAGACCACGACGCGCTTCATCACGCAGATGTATGCGGAAATGAAGGCGGGCAAATAGTCCTGCCGTCAGCGTCGATCAGGGCAGCACGTCGACGCTGATCCTGGCGTCCTTGATGATCTTTTTCCACATGGCAAGGTCGTTGACCACCAGGTCACGCAGACCCTGCGGGGTGGAACTGGCGATTTCGAGGCCGTTCTTCTCGAAGCGCTGCATGACGTCGGCCTGCGCGAGACCCGGCACCATGATGGCGTTGAGTTTATCGACGATCGTTTTGGGTGTGCCGGCCGGCGCGACCATGCCCCACCAGCCGGTGTTGTAATAGCCGGGCACAGTTTCGCCGACGGTGGGAATGTCCGGGTAAGCCCTCAGGCGCTTGGTATGGCCAACGCCGAGGATGCGCAGCTTGCCGGTGGCGTGGTGTGGCAGCACGAGTTGCAGCGCGGTCACCAGCACCTGCACGTTGCCGGCCAATAAATCCGTGATGGCGAGCGAGCCGCCTTTATACGGCACGTGCACCATCTCGATGCCGGTCATTGTCATCAGTTGCGCAGCACCGAGGTGGTTGGGTGTGCCGACGCCGGGCGAGGCGACATTGAGTTTGCCGGGCGATGCTTTCGCCAGATCGATCAGTTCTTTGACGTTGCGCGCTGGCAGGCCGCCGGTAACCACCAGCGAATACGGCACATAGGTGGCGAGTCCGATCATCGCAAAGTCTTTGAGCGGATCGTAGGGAATTTTGTCGCCGACCAGCGCCGGCCCGGAGACCAGCCCGCCGGTGGTAGCGAGCAGCAGCGTGTAACCGTCGGGCTGCGATTTCGCGGCGATGGCATGGGCCAGGGTGGCCGCCGCACCCGGACGCGTATCGATGACCACCGGCTGGCCAAGCGCTTTCGAAAACAACTGGCCGACTTCGCGTGCAGTGAAGTCCGGCGCCGAACCCGGCGGGTAGGGCACGATGATGCGGATGGGTTTGTGCGGGTAGGTTTGGGCTGCGGCGTTGCCGATGAGCGGCGGCAACGCGCAGGCGAGCATTGCTACGAAACTGAGTACGAAGCTGAGTGCGCCGGCAATGCCGGATGATCCTGTTGTTTGATGCATCGTCGGTCCTCCCCTGCGCATTGTAAGAAATTAACCGCGGATTGCACACGGGTCGGCTATTGCGTTAAACACCTCGGGCCTGCGGAAGGAGCGTATAGTGGCGCACCTTTTATTGGGGAACGCCGTCATGACCGAAGATGTAAAAAAGCGCCAGCCGATTGATCCCGAAATGGTCAATCTGGCCGAGCCGTGGGAAGTCCAATACCGGCGCAAGCAGTACGGTTGCACCGAGTTGCAGTTGAAGCAGGCGGTTGCGGCGGTGGGCGTTTCCGCCGATCGCGTGACGCAGTACTTCCGCAATAAGTCGACGCCGCGCAAGGGCGGCAAGCAGCGTTACGAGTGATTTTCCAATCGTCGGCAAGCTGAATTAGCGGGTCCCTTCGGGCCAAGTGCGGATACGCGCAGCGCGTAGCCCGGATGGAATGAAATGTAATCCGGGAAAAACGTCCCGGAATGCGCTGCGCTCCTTCCGGGCTACGAGGCTGAATTAGCGGGTTCCTTCCCCCTCAAGGGGGGAAGGAGTCAAACGCGTGATGCGAAATTATTTCGCCTTCGCCACCCCGATCACCACCGCCAGATTCGCCGATTCCTGTTTGAACGCAGTCGGCACATAGGTCAGCTCAAAACGGATGTCCTTCAGCTTCTTCGCTTCGAGCGCAGCGGCAGGGAAATCAACCTCGATCGACTGCGTGGTGTCCTGGCCCGGATCGAGCTGCACCGCGCTCGATGACGTAAAGCGGATCACCGGTTCGGTGCGCGCTTCCTCGATCTTGATCTGTTTGCCCTGCGCGTCGACGTAGACCAGTTTGCCGCCGATCAGGCGCACAGTCTGGTCGGCCGAAGTGTTTTTCAGTTTGATCTTGGCCGTGAGGCGCGCCGGCGTTTCGATCTTGCCCGACACTTTTTCAATGCGCTCGATCACTTTCATCTCGGTGACTTCGCCCGACACAATGCCGGCGCGCACGGTGATTTCAGCGGGTGTGACGGCGTAGAGTTTGTCTTCGATGACGACAACCGGGCCGCTCGCCTTGGGGGCGCAGCCGAGCAGGGTTGCAGCGACGGCGGTTGCCATTATCAGATAGGGGATTGCACGCATGGTGGACTCCTGGATACTGCACAGACTGCTTGCCGGCAAACATGTGCTTCGCCGGTGGACATTAGTTATACGCTGATTTGACCGGGTGCCGTGGAGGTTCGTCTGTGCGGTATCGTACGTGGTGTCTGCCACTCTGTGGGGGGGGCGCTGCGCGGCGAAAAAATCTAAAGCGGTAGAATCGATTTTTCGCAAAATTGAAGGTTCTTCATGCGCATGTCGCATTGCGTTATTGGGTTGTGTTCGCTCGGCGGCACGTTGTTCTGCGCGGAGGCATCGTTTGCCCAGCGCTACCCCGACAAACCGGTGCGCATGATCGTGCCGTTTCCGGCCGGCGGTTCGAACGATATCATCGCGCGCCTGCTGGCGCAGAAGCTGGCCGAAACCTTCGGTCAGCAGTTCATCATCGACAACCGTGGCGGCGCGGGTGGTGCGATCGGCGCGCAGCTGGTGGCGAATGCTGCGCCCGACGGCTACACCTTGCTGCTGAACAATCCGGGGCCGGCCATCCACAACGTCGTGTTGCGGCGGAATCCGGCCTATCGCATCAGCGACTTTGCGCCTATCGTGCACATCGGTTCGGCCTCCAGTATCGTCGTCACGAATGCGCGCCTGCCGCTGGCGAACATGAAAGAACTGATTGCCTATGCGAAGGCGAACCCCGGCAAGGTCAACTGGGCCTCGGGCGGCAACAATTCGAACACACATATTTCGATTGAAGTTTTGAAGGCGGCCACCGGCATCGACGTCGTGCATGTGCCGTATAAAGGCACGCCGCCGGCACTCACCGATGTCATCTCCGGCCAGGCCGACACCATGTTTACCTCGGTGATTGCCTCTGAAGCGCATATCGCCACTGGACGGCTCAAGGTGATGGGCGTGGCGGGCGCCAAACGCCACGCGGCAATACCGCAGGTGGCGACCTTTGAAGAGCAGGGCATACGCGGCGCCAACGTCTATACGTGGTTCGGCATGGTGACGACGGCGAAGACACCCGCAGCGATCATCGCCACACTGAACGCCGCGCTCAATCGCGCGCTGGCGCAAGGCGAAATCAGGCAGCGTCTCGAACATCTGGGGCTGGAAGTGGCCGGTGGCACACCGGCGCGCTTCGGCACGTTCATGCAGGACGAAGCGGACAATCTGACACGCCTGATCAAACGCGGCGCATTGAAGGTCGAGCCTTGATTGTTTTTAGCCCGGAAGGCGCGCAGCGTATTCCAGGAAATGCCGCCCCGGATGCCATTGCATTCCATCCGCGCGACGGGTTTACTGATCAAGCGCGGCACTGCGCAGGCGGCTTGAAGCCGGTATGATGCGCGCAAAAGCTTCGCAATCATTCGAAATAATTCCCGGGGGGGATCGCATGAAAAAAACAATTACACTGCTGGCGCTCGCACTGTTTGCGCATGGTGTTGCCGCGGCCGAACCGCCGCACTGGGCCTATCCGGTCGTTGTTGAAAAACCCATTGCGCCCGGTGCCGATGAAACCGGCGCGGTGCAGATTCCCGGTGCCTCGCGCAGCTATACCTATGCGCAGATCGACGATCTGATGAATCCGCCGGACTGGTTTCCCGACAGCCACGCGCCCGCACCCAATGTGGTGAAAAGCGGCGCCGGCAAAACCGTGCTTGCCTGCGGTGCCTGCCATCTGATGTCGGGCATGGGGCATCCGGAGTCGTCGCCTCTCGCCGGCCTGTCGGCCGATTACATTCTGCGCCAGCTCGCCGATTTCAAAAGCGGCGCGCGCAAAGACCCGACGCGCATGAACGGCATCGCCAAAGACCTGACCGACGAAGACGCTAAACAGGCGGCGGCGTGGTTTGCGGCATTGAAGCCGATTGCGTGGACGAAAGTGGTTGAGGCCGATAGCGTGCCGAAATCGTTCATCGGCAAGGGCCGTATGCGTTTCGTCTCGCCCGAGGGCGGCAACGAAGCCATCGGCAGCCGCATCATCGAATTGCCGCAGGATCCTTTGAATGCGGCGCGCCGTGATCCGCGTTCGGGCTTTACCGCTTTTGTGCCGACCGGCAGCATCGCCACCGGCGAAAAATTCGTGAAAAGCGGCGGCGGCAAGACCATGCCCTGCAACGTCTGTCACGGCCTGAATCTGAAAGGGCTGGGGGACGCGCCTTCGATCAGCGGATTGTCGCCGCTCTATCTGTTCCGCCAGTTGCACAGCGTGCTGACCGGCGCGCGCAGTGGTGCCTCGGCGGCACTGATGCAGCCGGTGGTGGCAAAATTGAATGAAGATGACATGATTGCCATCGCTGCTTACCTCGGTTCACTCGCGCCGTAGGGCGCGTTCAGACTACGTTTATGGAGCAGGCCATGACCCTTAAATATCCGCTGGTGCACATCGACGACGTCCGCCCCGAGAACATGAAGGCGGGCGAAGGCTGGGCGATTTCCGAATTCCGTCTGCCTATTTCCGGAAAGAACGGCAGTACGACGACGGTCTTTCATGCAAAGTTCCGGCCCGGCTCGACGCACGCCAAACATCTGCACAGCCGCTGCCCTGAGATCGCGGTTTATCTGCAGGGCCACGGCACCGTCGGCCAGAGCAACGAACGCACCGAAATCCGCGCCGGCCATTGCCGGCTGATGCCGCCGGGCTCGGAACATTTCTTTCACAACGAAACCAAAGACCAGGAAGCGATGGTGGTCGGTTTTTACGTTGGCGCAAAAGACGTTGCCGACACCGGCTATGAATTCTGCGGCCACGTCACCGAAGCGGACCTCAAGATGCCGCGCGCAAAGGGGCTTAAAGAAGGCGTGCTGGTGCACATCGACGACGTGAAGCCGGCGCAGATGGCGGCGAAGGACGGTTGGAACATCACCGATTTCCGTCTGCCGCTCGGCCGCCACAACGGCAGCACGACGACGCTGTTCTGGGCGAAGTTCATGCCGGGCGCGGTGCACAAGAAACACCGCCACGACAATTGCGATGAAATTTATTACGTCATCCGCGGCCGTGGCATCGCCGGGGCGGGGCCTGATCGCGCCGAGGTGCGCGGCGGGCACTTTCATTGCATCCCGAAGGGCACCGAACATTTTCTGCAGAACACGAGTGCCACTGAACCGCTTGAAGTGATCGGCATTTACATCGACGCCGGTAGCGTTGAGGAAACCGGTTACGTTTATATGGGTGACGTGACGGCAGCGGATCTCAAGCTGTAACTGCTAGATCGCTCAAATACTTCCCCATCGAGGGCGGATAAATACAAGGCGAGTAAATCAGCGGGTTCCTTCCCCCTTGATGGGGGAAGGTTAGGATGGGGGTGACGAAGCGCGTGTTTACCCCTCACTCTGGAGCGGACACGTGACCGGCGAAGCCGGTGGTTTGCGCAGAGTTCGCGCTTAATCCGCGCGCGCGCCGGACTCCTTGACGATCACGGCGAAGCGCGATTGCTCGCTCTTGATGAAAGCGGCGAATTCTTCCGGCGTGTTGCTGGTCGGCGAGGTGGCCTGCGTGCCGAGTGCGCGGATCAGTTCGGCCGATTGCGCGGCCTTGCGGATTTCGAAGTTCAGTTTCTGCATGATCGCCGGCGGCGTGCGCGCCGGCGCGAGAATGCCGTTCCACAGCGAGAAGTTCATGTTCTTGACACCCGCCTCGACGAAGGTCGGCGTGTCGGCGAAGTAATCCATGCGCTGCGCGCTGGTGACCGCGATTGGCGTCAGGCGTCCGCCTTTAACGTGAGCGGCGACAGTGCCGACACCACTGAACGCCATCTGCACCTGCCCGGCGAGCAGATCGACCGTAACGGGCGCCGCACCCTTGTACGGAATATGCAGCAGCTGCGCGCCGATCTCGCGGCCAAAGACGTGACCGGTGAGATGCTGGATGCTGCCGCTGCCGAGAGAACCGTAGGCGAGTTGGCCCGGTTTGGTTTTGGCCAGCGCGATCAGTTCCCGGATGTTGTGCGCGCCGATGTTCGGATGCACGACGAGGATCAGGGGATTGAGCGAGGTGATCGACACCGGTGCGAAGTCGCGCTCCGAGTCGTACGGCAGCTGCGGGTAGATATACTGGTTGATCGAAATGGTCGAGATATTGGTCTGGATCAGTGTGTAACCGTCGGCCGGCGCTTTTGCCAGAGCGTCCATCGCAATGATGCCCGCGGCACCGCCGCGGTTGTCGATGACGAACTGCTGGCCGAAGGCCTTGGAGAGTTGCATGGCGTAGTTGCGGGCGACGAAATCGGCGCCGCCACCGGGGGGCACCGGCACGATAAAGCGGATCGGTTTGTTCGGGAACGGTTGCGCTTGTGCAGGGGCAGGGGCCGCCGGCAAGGCGCAGACAAGTGCCGCGATCATGATGCGTGCAGTCATAGCCACTATGGGGCTCCTCCGGAATGCGCTGCCGCGGAATGGCGCGGCTTCCTGTCATGCTAGTGTAGTGCTTTGTAATTAATGGAACTAAAAACGATTCGTCGAATCCATGAATTATGAGATTTACTTTGGGGACGGCGATGCGCGTGGCAAGTGCGATTGAACTGGACGACACGCAACGGGAGAGACTCGTGAAGCTGGCGCAT
>CALQCM020000100.1 GCA_943329075.2 Chitinophaga pinensis | reverse complement strand
ATGAAATAACCGATAATGAGGCCGCCGGGCGCATGAATAATGCTCGCGCTATTCTGTTTAAAACCATTTTTAACCGATCGAAAGCAGCTGCCTGAGCAAATTCAAATACCGCTTTGTTCAGACTCATACCTCGATTGGAATGTACTGGGGGCAAGCGGTATTTGGGTTGCAATTGATGTTTGTCACTGCAGGCGCGCAAGCAGTTGCGCTGCCACCCGGCAAACACGCATTCGTCCGGTTTGCGCTTTGTGTTGATGCTGGAAAGTATTTCCGCGGCACGCTCGCATCAAGGGACGCGATGCCTCGTGGCAGCGCCGGGATGAATCTTCACGTGCTCGTCTACAACATGAAACGCGCGATCAAGCGGCCGGGCATTGGCGGATTGATCGATGCGCTCAGGGCCTACGCCCTTTATTTACTTTGCCGCTTGAGGGGGTATTGCGAAAAAACCATCGGCGATCGCAGGTTCAATGCATCGATTGCAGCATGCGCTTAACAGCGCTGCTGACACGGAACAGAACCACGCCGGCCCGGATTCGAAATTTTTTACGTTATTGCACAGTCTGGTTCGGTTTGAGACCTTGCTTGATCATGAACCGGCAGGGGTTGCACTCGTCGCGTGATGCGCCGGCGATGCCAGCCCGCCGCGTGCCAGCAGCCGCAGCGTGTGGCGCGCAATCATGGCCTCCTCGTCGGTCGGTATGACCGCCACCGCGAATTCACCCAGCCAGCGCAGAGCGCGGCATACCGCGGCGCGCACCGGTTCCGCATGTTCGCCAATGCCGCCCGTGAACACCAGCGCGTCGAGGCCGCCGAGTGCTGCGGCGAGAGAACCGGCCTCGCGCACGATACGGTAGACGAAGAGTTCGATCGCCGCCTGTGCATGCGGATCGCTTGAGGCGAGCAGCGCGCGCATGTCGTGGGAAATGCCCGATACCCCGAGCAGGCCCGATTCCTTGTAGAGCAGCCGCGCAAGGTCGCGGCTCGACATGCCCTTCTCGTCCATCAGGTAGAGCAGCACGCCGGGGTCGATCGCGCCCGAACGCGTGCCCATCATCAACCCCTCAACCGCAGTGAAGCCCATGCTGGAGGCGATACTCCTGCCGCTCTGCATGGCACACATGCTCGCGCCGTTGCCGAGGTGCGCGACGATGACTTTCCAGTCCGGCCTGTAGCCCGCAATCGTCGCCAGCTTGCCGGCGATGTATTCATAGGACAGGCCGTGAAATCCGTAGCGCTTGACCCCGGCCTCGTGCAGCGCGCGCGGCAGTGCAAAGCGGCGCGCGACCTCGGGCTGCGTCTGGTGAAAGGCCGTATCGAAGCAGGCAACCTGCGGCAGTCCCGGACGCTGCGCCATCACGGCGCGAATCCCTGCGAGGTTGTGCGGCTGATGCAACGGCGCCAGCGGGGTCAGCGCGTCGAGTTGATCGAGCACCGCAGGATTGATGCGCGTCGGCGCTGTGTAGCGGTCGCCGCCATGCACCACCCGGTGGCCTGCCGCGACAACGTCATGGCACTGCACACGCTGCAAAACCTTCGCGAGCATCGCCGCGTGATCCGCACCCTCCTCCGTGCCGTGCAGCATGCACTCGAGAGTTTCCGCGTACAGCGCGTACTTGACCGTCGCCGAGCCGGCATTCACGACGAGAACGGCGTGCGTCATGCTGCCTCTGTATTTGCCCACCTCGCAAGCAACAGCGCCAGTGCGCAGGACGCTACACGCACCGGCGCCGTATCGGCGCGGCTGGTAAGCACGATCGGCACGCGCGCGCCGATCACGATGCCGGCGCCGGCCGCGTCGGCCAGATATTCAAGCTGCTTGGCGAGGATATTGCCGGACTCCAGATCAGGCACGACCAGAATATCCGCCTGCCCGGCCACGGCGGAAACGATGCCCTTGGTCTTGGCGGCCGAGAGCGATACGGCATTGTCCAGAGCCAGCGGTCCATCCAGCAGGCCGCCGGTAATCTGGCCACGGTCGGCCATTTTGCAGAGCGATGCGGCGTCGGTCGTGGCGCGCATCTTCGGGTCCACGGTTTCCACCGCGGCGAGCACCGCGACCTTCGGCTGCGGGATGCCGAGCGCATGCGCAACATCAATCGCATTCTGCACAATGTCCCGCTTGGCCTGCAGATCGGGATCGATATTGATCGCGGCGTCGGTGATCAAGAGCGGCTTGGGATAAGTCGGCACGTCCATAAAAAACACGTGTGATATGCGCCGGTCGGTGCGCAAACCGGTATCTCTCGCAACGACAGCGCCCATCAGTGCGTCGGTGTGCAAGCTGCCTTTCATCAGCGCGCCGACCTTGCCGGCGCGCGCCATTTCCACCGCCTTGAGCGCCGCGTTGTGGGCATTGTCGACATCAATGATCGGGTAGGCGGAAATGTCGGCGCCCAGTTCGCGCGCCGCCGCGTCGATCCGTGCCTTCGGCCCGATCAGCACCGGACGGATGAGGCCGGCTTCGGCGGCCGACAGCGCGCCACCCAGCGACTCGGTGTGGCAGGGATACACCACTGCCATGTCGATCGCCGGTATCCCCTTGCTGCGCTCGATGAGGTGCCGGTAGCGCTGCGCGGTATCGTGCAACCGCACTTCGGGCATGAGCGCGCGGTGGCGCTTCACCTTTTCGCTCGGCGCGAGCACTTCAGCCGCGCCGCTGATCACCGTGCGGCCGTCCTGATTGACGCACTTACAGTCGAGGACCACGTGCCGCGTGCGATCGAACTTCTCCTTCACCGTCACGCTGACCGTGATGGTGTCGCCGAGCGTCACGGGGCGCGAGAAATGCAGCGACTGGTCGATGTAGACCGTGCCCGGCCCGGGATACAGCGTGCCCAGCACCGTCGAAATGAGCGAACCGCCCCACAGGCCGTGTGCGATCACTTCGTGAAACAGGCTGCTCTTGGCGTACTCGGGGTCAACGTGCGCCGGATTGATGTCGCCCGACATCACGGCGAACAACTGGATGTCGCGTTCCGTCAGGGTGCGCTGCAGGCTCGCGCTGTCGCCGACGACGATTTCGTCGTAGGTCTTGTTCTCGATGAATTCGAGACCCTTGTCCACGGTCACGTCCATGATTTTCCCCTAACCAAGAATGTGGTAACCGCCATCGAGGTACAACAGGCTGCCGGTGATCGAAGCGGCCGCATCGCTCGCCATGAACGCGGCGAGTGCACCGATGTCGTCGATGCTCACCAGCTTGCGCAGCGGCGCGCGGTGCTCGACATCGCTGAGCAAATCGTCGAAATGCGAAAGTGCCCGGGCGGCGCGTGTCTTCAGCGGCCCCGGCGAGATCGCGTGCACGCGGATGCCCTTGGGGCCGAGTTCGAAAGCGGCGTAGCGCGTCGCACTCTCGAGAGCGGCCTTGACCGGACCCATGAGGTCGTAGCCCTCAATGACTTCATCGGCGCCCAGGTAGCTCATGGTCAGCAAGCAGCCGCCGCGCGGCATGAGCGGTTCGGCGAGCCGCGCCATGCGCAGGAACGAGTGGCAGGAGATGTCCATCGCGCGCAGGAAGCCGTCGCGCGAACAGTCGATCACGCGCCCCTGCAACTCCGGGTAGGGCGCAAAGGCGATCGAATGCACGAGAAAATCAATGCCGCCCCAGCGCTGGGCCGCCGCCGCGAACAGCGCCTCAAGCTCGCCGGGGTTTTCGACGTTGCAGGGCAGGAATATCGATGCGCCCGCACTCTGCGCCAGCGGCTCGACGTAGGGCTTCGCCTTGTCGTTGAGGTAGCTCAGCGCGAGTTCCGCGCCGCAGGCACGCATCGCCTTGGCGCATCCCCAGGCGATGCTCGAATCGTTGGCGATGCCGACGATAATGCCGCGCTTGCCGGCGAGGGAAGCCGGTGGAATTGGCAGTGTGCCGCGCGACCCGGTGATGTCGGATACGGAACCCATGCGACCACTTTAGTCCGCACGAACCGGGGAAGCGTTGATATGCGTCAACGCCCGCGCGCGCGCCGCTTAGCGGGGCTTGATCGAAATCACTTCCAGCCGATCCACTCGCAAATCCCGCGCCCCATGATCCACTCCATGTCCGCAGCAGAAAAAAACGGCAGGTGCCCGGTGAACATGGTGACGCAGTCTTTCAGCGGGCACGGCAGACGCGAGAGATCGGAACCCCAGAACATGCGTTGCGGCCCGTAGGCAGCGTGCACCTGTTGCAAATACGGGTGCCAGAATTTGAACGGGTAGGTGTCGGTCGTGAACTGCGGCAGGCAACTCGTTTTCACCGCAACGTTTGCGCGCTTGCCCAATGCCAGCAGCTTGTCGAATTCGCCGAGGCCCGCTTCGTCCTTGCTGTTGTTCAGGCCGAGATGATCGATGATCAGCTTCAGGCCCGGGTGCCGCTCGGCCACCGCATCGATGAAATGCAGATCGGGGTGTTTGACCAGCATCATGATCGGCACGCCCGCCTTTTCAGCGGCAGCCCACACCGGGTTCATCTTGCCCTCGACCAGCAGCGGCCGCATCGACGGGCGGTGAAACGTGAAACGCATGCCGAGCAGGCCCGGCGTCTTTTTCAGGTTGGCGATTTGCTCGAGTATGTCGGGGGCTTCCGGATCGAAGCGGCCCATGGCGGCAAATTTGTCCGGATACTTTTGCGCAGCGGCGATCACCACGTCATTGCGGTCGCCCTCGAACGAGGGTGGCACCAGCACCGAGCGCGCAACACCGGCTTTCGTCATCACGCCGAGCAGTTCTTCGGCGGTGATCGGCGTGGCGCGATGCGGTTCGTGACGCGCGGGCCACGGCCGCTCAGGCGTGCTGGCGGCCCAGATATGCACTTGTGCGTCAACGATCATCATGCCTGCGGCTCCTGCGTGTTTGCGAAAAGGCGCGAGTATATCGCGCCGATGCGGCGCTTATTTTCCGGCGGCGAGAAAATCGAGCACGATACGGTTGAACTCGTCGGGATTGGCCTTGGAGAATGAATGCCCGCCGCCTTGCGGAATGACGAGCTTCGCCCCGGGGATCGCGCGCGCAATGTATTCGGCGTGATAACTCGGCGTGATGTAGTCGTTGTCGCAGGTCAGCACCAGTGTCGGCGCCTTGATGGTCGCCAGCCCGGCGCGGCGGTCGAAAGCCAGCAGCCCATTGATGCGACCAACCGAGATATCGACCGAACTGCTTTTGGTCGGCGCGTTTTTCTGCTCTTCGGTGATTTCGTCGTCGTGACTGTTGACGTAATCCGGGGGATAAAGAAACAGCGGGTGAAACATGGCGTGCAGCTCCGGCCCGCATTGCTGGTACATGGCGCGGCGCGCCTCGAACAAACGGCGGAACCACGGATCGCAATGTGTCCACGTGCTCGACAGCACCAGCCGCGCGATGCGCTGCGGTTGCGTGATCGCCAGCGTCTGGCCGATGGCACCGCCGGTGGAAAGCCCGACGAGATGGGCGCGCTCGATCTTCAGACTGTCCATCAGCGCGGTCAACTCGGCCGCCATCTGGTCGACGGAGAAATTCTTCTGCAGACGGTCACTGCCGCCGGTGCCGCGCTGATCGTAAGTGACGACCTTGTAGTGCTTCGAGAATACCGGCACCTGTGCCTGCCAGTAGCGTGCGACACCATTGAGGCCGCTGACGAATATCAGCGGATGGCCTTCGCCGGCCACTTCGTAATTGATTTCACCACCGTCGTATGCAAGCTTCGGCATTGCGTGTCTCCCCTTGATTATTTGACCAACTCGCCCTCGCCGACAAACTGCAAACGCGCCAGATGCGCGTAGGGGCCGTCGGCGCGGATCAATTCTTCATGCGTGCCCATTGAGTGTATGCGGCCGTGTTCCATGACAATGATGCGGTCGGCGGTGCGCACCGTTGCGAGGCGGTGCGCGATCACCAGCGTAGTGCGCCCGCGTTCAAGGCGTTCGAGCGCGGCAGCCACCTGGCGTTCGGATTCCGCATCGAGCGAACTCGTCGCCTCGTCGAGCAGCAGGATCGGCCGGTCGGCCAGCAACGCGCGCGCAATCGACAAACGCTGGCGCTGTCCGCCCGACAATCGCACACCGCGTTCACCGAGTTCAGTGTCGAACCCCTGCGGCAGGCGTGCGATGAATTCGAGCGCATGCGCGGCAACACAGGCTTCACGCACGTCTTCGGCACTCGCATCGGGCCGGCCAAAGCGCACGTTCTCGGTGACGCTGGTGGCAAAGATCACCGGGTCCTGCGGCACCAGCGCGATGGCGCGGCGCAGGTCCTGCGGCTCGCAATGTTTGATATCGCCGCCGTCGAGCAGCACCCGCCCGGACTGCGGATCGTAGAATCGCAGCAGCAGTGCAAACAACGTCGATTTGCCCGCCCCCGACGGGCCGACCAGCGCGACGCGTTCGCCCGGATTGACCGCAAACGACAACGGGCCCGCGGCGACACTTTCCGGCCGTGTCGGATAAGAGAATACGACCTCATCGAAACGGATCGCGCCTTTGATGCGTTCGGGCAATTGCAATGACGGTTGTGCCACCGTCAACGCTGGTTTCTCGTCGAGCAGTTCCATCAGCCGTTCAGTGGCGCCGGATGCGCGTTGGATTTCGCCCCACACCTCGGACACCACGCCGGCACTGGCCGCCACAATGCCGGCGTAGAACACAAAGGCCGACAACTCGCCCGCCGTCAACCGCCCTTCGAACACATCGTGGCCGCCGATCCACAGTATCACGCCAACCGCGCAGAAGCCGATCAGCATCACCAGCGAAATCAGCCAGGCCTTGACGCGCACGCGGTCGACCCCCGTCAGGTAGGCGGCTTCTGCAGCGGCAAAAAAATGATCGCGCGTGCGGCCTTCATGACGGTAGGCCTGCACGGTGCGTATTTCGTGCAGCGATTCGTCAATATGCGCCGTGACATCCGCGACGCGGTCCTGATTGGCGCGGGAAAGCCGGCGCACGCGCCGCCCCATCAGCAGGATCGGGATGAGTGTTGCCGGCACACCGAGCACGATCAGCGCTGCAAGTTTTACACTGGTGGCAAACAGCATCGCCAGCGCGCCCAGCATCATCAGCCCGTTCCTGAGTAGCATCGAAAAACCAAAACCGATGACCTGGCGGATCTGTTCAGTATCGTTGGTAATGCGCGAGGAAATTTCGCCGGTGCGCGAGACATCGAAGAAGGACGGCGACAGCGTCAGCACGTGGGCGAAAGCCGCGCAGCGCAGATCGGCGATGATGCGTTCACCGACACTCATCATCAGATAAAAACGCGTCCACGTCGCGACGGCGAGCAGGATCGCCACCGCCACCACGGCGGCCAGCGCGGCGTTGAGCAATTGCGGATCGCGGCTGCCGAAGCCGGCGTCGATGACATGGCGCAGGCCCTGACCGAGTGCCAACACGCAACCGGCCGCGGTCATCAGCGCAAAGAGCGCAATGACCACGCGCCCGCGGTACGGCACCACGAAACGCCAGAGGCGCTTCAGGTGCGCAAGCGACGAGCGCTGCGTGGTCGTGCCGCCGTCCAACTCACTCTTCACGAGTCACATCAATCCGGTTGATCATTTCATAGCCTGCTGACGAGTTACCTGTCGTCCCCGCGAAAGCAGGGACCCAGGGGGTTCATTTTGGATTCCCGCTTTCGCGGGAATGACGGAGCAGAATGGCGTTTCGTCAAGCGCAGTTACAACCCTCAATCCTCAATCCTGAATCCTGAATCCTCGATCCTCAATCCTCAATCCTGAACTCTTCACTGCTTGTAAGACGGCTGCCTGCGATCGAGCATGCGCAGCAGCGCGCGCCACTCGCCTTTTTTCTCCTGATAGCCGGGGCGCTCGAACTGACGCGCGACTTTTTCCGCAACTTCCATCGGCGGCATGCGCAACTTCGAACCGCCGGCCAGCGCGCTGATCTGCGCCTGGCAGGCGCGCTCGAGGTAATACAGGTAGTCGAAGGCCTGGCGCACCGTGGTGCCGCAGCTCAGCAGGCCGTGGTTGCACAGGATCATGGTCATGCGCGGACCGAGGTCTTCGATCAATCGCTGCTGTTCATCGAGATCGAGCGCCACGCCTTCGTAATCGTGATAACCGACGTTGCCGGTCAGCCGCATCGCATGCTGCGAAATCGGCAAGAGACCGTGCTCCTGCGCTGACACGCCGACGCCAGCTGCCGTGTGCGTGTGGATGACGCAATTGATTTCCGGACGGCCGCGATGCACCGCGCTGTGGATGACGTAACCCGCCGCATTAATGCCGAGCCCCGTCGGGTCGTCGACGATATCTCCTTCGGCGGTGACCTTGACCAGATTGGAGGCGGTGATTTCGTCCCACAGCAAACCGAAGGCATTGATCAGAAAATGATGCGGCTCGCCGGGCACGCGCGCCGAGATATGCGTGTAGATCAGGTCGGTCATACGGAAATGTGCGGCCAATCTGTAACAAGCGGCAAGGTTGACGCGCCACTCCCATTCTTCGGCACTGACGCGGCCATGCAGGGATGGCACGCCCAGCGGATCGATGACGGTATTCATTGCGAGCTCCTTCGTTTGCTTCGTATGATCTACGGTATGAAATCGCGAGGCCGTATTATCAACCGTCCGCGCGCGCGGCGCAAAACAGACAGCGCCGGGCGCCACCGAATCGACGTAAAATCTGCGCTCGAAACTTGACCCAGGGGACGCACAACATGAGTGGTTCGGGAGAATTTGCAGGCAAGGTTGTTGTCATCACCGGCGGCGCGCGCAACATCGGCCGTGCGCTGGCGCTGGAAATGGCGGCGGCCGGCGCCGCGGTGTGCGTCAATTCGCGCGGCTCGCAAGCCGAACTGGCCTCGCTCGTCGCCGAAATCAAAACCGCCGGCGGACGCGCGATCAGCCATGTCGGCGACGTCACCGATCCCGCCGCCGTCAAACAGATGGTGCAGTCCACGCTTGAGGCCTTCGGCCGCATCGACATCCTCGTGAACGGCGCGGTGGTGCACGTGGTCAAACCGTTTCTAGAGATCACACCGGAAGAATGGCGCAAGACGATTGCCGTCGTGCTCGATGGCGCCTTTCACTGCACGCAGGCCTGCCTGCCCGCAATGCTCAAGGCCGGCGGCGGCAGCGTCATCAACATGGGCGGCGCGGCGGGGCATCTGCCGTTGTGGCAACGCGCCCCGACCTCGGCGGCCAAAGCCGGACTTGCCGGCCTCACCCGCGCGCTGGCGCAAGAGTTCGCCGGGCAGAACATCAACGTCAACTGCGTCGCACCGGGCCCGGTCAACACCGCGCGCAGCACGCCGCTGACCTTCGACATGAAGCAGATCCCCAGCGGGCGCTTCGCCGAGATCAGCGAAGTCACCGCCATGATCAAACTGCTGTGCGGGGCGCAGGGCCGCTACATCACCGGCCAGACCATCCACGTCAACGGCGGTTTCTACATGAACAACTGAGGCCTGCCCGCCGCGCCACCCGCGCCACCCGCGCCGGCTTTGTGTCATGATAAGCGCCGGCGCACGCAATAAAAACCAAACGGCGGCGCCGCCAACCGGGAGGACCACCATGCACTCGATTTTCGTTTCGCTTGCAGTCACCTTTTTGCCGGCCCTGCTCACTGTATTGCCGGCCCACGCCGCCGAAGACAGCTACCCCTCGCGCACCATCCGCTGGATCGTGCCCTACCCGCCCGGCGGCACCACCGACATCCTCGCGCGCATCATGGCGCAGCGTCTGTCGGAACGCATCGGCCAGCAGGTGGTCGTCGACAACCGCGGTGGCGCCGGCAACAACATCGGCACCGACATTGCGCTGAAAGCGCAACCCGACGGCTACACCCTGCTGCTGGTCAATCCGGCCAACGCCATCAACGCAACGCTCTACACCAAGCTGCCATTCGATTTTCTGCGCGATTACGCGCCGGTGGCCGGCATCATCCGCGTGCCCAATGTGATGGAGGTGACCAACTCGCTGCCGGCAAAAACAGTGGCGGAGTTCATTGCCCACGCCAAAGCGAACCCCGGCAAGGTGATACTCGCCTCTTCCGGCAGCGGCACTTCGGTGCATCTGTCGGGCGAATTGTTCAAATCGATGACCGGCATCGACATGACGCACGTGCCGTACAAGGGCGCGGGGCCGGCCTTCCCCGATTTGATCGGCGGGCAGGTGCACGTGATGTTCGACAACATGCCCTCATCCATTGAATTCATCAAGGGCGGAAAACTGCGCGCACTGGGTGTGACAACGGCAAAACGATCGGCACAACTGCCCGACGTGCCGACCGTCGCCGAAACCGTGCCGGGCTACGAAGCGAGCGCCTGGTTCGGTGCCGGCATGCCGAAGGGTTCGCCGGCGGCGCACATTGCGCAGCTCAACCGCGAATTCAACGCCATTCTTGCCGAACCGAAAATGCGCGCGCGGCTGGCGGAACTCGGCGGCGAGCCGTTGATCGGCACGCCGGCGGAGTTCGGTGCGATACACGCCGCCGAAACCGAAAAATGGGCGAAGGTCGTAAAAAGCTCCGGCGCGCGCGTCGAATAATTCAAGACGGGAGAAAACATGAAACTGCTGCACTCCAAACTCTGCCTGGCGTTTGCCGCACTCGCACTGCCGCTCGCCGCCTCGGCCGACGCCCTGATCAGTGAACGCCAGATCTCGACCGACGCCGCCATCGAGATGGCGCAGACCGCGCTGGCGGCCTGCCGCAAACACGGCAGCCTCGTCACCATCACCATCCTTGATCGTGCCGACCGCACGGTGCTAAGCGTGCGCGACAACGGCGCCAGCCCGCACAGCGTCGAGCACAGCCTGCGCAAGGCGCACACCGCGCTGACCTACAACATGTCGTCGCTGGAATACGGCAAGAACGCCGCCGGCAATCCGGGCAGCGCCGGCACATTGCATCTGGCCAATATCACTACCGCGGCGGGCGGCCTGCCGATCCGCGCCGGCGACACACTGGTCGGTGCGATCGGCATCTCGGGCACGCCGGGCGCCAAGGGCGGTGGTGCCGCCGATGAGGAATGCGCCAAAACAGCCATCGAAAAAATCGCCGGCAGCCTTGCCAAATAACGCGGTTTAGCGCTTCGGCGCTGCCACCCAGACGTCGGTGATCGCTTGCGCCTCCGCGGCGCGGCCGGGCGCCGGCAAGCCATACATAGCGGTCAGTGTGCGCAGCACGCTGTAGTGATCGATGCGGCGCGCATAGCTGCCCGGCTTGACCATCGGCCCCACGAAGAGGGTGGCGATGCGGTTGCCTTCACTGCCGTCATCCTCGTCGAAGGTCAATATCAGCAGACTGTTGTTGTTCTCCGCCCAGCGCACATAGGCGTCGAGGTTATTCTTCAGCCACTGGTCGCCGCGGATGATGGTGTCCGGTTCGCGCCCGTTGTGCATGTCGTTCATTTGGTCGGGCACCACCAGCGCGACGGTCGGCAGTTTTGAATAGTCGGCCGGAAAATCCACAAAGCGCAGATTGCCCGCCGCGGCAACATTCTGCCCCTGCCAGTTGACCATCGGATTGTGTTTACGCTGATAGTTGCCCTGCACGCAGCCGGTGAAACCGCTGGCGGGCATTGATTCGGAATAGGTGGCAAAGCTGAAGCCGGCGCGCGTCAGCAGACTGGCGAGGTTTTCGCTCTTGAACGTGAACGGACAGGCATTGTCGTTCACCCCCATGGTCGAACCGGCAAACAGTGCCAGATAGTTCGGCTGGCTCGGGTGCGCCACACCAAACGACTGCGTGAACAGCGCGCCGCGCTTGGCCAGCGCATTGATGTACTGCGCCGCCATATTGCCGACGATGTGCGAGTAGGCGCGGTTCTCCTCGACCACGATGACGACGTGATCGGGGCGCGGCAGTTTTTGCGCGGGCGACTGCGCCGCGCACAACAAAGCGGCAGCGGCCCCGCACAGCGCCAGACCGAAATGCAACGCGCGCCGCATGCGGCTACTGCGGCTGGAACTTGATGTCGTGGATCAGCTTGCCGTACTTGGCGTAATCGCTTTTCAGCACCGCAGCGAAGTATTCGGGCGATTCGTTGACGATGAAGAGGCCCGCTGAAGTGAGCTTGTCCTTGACGTCGGGCAGCGACATTGCGCGGTTGATTTCGGCATTGAGCTGATTGACGATTTCACGCGGCGTGCCGGCCGGCGCAATGAAACCAAACCAGCCGCGCGAATCGTAGCCCGGAACGCTTTCAGCAATGGTCGGCGTGCCGTCGAAGGTCGAGACGCGCGTCGGATTGGTAATGGCCAGCAGTCGCAGCTTTCCCGAGCGGATGTGCGGGGTCAGTCCCGTAATGCCGTCGATCGCCGCATCGATATGGCCGCCGATCAGATCGGTGGCAATCTGCGCGCTGCCCTTGTACGGCACGTGCACATAAGTGAAGCCCGCCATCACGCGCAGGAGTTCGATCGTCATGTGCGGGAATCCACCCTCGCCGTTGGAACCGAAGGTGATCTTGTTCGGGTTGGCCTTGGCATAAGTGACAAGGTCCTTCACGGTTTTGAACGGCACGCTGGGATGCACGACGAGGCCGAGAAAATTCGTCGTCGACAGTGCGATCGGCGCAAAGTCCTTGAACACGTCGTAGGGCAGCTTCTTGTAGGTGTGCGGCATCACCACCATGTTGCCGCCCTGACCGGCAATGATGGTGTAGCCATCGGGCGGCGCATTCTTGCCCAGCTCCATGCCGAGCTGGCCGGCGGCACCCGCGCGGTTGTCGACAATCACATTCTGGCCGAGGCGCTCGGTCAGCTTGGGCGCGATGAGGCGCGCCATGATGTCCATGGTATTGCCCGGCGGAAACGGAATCAGGATGCGGATGGGCTTAGCCGGATATTGCTGCGCGAACGTGCCGCTGGCCATCAACATGGCGACAGCAAAGATGGGCAGGCGCGAAACGAAATTTTTCATGTCGGCATTTCCCGCAATTGGATAAAGGGCATTCTAAGTGCAGTGGCCCGAACCCCGCAACGTATACCGTCAAACCCGGCGAATTACAGACAAAAAAAAGCCCCGTTGCCGGGGCTTTAAAAGGTGATGCTTGCATGAACAGCGACGGCCCGGGACGCGGCCGTCCTTGCAACATTTCTTAGAACTTGTGTCGAACCATCATACCCGTGAAGTTCTGCGTTTCGCCGTAGTTCGGGACGTTCGAACCGGTGCCGATCGTCTGGTTCGCGAAACGATCGTTGCGGATCGTTGCGAAGTCCAGACCCACTTCCGTGCGCTTCGACAACGCGTAAGCGT
>CALQCM020000099.1 GCA_943329075.2 Chitinophaga pinensis | reverse complement strand
TGCGCGCGAACTATCGATCATCACTTTGGCTAAACTATTGTGTACCCAGCATTCCCTTATATTGACCGACTTCGCCATGCAGGTGCTCAAGAAACGACTCGGATTACGAGCATGAAAAGCCGGGGAAACATCAGGGGCAGGGGTGGGGGTGAAGAGGCGCGCTACGCAAACACTCCGCTTACCGCGCCGCCACCCTCTTCTGCCGTGACTTCGCTTTCGGCTTCGCCAACGCTTTTACCTTCGGCTGCGCCAGTTTCTTTGCGCGCGCCGCTTTGATTGCAGCGAGTACTTTCTCCGGCGTCGCCGGCAGCGAGTGTATGCGCGCGCCGACGGCGTTGTAGATGGCATTCATGATCGCCGCCGCGGTCGGCACCGCAGTCGGCTCGCCCACACCCTTGGCACCGAACGGCCCGGTCGGGTCAAAGTTCTTGACGATGTCGACTTCGATCTCGGGCATGTCGAGGCTGGTCGGCATGATGTAGTTGGTCAGATTGGGATTCAACTGCTTGCCGTTTTTGTCGAACAGCATTTCTTCCTGCAGCGCGAAGCCGATGCCCATCGAGATGCCGCCTTCGATCTGGCCTTCGACCAGCATCGGGTTGATGGCGGTGCCGCAGTCGTGCGAGGCGACGATGCGCAGCACTTCGACTTCGCCGGTTTCGTCGTCGACATCGACTTCGGCGATCTGTGTGGCGTACACGTACGTGGCAAACGGTTTGCCCTGCCCCGTTTCCGGATCGAGCGCAACGGTCGGCGGGTTGAACGAAGCACTGCCCAACGCCGGCTGGCCCATGACGAACTGCGCCTGGTTGGCGACTTCACCGATGCCGATGCAGCGTTGCGGATAATTCTTGACCTGGATCTTGCGGTCACGCGCTTCGAGTTGTTCGGGTTTGACGCCAAGCATGGGGGCCGCGACCTGGAACAGGATTTCTTTTGCCTTCGCCGCGGCGAGTTGCACCGCGTTGCCGGTCACATAGGTGGTGCGGCTGGCGATGGCGCCGGTGTCCATCGGCGTGGTGTCGGTGTCGGCCGAAACGACATGCACGTCGTCGGTGGCGATGCCGAGTTCTTCGGCGGCGATTTGCCCCAGCACCGTGAGTGAGCCCTGCCCCGTTTCCACTGTGCCGGTGAGCAGTGTGGCAGTGCCGTCTTCATTGACCTTGACCACTGCTGCGCTCGGGTTGGCCGCGACCGTGAAACCGATCGGGTACCACATGCAGGCGATGCCGCGTCCGCGCTTCTTCATTATTGTGCCTCCTTCCAGCCGTAACGTTCCGCCGCCTGCAGCAATGAATCTCTCACCACCACGCTGTGCAACACCTGCCCGGTCGGGCTCGATGAGCCTTCATGGAAGGCGTTGCGCAATCTGATTTCAAGCGGATCGATGCCAAGCGCCTCGGCGATGTCGTCCATGTGCGATTCATAGGCAAAACAAACCTGCGGCGCGCCGAAGCCGCGCATCGCGCCGGTCATCGTTTTGTTGGTGTAAACCACAAACGCTTCGGCGTGCACGTTCTCGATGTTGTAGGGGCCGGGCGAGAGGATGCAGGCCTTGCCGAGCGTGGTTTCGCTCCACGAGCAGTAAGCGCCGCCGTCAAGCACCAGGCGCACTTTACGCGCGATGAGTTTGCCCTCTTTCGACACCCCGGTTTTGTAATGCATGATGATCGGGTGGCGCGTCGTCGTCGCGATGAACTCCTCGGTGCGCGTGAAGGTGCCCTTCACCGGGCGGCCGGTCATTTTCGAGAGGATCGCCAGTGCGGGCTCCTGCGTGATTTCGTTTTTGCCGCCGAAGTTGCCGCCGACGATGGTGGCAACCATGCGGATGCGCGAGAGCGGCAGTTGCAGCGTGCGCGCCATGTCGGTGCGGCCGAGCGTGATGCGGCCCAGCGTCGAATGAATGGTGAGGCGGCCATTGGCATCCCACGAAGCGATCGAGCAATGCGGCTCAAGCGGCACGTGTTCGACCATCTGCGTCGTGAAAGTGTCTTCGAACACGCGATACGATTCGCGGAAACCTTTTTCTACGTCACCCTTTTTAATCAGTTTGGTCGCGTAGATGTTGCTCGACGGCGGATGCACTTTCGGCGCACTGTCTTTCATCGCCTCGACCGGATCGTAAATCGCCGGCAGCGCTTCGTATTCGACTTTGATTTTTTCGAGCGCTTCGAGCGCGATCTGCTCGGTGACGGCGGCCACTGCGGCCACCCCGTCGCCGGCGTGGAATACGCGTTCATAGGCGAGGACCGGCTGGTCCTTGATCGAGGGGCCGTACGAATTCACCGGAATGTCTTTGCCGGTGATGATGGCCATCACGCCGGGCATCGCCGCCGCTTCGCGCGTGTCGATCTTCTTGATCAGCGCCGATGAAATGCCGGCGCGCTTGATCTTGCAATAGAGCATGCCGGGAAACGACATGTCGTCGATATACTTGGTTTGCCCCAAGCCGTGCAGACGGCCATCGGGGCGCGTGGCGCGCTGACCGACCGCGGGCGTTTGCTGGCGCACTTTGGGGGCGAGTGCCTCGATCGGATAGGCGACCTGCTGCGTGACGGCGGGCAGGCGCAAAGTGCCTGACGCGTCGACCGGCTGGCCGATGCCGGCGGACTTCGCCCTGGCGGTGCGAACGGGTTTGGCTTTTTTAGTCATGGTTGTTTCCCTTCCTTCAAATCAATTCATGTCACATCTTGACGACGACTTTGATCGCGTCGTCGATGCGTTCGCGCGACTGCCGGATGGCGGCCGGCACCTGGTCGAATGAAAAAGTGTGCGTGTGTATGAGTTTCGGCGAAAAGCGTTTCTGCTCGATCAGCGAGGCGGCGCGGCGCGTCGCGCTTTTGCCTTCGCCGCGGATGCCGAACAGATAAATGTTGTTGCTGACGATGTAGGCCATGTCGACCAGCACCGGTTCTTTCGCAAACGCGGCCAGACAAATGCGGCCGCCGCGGCTGACCATGCGCGCGGCCTGATTGACGGCCTGCGGTGCGCCCGAACATTCCATCACGTAATGCGCGCCGCGGCCGGCAGTGATGCGCTTGACGGCTTCGACCGGGTCTTCGTCATCGACACAGACGACGGCGTCGGCACCGAGCTGGCGCCCGATCTCAAGCCGTTTCGCGTCCTGGCGCGTGCCGACGAGGATCACCGGGTTGGCACCGAGTGCTTTCGCCACACCCACAGTCATTAAGCCTATCGGGCCGGGGCCGGTGACGACGAGCGTCTGGCCCGCGATCAAACCACCGAGCACGTCGAGGCCGTAGGTGGCGGTGCCGGCGGTGACGATCAGTGTGGCTTCTTCGTCGCTCATGCCAGCGGGCACGCGCACCATGGTGTTGACGTGATTCACCGCGTATTCAGCGAAGCCGCCGTCGGTGGTAAAACCGTTGGCGCGATGGCCCTTGTCGTGGCCGGCGTAGTTCATGCCGTAGTTGGTGCAAGCGGTATACATGCCTTCGCGGCAGCGCTCGCAACGGCCGCAGCCGGCGTGAATTTCGACGGCGACGCGCTCGCCGACGGCGAATTCATCGACACCCGGGCCGAGCTTGACCACCGTGCCCATGTATTCATGGCCCGGCGTGAAATTCTTTTCAAACGGCAAGCCGCCCTGCACCAGCGCCGGTTCGCCATGGCTGATGACTTCGAGATCGGTGCCGCACACCGCGGTGGCGCCGATACGCACCAGCACCTCCGCCACACCTGGCTGCGGCACGGGCTTTTCGACCAGCTTCAGTTCGTGCGGACGGCCGAGCACCCATGCGCGCATTTTCTCCGGCACCTTGAGCGGCGCGGCGGGTTTTGTCGTGGTGTCGGGCAGGACGGTCATGATAATTTTGACTTACGAATTACAACAACAAAAATACGTCGTCCCCGCGAAAGCGGGGACCCAGGTTCTTCCGTCTGGATTCCCGCTTTCGCGGGAATGACGAAGTGGCATGAATTCTCGTTGTGCATTTATTCAATCCCGATTGAAATCGGGCGTCTCGTCGATCGATTACGCCACGCGTTCCGATTTTCTGCCGCGCATCGCCTTCGCCGATTCCTGCACCGCTTCGATCATTTTGGTGTAACCGGTGCAACGACACAGGTTGCCCGCCAATGCATCACGGATCTCGGCGACACTCGGGTTGGGATTTGCATCAAGCAGCGCCTTCGACGACATGATCACGCCGGGCCCACAGAAACCGCATTGCAGCGAGGCACAGTCTTCAAAACTTTTCTGGATCGGATGCAGACGGTCGGGCGTGGCGAGGCCTTCGATGGTGAGCACCTCGCGCCCTTCAAGCTGAGCGGCCAGCATCAAACACGAGTTCACCGACATACCGTCGACGATGACGGTGCAGGCGCCGCAGTCGCCGACATCGCAACCGAGCTTGGCGCCGGTGAGGTTGAAATTCTCGCGCAGCATTTTCAGCAGCGTGGTTTCCGGCGGCACCGCGGCGCTGCGCGTTTCACCGTTGATTTTGAGTGTGACGTCGGTCATTTGCGTGCTCCTTTTTGTTTCATCGCGCGCGCCTGCACGCAGGCGGCTTCAAGTGTGCGTTTGGCCAGCACGGCGACAAGATCTTTGCGGTATTCGGCCGAGGCGCGCATGTCGCTGATCGGCCGCGCGTCTTCAACCGCAAGACGGCCGGCTTCAGCGCAGTTTTCCGGCGTAGCGACGCGGCCTTCAAGAAATTTTTCCGCGGTCTTCGCGCGGATCACCGTCGGCGCCACCGCGCCCAACACGATGCGCACATCGCGACAGGTGTTTTTCTTTGCGTCGACCCACAGGCTCGACGCCACATTGACCAGCGCCAGCGCCTGGCCTTTACGCAGCCCCATTTTGAGGAAATGCGCGGGCTTGTCGAGGTTCGCTGTCGGAATGACGATTTCGACCAGCAGTTCGTCCTGTTTCAGCGCAGTGCGGCGCGGGCCGACAAAAAATTCAGCCAGCGGCAGGCTGCGTTTGCCGGCGGGACCGGCGATCGTCACCTGCGCGTCAAGCGCAACCAGCGTCGGGCCGCTGTCGACCGAGGGCACGGCGGTGACGAGATTGCCGCCCAGCGTGCCGAGGTTGCGCGTCTGCACGGCGCCGATGGTGTGTGCGGCATCAACCAGCGCCGGAAACATCTCTTTGATCAGCTTCGACGCCATGATTTCGCTGTGCGTGACGAGTGCGCCGATGCACAGGCCGCGCGCGTTGACTTCGATCTTGCGCATGTCGGTGGCACGCGAAATATCGACCACGGTCTTCGGCGCGTGCGACGGCGACGACTTCAGGTCGGCCAAGAGGTCGGTGCCGCCGGCGATGATCCGCGCCGGCGCGTGCTCGGCCAGCAGGGCCACCGCGTGCTTCGAGTCGGTGGCGGTGAAATATTCAAACGCTCGCATTGTTTATCTCCGCTTTCGTCGTTGCTGCAATCAAATCAATTCGTCATTCCCGCGAAAGCGGGAATCCAGTCTGTAGGGTGCGCACTGCGCACCGTCTACCGTCCTAACGCGTGCGCGTTGCGCACCCTACAAAAACTGCCGCCCTACAATTAACCCGTCATTCCCGCTTTCGCGGGAATGACGTAGGCGAAAAATAGTCGTCCGTGCGCGCCTTATTCCGCCTTGATATTGGCCTCGCGGATCAGTTTCGACCAGCGCGTGGTTTCGCTCTGCACAAACTTTGCATATTCGGCCGGCGTATTCGGCGGCGCCAGTTCGCCGCCGATGTCGGTGACTTTTTTAATGACCTCGGGCGACTTCAGAAAACCGTTGATGTCGTCGGACAACTTCGCGACGATTTCAGGCGGTGTGCCAGTCGGCGCAAACACGCCGAACCACGAAGCCGCGGTAAAGCCTGGCAAACCGGCTTCAATAATGGTCGGCACCTCGGGAATCAGCGCAACGCGTTTCGCGGTGGCAACCCCCAGCACTTTCAATTTGCCAGCGCGCACGAACTGCAGCGCTGAACCAACACCGTCGAAATTCAGATCAACCTGGCCGGAAATAAGATCGACCGCCGCCTGCATGCTGCCCTTGTAGGGGATGTGGACCATTTTGGCGCCGGTCATCTGCATGAAGAGCTCAGCGGCCAGATGCTGCGAGCTGCCGTTGCCGCTGGAGGCGAAGCGCAGCGGCTCGGCGCGGCTTTTCGCCAGCGCGATGAAACTCTTGACGTCGTTGGCCGGCAGCGACGGGTTGACCACCAGCATCAGCGAAACGAAGGCAACGTTGGTGACGGCGATGAAATCCTTCGCCGGGTCGTAACCGAGTTTGGGAAACAACGCAGGCGCCACCGCATTTGAGTTCATGTGGCCGAAGAGGAGCGTATAGCCGTCGGCGCGCGCCTTCGACACGATGTCGGCGGCGATCGTCGAGGCGGCGCCGGGCTTGTTATCGACCACGACCTGCTGACCATAAACGCTGCCCAAATGCTCGGCCAGCATGCGCGCCATCACGTCAGTGAAGGCGCCGGGCGGAAAACCAATCACCAGCCGTAGCGGTTTGTTCGGGTAGGGCTGCGCAGCCGCGACCGCAGAGAGCAGCAGCAGCGCGGCGGCAAACAGGATGCGGATGGCGGTGTTGAACACGGGGTTGGCGACCTGAATTTGGAACGTTCAATGGTCGATCGGCCGCAACAACCGCGGGCCGACCGCGAAGACGTACTGATATTCCAGTTTTGACCAGTTTATGTCAATAGTGGCCGATGCCAATTTTCATAATTGTTATTTATCAATTAGTTGACAACTTCGACTACGCATGAAAAATGTCTGTGATATTCTTCAAATCGTCAGTTCTTCACATTTCCCCTGATTTCAGGCCCTTAAAATGCCGTCGGACGTCGCAAGTTTGGAAACACTCACATCGACCGAAACCCGCGCCCCGCAACGGCTGGTACGGGTCGACGTGTATGAGCGGCTGCGCGGTGAAATTCTCGCCTGCAGCCTGCGCCCGGGCACCCAGTTGCAGGAGAAAGACCTCGCCGAAAAATACGGTGTGAGCAAGTCGCCGATCCGCGATGCGCTGCTGCGGTTGCAGGAACAGCACCTGATCGAGGTGCTGCCGCGCAAGGGTTACCGTGTGACGCCGATCTCGATGAACGAAATCGGCGAGATGTACGAAATGCGGGCCATCCTCGAATGCTCGTGCGTGCGCCGCCTGATCGAGCATGCCGGCGACGCCGAACTGGCCGCCCTCGATGCGCTGGCCGCCGCGCCGCAGGACAACGGTGTCGCGGCATGGATCCAGTACAACCGCAACTTTCACCTCGCGCTCGCCAGCGCCTGCGGCAACAGCCGGCTGGCGCGCGCCACCATCGATGTGATCGAACAATTCGACCGGCTCATCACGATGAATATGAGCAATGTGCTGCGCGAAGCCGGCAACCTGCAGCAGTTTGTCGACGAACACACGGCGATCGTCGCCGCCATCAAACGCCGCGACAAGCGCGCGGCGGTGGCGCTGACGCGCGCACACGTCGAGAGCTCGCGCGAACTGCTGCTCGAACAGATCGGCGAACTCGCCGTCGTGCCGTAATGCAGGGACAATAGACAACAACGCGGACTGCGTGCCCCCACCCTACCCCTCCCCCGCGCGCGGGGGAGGGAATCCAGTGCCGGATACGCCATCGCATAACAAGCGCTAACGCAAACAATAACGGTTACCCGGAGGAGGGCACGTGAAAATTTACCCGAACCACACCAAACAACAACTCGAAGCCGGCAAGATCGCCATCGGCATGGGCCTGCACCAGTCGCGCACCACCGACATCGGCGCCATCGCCAAGACCTGCGGCTACGACTGGCTGTTCATCGACATGGAACACTCCGCGCTCGACATCGGCAATGCCTCGATGATCGCGTCGGCCGCCCTGCCGGTGGGCATCTCGCCGCTGGTGCGCGTGCCCGGCAAGGAACACCACCACGCCTCGCGCCTGCTCGACTCGGGCGCGCAGGGCATCGTCGTGCCGCATGTCGATTCGCTTGAAGAAGCGAAGAACGCGGTTTCGTACTGCAAATATCCGCCGATCGGCCACCGCTCGATCTACGGCCAGCTGCCGCAGTTCGCTTTCAAATCGCTGCCGCTGACCGAGGCGACGACACTCGCCAACAACGAAACGCTGGTCGTCATCATGCTCGAAACGCCGGCGGCGATCACGCTGGCGGACCCGATTGCGGCGCTCCCCGGCGTCGATGTGGTGATGATCGGCACCAATGATCTGTGCGCGGAGATGGGCATTCCCGGTCAATATGGCGACGCGAAAGTTGAAGCCGCCTACAAGACCGTCATTGAGGCCTGCCGCAAACACGGCAAACATCCGGGCATGGGCGGCGTGGTCGATCATGCCTTGATGGACAAATACATCAACATGGGCATGCGTTTCATTTTGAGCGGCAACGACACCGGGTTTTTGATGGCGGGCGCGCGGGCGCGTTCGGAGTTTTTGCACGGCCTCAAGTATTAACAGACTATTGCCAAAATACGCAGCTCGCACTAGAACCGTCATACCCGCGAAAGCGGGTATCCAGTTCTTGATTTAAGCTTTGCGTCTCAAAAACCGGGCTCCCGCTTTCGCGGGAGCGACGGAACTTTTTGATGGTTTGCGAACAATAACAATCTGGAGCAACCAATGAGCATGGGCAAAAAACTGCGCGCACTGATGCGCGACGGCAAACACCATTTCACGCCGGGCATCACCACACCACTGCATGCGATGATCGCGGAGAAGGCCGGCTTCGAATTCACCTATATGGGCGGCTACGATGTGTCGCTCACCCTGCTGGGACTACCCGATGTCGGCTTGATTACCGGCCCCGAGATGGTGGCCAACGCCGGCAACATCGCGCGCTCGGTGAATATTCCGGTGATTGCCGACGCCGACACCGGTTACGGCAATGCCATCAACGTCATCCGCACCGTGCGCGACTTTGAGGCCGCCGGGGTCGCCGCAATACATATCGAAGACCAGGTCAGCCCGAAACGCTGCGGCCACGTCGCCGGCAAGATGGTCATCCCCATGGACGAAGCGGTCGGCAAGATCCGCGCCGCGGTCGATGCGCGCAAAAATCCGGATTTCGTCATCATCGCGCGCACCGATGCGGTGGCCGCGGTCGGCGGTGGTCTCGACGAAGCGATCCGCCGCGCCAAGGCCTATGCGAAGGCCGGCGCCGACATGATCTTCCCGGAGTTTCCGAATTCGGACATCGACATGCCCAAACGCTTCGCCGCTGAGGTGCACAAGGAGTTTCCGGACCTGCCGCTGTATTTCAACTATTCGTCGAACCTGAAGTGGTACGAATCGGGCATCACCTTCGACGACATCGCCAACATCGGCTTCAAGCTGATGCACGTCTCGCTCGCCGGCCTGCGCACTTCGATGCAGGGCATGTTCGAATACGCCGCCGATCTGAAGGCGCGCGGCGCCATCGCCGAAATCGAATACGAGAAGAAACTCATCAACCATCCGATGGGCACGTCGTTCGACTTCGCCGGCTTCCCGAAAATCATGGCGCTCGAAGAAAAATACCTGCCGGCCGACGAACTGAAAAAGAAATACCAGCCGGGAAAATAGCCGGTGAACTTCCGCGACGCCCAGAGCATCGACGACCTGCGCGCCATCGCGCATTCGCGATTGCCGAAAATCGCCTGGGATTTTCTCGACGGCGGCGCTGAGGACAACCTGACGCTCGACAACAACCGCGCGGTGTTCCAGCGCATCCGCTTCCGTCCGCACACACTGATTGACGTTTCGAAACGCTCGGCAAAAACAGAAATTTTCGGCAAGACCTTCAACGCGCCCTTCGGCATCGCGCCGACCGGGGCGGCCGGCCTCTACGGTTTCAAGGCCGATACGGCGATGGCGCGCGCGGCGCGCGATGCCGGCCTGCCCTTCGTCTTGAGCACGGCGTCGTTCGAGCCACTTGAAGAAGTGGCGCAGGCCGCCAAAGGCGGCGCACTGTGGTTCCAGCTCTACATGGCGAAGAGCCGCGCGCCGGTGGAGAAACTCGTCACCCGCGCACTCAACGCCGGCTTCGAGGCGCTGGTGCTGACCAGCGACGTTGCGCAGAACGGCAACCGCGAATACAACCGCCGCAACGGCTTCTCGACACCGCTGAAACTGAATCTGCGCAATCTCCTCGACGGTGCGCTGCATCCGCGCTGGTCGCTCGACGTATTCCTGCGCACGCTGCTCGACTCCGGCGTGCCGCGTTATCAGAACGTCAGCCGCGACGGCAATGAACGCATCATCGACAAACCGGTTGCCGAATTCCAGGAACGCCGCGAAGAGGTGAACTGGGAGGATTTCCGCTGGCTGCGCGAATTCTGGCCGCGCAAGTTATTTATCAAAGGCGTGGTGCGCGGCGACGATGCCTTGAAAGCGCAGCAACTCGGCGCCGACGGCGTCTTCATTTCCAACCACGGCGGACGGCAATTGGACGGCATCATCTCGCCGCTCGAAGCCATCCCCGAAATACGCGCCGCCACCGGCAAGAATTTTATGGTGATGGCCGACGGCGGTTTTCGGCGCGGCGCCGACATCATCAAGGCCGTGGCACTCGGCGCCGACATGGCTTTCATCGGGCGGCCCATGCTCTATGGAATTTCTGCCGGCGGTGAAGACGGTGCGAAACATGCATTGCAGATATTGAGAGCGGAGATCGATCGCGTGCTGGCGTTGACGGGGATTTGTTCGATTGATGAACTGTCGCCGGATTTGCTGTGGCATCCGGATTTTGTGCCGGTGCACGCACACCGTTAACCCGTAGGGCGGAAAAGCGAAGCGCATTCCGCCGGATGACATGAGGTTGATTGATCCACGGTGCTTCCGTTTGGCCGGGGGCAGCCCGGCAGCTGATTACTTTTCTTGCTTCGCCAAGAAAAGTAATCAAAAGAAGGCGACCCCTGGTTCGCCGGTCCTTCGGACTCCCCTGCGCTGCTCGCCCTGTCGGGCGACTGCGCAACTCGCCCTCGCAAGCGAGGGCTCAGACAGTGCTCGCCGACTGCCCCCGACAGGGCTGTGCTGCTCGGCAGCTCTCAAGGGGAGGCCAAAACCATTGGTAGTCGAAGGCTTCTGGCAATCATTCATCGCGCGGGTTCGGGTCCCTTGTGAGACGCCGAGTAACGCAAACGCGCTGGGAGGGGTCGGCGAGGACTGTCTGAGTCCTTGCCGCGCAGCGGCAAGGGCGAGTTCCGCAGCCGCCCGGCGCGTTGAGTAACGCAGGGAACCCCCGTAGGGGGCGTCTCACCAGGGCGGCCTTCTCTTTGCTTTCTCTTGGCCGCCCAAGAGAAAGTAAGCAGCCGCCGGGCTGCCCCCGGCGAACTTGAAGCACCGTGTATCAAGAATACACGCACCAATCTCCCCATCCCCACCCTCCACCTCAAAGGGGAAAGCAGAAATGTTATGGCTTCACATCCCGCAACACCTGCCCCGCCGCATTCCGCTCGCGCAACTGCACAAAGCCGTAGGTCGCCGCATCACCCAGATCGAAACGAAATTTCCGGTCCGCTCCGACCGCCCGCGCACGCGCTTCAATTTCTTCCTCGCTCAATTTCAGCACGCGCGGCAGCGCGAGCAGTATCTTGTTGCCGGCGGCAGGCACGCTGATCAGGTAGACCTCGTCGAACACCTCCTGATAGGTGCGCAGCATCGAATCGTAGAGACGGTTGGCGTAACGGTCCCAGATGTTGCCGACCACCACACCCGACGGCGCCAGCGCGCAACGCACGGCACGCAGGAATTCCTGCGTGGTGAGATGCGCCGGCAGATCGCTGGATGAAAAAGCGTCGAGAAAAATCATGTCGTAGGGTTCGCGTACCGCCTCGATGAAAGCACGCCCGTCGGCGACATGCGCGCGCAGCGTGGCGTCTTCACGAAAGCCGAGAAATTTGCGCGCCACCTCGAGCACATTCGCATCGATATCGACCGCATCGATCGCCGCTTCCGGATAATGCTTGCGCAAAAACATCGGCAGCGTGCCGCCGCCGACGCCGACCACCAGCATGCGGCGCGGCTTGTCGGCGAGGGCCAGCCCGACGAAGGCCGAGCGCGTGTATTGCAACACCAGATGATCAGGATCGCCGGGCTTCACCACGCTCTGCCGCGGGCCGGCGCGGCCGAAGCGCAGCGTGCGCACGCCGGCGTCGTCCTCGGTGACGACGATGGTGCCGAACATCGACGGCTGTTCGTGCAGCAGCGTGTCGGCGGCGCAAACGGCGGAGAGCAGCAACCAGCCCAGCAGCAGCATCACGCGCGCCGCGGCGCGCCGCAGGTTTCGTCCCGTCGATTGCATCAGGTGCCCCGTTTGCACGCGCAGCCCGCGCTAATTCAGCGTGATGCCGGTGTCCTTGATCGCACGCGACCAGCGCGCGATGTCGGACTTCATGAATTCGGCGAATTCGCGCGGCGCGGTGATCTGCGGCTCGATGCCGAGCGCGGCGATCTGGTCGCGGAATTCCGCGGACTTCGCAATCGCTGCCATTTCACTATGCAGCCGGCTGACGATGGCGGCCGGCAGATTGCGCGGCGCCGACAGGCCGTACCAGGTGACGACATCGAGACCGGGCACGCCGGCCTCGGCGATCGACGGAATATCGGGAGCGAGCGCCGAGCGGCGCGCACTCGACACGCCCAGCGCGCGCAACTTGCCGGCGCGCGCGTAGGGCAGTGAAGTGCCGATCGTCACCATGGTGAAATGCACTTCACCCGATAACGCCGCGGTCAGCGCCGGGCCGGTGCCCTTGTACGGCACGTAGTTAATGCGTAGCCCCGCCATGTTGGCGAACATCGCGGTGCCGAGATGGCCGATGCCGCCGGCGCCGGTGGTGCTGACATTGAGCTGATCGGGTTTTGCTTTCGCCAGCGCGATGAATTCCTTCACCGTATTCGCCGGCAGCGTCGGATGTACCGTCAGCATGAACGGCGTGTAGGCGAGCATGCCGATGGCGGTGAAATCGCGAATGGCGTCATAGGGCAGCTTGCGGTCCCACGCCGAGGTCATGGCGAACGAGGCGGTGGCGAAGAGCAGCGTGTAACCGTCGGCCGGACTCTTGGCGACGATGTCGGCGCCAATCACGCCGGCAGCCCCGGCCGGTTGTCGATGACGATCGGCTGGCCGAGACGTTCGGCGGCACGTTGCCCGAACATGCGGGCGACGGTGTCCGAACCGCCGGGCGGGAACAACACGACGAGGCGGATCGGGCGTTGCGGATACGCGGCAGCCGGATCGGCGGCGTGCGCAATAGCACAGCATGCGCATTGCGCCATAACAATCAGTACCGCGCACAGTTTACGCATAGGCCACCTCCAATCACTGACTCCACCGGTTTTCTCCTTCCCCCCTTGTGGGGGAAGGCAGGGATGGGGGGACAGCCAGCGCTGCGACACCCCCACCCTACCCTCCCCCATCAAGGGGGAGGGTTCCTGCTAAATGCCATTACCGCCGTCCCATCAAGGGGGAAGGTGTTTGCTCCTTCCCCCCTTGTGGGGGAAGGCAGGGATGGGGGACAGCCAGCGCTGCGACACCCCCACCCCTGATGTTTCCCCGGCTTTTAGAACTAAAGATCTTTACAAATCAATAG
>CALQCM020000098.1 GCA_943329075.2 Chitinophaga pinensis | reverse complement strand
GCATTCTCATGCGCCTTACCTTGCCCAACATGTCCATTGTGATCACCTCGACTCCCTGCTTAAAAAGTAAGCAGGTCGATTGAACACCCTGGTCAATTTTCCTTCGGCACAACCTTCATAAACTGGTCAATTTTCATTCGGCCTCAACATGCAGGGTGCTTGAAAGGTGCTTCCAAGGTGCTTGCCGTGCTATCGGCATCACCTGCAACAGTCTTTTTTCTAACGGCCTTTGTTCCTTTAGACTTACCCGCCTTGTCGCCCGATCGCATCGCTGCGCTGGCCTTTCCGCCCTTCGATTGCTTCGCATGCCGTGTTTCAAGATGCTCGCGGTATCGATCAAGTTCAGGACATCGAATTTCGCCGTTTTCAAGGGCAAAAAAAGGCATTACGGCGGGGAGCGCCGCATCAACATCGCCGGCGTCCAGCCCCAAAATTTTCGCCAGCGCGCGCGGTTCGCTGGGCGTCGTTTTGTTCACCCAACATTCGAGCTTCATCGTATATAAAACCCCGCGCTCAGTCGCTGTCGATAGCCGGAAAGCGCGCGATGCCAGCATGGAGGCTGCGTATTCTTGGAACGCCGGCGGCTCACGGTTCTGCATGGTTGCCCTCCTGCGCGCTGCCACGTTCGATCTCAGCAGCCGTGATCATATGGCACCTTTGAGCATTGCCGCCATGCGGGTCAGGTGTTCGCGCTCAGACTGTTCGGCGACCTTTGCGACCGCTAAAGCGTTGGCAGGCAATAGCGCTTCAACTTTGTCGCGCAGGATGCTTCGTAGTATTTTCGCAGGCATTGATTCGGCTTCTACCGAGAATTCGATCTGCCGCGACCGGTGGTCGGATTCCTTGCGCGGTTTCATCGGCAGGTCGTAGTCCTCGATCTGCTCGGCGTTGATTCCTATACGCTCGAATATCAGCTCAATGTCGGAACGAAGATGCAGCCTCAGTTCCCGCTGCAAGCTCACGTCGATCAGCACGCCCGCTGCGTCATAGTCGCCAATGTAGAAAACATGCACAGGGCGATCGTCGCCGGAATTATTCAAGCTTTCCGCTGCCTCGTGAACGAAAGACAAGCTTGAAAATCCGCCACAGGGATACAGGTCAACTGCGACTTGCTTACAGTCGTCCAAAATGACACTCGCAATTGATCTGCTCTCGGCCCAGACTTCGCACCGGGACTCGGCATCTCGCCATAGGTCAGCCCTATACAGGCCCTGCATCCGGTTTACGAAGTCGCAGGCGTCATCAAAGGTATTGACAAAATATCCGCGCCGCGACAAATCGGCGAAATAGCTGTAAGGAATTGCACCAGATCGCCGCAGCGCAACGCAGCGGGCTTGAACGTGCCGATACCCACGGTCTGATTTCTCCACTGACTCAGCCAACCGTGGGTCTGTCATTCGGTAAAAGATGTGCCGGACAGACTGCGGATGGTCGCCTGCAACCACCCCAATAATCTGCAAGTCGAGCTGCTTTGTTTGCGCGGCAGTGCGCCGTCTCCGTTTTAACGTGCTGGCACGATTAACTAATGCTGCAGCTTGGTTAGCAGAGCGGACTGAGGTGTTCGCGCTCACGGTCGATGCCCCTCGATCCAAGCGAAAAATCGCGGCTCGGAAATCAGAACTTTGCGGCCAATTCGGACAATGGCACCGGCTTCGACAAGACCGTTACCGTGGATCGTGCCAAGCGAAGATTCGCGTGGATCGGCTTTGAAGATCAGATTCCGAACCGAAGGCTGAGTGAACGCAGGGTTGCGTTGTGAAAATTGCCTGACGCTTACGTATCCGTTGGATGACGATGGTGCCTCGTAATGGGCCGACTTACTGGCAGATGAAATTGCTGTGGTTTGCGGCTGGGGCTGTGCTTGCATGGCGCTTTTCTCCGGTAGTGCTGCATCGTTGCAGCTCAGCCTCAATTAGCGTTGGGGTAATTTTTCCCCACAAGCAAATATAAATAACTGTTTTTGAAATGTTTTTAAGATGGGGGATTACCTTAGATGGGGCTTCCTCATCCTGATTTTAAGATTGTCGCCCCGCTTTTTCTCCGTGATTCCGGTTAACACTTTCTTGATACTCGCCCAATCTAAAACCGTTCCACGCGCTCCTGTAATTTTTCGATTGGAAAACTCATCCGCAAGGTATTTAGCAATAGAATCAATAGTTGGCCGCTTACCAGTTTTTTTCTCTTCGCTTTTCATCCATTCAACGCCAAGCTCCCGAGCCAGCCTCTTCCATTCGCGCGTCACCGGAGCTTCGTTAGTTAAATCATAAATGTCTTTGAATTTTTTCAAGTCTTCCGCTTCGACTACTATTTTTATGTTAGTGGCTTTCAGAGGGTTTAATAAACGCCACTCGCTAAATTCTTCTTTTGGTAGACGATCACTCACTCCGTTTATTTCGTGTAAACGCCCTGCTTCCAATATCTTGGCAGAACTCAGCGGCAACGGAAAAGGCCCGAATAGCTCTTCCACGATTCGTGCGCCCATCATAAATTCGTCGGCCTCAGTTATATCTTCAGCATATTCGCTTTTATTGGGATTTGAGTCCCATATATGCAGAGTGGCTTTCTCCCCTGCCAGAAGAACACTCAAATTCAGCCTACCTTGAGCCGCATAGTGAAGCAAATCACCAACCACACACTTCAACTGTTTTGCGACGTCGTCTAAATTAAAGTAGTCTTTTTTCATGGGAGCCTGACTTAATCAGCCAAATATTTTCTGGTTCATGCTTTCGACCACCTTTGACGTATGAGCATGACTCAGGTGTGCGTAACGCTTGACCATCTGCAACGTCTTGTGACCCAGCACCTCCGCAATCTCGGCGAGACTGGCACCGTTCATCGCAAGGTAAGACGCGCAAGAATGGCGCAGGTCATGCCAGTGAAAATTCAGGATACCGGCCCGTGCAAGCGCCTTATCGAACGGAGCGCGTAGCAGTACCGGTTTCACTATTGTTTTACTTGGGTTCAGCGGATCAACAGGCTTCTTTGGCTTCTTACTCGGAAAAACTAAAGTCACGCCTATCTGGCGCACCTTGGCTCGTGCTTTCATTAGGTCGAATGCATGGTTGACCAGTGGCAGGGCGCGAATCTCGCCGTTCTTGGTTTCATAGAGGGTGATTACCTTGCGGTTCAGATCAACCTGATCCCAGCGTAGGGACATGACTTCCATTTGCCGCGCACCGGTTGAGAGGGCCAACACAACGGCGGGGTATAGGTCAGGGTTGTTACCCGCCTTGCATTCCCTCAGTAACGCTTCACGCTCATCATCCGACAGGAACCGAACGCGGCCCTGCGGCTGCTTGGGTTTGGTTACCTTCATGACCGGATTTGAATCAACCCAGCCCCACTCCTTCATCGCAACGGTATAGGCATGCGATATCGCCGCGAGGTAGCGCAGCACGGTGGAGGGTGAACGCGGCTCTACTGGCAGCGCCTTGACCTTGCCTGAGGGATGCTTAATCTCACGGGTCATGCTGCCATCGTCGCGCATTCCGGTGGCCAACTTATCGCGGCATTCAGCCAGCAACGAAGGCGTCACGTCTGCCAATGTGTATGCGCCAATGCGGGACTTCCACCAATGGAGTTGCCGCGTCTGATCTTTTGCACTCTTCGGCTTTGTCGGCATGACATCACGAACATAGCGATCCACCAATTCGCCTAGCGTGTGCCGCTTGGCCTCCGATGTCTTGAAGTGCCGCCCGTCACGCATCGCAGCCTCGGTGTCTTGCACCCAGCGTCTGGCGTCGGTTATCCGCTCAAAGGTAGCGGCTTGCTCTGGAAAGCCCTTCAACCGAACACGTGCTTGATAACGAACGCCGCCGTCGCTTGCAATGCGCTTGTTGATATTTGCCATGGCCTCGCTAACCCCTGATCACACTAATGGCAATAGACTAGTGTAAACGGCGGAAAATAACAACAGATAATAACTAATCCGCAGTTGTATAACTAAAAGTTAATGTTAAACAGTAACTTGAAGTTACTATTATTCTATTTGGGGCAATTTTGGGGTAACGAGGTCTGATTTTTAGACACCGTGAGCAGATCGCATTCATATCGCCCACAATAATTTCGACAGCAGTGGTCAGATGACGACTGGGTTAGTTACTGGAAAACTCGCAGGAAGGGAATCGCTGTGGTTATCAACCGCAGCGCAGTCATACGACTCTGTGGCGAATCACTCGGCGCATTTGATGGTGTGGGTCTACAACGAAGCGCAAAAGCGCCCCACGGGGCAATCAGTGGCTTATAGCCCCAGTCAAATGCCCCATTTTTGCCCCAAAAAGAAAAGGGGCTACCGCAGAAATTACGGTAACCCCTTGATTTGGTGGTGGGCCCTCTCGGACTTGAACCGAGGACCAACGGATTATGAGTCCGCTGCTCTAACCAACTGAGCTAAGGGCCCGCAGCCCATATTATAGCGGGGTCGCGATGCGCGAAGCCGCCTCGCCGTTGAATTAAGCAGCACTTTCGCTTGTATCAATACGCTGCGGCGGCACGCCTGCTTGGTATTGCCGCCACATCGCGGCATATACCGCTTCGAGGCCGGCAACGACGCGGCGCTGATCGAAAAACAACGCGTCTTTTTTGTTGCCGGCGAGTTTTCGCTTCAGGTTAGCGCATTGCTCACGATCGCACCCGAGACGTGTTGCGATGCCAAGATAGTCGTTTTCATCGCGCGCGATCAGTGCGGGCTGGCCGGCGGCGCTGACCAGACTGCAACCAACGCGCGAGGCAAAGCTGCGTCCGCTGGCAGTCAACACCGGCACGCCCGCCCACAGCGTGTCGTTGGTGGTTGAATGTCCGGCATGCCAGCCGATGGTATCGAGCGAGAGGTCCGCCAGTGCCATGCGTGCCAGATGTTCGGACTTGCTGGCCACGCGGCCGGCGAATACCAGTCGCGCCGTATCGACACCGCAGCGCGCGGCCTCGGCGCGCAGATTGTTGACGATTGCAGCGCGCGATTGCCCGAGCCACAACACGCTGCCCGGCACCGCCTGCAGGATTTTCATCCACAGATGGAACACCTCGCGTGTGATGCGCGAGGCGTTGGCGAAGTTCGAATACACCATGGCATCGTCGGGCAACCCCTGCGAGGCGCGTGTCGGCATCGCCGCGACCGCTGCAGGCGCACCAGCGCTCAGCATGAAACAGCCGGGCACGTACGCCAGTTGTTCGGTGAAGTCAGCAGCCTGTACGGGCGGCGTGGCAACGGCATCAGTGATGAAGTAATCAAGGTACGCCGCGCCGGTGGTTGCCGCGTAACCGAGATAGTGCGCCTGCACCGGCGCCGGCCGCCGCGCCAGAACACCGAGGCGCCCGCCGGTGGTATGCCCGGCGAGATCGATCAGGATCTGCACGCCATCGGCGGCGATCATTGCAGCGGCCTCGGCATCGCTCATCGCAGCAATATCGACAAATCGATCAACGTTGTGCTCGATGCTGCGGCGGACCTCGCTGCGGTCATCAGGTCCCGACGAATAGGCGAACACCTTGAAACGGCTGCGATCATGCAAAGGCAGCGCACTGCTCATTAATTGCCCGACCGGGTGATCGCGAAAATCGGGCGAAATATAACCGACACGGATGGGCGCATCATCCGGCGCGCGCGGTGATGCGTGCTGCGGCAGCGGTTGCAAACCGCGCGCCGCTTCCGACGCATGCCAGGCGGCGACCTGTTTGCACGCCGCCGTATCCAGAGCGAGATAGGTCGCCGTCAGCGGCGCGATCGCGCGCATCCAACCCTCGGCTTTGGCATTGCATTGCGCGCGCAGCAGATCGGCTTCGGCTTGCGCCGCGTCCCAGGCGCAGGATTCGAGCAACGCAAACATCAGTTCCTGCCGCGCCAGCGCGATCACCGGTCGCGCCTGTGCGGCCTGCCGGTAATGGAGTATCGCCTCGTCATGGCGGCCGGACACGCGCAGCAGATTGGCGAAATTGTAGTGGGCGGCACCATTGCCCGGTTCGAGCGACAACGCGCGCTGCAGTTCGGCGGCGCCGGCCGCAGCTTGGTTTTGTTCGAGCAACACTAGCGCCAGATTGACGGCGGCGATCGCGTCGCGCGGAAATTTTTCGACGACTTCGCGCAACACACGCTCGGCACCGCGCAGATCGCCCTCTTGACGCAGGGCGAGGCCGCGCTTGATCTGGCGGTCAGGGCGGGGCCGGAAACAGGAGCGCAGCAGTTTCAGCAACATGGCGCCCCCGGCTCAATCGGAAGTGGCCGCCGCACCGCACGCCGTGACCGGCGCGCGGTGTGCAGAACGACGGAGATCAGCTCTCGGTATCGAGGAAGCTGCGCAAGCGCTCGGAACGCGACGGGTGACGCAGTTTGCGCAGCGCCTTCGCCTCGATCTGGCGGATGCGTTCGCGCGTAACGTCGAACTGCTTGCCGACTTCTTCGAGCGTGTGGTCGGTGTTCATCTCGATGCCGAAGCGCATGCGCAGCACCTTGGCTTCGCGCGGCGTCAGCGTGTCGAGCACGTCCTTGGTGGCATCGCGCAGGCTCGCGTAAACAGCCGAGTCCGACGGCGCCATGGTGGTTTGATCCTCGATGAAGTCGCCGAGATGCGAATCGTCGTCGTCGCCGATCGGCGTTTCCATCGAGATCGGTTCCTTCGAGATCTTGAGGATTTTGCGGATCTTCTCTTCCGGCATTTCCATTTTCTCGGCGAGCAGCGCGGGATCCGGCTCCGAACCGGTTTCCTGCAGGATCTGGCGCGAGATGCGGTTCATCTTGTTGATCGTTTCGATCATGTGCACCGGGATGCGGATGGTGCGCGCCTGGTCGGCGATCGAACGCGTGATGGCCTGGCGGATCCACCAGGTGGCATAGGTCGAGAACTTGTAGCCGCGGCGGTATTCGAACTTGTCGACCGCCTTCATCAGGCCGATGTTGCCTTCCTGGATCAGATCGAGGAATTGCAGGCCGCGGTTGGTATATTTCTTCGCAATCGAAATCACCAGACGCAGGTTGGCCTCGGTCATCTCGCGCTTGGCGCGGCGGGCTTTCGCCTCGCCAGTCGTCATCTGGCGGTTGATTTCCTTGAGGTCCTTGATCGGGATGCCGACCGATTTTTGCAGATCGATCAGCTTTTGCTGATGCTCGACGATGCCCGGCACAAAGCGCTCGAGTGTGCTGCTCCACGGCTTGCCCGCCGCCACTTCGTTGGCGGCCCAGCGCATATTGCTTTCCTTGCCCGGGAATTCCTTGATGAAGTGCTGGCGCGGCATCTTCGCCTTGTTGATACACAGTTCCATGATCGAACGATCATGCAAACGCACGCGCTCGACGAGTTTGCGCAGGCCGTCGCACAGCGACTCGACCTGCTTGGCACCAAAGCGGATGTTGGTCAGCTCGTTGGAAATCTGGTCGCGCGCCTGCAGATAAGCCTTGGCGCGCGGGCCGTCCTTGGCCAGTGCGCGCAGCATCTTGTTGTAGAGATTGCGGATCACGGCGAAACGCTTGAGCGATTCTTCCTTCAGCCGCAGCAGGTCGGCGGTCTGCACCGCGGCCTGCTCTTCCTCGCTCATTTCCTCTTCTTCGATTGCCTCGTCGTCGGCGTCTTCTTCCTCTTCTTCGTCCGCCTCGGCCGCCAGTTCGTCGGCGGTCGGATCGACCAGGCCGTCGACCACGTCGTCGACACGAATTTCGTCTTTCTCGATCTTGTCGGCCAGCGCGAGAATTTCAGCGATGGTCGTCGGGCAGGCCGAAATCGCCTGGATCATGTGCTTCAAGCCGTCTTCGATGCGCTTGGCGATTTCGATTTCGCCCTCGCGTGTCAGCAGCTCGACCGAACCCATCTCGCGCATGTACATGCGCACCGGGTCGGTGGTGCGGCCGAATTCGGAGTCCACCGTGGTCAGCGCGCGTTCGGCTTCCTCGACGACATCTTCATCGGTGGCCGCCGGCGTTGCGTCCGACATCAGCAGCGTTTCGGCATCGGGCGCCTCGTCGTAGACGTTGAGCCCCATGTCGTTGATCATGCCGATGATGTTTTCGATCTGCTCGGCGTCCATCATGTCGTCGGGCAAATGGTCGTTGACCTCGGCATAGGTCAGATAACCGCGCTCCTTGCCGAGCATGATGAGGTTCTTCAAACGCGAGCGACGTGCCTCGGCTTCCAGCGGCGAGAGTTCCTTGCGCTCGAATTCGCGGACCAGCGCTTTTTCCTTGGCGGTCAGTCGTGCGCGCGCCTTCTTGCCGTCGGCCAGCGCCGGCGCATCGGCTTTTTGCTCGGCGCCGGCTTTCAGCGCCGCCTTCTCAAGCGCCTTGGCGTCTTTTTTCTCGGCGCGCAGTTTCGCCGCAAACTGTTTGGGCGTCAGGGTCTTCGGTTGGGGTTGCGCCGCGGCCGCGGCCGCGGTTTCGGCCTTGGTCTGCTTTTGTTTTTCAACTGCACGCGCCGGTTTTGCCACGACCTTGTGCGGCGCCGGCTTTTTGGGCTTGGCCTTGCTCTTCGGCGCAACTGCTTTTTTAGCGACCGTCTTCACACCCGTTTTTTTGCGGGCCGGTGCCTTGGATTTCGCCGACTTTTTCTGTTTCGCCATAGCCAGTCTCGCCTGTAAGGTAGATTGCGCTGAAAAACCCGCGATTTTATCAAAATCCCGGGGGTCTTACCCGTTTAGTTTGGGGCCGGCAACACCTTTTGTGATCCGCAGCTGCACCAAATTTTCGTTCGTAAGACCATGTTTTTTAATGTTTTCTGACTGAACCTCGAGTTCCAGCCTTTGGTTCAGCTGACGCCAGCCGTCACTGAATTCAGCCCGCAGCTCGTTTTCGCTCCATTCCGAGTACTGGCTCTTGAGCAGCGCGGACTCGATCTGCAGCAGCAATCCGGCGTGTTCCGTATCGCGAAAATACTCGGGCCAGTTGACGACCGCCGGTTCGGCCACCGCGGCATCGAGCAGCGCCGCCAATGTCTTCAGTTCCAGCGCATCGTCGGCGGCACCGCCGGCGGCGTGCAACGCCACCGGATCGACATCGTGCGCAAATTTGGGATGCAGCATCGCTATTTCGATCAGATTGCGCGCCAGCGATTGCCGCTCACGTGACGGCTGCCGCGGCGGGGCTGGCGCAGCAGGGGCAACCGATCGGATCTGAAACTGCGCGTCGAGTTCCTGCTGGGTGATACCGGCAACCTGCGCGAGTTGCTTGCGCAGCATCAGCGAGAGCAAAGGGGCGGCAACCTGTTTGATGCGGGGCGCGGCCTCCTGCAGCAATTTCGCGCGGCCTTCCGGCGTCTGAATGTCGACCTGCGATTTCAATTCGTCGAGCAGAAACTGCGACAATGGTTTGGCATCGTGCAGCATTTTCTCAAATGTCTCTTTGCCGAATTTGCGCACATAGGTGTCGGGATCCTCGCCCTGCGGCAGAAACAGGAACGACAGCTGTTTGCCGTCGACCAGTTGCTCGAGACTGTTTTCCAGCGCGCGCCATGCGGCACGCCGGCCGGCGTTGTCGCCGTCAAAACAAAACACGACTTCCCCGGCCTGGCGCAGCAGCTTTTGCACGTGCGTCGGTGTCGTCGCCGTGCCGAGGGTCGCCACCGCGTAACCAACCCCGTGTTGCGCGAGTGCCACGACATCCATGTAACCCTCGACGACAACCACGCGGCCGGCGTCACGAATGGCGCGCCTGCCCTGGTACAGTCCGTAGAGTTCGCGGCCTTTTTCGAACAGCGCGGTTTCCGGTGAGTTCAGATATTTCGGCTCGCCCTGGTCGAGCACGCGCCCGCCGAAACCGATGATGTGGCCGCGCGTATCAACGATCGGAAACATGATGCGGTCGCGGAAACGATCGTAACGCTTGCCTTCGTCGCTTTGAATCACCAGTCCGGCGGCGACCAGCGACTTGGCGTTGTAATCGGTAAACGCCGCCTGCAGATTCTGCCAGGCTGGCGGCGCGTAACCGACGCCGAACTCCTTTGCCACCTCGCCCGACATGCCGCGCTTTTTCAGGTATTCGATCGCACGCGGCGCCTCCTTGAGTTGCTGGCGGTAATACTGCGCGGCCTTGAGCATTACCTCATGGAGGTCGTCGCCTTCTTCGGTCTTGTTGCGCGGCTTTTCGAATTTGGTTTCCGGCACCTGCATGCCGGCCGTCTGCGCGAGATCTTTCACCGCATCGATGAAACCCATGCCGCCGTACTCGATCATGAAACCGATGGCGGTGCCGTGCGCGCCGCAACCGAAGCAGTGATAAAACTGCTTGGTCTGGCTGACCGTGAACGACGGTGATTTCTCGCTGTGAAACGGGCAGCAGGCGACATAGTTCGCACCGGCGCGCTTGAGCGGGACGTAGCGCTCGACCACATCGACAATGTCAACGCGGTTGAGCAGGTCCTGAATGAAGGATTGCGGTATCAAGCGTGCGGGGCCCGGCGTTGAACACGATGGTTGCGGTGACTACCGAAAATCATGCGGCGGCGGCTATCGCGCATGATAGCCGAGTTCGAATCGGCGGCGTCAGCGCGCCCGATTCGCGAATAACTAGCCGAGTTTCGCCTTGATTTGCGTCGACACTTTGGCCATGTCGGCACGGCCGGCGAGCTTTGGTTTGAGCACGGCCATGACCTTGCCCATGTCGGCCATCACCTTGGCGCCGGTCGCCTGCATGGCGGCGGCGATCTCGGCGTCGATTTCGGCATCCGACAAGGCCTGCGGCATATAAGACTGCAGAATGCCCAGTTCGAATTTTTCCTGATCAGCCAGATCCTGCCGCGCACCCTTCTCGAACTGTGCAATCGAGTCACGGCGCTGCTTGATCATTTTGTCGATGATGACAACGATTTCGGCATCGGCCAGTTCGACGCGCTCGTCGACTTCCTTCTGTTTCATCGCCGCCAGCAGCAGACGGATCGTGCCCAGACGCGGTGCATCCTTCGCGCGCATCGCGGTCTTCATATCATCAGTGATTCTGGCTTTGAGCGACATGGCGGCGGGAAATTCAGGATTGAGGAATCAGAATTAAGAATTAAGGTTTCAGGATTGAACAGATGCCGGCGGGCTTAAACGCAAAACGCGGGCATTGCCCGCGTCCGCTCGATCCTCAATCCTCGGTCCTCAATCCTAGTACATCTTCGGCGGCAGCATATGGGCACGCAGGCGCTTGTAGTGGCGCTTGACCGCCGCAGCGTGCTTGCGTTTACGCTCCGAGGTGGGCTTCTCGTAGAATTCGCGCGCGCGCAATTCGGTCAGCAGCCCGGTTTTTTCAATGGTGCGCTTGAAGCGGCGCATGGCTACTTCGAACGGCTCGTTTTCCTTGACGCGTACGGTCGGCATAATGCGGTTACCCAGTCGGAGATTCGGAAAGGCGCGTATTATAGCAGCGGCTTTTGCGTTGTCAAAGCACTGATTCAGGCGCCCTTTTGAGTTGTTCATGCTGATCCTGGGGATCGAAACCTCCTGCGACGAAACCGGAATCGCGCTCTATGACGGGGCGCGCGGCCTGCTGGCGCACGCCCTCTACACCCAGGCCGCCCTGCACGCCGAATACGGAGGGGTGGTCCCCGAACTGGCCTCCCGTGACCATATCCGGCGGGTGCTGCCGCTGACCCGCGAGGTGCTCGCGCAGGCCGGCGTCGCTCTCGCCGACATTGACGCTGTGGCCTATACCGCTGGCCCGGGGCTGGCGGGCGCCCTGTTGGTCGGCGCCGGCGTCGCACAGGGGCTGGCCTGGTCGCTAGGCGTGCCGGCCGTTGGCATTCACCATCTCGAAGGCCATCTGCTGGCGCCGCTGATGGAAAAGCCGGCACCGGAATTTCCCTTTATTGCCCTGCTGGTCTCGGGCGGCCATACGCAACTGATGCGCGTGTCGGGTGTCGGCCGCTACGAATTGCTCGGCGAAACGCTCGACGACGCGGCCGGCGAAGCTTTCGACAAGACCGCGCAGTTGCTGGGCATCGGCTATCCGGGCGGCCCGCAAATCGCCAAGCTGGCCGAACAGGGGCGCGCCGGCCGCATCAAGCTGCCGCGGCCGATGCTGCACAGTCACGATCTCAATTTCAGTTTCAGCGGGCTCAAAACCGCCGTCATGCTGCAGGTCAAAGACCGTGCACTGGATGCGCAGGCAAGGGCCGACGTTGCGGCGGAGTTTCAGGCCGCGATCGTCGATGTGCTGGTCGCCAAATCAGCGGCGGCCGTTGCGCAGAGTGGTCTCGCCCGGCTGGTGGTTGCAGGCGGAGTGGGCGCCAACATTGAGCTGCGGATCAGGCTTTCAGCCGCCGCCCGCCGCGCCGGTTTCGAAGTGTTTTATCCGGCACCGCAATTCTGTACCGATAACGGCGCGATGATTGCATTCGCCGCCGCCATGCGATTGAAAAACATGCAATCTGCAAAACCGGATGTGCCGGCACAGGGGTTTTCGGTGAAGCCGCGCTGGGATCTCGGCAGCCTCGCAGCGGTCAGCCCGTAAAACGATAAGGCGCCGGCTCGACCTCCGGTGCGCGGCCTGACACGATGTCGGCGAGCAATCGGCCCGACCCACAGGCCAGCGTCCAGCCCAGCGTGCCGTGTCCGGTGTTCAAAAACAGATTGCGATAGCGCGTGGCGCCGACATAAGGCAGATTCGACGGCGTTGCCGGACGCAGGCCGCACCAGCGCGTCGCCGCGGCAAAATCCCCCGCCTGCGGAAACAGGTCTTCGACGCGTTTGAGGATGGCGTCGCAGCGCACCGCATTGAGCGTGTTGTCATACCCGTTGAGCTCGGCGGTACCGGCAACGCGCAGCCGGTGACCAAGATGCGAGAAAACGAGTTTGTGTTCGTCGTCGGTGAGACTCACGCGCGGCGCGGCGCCGGAATCAGCCCCCGGTATGGTCAATGAATAGCCTTTGACCGGATAGACCGCGGGGCGCATGCCGAGGGGGCGCAATAGCTGCGGGCTGTGGCTGCCAAGTGCGACGACGTAGGCATCTGCAGTCAGTGTGCGCGCGGCGCCGTCCGCAGCGACGATCTTTATGCCGTCAATCGCGCCGCCACCGGCGTCGAGCGCGGTGATCATCGAGCCGTTCAGCCATGCTACGCCGGACTCGATGCAGCGCGCCGCCAGCCGCTGCGTGAAGGCAAAGGCATCGCCCGATTCGTCCTCGACGGCGTGATCACCGCCGACGATGCGCGGCAAAGCGTGCTGCAGCGCCGGTTCGATGGCAAGCAGTTCCTGCGGCGTTTTGATGATGCGTTCGCAACCGAATTCAGCCATCACGCGCACTGCCGACTGCGCCAGCGCGAACTGCGCCGGCTCGGTGTAAAAATGCACGATGCCGCGTTCCGCATGGTCGTATTCGATGCCGGTTTCCGCGCGCAGTGTTTTTAACGCCGCGCGACTGTAGAGCGCGAGCTTGAGGATCGCCGCAATATTGCGCCGTGTGCGCCACGGCAGGCATTCGATCAGGAAACGCGCGCCCCAGCGCCACTGCGCCGCATCGGCGCGCAGGCGAAACAGCAGCGGCGCATCCTCGCGCCCGAGCCAGCGCAGGATCTGCGATATCGCGTGCGGGTTCGCCCACGGCTCGGCGTGGCTGACGGAAATCTGTCCGCCGTTGGCAAAGCTGGTTTCGAGGCCCGGCGCGAACTGGCGGTCGACGACAGTAACGTCGTGCCCCGACTGCCGCAGATACCAGGCGCTGGCGATGCCGACAACACCGGCACCGAGAACAATGACTTTCATGCGTTGCGCATGAAAACGTCAGGCGCGCTTGGCGCCGATGCGCGGCTCGGCACCCGCGAGCAGGTTCCGGATGTTCGACTGGTGTCGCCACAGCAGCAGCACCGCGATCACGCCGCAGGCCAGCGAAAACGGATGCAG
>CALQCM020000097.1 GCA_943329075.2 Chitinophaga pinensis | reverse complement strand
TCGTCAGCCCAACCTACAGACTAATCTTGAGCCCGTAGGATGGGTAGAGCGTAGCGAAACCCATCGTCAGGCGAATGTTTATTGCGATGGGTATCGGCCCTGCGGGCCTCCACCCATCCTACGGGTTGCCGCGCGTGGTGAGTTCGTAGTTCGCAGGTTGGGCTGACGAAGGAAGCCCAACATCGCGCTCAGCAAGAGCTTGCGCTTGCATCATTGGCAGCCACGATGCCGCTGTGCGGATGAGAAGCGGGGCATCACAGGATTGCGGGTGGTGTTGGGCTTCCTTCGTCAGCCCAACCTACAGACTAATCTTGAGCCCGTAGGATGGGTAGAGCGTAGCGAAACCCATCGTCAGGCGAATGTGTATTGTGATGGGTATCGGCCTGCGGCCTCCGCCCATCCTACGGGTTGCTGTCGGGATCAAACGGTGCGATTGCGCGCCCGAAACCGCCGGCGTGTCAGAGAGAGTTATGCGTGCCGTCGCAAAACGGCTTGTTCTTGCTGGCCTTGCAGCCGCAGAGGAATTTTTTCTCCGCCGCTGTCACCGTGAACTTCAACGGTGTGAATTCAGTGCCTTTGTGCGAGCCGTCGCAGAAGGGCTGCTTCTTCGACTGGCCACAGGCGCACCACCAGTAATCGCCGGGGGCAAGCTCAACGGCATAGGGTGCTTTTTGTGCGCAAACGGGTTCGGCCATGGGGGTTCTCCGCGGGTTAATCTGGATTGAAGATCGACGGCGGCCACAATAGCACCGCCCGCATTCAAACCGCCAGCAAATCCATGAATTCGTTTACCGGCGTCGCCTGCAGCCGCTGGCCGTCGAATAGCAGTTGTGTGATCGCCGCCGCCTGCTTTGGCGCGTAACGGCCGGCGAGATTGTTTTTGAATTTGCGTTCGAGCAGCGGCATCGCCTCCTTGCGGCGGCGCGCATCGCCGATCAGAAACTCGACATCGACTTTCGGCGTTTTCGTGCCGTCGTTGAAGAAGACCTGTATTGCGTTGTGGTTGGCTTGGCGGGCGCCGTGGTAATCGCGTGTGTAGCCGGCGTCCTCCTGCACGATCATCTGCGCGCGCAGGCGATCGATGCGCGGGTCGGCTGAAAAGTTGTCTTCATAGCTGGCGGTGGTGATGTCGCCGAAGATCAGCCCGACGGCCGCCACGTATTGCAGGCAGTGGTCGCGTGCGGCGAAATTCGGCAACGGGCCGTCGACGGCGATTTTCAGCAGCGCGGGTTTGTGTGTGGTCAGCACCACGCGCTTAATGTCGTTGAGACGATCGCGCACCAGCGGATGCAGGTGCACTGCGCATTCGGCCGCCGTCTGTGAGTGGCGCTGCGCCGGATAGGCGATTTTGAACTGCACGTTTTCGATCACGTGCGAGCCATAACGCCGCGTCACTTTGACCGGCTGGCTGTTGTAGAGGACATCGCAAAAGCCCCAGGTCTTGGCGCTGAGTGCGGTCGGATAACCCATTTCGCCGCGCAGGGTCAGCAGCGCCAGTTGCATGGCGCGCGCGGTGGCGTCTCCCGAGGCCCATGATTTGCGCGGGCCGGCATTGGGCATGACACGATAGGTGTTCAGCGGCTGGCCGTCGATGAAGGCGTTTGATAACGCATCAGTGACTTCGGCCACACCACCACCGAGCAATTGCGTGAGCACCGCGGTCGAAGCGAGCTTCAGCAGGATCACCAGATCGAGACCGGTCTCCGGGCTGTTGAAGATATTGCCTTCGGCCAGCACGCCGTGAATTTCATAAGCCTTGATGGCGGCGGTCAGCACGTCGCGCATGACGAGCGGCGCCGTGCCGGCGGCGACACGCTGCCGGCTGACGAAATCGGCGGCGGCGAGAATGCCGGAATAATTGTCCGACGGATGTCCGCCCGCCCACCAGGTGTCGTTGAAATCGAGCCAGCGGATGAGGCAACCCGTGCTGAAGGCGGCACTCACCGGATCGAGTTGATAGGCAGTGCCGGGCACGCGCGCGCCATTGGGCACCACGGTGCCGGGCACGACGGGGCCGATGAGCTTCATGCAGTCGGGAGCGGCGAAGGCCTGCATCGCGCAGCCGAGTGCATCAAGCAGGCACAGGCGCGCGTTGTCGTAGGCTTTGGTGCTGTCGATTTTTTGGTTGACGACGTAGTGCGCGATGTCGACGAGGACGCGGTCGGGCGCCGGACGCGGTGAGACTGCTTTCATTTGGCCAAGCCAAGTTCACCCAGCGTGCGGCGGGCGGTGGCAAATTCGGCCTCGAAATATTTTCGCGTGGCGTCCGCTTTCATGAAACTGCTTTCGGCGACGATATGCTCAAGATCGGCCTTCCATTCGTCGGTGGCAACGATGCGCGTGAGGATGTCCTCCCAGTAGGCGGTTTGCGCCGCGCTGAAGCCGCGCGGGCCGATCACGCAGCGCCAGTTCGGGAACATGCCCTCGACACCGTATTCCTTCCACGTCGGCACCTGTGCGAATTCGCCGCCCTGGCGCCGCGCCGCGCCGATGGCGATGACGCGGATCTGTTTGGCTTCGAGTGCCTGCACCAGATTGCCCGGTGTGCTCGCCATGACGTCGACGTGTCCGCCCATCAGTGCGGTCAGCGAATCGCCGCCGGTTTTGAAGAAGGCGATTTTTTGTTTGCGCAGATCGGCGTGCGCGCCTTTCAAAACCAGCGCGACGCCGACGTGATTGGGGCCGCCGGGTGCGGTGCCGATGGCGATCGACAGCGAGCCGGGCGCGGCGGCGAGTTTTTCCAGCAGGTCTTTGCCGGATTTGATCGGCGAATCGGGTTTGACGGCGAAAGCCAGATACTCGTTGTAGAGCATCGCGAGCGGCGTGAAATCGGTGTGACCGATGGAATTGCTGCCGGTAATCTGGTTGGTCAGCAGCGTCGGCGAGCAGATGCCGATGTGATGCGCATCGCCCTTGAACTGGCCGAGGTAGGCCCAGCCGATGGCGCCGCCGCCGCCCGATTTGTTCATGATCGACATCGAGACGTCGATCAGTTTGCGTGCCTGTGCCACTTTCTGGATGGTGCGCCCGGTGCGGTCGAAGCCGCCGCCGGCGGCCGAGGGCACCAGGATTTCGATATTGCGGTCGGGTTTCCACGCCGGTTGCGCGACGGCGGTCGCCGCAATCGGGCCGATCGCCATCAGCATGGCGGCAAGGCGAAATGTCTTGTTCATAGGCTTATTCCTTTTTTCCGTCGGCTGTGTTTTTGGCGAGCCCCAGATCTGCGAGGATCGCGCCGAGTTCTGCGTATTGCGCGGTCATGTAGCGGCGCGTGTCGCGGCTGTTCATATAGCTGTCTTCTTCGAGTTTGGCCTGCAACTCCTGTTTCCATTCAGGTAACTGCGCCAGTTTGCCCAGCACCTCGTCCCAATAGCGGACCTGTTCGTCGCTCAATCCTTTCGGCGCGACGACGCTGCGCCAGTTCGACGCAACGACCGCAAAGCCGAGCTCTTTCCACGTCGGCACTGCCGAAAACGCGCCGCCAAGGCGCTGTTCCGCCGCCACCGCCAGCACGCGTGCGCGGCCCGACTGCACGTGGGTGAGTATGCTGCCCGCCGGTGTGGCGGCGACGTCGAGATGGCCGCCCAGCATTGCGGTGATGCCCTCAGTCGAGCCGTTGAAGGGGATGACCTTCAACCGCCGCACATTTGCACCGACCGCCTTCGCGAGCAGCGCCACCGCAATGTGGTTGTGGCTGCCGACCGAATTGCCGATGGCGAAGCTGAGGCCCGCGGCATCGGCGCGGATGCGTTCGGCGATGTCGCGCGGCGCTTTCAGCAACGATTCGCTGCGTACCGCAAATACCACCGCTTCGCTGCCGAGTTGGGCCAGCGGTGTGGTGTCGGTATGGTTGAGCGCCCCTTTGCCGGAGATGTGGTTGGTGAGCATGGTCGGCGAAGTCACCATCAGATAGTGCGCGTTGCCGGGGTGCTGCGTGAGATAGCTGAGGCCGATGGTGCCGCCGCCGCCGATCTTGTTGACGACGGTGGCCAGCACGTCGATCAATTTCTTTTCGGTCAGCATGCGCAGCACGAGGCGGCCTGTCGCATCACTGCCGGTGCCGGGCGAAGTGTTGACGATGATTTCAACCGGGCGGTCGGGCCGCCAGGCGGGCGCGGCGGCGATGCACGCCAGCGGGAACAGCAATCCCACCAGCCGCAGCAGCGACCCCAGCAGCCGCGGCAGCAACCCCACCAGCCGCAGCAGCCACCCCGCCAGCCGCGGCAGCGACCCCATCAGCCGCAGCAGCCACCCCGTCATTCCCGCGAAAGCGGGAATCCAGAACTTGATTGATTTCAGGCGCCACCAACTGTCTGGACTCCCGCTTTCGCGGGAGTGACGTATCTCTTGGTGCAAGCGGTTGTGCAAGCGGTTGTGCAAGCGGTCGTGCATGCGCGGCGTCATTGCAGTACGAAGGCATCGACGAATTTATCGGCCGGTGTCGCATCGAGTTTTACAGCGTCGGCGCACAAAGCCTCAATGCGCGCGCATTGCGCGGCATCGAAACGCCGCTTAATACTGGACGCAAATTTTTGTTTCAGCACCGGCATCACCTCGCTGCGCCGCCGCTGGTGCCCGATCGGATATTCGATTTCTATTTTCGGCGTGCTGGTGCCGTCCTTGAAGAAGACCTGTATTGCATTGGCACTGGAGCGTTTGTCCGGATCGACAAAGTCGCGGCTGTATCGCGGTTCTTCCGTTACTACGGTGAGTTCACGCAGGTGGTCGATGCGCGGATCGGCGGCAAATTCGTTTTCGAAATCCTGCGGCTTGAGCTCACCGTGTATGAGGCCGACGGCAACGATGTACTGCACGCAGTGATCGCGGTCGGCCGGGTTATGCAGCGGCCCGGTCTTGTACATGATGCCCATCAGCGCGCGCTGGCTGTGGATCTCGATGCGCGCAATCTCCGCGATGCGGTCTTTCACCAGCGGATGCAGGCGGAATGCGCATTCAACCGACGACTGGCTGTGCATGCCGGCGGCGACGAATTTGAACATCGAATGCGGCAGCACGTAGTCACCGTAGGGGCGCTGGAATTTGAACGGCTTGCCGCCGGTGTGCGCAGCGTAGAAGCCGTATTTTGGCGCGGTCAGGATCGACGGATAACCCATCTCGCCCTTCACCGCCATCAGTGCGAGCTTCAGCGCTTGATGCGTGGCATCGGCCGCCGCCCAACTCTTGCGCCAGCCGGTATTGGGGGCGTGGCGCACCGCCGCCAGACCGCTGTCGACCCAGGCATTGGACACGGCATTGACGACCTGCGCATGCGTGCCGCCGAGCATGCGCGTCAGCACTGCGCTGGAGGCGACGCGCGTCAGCAGCGGATGGTCGATGGCCATTTCCTTGAAATCGTTTTCAATCGCAATGCAGCCCTGGATTTCGTAGGCCATCACCAGCGCTTCGAGCACGTCGGCGATGGTGAATTGTTTCGCGCCGCTGCGCGTCAGATGGTCGGCCAGCATCAGGATGCCGGCAAGGTTGTCCGACGGATGACTGCCCTGCGCGGCAGTGAAGGTGTCGTTCATGTCGAGCCAGCGGATCATCGCGCCGAAGCCGAAGGTGGCCGTCACCGGATCGAGTTCAAAATGCGTGCCGGGCACGCGCGAAGCGTGCGGCACTACGGTGCCCGCAACCACCGGGCCGATCAGCTTCACGCAGTCGGGGAAATCGAGCGCATCGAGTGCGCAGGCCATGGTGTCGGTCAGCACCAGTCTGGCGGCATCGATGGCTTTGGTGCCGACTTTGAAATTCATCACATAGTCGGCGATGTCGGTGAGTTCGCGGTCAAAAGGCGGGCGTTCGTTGGCAGCCATGGGCAGAGTTCCGGAAATCGTTACGGGGAGCCCCGAGATTAACAGCAAGCCGAGTCGAATTCAGGCGCGTACGCATTTGTTCCGCGCGGTGCGAGTTGTTAATATCGCCCCTCGTTCATTTTTCGCGGAGCCGCCATGACCCAACAGCAGACTTTCGGCAATGTCAGCGTGCTGCTGCCGAACGGTACCGCCGACATCGCAGCAAAAATTCTCGCTCCGCGCCTCGCCACGTTGGCCGGCGCGCGCATCGGCATCCTCGACAACTGCAAGGAATTCGCCGATCTGGTGCTGGGCGGCGTCGCCGAAGTGCTGCGCCGCGATTACGCGCCGGGTGAAGTGCGTTTCTGGAAAAAAAGTTATCTCGGCATACCGGCGCCCTTCATCGCCGAGATGGCGGCCGGTTGCGACGCCGTCATCAACGGCGTCGGGCATTGAGGCTCTTCAACCCCCTGGACCGCGCGTGACGCGGCCGCGCTTGAAGACCTCGGCATCCCGACCGTGACCGTCATTAGCACCGCCTTTGCGCCGCTGGCGCGCGTGACTGCTGAAGGTGTGGGCCGTATTGCGCTGCCGATTGTGGTGGTGCCGCATCCGGTCGGTGACCGCGACGAGTCGCTGGTGCAACGGCGTGGCGCCGAAATCGCCGCGTTGTGCGCGCAGCTGCTGACGACACCGGCCGCGCAGCTCGAGCGCGAATTCCGCGGCAAACAGTTTCCGCTGCCCGATGCATTGATGCCGCGATGACTGCACCGCAAATGCCGATCTTGAACGACGGTGACGATGCGCTCGATCGCATCAACGATTATTTCTACGAGCAGGGCTGGACCGACGGCCTGCCGATCGTGCCGCCGACGGCGTCGCGCGTCGAACGCATGCTCGCCGGCATGCCGGCGCACGATCCCGATGAGCTGATTGGCGCAGTGCCGCCGAAGTTCGGCCACGCCACGTTCAGACAAGTGGCAGTGAATGCCGTGATGGCCGGTTGCCGGCCGGAATATCTGCCGGTGGTGGTGGCCGCTTTGCGTGCCGTGCTCGAACCCGCCTATGGGCTCGAACACCGCCAGACCACCACGCATGCCGGCGCGCCACTCATTATTGTCAATGGCCCGATCGTGCAACGCCTGCGCATCAACTGTGGCACCGGCGTGTTCGGGCCGGGCTGGCGCGCCAATGCAACGATAGGGCGCGCATTGCGCCTGGTGCTGGTCAATATCGGCGGCGCCGGGCCCGGTGTGGACGCCTCGCAGACCGGGCACCCCGGCAAATACACCTTCTGCATCGCCGAGTATGAAGCGGCCAACCCGTGGCAGCCGCTGCACGTTGAGCGCGGTTTTCGCCGGGAGCAGGATGTCGTCACGGTGGTCAACACCGAGGCGCCGCACAGCATGACGGAGAACGTGCAGACCGATGCGGTCGAGATCATGCGCACCTTTGCCTCGTCGATGGCGACGCTGGGTGTCAACAATCTCTATTCGCAGGGCCATCCGGTGCTGGCGCTCGGTCTCGAGCATGTGCAGAATTTCGCCGTAGCCGGTTTGAGCAAGCGTGACGTGCAACAGAAGCTGTTCGAAATGGCGCGCCAGCCCTGGGGACTGATGAAGAACCGCGGTAAATCGAAGGGGCCGCGTTTTCCGGAGTTCGTCGACAAAAGCGACGATACTTCAATGGTGCCCATCGTCAATGCACCGGAAGATCTGATCGTGATCGTCGCCGGCGGTGCCGGCGGCAAGTCGATGTTCCTGCCGACCGCCGGCGGGCAGAGCCTCAGTGTTTCCAAATTGATCGAGCCATGATGAATTCAAAAATAAACAGAAGCGACCTCAAAAAAACTCCCTCGCCCCGCGATAGCGGGGAGAGGGTGGGGGTGAGGGGCAAGCGGTCGTTATACGATGCCTGCCCCCTCACCCTAACCCTCTCCCCCTTTGCAGGGGGAGAGGGGATTATCAAGCGGGCGTCTATTTGTATTGCCACAATGTTGATTGCAGGCTTGGCGACCGCACAAAACTATCCGTCCAAACCCGTGCGCATGATCGTGCCGTTTCCGCCGGCGGGCGCGGCCGACATCGTGGCGCGCCACGCCGCGAACGGCTTGACTGAAATGCTCGGCGTGCAGTTCGTGGTTGAAAACCGCGGCGGTGCGGCCGGTGCCATCGGCGCCGAGGCGGCTTCGCGCGCTGTCGCCGACGGCTATACGCTGATGATGACTTCGTCGAGCACCATGTCGATCAATCCGCATTTGTCGGCGCGCCAGAGCTTCGACCCGATCACCAGCTTCGCGCCGATCGGCCTGGTTGGTTTTGCCACCAACGTGGTGGCCGTGCATCCGTCGGTGCCGGCGCGTTCGATCAAGGAACTGATCGCGCTGGCCAAGGCCAAGCCGGGCGTCATCAGTTTCGCCTCCAATGGCAACGGCACCATCAGCCATCTGACCGGCGAGTTGTTCATGCAGCAGGCCGGCATCAAGATGCTGCACGTGCCGTACAAAGGCGCGTCGGGCGCGGTGATCGATGTGCTGGCGGGCCAAGTCACGCTGCTGTTCGCGGCCTATCCGAGCATCGCCGTGCAGGAGCGCGCCGGCCGCCTGCGCGCGCTGGCGGTGACGAGCCTGAAGCGCATGGTGCTGGCGCCGCAGTTACCGACGGTGGCCGAAGCGGCCCTGCCCGGATTTGAATCGAACCAGTGGTGGGGGTTTTACGGACCGGCCAGTCTGCCGGCGGCCATCGTCACGCGGCTCAACACCGAACTCAACAAAGTACTGCGCAGTGAAGACCTGCGCAAAAAATACGCGGTCGACGGCATCGAAGCCGCCGGCGGCACGCCGGCTGATCTCGCCAATTATTTGAAGACCGACTTCGACCGCTGGGGCCGCGTCGTCAAGGCGGCGGGCATCAAACCTGAATAACTGAATCCCAGCCGGCGTGCAGTTGTAGCGCATGCGACTCGCCTGCGCTACAAAACCATGAAAGCCGTGAACATTTCCGGCCAGTAGAGCCGCGCGCTCTAAGCCCGTGCCGTCATGCCGGACTTGATCCGGCATCCAGCCTGGATTCCCACCTCAGCGGGAATGACGAGCGCATTGGTGCTGCAGATGGTCGGCGATGCGAGTGGGACGGAAAATTTGACGGCGCTGCAACATGGGTTGCGACCGGCGCATAACGACCCTTGACACAAAACTTGACTTATACTTGACTTATACTTGACTATTAATTAGGCTTTCGTCATGGCCTACGTACCAAAATTCAGGATCACGCCGCGACTGTTATCCGAGGTGGAGCAGGTCGCCACTTTGCGTGAGCGAATTCGAAGCGCAGCGATTGATCTTGCCTGGATTCCGGCCCTGCAAAAAGACACCCGCACGCGCAACGTGCATGCTTCAACCGCCATCGAGGGAAATCCGCTGACGCTCGAACAGGTTCGCGCGCTTGAGGAAGGGCGCGAGATTTCGGCCTCGGGTGCTCGGCACAAGCGCGAAGTCCTAAATTATTTTGCCGGGCTGCGCTATGTGGAAAAAAACGCTACGAAAAAGAATATCCGGCATACCGAAATTCTTGAGCTCCACCGGATATTGGCCGGGCAGGTGATGGATCAGGGTGAGGCTGGAAAATACCGAATGATTGCGGTAAAGGTCGGGAAATATCTGCCGCCTCCGCCGGATGCCGTTTCCGGACTGATGTTCGAGTTACTTGAGTGGTGGGGCAAAGCGGCGCAAGAACTCTCGCCGGTTATTAGCTCGGCCATTTTGCATTACCGCTTTGAGGCCATCCATCCATTTGCCGATGGCAACGGGCGAACCGGTCGTGCTCTCGCATTGTGGGAGCTCTACCGGAGGGGATTTGATACTTATCACATTTATTCGGTGGACGAGTATTACTGGGAAGACCGGCCACAGTACTACGCTGCGTTGGACGGTGTGCGTCAGGCTGGAGAGGATCTGAGCGCTTGGCTGGAATATTGTGCGGCGGGTTTGCGTCAGACGCTCGCCCGTGCGTGGTTGCGGATTCAAACTTTTCAGGTGAAATCAACGGAGAGGCTTGTTTTACGCCCGCGGCAGGAACGGCTTTTGCATTTGCTGCGCGATCATCAAAGCATGGCGCCGTCTGAAATCTGGAAGGCGCTTGGCGTGTCCCGTCAGGGGGCGATGGATTTATTGCGACCCCTGCTCGAGGTCGGTCTGGTCGAGAAAGTCGGCGGGAAAAAAACCGGGCGCTACACGTTGCGTAACCCGTGAACGAAGCAGAAATTTTCCGGAGAATTTCAGGAACTAAGAGGAGTTGCGCGCGCTGTGAAGTGCGCCCGAAACACACCGCGGCTTAGCAACCACCAACCTCCCATCGAATCACTTGCGCTGGCTTTCGTTCAGCGCATTGTCGACCAGTCGTTTCAGCGGTTCGTAGCCGAAGTCCAGCAACGGCGTGCGGTTGACGAAAAACGCCGGCGTCATTGTCACCTTGAGCGTGCGCGTATCGGCAAGGTCCTGCGCAATGATGTCGGCGATTGCCGGCGAGGTGACGTCGACCTGCAGCTGTTCCATATCGAGGCCCAGTCCATTGAGGTGTTTCCACACCAGCGCCACTTCGGCGGTGTGGTGTGGCGCCCAGTCGGCCTGTGAGCCGAGCACGGCTTCCAGTGCCGGCCAGAACTTGCCCTGTTTGCGCGCCGCTTCCAGGATCGCCACCACTTTGTCCGAACCCGTGTGGAAAGGCGCGTAACGCAGCACCAGCCGGATCTTGTCCGGATTGGCTGCCATGATCTGTTTGACCAGCGGATAGAACGAGCGGCAGGTTTCGCAGGCGGGATCGAAAAACTCGACGATCACCACCGGTGCGTCGGCGTTGCCCAGCGTCGGCGAATGCATGCGCATCAGCGCCGAGCCGTTGCTTGCGGCCGATTGCGCGGCCTGTTCGCTTTTCTGGTTTTTATAAACCAGCGTGCCGCCGGCGAACGCCACCAGCAGAACGACGGCGGCAATGATGAAGAGGGTTTTCTGTTTCATTTGGAACCTCGCAGATGCGCCAGTACCAGCAGCGCGATGATGATTGAAAATGCGACAGCCGCCAGCAGCGGAATCGTTACAAAGCCGAACCAGGTGATGAACTGTTGCGAACAGGGCACGCCCTCGGTGCAGGGTTTCATGCTCTCCGGGATCACGCCGGCCACGAGCAGCACGTGAAAGACCGCGAACAGCCAGCCGATCGCGGCCAGCGGCAGTGCATAGCGCACCACCTTGAGATCCAGCGGGAACAATCCGGCTGGCAAAATCAGCACCAGCGGGAACATGCAGATGCGCTGGTACCAGCACAGCACGCAGGGCGGGATTTGCATGACTTCGCCGAAGAACAGCGCGCCCAGCGTCGAGACGGTGGCTAACAGCCAGGCCGCAAACAGCGGCATCCATGCGGCGTTGCCGGCGGCGGCGGGAGCTGCGGGTGCCGGAGCATTCATCGAGCGCTTGTCCTCCAGAGTGTTCAGTCGCGCATTTTACGGTGTGCCGCGCGTCTGCGCACCGTCGTGTTGTGCCTATTTGACTGCGGTGACGATATACGCCCGCCCCGTTTCGACGAATTCAAAATCGATTTTTTTGTTGATGGTCAGTTTGTCGAACAGGGATTTATCCGTCACCTTGAACTTCATCGTCATCGCCGGCCATTTCAGCGCCGCTACCGGGCCATGTGCGATTGTCACCGCACTGCCGGTGACATCGATTTTTTTCACCGTGCCGGATGCCTTGTGCACGGCGGTGGACGGCGCCTTGTTGTCGGTCGCCATGTGATGGGCGTGCGGGTCCGTCGTTTCGGCGGCCGGTGCGATGGCGGGGATCGCGAGTATGAGCAGCGTGCTGACGGCGAGCATTGCGGTTGATTTCATTTGGCGTCTCCTTGATTAAGAAAGTTGAAAGTGGAATCAGGTTTTGGTGTTTGTTGCGGCGCGCGGTCGACGCATCAACAGATACGCCGCCGGAATCACGAACATCGATAGCAGCGGCGCGGTGATCATGCCGCCGACCATGGGGGCGGCGATGCGCTGCATGATCTCGGAGCCGGTGCCGCTGCCGAACATGATGGGCAGCAGGCCGGCGATGATGACGGCGACCGTCATCGCCTTCGGCCGCACGCGCAGCACCGCGCCTTCGCGGATGGCGTCTTCCAGCAGCGCGGTGGTCGGCGCGTTGCCTGCAGCCAGCCGTTCATCCCAGGCGTGTCTGAGATAGAGCAGCATGATGACGCCGAATTCGGCCGATACGCCGGCCAGTGCGATGAAACCGACCGCGCTGGCCACCGACAGATGATGGCCGAGCACGAACAACAGCCAGAAGCCGCCGATCAGTGCAAACGGCAGTGCCGCCATGATCAGCAAAGCCTCGTCGACGCGCCGGAACGTCAGGTAGAGCAGCACGAAAATGATCGCCAGCGTGGCGGGCACCACGATCTTCAGTTTGGCGGTGGCGCGTTCGAGATATTCGAATTGTCCGGCCCACGACACGGTGTAGCCGGCTGGCAGTTTGATCTGATCGGCGACGGCTTTTTGCATGTCGTGCACAGCAGTTTTCAGATCGCGGCCGCGGATGTCAACATAGACCCAGCCTGAGAGGCGCGCGTTTTCCGAACGCAGCATCGGCGGGCCGTCGGTCACCGTGATGGTGGCGACATCCGACAGGCGGATCTGTGCGCCGCGTTCGGTTAGCACCGGCAAGTCACGGATTTTTTCAAGCGAGTCGCGGCTTTCACGCGGATAACGCACGTTGATCGGAAAGCGTTGCAGGTCCTCGATGGTTTCTCCGATGTTGTCGCCACCGACCGCCGCCGACACGATCGATTGCACGTCGGCGATGTTCATGCCGTAACGCGCCGCCGTGTCGCGGTCGATTTTGACGTCGATGTAGCGGCCGCCGGCGAGGCGCTCGGCGAGTGCCGAGGTCACGCCCGGCACCGTTTTCACCACGCGCTCAATCTCGGCGGCGATGCGGTCGATTTCAGCGAGGCTCATGCCGGCGACCTTGATGCCGACTGGGCTCTTGATGCCGGTGGCCAGCATGTCGATGCGGTTGCGGATCGGCGGCACCCAGATGTTGGCGAGCCCCGGCACCTTGACCGTGCGGTCGAGTTCTTCGACCAGCTTGTCCGGTGTCATGCCGGCGCGCCATTCGCTGCGCGGTTTGAACTGGATGGTGGTCTCCAGCATTTCCAGCGGTGCCGGGTCGGTCGCCGTTTCCGCGCGCCCGGCCTTGCCGAACACGCGCGCGACTTCCGGCACGCTCTTGATCAGGCGGTCCGTGAGTTGCAGGAGTTCAGTCGCCTTGCCGATGGAAACGCCGGGCAGTGCCGAGGGCATATAGAGCAGATCGCCTTCGTCGAGCGGCGGCATGAATTCGCCGCCGAGCTTTGACGCCGGATAGAGCGTCATCGCCGCGAGTGCCGCTGCGATGACCAGGGTTGCTTTCGGGAAACGCAGTACCGCATCGAGCAGCGGGTGATACAACGCGATCAGCCAGCGGTTTAGCGGATTTTTCTGTTCCGGCGGAATCTTGCCGCGGATCAGATAACCCATCAGTACCGGGATCAGCGTGACGGCGAGGCCGGCCGCCGCCGCCATCGCATAGGTCTTGGTAAAGGCCAGCGGCGAAAACAGCCGGCCCTCCTGCGCTTCGAGCGTAAACACCGGGATGAAGGACAGCGTAATCACCAGCAGCGAAAAGAACAGCGCGGGCCCGACTTCGGCGGCGGCGTCGGCGATCACCTGCCATTGCGCATCGCCGCGCAGATTGTCGCCGGGATGCGCGTGGTGCCAGCGCTCGATGTGCTTGTGCGCGTTCTCGATCATCACCACTGCGGCATCGACCATTGCACCGATGGCGATGGCAATGCCGCCGAGCGACATGATGTTGGCGTTGACGCCCTGATAATGCATGACGATGAAGGCGATCAGGATGCCGATCGGTAGCGTGACGATGGCGACCAGCGCCGAGCGCAGATGAAACAGGAAGAGCGCGCAGACGACGGTGACGATCAGGAATTCTTCGAGCAGTTTCTCGCCGAGGTTGTCGACGGCGCGCTTGATCAGATTCGAGCGGTCGTAGACCGGCACGATTTCCACGCCCGGCGGCAGGCCGGGTTTCAACGCTTCGAGTTTTTCCTTCACCGCGGCGATGGTGGTCAGTGCGTTTTTGCCCGAGCGCATGACGATGATGCCGCCGGCGACTTCGCCTTCGCCGTCGAGTTCGGCCACGCCGCGGCG
>CALQCM020000096.1 GCA_943329075.2 Chitinophaga pinensis | reverse complement strand
CCGACTCCCTGCCCACCCTTCACCCGCTTGACAGCCAGTTCCTTGAACTCCGCCGTGTCTTCCTGCTTCGGTATCTTGAACATCAGTTTCCTCCCGTTTCGTCATCCTATCGACTTACTCATGGAAGACGAAATTGCGGGGGAAGCTCACAGCACTGGCAAGACGGCGCTCCACTTCCACCAAGGTTTATTGGCAACGAGTTAGCGATTTTCCGGACACCTATCGGACACGGAAGCCACAAATTAAAAGGCCGTTAGCAACTGCTTACGCTAACGGCCCTGGTATTCTTGGTGCGCCCGGAGGGATTTGAACCCCCTACCCCTTGGTTCGTAGCCAAGTACTCTATCCAGATGAGCTACGGGCGCTGAAGGCCGCGAATTATATCAGAGTTATTCGTTCGCGCACGCCCTGCGACCATCGCCGACCCTACTGCCACGGCGAGGGCCGGTCGATGGCGTAGCCCTGTGCACCGTCAACCGCGAGGTCGGCCAGCGTCAGCAGTGTTTCCTCGCGTTCAATGCCGAGCACGATCAGGCGCACATCGAGGGGCCGCGTGATCCGCCCCAGCGAACTGATGACGAAACTTGCCTGCTCTCCGGATTCGGGACTGTACGACGTTGCCAGTTTGACGTAGGCCGGCAACAGCTCGCGCAAATGGTTAAGCGAATCGCCGCTGACCATGAAATTGTCCAAACCGATGCTGCAGCCGTATGCGCGCACCGTTTGTGCAAATGCGTACACCGCGGCCGCTTGCTCCAGCATGGTGGCCTCGGCGATTTCGAAAATCAGGCGCTTGGCCAGCGTTGGTGCGTTGGTCAGATTTGTTTTCAACTGCTGCAGATAATTCGCATCGCTGAGTGTTTGCGCCGACACGTTCACCGCCACACTGTCGGTCGTAGTGTCGCCGTGCAAATGTGTAAACACCTTCGCCAGCACCGCGGCGTCGAGCTTCGCACCGAGATGGTGGCGCAGCGCCATCGGGAAAAACAGTCGCGCCGGCACCAGTTGGCCGCCCGCCTCATCCAGACGCACCGTCACTTCGCGGTGCATGAGCGTGCGCGCCGGCAGACTCACCACCCGCTGCAACAGCAGCGCCAAGCGGTCCTCGTCAAGACAGCGCTGAATCAGCGCGCGCCATTCCTGCGATCCGCGCGCGACGCCGGGGGCAGTCTCGTTGGCGGTGACGAGTTCGCTGGCAGCGTCGCCGCGATGGCGCGCGCGCTCAAGCGCAATATCGGCTTCACCGAGCAGACGACCGAGATCCTGCCCCAGCGTATTGAAATAAACCGCGCCGACGTGAATCCCGAGCTCCACCACACCGGTACGGCCCGCCGCCGCCGACATGCGCCGCAGGATAGCCGCGATGTCGTTCTCCGCGGCGCCGCGCGAAACCCCGGGCAACAGCAGCGCAAAGGTGCCCTCGTTAACGTAGGCGGCACGCAGCGGCCGCTCGACCGCCGCGTCACGCAGAATTTCCGCCGACTCGCGCAGCAGGTCCTCGACGCGCTGGAAGCCCGCCTGCGCACGCAACGACGCCAGTCCATCGACAGCAAACAGCGCGAACGCGCCGCGCGGCGACGCGCTACCCGGCTCACCCAGAATTTGCACCTGCTGCGCGAGTCCGCGCCGGTTGAGCAGACCGGTCAAACCGTCGCTAAATGCCTCGCGCTGCAGTTGTTGTGCGCGCGTCTCCTCGAATTCGAGTGCTGAACGTATCTTGCCGCTGAGCAGGTTGAAGGCGCTGACCACGTTCTGCAATTCACGCGCGCGCGGCACGAGTTTGATTTCACGAAAGATGCGGTTGCCCAGATCGCCGGCGGCCGACTCGATTTCACTCAGCGAGCGCAGCAGATAGCCCAGCAGCAGGCGCGAAACACCAAGCGCGATGAAAAACAACGCGCCCAGCCACAGCGTGCTGGTCGTCGCCACCTGCCACAGATGCCGATAGGCCAGCGTCGGCGAAGGTTCCACCGTGACGCGACCGAACTGCTGCCAGCCCGACGAAATCAGCGCCTCGCCGCCGGGCGCATCGATCGGGAACAGCCGCACAAACCAGTCCGGCGCCCCGCTCGCACCGGCATCCAGCGCCATCTGCACGCCGGCGCGTCCGCTGGTATCAAGCACTTTGATGCGTTTGAACTGCCCGCGGTCGAACACCGGGCGCACCAGCGTTTCGGCCAGGGTCAGGTCCGCCGGACGACCGGCGCCACCGATCGCCAGCGCGAGCGAGGTGGCGGTCTCCTGCGCGTGTGCCTCCAGTTGCTGCTCGAGGTAATCGCGGGTGTCGTCGACATAAATGATCTGCGCGCCGACCAGAATGGCGGCGAACATGACGGCAAGCCCGAGCAGAAGATAGTGGCCGAGTTTCATCTCATCGGTCTCACATCGCCGCTTCCGCGCGCAGCCGTTCGTTGAGCAGATGCCAGTTGCGGATCTGCGAAACATTGCCGCGCTGGTTGTTACGCACCAGCACGACGTCTTCGTCGTTGAAGCTGTAGACCGGGGTCAAATCCTTGCGCGCCGAGGCGCTGCGCACGAAGTCATCGAGATTGTCGAGGATCAGCGGCTCCGCACTGGCGCTGGAATAGTAGGCCAGCACCATGTGCGGCTCATCGATGCGCGTTGCCCGCACATAGGTGATGCGCAGGCGGCTGACCGGCACACCAAGCTCCTTCAGCAGAAAATATTTGGCGATGGCGTAGTCTTCGCAATCAGCACCGTGGCTGCCAACCGTTTCCGCCGGCGTTGCCCAGTAATCGGCGCTGCCCCAGTGCTCCATGTCGCTGAACCACGGTACTGTGTTCATGTAGCTGTTAATGACTTGCAGGCGCTCGACCGGCCAGGCCCCGGCGTCACCCGCAACCGGTGCCGACTTTCGGTTTTTGGCAAAGGCGAGCCAATTGACCACCCGCGTCTTCGCCTCACCGCCGAAACGTCCGGCTAAATTTTGGATCAGCCCCGGCGTTACCGCGGTGGTAAAACCAAAACGGTCGGCGGGGATAGACGGGAACGCCGACAGCGCGACTAAAGTCGCGCCGGCAAACATAACCACAATAGAAATTGTTTTCATGCCAGCGTGCAGTCTACGGCATGCCGCGATCAGGCGGCAACGCATGCCCCTGTGACAAACGATCCGCCACAGCAGATCTGCGGGAAGCGCCGCCCTTTAACGGGTCGATGGTGCGCCCGTCCCCTCACCCCGCTGAAACGCGCTACTTGTCGCGCAGGGCGATCTGTTTCAGCGCGACTTTACGTGCCGCGATTTTAATCTCAAAGCTTTTCGCCATTTCGGTGTCACGCGTCGCGACAACCTGCGTGACGCGGGTAACGTTATTGAATCCAACCGCATAGCCGTTTTCGATGAATTTAACTTCGACCACATCGCCCACCTCAACCGCCGGATCCAGCGCCTTGACAATGGCGGAGTCGGAATCAAAATCCTTCACCAGCGATTCGGGGAACTCGACGTTGACGAAACGGTTTGCAGTCTTGCGCAATGATGCCGGCGCGCGTTCGATGCTGACATAGAGATTGGTGCCGAGTTCAATGTAGACACCGGACACCTGCCCGACCGCCTTGGTGCCATCAAGCCTGGACTTGATGCCTGCCGCAGCCGGCGGCAATTCATTGACGGTGCTGGCCACGCTGTCCGGCGAGGACGCCGAATGCGAAACGAGGTAACGATTGATGCCGAACACGGCAAACACGACCAAGGTCGCGAGAGTGAGGCCCAGTACCGGACTTTTATCGGTAGTCATGATGGTTGTCTCCACAAATTGCTTATTGATACGAGTGAATGTCAGTCGATAAGTTCATAACAGTACGATTATATCAGCGAGCCCCTTGATAAATAGCGGTTTTCATTGACCTCCATCAATGGAATAGAGCGACAAAAGTCACACTGTTCCGCATTTGCATGCGGCCCCGATGACGGCACAATCAGCGTCCGGGCAACGCCTATCTTCAGCTCAGCAGGTCGATCGAATGCGGTCGCGCCACGCCAAAGCCCTGCGCAAAATCAACGCCGCAATCGGTCAATATCTGCAGCACAGCCGCGCTTTCGACGAATTGCGCCACTGAACGCACGCCGATCACCGCGCACACGCGGCTGATCGCCTCGATCTTGGCGCGGCTGACCGCATTGTCCTGAATGTCACGCACAATGCCACCGTCGATTTTCAGAAAATGCACACGCAGGTGTTTAAGAATATCGAATGAGACACGACCGCTGCCAAATCCGCCAAGCGCAACCCGGCATCCCAGACGGTGCAATTCGTTGGCAAAGCGCACCGCCACCTCCGTGTTTCTGACGGCCTCGTCCTCGGCCAGTTCGAAACACAGCACCTGCGGCGGCACGCCGCTTTCTTCCAGTGAGCGGTGGACGTAATCGGTAAAGCCGGGATCGAACATGCTCGCCGTGAACAGGTTAAGGCTGTACATCGCGTTCTGCCATAACGGCGAGCCGCGGCGTTTTCTGCGGTGCCAACCGATCACATTGCGCACCACCCAGCGGTCGAGGTCCGTCGTCATGTTGAACTGTTCGGCAACCGGAATGAACGCGCCCGGCGGCGTGAGGTTGGTCTCCTCCTCCTGCAAACGAATCAGAATTTCATAATACGGACAGTCACCGCCGGGCATCCTGAGATCGCGGAACTGCTGGCAAAACAGCCGGAACTCGTCGTTCTGCAGGGCCTGCTGCAGACGCTGTTCCGGGTTGTCCCAGCCGGTCAATTGCTCGGTAATCGAGCGCAGATAAAGCGTTTGCCCGCCGCCATCGGCGGCCGTGAGCGGCGACTTCAAATTGCCAACGGACGCTGGCTGCGGTGGCGGTGAAAAACCAGTTTCCACGGCGAACGGCGCCACGGTTTTGGGCCACGGAATCTCTTCGCGCGCCTCAGTCATCAATATGAACAGGCCCACCGTCTTGCCCAGCGCGTCCGCTTGCGGCACATAATTGACCTGCAGGCGCGTGCCGATTTCGAGTTCGATGGTGCGCTTGCGCTCGAAGGTGTTTAAGCCGCCCTCCAGCGCCTTGATGACATCCTGTTCAATGCGCTCGTACAACTCCGCCCCAAGCACATCCCCCAGCGCTTGCCCGTCGACCGGCGCATTGCGTTTCCCCAGCCAGATGCGGAACGCGTTATTGAGTGATCGCACGTGTGCGCCGGCATCGGTGTATACCAGCATCGCCGGAATCGCATCCGACAGCAGTTGCAATTTATCGTCGCTGGCGTGGTAGGCGCTCTCGGCGTGCTTGTGTGCGGAGGTTTCCTGCGCCAGACGGTCTTTCAGGCGCGCCAGTTGCAGGGTGCGGCGGCGGATAATCCATTCCGCCTGCGACGCGCGGCTGGCCAGCGCGATTAGCGCCGCAAACAATATCCCCGACAGAAAAAAGATCCACTGCCAGTCGAGTTCGGTGAAATAAATTGTAAACAGCAGGAGCGCGCCGATGACAATCGTTGCCAGTGCCGGCGCCAGTTTTCTTGCAAACGCCAGCGCACGCAGCTGCAGCGACCGTTCACGGCGCTCTGCCGGCGCAACCGGTTCGAAATCGTCAGCACCGTTCATAACCGGCCGCGCGCACCACAAAAACAAAGCTCATACAGGAACGCATCTTGCGATGGTTGGCCGCCCTGCGAATTTTGACTTAAGCACATGACGGGCCAATTCCCTCCGGTCAATGGGGCGCTGCAGCAGCGCCATATTGTTGTTCAATTTAACACGATGATTATTGCTGCCCCTGACGATGCCCGCTCCCTTACACTGGCGGCGCCCACGCCGTCGGCGCCATCACTTTGACATCACTGATGACTTCGACCACCACCGGCTTGTTCAGCGCAAACGCCTTTTGCAGCGCGCCTTTGATCTCATCGGGATGCTCCACGCGGATGCCGACGCAGCCCATCGATTCGGCCACTTTGGCGAAGTTGAACGGGCTGAAACGCCACAACTCGTCGGAACGGCCGTGCAGATTGCCTTCGTAATGGCGGTTGAGCGACGGAAATTCCTGGCTGAGTGCGCCGTTGTTGTTGACCAGCACAACGAGATTGATGCCATAGCGCAGTGCCGTTTCGAGCTCGGTCATGTGATAGTACATGCCGCCGTCGCCCGTAAAGAGCAACACCGGACGATCAGGCAAGGCGCACTTCACGCCCATCGCCCCGGGCAGCCCCCAGCCGAGCGACCCGGCGCAGCGGATGTAACGTTGCCCCGGATGCTTCAGATCCACCATCTGGCAGGTCCACATGCCCGCATGGCCGGTATCGGCAACCAGCACGCCGTCAGGCGGCAATGCATCGGTGATTTCCTTGCAGATGCGTTCCGGCCGGATCGGCACGGCGTCGGAGTTGAGTTTGGGCGCAATCTGCGCACGCCAATCCGCAACCAGTTGCTGGATGCGTGCGAGCCAGGTCTTGTTGCCTGACGCACCGGCCTTGGCCACCGCCATCAATTTTTGCAGCGTGACCTTGGCGTCGCCGGCAAGGCCGACTTTGTTCGGATAGTTACGACCCAGTTCGGTCGGCTCGATATCGAGTTGGATCACCGTGGTGCCCGGCACGATGATGGTCCAGTTCGCCGTCACCATGCCGCCGGCCGGACTGCCGATAAAAAACACCAGATCGGCTTCGGCCACCGCGCGGTTGCTGCATTCACGCGAATAGGAACCGACAACCCCCACCGACAACGGATGCGTGTCGGCAATGATGCCCTTGCCGTTGGGCGAGGTGGCCACCGGAATGTTCATCTTCTCGGCAAACGCCACCACTTCGCTTTGCGCCTGCGAGGCAATCACGCCACCGCCGGCAATGATGAGCGGCCTCGCGGCTTGCGCCAGCAAGGCCGCGGCCTCGCGCACGCGGTCCGCTTCCGGCTCCGGCCGAAACGCCGGTATGCGGGTGAATTGCGGCTCGATCAACACTTCCGCGTCGGTCTCACCCAGCGGCACCTCGGACAAGCGCCCCTGAAAGCGCAGATGCACCGGACCGGGTGCACCGGAAGTCGCCGTTCTGAATGCCTGACGCATCAAGTCGGGCAGGCGCGAGGGATCATCCACGCAGACGTTGGACTTGGTCACCGGATCGAACTGGACTAGGTCTTCGACCTCCTGATAAGCGTGGCGGTAGCGCGAAGACGGCGCCGGGCCGCCGGAGATGGCGACCACCGGTGAACCCGCCATGTAGGCGTCACGCAAGCCGGAAGCCAGATTCGAGGCGCCGATCGGCTGCGCCATGCAGACGCCGGGGCCGCCGCGCGCGCGCGCGTAACCATCGGCCATATACGCGGCGGATTTTTCACTATGCGCGACGACGCGACGTATGTTCATGCCCTCCATCGCCACCAGCGCCTTTGACACCACCTGCGGCACAAAAAAGATATGCGTGATGCCGTAGCCCTGCATGACCTCTGCGAATATCTTTGCACCGGTGGTTTTTTTCATGACGACCCTTCCTTGGTTTTTTGATTGGAGCGGCGGGAAATTCAAGACGGCAATTCTCTCGCGTCTGACGGTGCGCTGCAATTGTTCGCTTGGCGCGGGACTGGTCAGTTCTTATGTTCGGCCAAAGTCCGACATCGCCGCCGCATAGCGCTGCACATGCGGACCGTTTGACGACAAGCGCGCCCCGTTCATTGCTGCCGCCAGCCCGGCAGCGTCCAATTCCGGAGGATCGACAAAACCCTGAATCCGACAGTCACCACCACGCATGCAGCCAGCGCCGCCCATGCCTCGACAGACGCCATCGATAACAAAATGTAGACCACACCGCCCGCAAAGGCGCAGAGCGCATAGGGCCGATGATCTTTGAGTGACAGCGGAATCTCGTTGCAGACAATGTCTCTGAGCACGCCGCCACAGATGCCGGTGACGACACCCATCAGAATGGCAACCACAGGCGACATGCCCAGCGCCAGGGTTTGATGCACACTGGATGCCGTGAACAGACCAAGACCCACCGCATCGGGCCACTGGATGGTTTTCTCCGTCAGCTCAAAATGCCGCTGCCGCATGAAGGTGATCGCCAATAGGCAAAGCCCGAAGACGCCGATCAAAATCAGTTCGTGTTCCACCCAGAAGAACGGTCTGTGATCGAGCAGAATGTCGCGCAGCGTGCCACCGCCAAATGCGGCCAGAAAGCCCACCACGCAGACCCCCACCACATCCATTTTTTTGCGTGCCGCCTCCAGGATTCCGGACAGCGCAAAGGCGGCCGTCGCGAGCACTTCTACGGTGATCAAAACCGCCGAACCCAGTGTTTCGATTGTATTCATCGGTTTTGAGTGTCCCTCAACATGGCAAGGCCGCTATGAAGATACCACCCTACTCCAGTGGCTGGACCTTGATATAGGACGAGCGCCCGCCGTCGGCGGCTATGGTGGTGCCGGTGAGCATATGCGACTCATCCGAGCCGAGGAAAACCGCAAGTGCGGCAATGTGTTCGGGTTCGCCCACCGAGAACGGATATAGCTTCTGCATCGTCATGCGAGCCCTGGCCGCCGGACTGGGACTCTCGGCCAGCAACCATTCTTTGTTCTCCCAGCGCTTGATCGAGCGCTCGGTGCGCACGACACCCGGGGCAATGGCGTTCGCCCGTATGCCATAGTCCGCATATTGTGCGGCAAGCGTCTGCGTAAATGAAACAACACCGCCCTTGGACGCCGCGTACGCCGGCTTCTCGGAGCCCTTCAAGCCGAGATGCGAGGCAAAATTGATGATGGATCCGCCGCCCGCCTGAATAAGATGCGGAATGGCATAACGACAGCACAAGAAAGGATGCAGCAAATTCAAGGCGAGCGTACGGTGCCATACCTCCAGATCCATCTGATGTACCGGCACATCCTCCTGCAATGAACCGCCCGCGCAGTTCATGATCACATCCAGGCGACCGTATGCCTTGACGGTGGCCGCAACGGCATTACGCACGCTTTCGTCTTGCGTCACGTCCGTTCTGATGAAGATAGCCTCCCCGCCGGAGGCACGAATTTCCGCTTCAGCACTCTGCCCCGCCTCCGCATTCAGTTCAAACAACGCCACCTTGGCGCCTTCGCGTGCAAATGCTTTTGCCGTCGCCTTGGCGATACCGGCACCCGCACCGGTAAGAAACGCGACCTTGCCTTCCATTCTTCCCATGATTTTTCCTGATTTTCCTGCGCAGTTACTTTGACGACCGCGGCCCGGCGCCCGGCCCCGGTCTTGGGGAATTAGCCCGATGATTACCGTGTCTCCGATGGACGCTCAGCCCCAGCCGCAACCGAACGTTCCCGAACATCTGCTCGTCCGCATCCATCAATGCCGGCCCGGCGCCGGCGCCATGGCCATCAACGCAATCAGATCGCGCACGTCCGTTTGCCGCTCCAGCGACCACACCATATCGCAAATTCTGCTGGCGCGTTCTTCACCAACAATCGGTATTGAGTTCGCCTTGAATTTTTCCTTGATTGCCGAATCTGTCATTGGATTGACAACCGTTCCACTGGCATGCTCGATGTGCAGTTCATGACGTGCTCCGCCCGCGGTCAGGGTTGCAAGCGCTTCGTCTTTTCGCAGCGACTCATTCGCAACGAGTTTTATCTTTCGGCGTAGCGCGACAATTCCAGTGTCGACTGCTTTCGCATCGGTGTATTGGGCAATGCCCGCCGCCCCATCGGCAAAGGCCACCGCGGCAGAGTGCAAGGCACTGAATTTCGCCTGCAGTCCGGTGGCGGGCTCAGTGATACCCGAAACCGTCAGTGCCTGCGGGTGTACCTGCAGAACAATCCCGTCAAGCGTCGACATGTCTGCCACAGCGTGTTGGCGCAGTGCGATTACCGCATCGATCAATGCATGCAATAAGATTCCACAGGCATAGGGTTTATGACCGTTACCTTCGATCATCCACGCCTGCCCCAGCCCGGCGACGAGCTGCCCGGGTTCCGCAGTGTCGCTATAGATATGACAAAAGCCCTTCTTGCCCTCCACGATCTCCTGTGAACTGTCAAAGCCGCTCTGCGCCAGGAGTGCCGCCAGAACACCATTCGACGCCGCTTTGCCGGCATGAAACGACTTGCAACTTGTACCGCGATTCAATTGCATGCCCGCTGCCTGGGTGGCGGCGATACCCATCGCATAGTTGAGTCGTTGCCCGTCCAGGTTAAGGAACTTGCCCGCCGCAACGCCCGCCGCAATACTGCCCAGCGTGCCGGTCGGATGCCAGCCGCCCGTATGGTGGCCGGGCGAGGCCCGACCGGTCCGCACCCCCGCTTCGAATCCAACGGCATAGGCGAGCATCAGTTCGGCGCCGCTGACCGGCGCGCGCTCGGCAAGCGCAAACAACGTCGCCAGGACCGGGGAACTTGCATGCAACACGACGCCGTCCATATGCGTATCGTCGAGATCGAGAACATGCCCCATCTGGCCGTTTGCCAGCGCTGCGTCCAGCAGTCCAAGCTTAAGATCGTGCCCAATCACCGTGGCCAGTGGCCGTCCGCCGATTTCTTTTAGCACACACAACAGTTTGCCTATCGTCGGATGAGTGCTGCCCGCCAAAGCGCAACCAATCCAATCAAGCATGCCGCGGCGCGCTTCACGCACCGCCGCCGGAGTCAGATCGGCGTACCGTGCCGACGCGAGATGCGCACATAGCATTTTCGTTGGCGCAAAACTATCACGACTCGGATTTTGGCTCATAGCTATTGGTCTGCATGCATTCAAGGATGATCGACGGCCGGCAAGAGATGCGGTTCGATAAGGTTATCGAGAACAGATATAACAACGGAAACGCAAAACCGGTCTTGAAAGTATACTTCACGCGACCGTCCAATTCCTGAAATCACTTCTCACTCATAGCAGCGGTTCTGCGCCGACACCCCTCTCGTGGAGCACGGAATGCTGTCTGGCAGCCATTGAAGGAGCAACAAACAATGAATGCTGTTAATTTTTTCCACCTGCTGCCTACTGCAGTCCTGTCAGCGCTGGTATTGGCCTCAACGACCGTTTGCCACGCACAAGGGTATCCCGGCAAAACCATCCGTATGGTGGTTCCAATTGCCGCGGGCGGCGCAACCGATACGGCCGCGCGCCTGATTTCGCAAAAACTCTCCGAACAATTAGGTGTGTCGATCGTGGTTGATAACCGCGCGGGGGCAGGCACAGTGCTTGGAACCGAACTATTTTCCAAGGCACCGCCCGACGGCTATACCCTTATGACGGTGGCACCGGAATTTTCGATCAATCCGAGTCTGCGCAAGCTCCCATACGATCCCATCAAGGATTTTATTTTTATCACCCAAATCGCTTCCAGCCAATATTTCCTTTCGACCCACCCGTCACTACCGGTCAAGACCACCAAAGAGTTCATTGCACTGGCAAAGGCACGCCCCGGGCAGGTCACGTTTGGATCCTCTGGCAACGGCAGCGCTAACCACCTTGCCGGCGTTCTGTTCCAACACATGACCGGCACCAAACTGATTCACGTACCCTACAAGGGAGCGGGGCCGGCTGGAACAGCACTATTGAGTGGCGAAACCGATTTCATGTTCAGCAACGTGGCATCGGCCATCAATTACGTTAAAGCCGGCAAACTCAGGGCTATTGCTGCCACCGGGGCACGGCGCTCACCAGTTGCACCAGACGTACCGACACTCAATGAATCCGCCGTCCCCGGTTTCATCGTCACCGGATTTGTCATTTTGCTGGCGCCGGCGGGAACGCCGCCGAATATCATTGCCACACTGAACGCAGAAGCGGTAAAGGCGATTCAATCGGCAGCGCTCAAAGAGCGCTTGGCCGCCCTCGGCCTCGAACCGGTCGGCAGTTCGGTCCAGGAATCCACCGCATTCATCACCGCGGAAATCGCCAAATGGGCGCCAATTGTAAAAGCTGGCGGCATGAAGGTGGATTAACGTTGAAACGGATAACTTAGGCCGCCGCGCACATTTCCTCGCAGCGCTGCTTCGCGTAAGCAATATGGTTGAAACCGGGCACGTTGATCGTGACGTCGCCATCGACGAATATGAATGGAACCCTGCCCTCGTTCTGGTATTTGACAAACAGAACGCCGGCCGACACTCCGTCGTGGTATGCATAGTTCAGGAACTGGTCTATTACCTGTTCCGCCACCGCAATTGCGTCGCCCAGCGATTCATACTCGCCGATACGCACAACCTGGTCGCCGTGGTAATTGACTTTGGACATCGCTTCAACGTAATACATTTTGAAATTTCCTGATCAGGCTTCAACAGCTTTGACTATGCGCCGCAGCACCCCCTGAAACCGGGGCGGAAATGGCGCCGGCAACATGTTTGCGGCCTCTTCCTGCGTCAAGCGGCGCGCTTTGACTGCGCGAACAATCTCCCCCGCAAGCTGTGATGTGCGCTGCATTTCGGCTGCATTCACAACGGAGCGCTAAGGTATGAGCCCCACCACTCCGTTGTGTCAGCCAAACGAGCAGAACTCCGCGGGCCTGGCGCAGCGGCCATTCGTTCTGCGTTTACCGCTCAATTCATCGGAAATTGCACAAAGGGCTTTGAAGGCTCCTTATCCATCGCCACAAATTTCGGCGCCGGCACTCCGACTGGCCCCAGTGAACGTATGTAACTATAAATTGCACGCACATCGGGTTCACTCATGGCGTTCAGAGAGTAATACGGCATTGGCGGGCGGCGCTGAATCTCCTTTGCCACTTTGATCCACTGCTCCTCGGTAATTTCCTGGAAATACAAGCGTAGATTGGCCGGGTAGGTTGTGCCCCAGGGTCCGCGCCAGCCAAGCGACCCGCCAACCAAGAATTCCTTCTCCGGAGTCTTGCCGCCATTCAATAAGAAATTGGGCGTGTGACAGTCGTGGCAACCAGTGATCATCACCAGGTATTGCCCTCGCTCGATCTGTTTGCGGGCTGCCGATTTGGTGGAAGCGTCGGCTGCGATGGATGAAACAGAGGCTGTAGCGCATACCAACGTGACGACAAGACGTAAAATTTCCTGCGTAAATTTGTGCATTCACTTCCCCTGAAAAGATGTGGTTACGGCTGCGCAAGCCGAACGCGACACGGCCAAATCAATGAAATTTATAATGGTGATTTATGCCGTGGTAATTCCGGAGGCGTGAGTATAGTTTGCTTTACAATTATTAACACTGTAAATATAATTGCCTCGCACTTCCGTGGGGGGGCTCCTCCTCTTCACGGCCTCTTTGGAGTTATAAGACCTCACAGTCTTACAACTCCAATTTTTTTGCCCGCTTATCGTTGAATATCAACCACTACCGCGTCGTCAGACGGCCACAACCTGCCGATGGCGGGACGAAATAACTGCTGCGCTGAGCGTCTGGATCTCAATTCATTGCCGACGCTCATGGCATTGATTGATGCCCGTAACAGCAATTACCTGGTGAGGCGCGCTTTGCCGCTATCTTTCGCAACCCGCGCGGCCTGCCCGATCAAATCAAGAATTCTTTGGCACCTTCCTCACCTGCCGCGTCAATAGCATGACCACTTTGCGCAATTTTCCTGCGAAAGTTTCGCAGTAGGATCGATCTCTGTTGTCGTCATCGCCAATCGGCGCGGGCCAGCCCGGTGTGATGAGCCCAGATGATCCGCGCTACGGCTCGAGGCGATGTATTGACATGGATCAAAACCCATGCGAGCGCTGGCGCACAGACTTGAACATCGGCAGGTGGCACTCTGTGTGCAGCAGATTCGTCGCGTATCGCAGTAAAACAGACGCTGACGAGCAACTCCAGTTGGTCTAAATTAATATGACGTCGTTCAATTTATTGCTATGGATCGCGGCAGGTTGCGCCCTGCAGCTTGCGATTTATCTCAGCATCAACTTCTGGCGCCACTGGCAGGGCTATCAGGCTCTGCGCGACCGCGATGCAGAGTTGAATTTACCGGTGACGATAGACGCAGCAAAAAAGGTTGCGGAGGCGACCTCTGCAGCCTGGTCGGGCTACCGCAACTTCAGGGTGGCGCGTAAAGTTGTCGAGGACAACGTCCAGTCGATCTCTTCGTATTACCTTGTCCCGGAAGACAGACAAGCGCTACCACCCTTTTTGCCAGGACAGTACCTGACCTTCCAGCTGGCGTTGCCGTCGGCGACGGTGGGGACTGAGGAGATCATTCGCTGCTACTCCTTGTCCGACGCACCCCGTCCCGATGGTTACCGCGTTTCGATCAAGCGAGTCCTGCCGCCGCAGGGCAGTAACGCCGCGCCGGGACGGTCCTCCAGTTATTTTCACGACCAGGTCGACGTTGGAGCCCTCCTGCGGGTTCCGGGCTAACGCAGGACGAGGTTAAGGCACGGCTAGCGGCCGATGGCCCCAATGAACTGGAAGCCAACAGCTACCCACGCCCCCCGGCAGAGGCGCTGGTATAAGTTCCGCATCCAAGTGGGCATTGATGAATACACTCGGGAATGTCTGGCGCCGTATGTGGATCGGCAGATCAATGCCCTGAACGTGTTTGACGTGCGCTCGGAGGTGAGGCTCAAGCCCGCCTGATTAGCCGTTTTGTTTACCGTCTAGTGTAGTGCTTCATTCTGTTTGGAACTTAAACGGCTGTTGGCGCGAATGACTTTGGCAAGGATGTCATTGGCCTTGGCAGTCCAGACAAAAGGCTTGGGATTTTTGTTGTGCAAACCGACATACTCGTTAATTGCAGCGGTCAGT
>CALQCM020000095.1 GCA_943329075.2 Chitinophaga pinensis | reverse complement strand
GAGTCTGCATGTGCTTGCCTATAATCTTAAACGAGTGATCAAGATCCTAGGAACCGCTGCTCTGACAGAGGCAATGCTGGCCTAAAGAGGGCCTGTTTTGCGATCTATCTGCCAATATCCGTAATTCAACATCGTCACGTACGCGTCCGACGTTCAACGATGAGTTTTCGCTTGCGTATTCCTCATGCGTTTTCACACGGTCTGGGCCGAAAGCGGAAGCCGCCAGCCAGATCGACCGACGAGCGCGCTTAAGAGCCTTGGAGCGCCAGATGGCGCATCAGCGACAGCCACGCAACGTCTCACGCAGCGTAGAGCTTGCGTAAGCTCCGCATGTCCTTGATCGACTCGACGTCGAACAACGCATCCATCAGCTTGCGGCTGCGCGCTTTGCCGATGACGGGCACCATGAGGTCAAGCGCCTTCTCTTCGACTTCTGGCCGCGTCAGCGGATTTTCGAAAGTGCCTTTGGCAGCCAGCGTCTGGCCGGTAATGAAACGGCCGTCTTTCAATTTGATTTCGACTACACTGCGCCAGCGCCGCAACGGATCAGTAAGCGTGGCATCTCCCACGGCGTCAATGCGCTGACGCAGCGCAACGATACGCGCGTCTTTCATGCGCCGCGTCGTGTGCGCGGCGGCAAAGCTTACCGTGCCGTCGAGCAGCATCACCGCCATCAGGTACTGCACCGAGATGTCGGACATCCTTTGCCGGTTGACCACACCGAGCTCGCGCTCGGGTATGCGCACCACCAGTTTCTCGACATCCCCCGCCTTGAATTTATGTTCGCGCATCAATTCATACAGCACATGCAGCGGGCCCTGCACCGGTGCGCCGACCGGCCAGCGCTTGATGCCGCCGCGCATGATCATGTAATCGGTACCGAGGTCGCGGGTCCACGCCTCGCGGTCGGGATCTACCGAGTAGGTATCGATGTAGTTGTATTCGCCGGTGAGTATGTCTTCGACACCGGTAAAACCGGACTTCACCATCATCGCGGCGGCCAGCCCGTGCTCGGCCGGCATACCGCCCATCGCGTAGGATTTTTCGATGTGTTCGGTGTCGCGCAGCAGCGAATAGAGGCCCGAGGCCTGTTGCGCGCAATATGATATGACGTAGCGCACGCGCCGCGCATCGAGGCCCAGCATGCACGATGCGGCAGCTGCAGCGCCGAACAGCTGGCCGCGCGCGCCGGCGTGGTGACCAGTCTTCATTAGCGGCATCGCCTTGATCGCCAGCATCGAGCGTGCGTTGATTTCGTAACCAATCACCATCGCGCGCAGAAAATCGCGGCCGGAGCGTCGGTCGCGCTCGGCGATGGCGAGTGCCGACGGAATGACGCTGGTACCCGGATGCGTGCGCGTCGGTGGATGTGTGTCGTCGGTTTCATCGGCGTGGCCGCACATGCCATTGGCGAGCGCCGCCTGAAGCACGGAAGTAACGAGACGCGTGCCGATGACGCCGGCCTCGGCACGTCCGCCGAGAGATTTCACATAGGCGATGCCGCGTTTGCCTGGCAGCAGTTTGGTACCGGAGAGCATTGCAGCGAAGGTATCGACAAGGTGCAGCTTTGCGCGCTCTACGATGACGGCAGGCAGCCTGGTCTTGCGCGCGGCGGCGATATAGGTGCTAACTTCGTGAATCAGCGGCGACACATTGTCCGGCATGACAGGCGGCTTGCTCAATCGAATCTCCCCAGAAATTTAGATTCCTATTATATAGCGATGCGGCGCTGCGCCATGGTGAGGCGGGTCGCAACCGGCTAGAATGCACGGCAAACAACGGAGCGGACGACTTGGACACCGGACTTAAAGGCAAGACCGTGCTGATCACGGGTGCGAGCCGCAACATGGGGCGCGTCGCGGCACTCGCCTTTGCCGCGGAAGGTGCCAATCTGGCGATCTGCACAAGCGCGCGCATGACCGAACTCAACGCCGTTGCCAACCAGGCGCGCAAGCTCGGCGTTAAAGTTGTCGCTGAAAAATGCGATGTCACCGACGGCGCTGCGGTCAAAGCCTTCATCGCAAAAACGCGCGCGGAACTGGCCGGCGTCGATGTCGCCATCAATCTCGCCGGCAACCGCCACGAGGTGAAGTTTCTCGAACAGACCCTTCAAGACTGGCACGACAACATCGCCGTCAACCTGACCGGCCCCTTCCATATCTGCCAGCAGGTAATCCCGCTGATGATGGAAAAGAAATTCGGCCGCATCATCAACATCGCGGGCGTGACGCCCTATATCGGTGGCCCGCCGGCAAAGTCGATGGTGAAACTCGGCATCGTCGGCCTCACGCGCGGACTGGCGCGCGAATTTGCGCCATACAACATCACCGCCAATTGCATCGGCCCCGGCGGTGTAACGCGGCTCGATCTCGATCCGGACGAGCACAACAAGGCACTGCGCCCGGGGCAGACGCGCATGGGCACCGCCGAAGAAATCGTCTCGCTGATGATTTATCTGGCGAGCGACAAAGCCGGCTATATCACCGGCCAGTGTTATCTCGCCAACGGCGGCCGCTACTTTCAATAGTCACCCGCGACACTCAACCAACCTGAGGGAGTTTTCATGCTTACGCTTTATTTCAGTCCCGGCGCCTGTTCGACGGCGTCGCACATCGGCATCGAGGAAACCGGCGTCGCCTACACCGAACGTCCGATTCTGATTGCAAAAGGCGAACAGAAGACCGCCGAATATGCCAAGGTGAATCCGCGCGGCAAGGTGCCGGCGCTGGACGTCGATGGCCGCGTCATCACCGAGAACACCGCCATTTTGAGCTATCTGGGCCGCCGCTTTCCGGAGTCCGGCCTGCTGCCGGCCGACCCGATCGATGAAGCCCACTGCATCGGTGCAATGGCGTGGTTTTCGAACACAGTGCATCCATCGTATCAGCGCTACATGCGCGCCGAGCGCTTTGCCGAGGGCGATGCCGCTATCGCCAGCGTCAAAGAGATGGGCAAAAAAACATTCTGGGCGAACCTCGAAGAAATCGATGCACTGCTCACCGGCAGGCAGTGGTGCGTCGGCGACAAGTTCAGTGCCGCCGACGCCTACGCGATTGTGTTCTACGGCTGGGGCCTGCGTGCCGAACTGCCGCTGGCCACGCTCGCCAATTTCACGGCGCTCAAGGACCGCATGTTGAAGCGCCCCAAGGTGATGAAGGTGTTGCAAAGCGAACAGAGCGTGCTGGTGAAATAACGCAGGCCTGTGCCAGACAAAACGGGGAGCCACAGGCTCCCCGTTTTTTTACCTGCCATCGAATGCGACTACTTGCGGGTAAATTTCCGCACGGTCATGCCGCCGGTTTCCGCCATATAGATATTGCCGGCCGCGTCGGCCGCCACGCCTTCGCCAACACTGAACGACTCGGGATCGGCGCCCAGCCCTGGAATGAACGACTTCACCGCGCCGTCACGCGCGCTGCCGATGCGTATGCCGCGCTTGATCCCCGGGTTGAGTTTGGCGTTCGACTGGTGGTCGGCGACGTAGAGCGTGTCGTTGCCGTCGATGAAGATACCGCTGGGCCGGCCGAACTGCTTCCACTCGGCGATGAATTTTCCGTCCTGGTCGAAAATCTGCACGCGGTTGTTGGAACGGTCGGCGACAAACAGGCGGCCCTGTGAATCAAACGCCAGGCCGTGCGGCGTGTCGAATTCGCCGGGCGCGCTGCCCTTCTTGCCCCAGGCCTTGATGAACTTGCCGTCTTTACTGAATTTGACAATGCGCGCGTTCGAATCGCCGCCATGGCCGTCAGCAACAAAAATGTCGCCATTGGACGCAACAATCACGTCAGAGGGTTGATTAAAGCTGTCCTCGGTGGCGCCGGCGACACCGGGCTTGCCGAGCGTCATCAGGACTTTGCCGTCGGCGCTGAATTTGACGACGACGTGGCCCTTGTTACCCTTACCCTGTTGGTCGGTGACCCAGACGTTGCCCTCGCGGTCGACCGCAATGCCGTGCGGCACGACAAAAATACCGGCGCCGAACGTTTTCAGAAATTTTCCCGATGCGTCGAGTTGCACCACCGGCGGCACGTTGTTGTCGGCGCAGCCGTTGCCGCCACAGCGTTCGGCGACCCAGACGTGCCCATTGCGATCGACATCGACCGCCCCGGTTGAACCCCAGTGGCGGTTGTCGGGCAGTTTCGCCCAGCCGTCTTCAACGAATAGATTGGGCGGATCCGCCGGCGCCGCCGCCAGCGCCGGCGTCAACGCAAACATCGCCAGCAGAATTGCCGATAGTCCGCGCAATAGGTTGCCCATGATTTGTCCCCCGAGATGAAATGGCGTCCGTGCGGCGCCCGCCGCCGGATCGCTTGTTTTTTGCCAGCTTCCGCCTCAGCCGTTCCCCCGTCAAGCCGGAATTTGACCCAAATCAATACCGCCGGAGCGGCGCAGCGAATAATGAAACCTTCGCGCCCCCGAATTGCGCGCAGCGGAGAACCCATGAAAACGGCAGATGCAGTCCGGTTGTGGCACGACGAGCACGCGCGGTTTGCGCGGCTGCTCGATTTCCTCGACACACAGATGATGGTCTTTCACGAAGGCGGGCATCCGAATTACGAATTGATGCGCGACGTCGTCCATTACCTGCAGCATTACGCCGACCGCTACCATCATCCGCGCGAAGACGTCGCATTCGAGCTGATGCTCCAACGCGAACCGGCGCTGGCACCGCAGATCAAGCGCTTGATGCACGAACACCGCGTCATCAACACCGTCAGCGCGAAACTCTACAAATATCTGGAAGACATCCTCGAAGACGCCTTCATCGCGCGCGAAACCGTCGAAGCGGTGGCGGCGACTTATCTGGTCTATTACCGCAGCCACATTGCATCGGAGGAATCCGACATCCTGCCGCAGGCAGCGCAACTGATGACGGAGGCCGACTGGGCGCTGGTTGCGGCGGCGATCCCGTCGACGCCGGACCCGCTGTTCGGCAAAGAAGTCGGCGCGCGCTATCGCGAATTGCACAAGCAAGTCGCGCTCGAAATGCGGGCCGGCGCCGAAAACGCCTGAGCCGCGGTTCAGGGCTCCTGGCCGTCCATCAGAATAAAGGCAATGCGGCAGACCTCTTTGCCGCGGTTCACCCAGGCGTGGTTGGTTGCCTGCTGCACCACCACGTCACCGGCCTTGAGATGCACCTCGCCGTCGTCGAGCAGCATGTCGATCTCACCGGACATGATGATCGCGTAATCGAGACTGCGCGTGCGGTGCATCATCGGATGCCGCACCGGCACGCCCTTGGCCGGCGCATGATCACCCACTACTTTCATCATCGTGTTGACGTCCATCTTTTCGACTTCCGCTTTCATTGGCGGAAAATCCACGATACGAAAGATCGTGCCGTTGGCCGGCGGAATCAGGCCGACCTTGGTCTTCGCGCGGTCTTCTTTCCATGAATAGTCGGGCGGATACTGGCTGGTGACCCACATCTCACCGGCCGGGTTCGGCGAGCGCAGCGAAGTCAGCGGAACCGCGCCGTCGGCCAGCGCAACCGCGCGGCCATTGGCATCAAGTGCGGTGACGACGCGACGCACTTCCGGTGCCTTGTTTTGAGCGAATGCTGATGTTGTCGCGATCAACGCCAGTGCCATTACCATGAGCAGTGCTTTCATGACGCCCCCTCCTTTTCGTTGGTATTAGCCATCCACAATTTTCCCCCTCACCCCGCGATCGCGGGGTGAGCACAGCGAGGGGCCGGGTTGGAGTAAGGGACATGCAGTCGCTATAGGATCGCGTACCCCTCACCCTATCCCTCTCCCACAAGGGGAGAGGGAACCCCGCTAACCACGACTAATTAGTAGCAGCCTCCGGCCATACAGGTACCACTGCCGTCGAACTCCAGCGTCCGGCCGCTGATGCCGAGATAGACCGGCCGGCCCTTGACCTGGTCGATGAAGGCCTTCGCCCGCGTGTTCGCGCGGATCACGCCACCGCTCGTCACGCCCTCGTTCGGATGCGACAGAATGACCGACGCCGGACGCACCAGTTCGTTGATCGCATAGGCCGCCGCATCGGACTGGATGGCATTGGTACCCATGTTGATCACGGCAAGATTGACGCGATGAAATTCACGCACGACGGTGCGCATTTCACCGTGCAACCCGGTGTCGCCCGTGAGATAGACACGCAGGCCGTTGGTGAATTTGACGACGTAACCGCTGGGCGCGCCGAGCGTGACGCTAACGTTGTCGGCCTCAAGCGATTTCTTCTGCGCATCGGTCAAAAGATCGCGCGTCAGCGTGCTGTCGTGCGACGCGTAGACGGTGATGATTTCAACACCATTCGCCGCACCTGCCGCCTTGACGATTTTGCTGCCGCCCAGTTCCACCGGCGCCAGACAGGGTGCCGCCTGCACAGCAGCAATCGCACCGCCCGGCTCCGCGCAGTTGCCGGTTGGCTTGCCGCGGATGTTTTCGATCTTCTTGCCGAGGAAGAAGGCCATGTTGCGGATCATGATCAGTGAAGCGTTCTTCGCCGCGGCGATTTCCGCAGTCGTCGAATTGGGTAGCGCAGAAACCGTCTCCGGCTTGTCGCAGGTCCCCATGTTGAGCCCGGCGATCTTGCGGTCGCCGATGTGGTCGGTATGCGCATGAGAGAGCAGCACGACATGCACGGTGCCCAGGCGCGGATCGTTGGCGCCCATCACCGACTGGCCGGCATCATAAAGAATGCGCACGCCGGTCGGGTCTTCAAAAATCATCGCGCGGTCGCGGTCGCACAACTCGCCCGGATGCGTGCCCAGAGGCGTGATCTTCACATTCTGCGCAAACGCCGCCGTGCCGATCGCCGCCAATGCAAGCGCGAGCACACTCAATGCAATACGTTTTGCTTTCATACAGAACTCCCCCGAGTTGGACCTTCAATAACCATTGCGCCGTGAACCAGTCGCAATTGGATTTTTTTTAAAGCCTCTGCCGCATCGACGGCCGCGTCCAGCGCAGCGGCCGTTCAATCCGCCTTCGCGCCGGAGGCCTTCACCACAGGTCCCCACTTGGCCATTTCGTCGCGAATGAATTTTGCAAAATCTTCGGGCGAGCCGCCCGCAGTGTCGATGCCGGCGCCGCCCAGGCGCTCCTTCACATCTGCCAGCGCCAGAATGCGGTTCGATTCGGCATTGAGTTTCATGACGATCGTGCGCGGCGTCCCCGCCGGCGCCATCAGGCCGTACCAAATCGAAGCGGCGATTTTCGGGAAGCCGAGTTCGGTCATGGTCGGCGCGTCGGGTGCGATCGGCAAACGCGCCGGGCTGATCGCCGCCAGCACTTTGGTGCGGCCGGATTTGAGATGCGGCAGGTGCGGCGCCAGTGCGTCAAACATGAGTTGCACCTGGCCGCCGGCGACGTCGGCGGCCCCCGGCGCGCTGCCTTTGTACGGCACGTGCTGGATCGGCGCCCCGGTCACGCTCTTGAACAATTCGCCGACCAGATGCGGGGCGCCGCCGGAACCCGACGAGGCAAAACTGATGCTGTTGGGCTTTGACTTGGCCAGCGCAATCAATTCACCCGCGCTTTTCACCGGCAACTGGGCGTTGGCCACCATGATCATCGGCATCGTTGCAAAGAGGCAGACCGGCGCAAAATCCCTGACCGGATCGTACGGCAGTTTCGAATACATATGCGGGCCGATGCCGTGTGTGGTGATCGAACCGAGCAGCATGGTGTATCCGTCGGGCTGTGCCTTGGCCACGGTCTCAGCTGCAATCTGACCGCCGCCGCCGGCGCGGTTATCCACCACCAGCGTCTGCCCCAGGGAGTCACCGAGTTTTTGCGCCATCACGCGCGCCACCAGATCGGCGGCACCGCCCGGCGGCACCGTGACGATCAGGCGCACCGGGCGCAGCGGGTAGTTCTGCGCGTAAGCGGACAGCAGCGGCGCAAGCGATAACAACGAAAAAATCGCAAAAGGCAGACGTTTCATGGCAACCCACATTCAGGAAAGTGGCAAACGCTAACCCGTAGCGGCGGCAGCGTCAAGAACCGATGCGCTCAGCGCTTTTTTTGGCGCAGGCGACTCGCCTGCGTCAACCCACCGTCGCAGACCATCATGACCCGGCGCTTCGCGCAGGCGAGTCGCCTGCGCCACAAAAACGTCGCTTAAATCGGGATTTCAATATTCAGCAACGGCGCGTGCTGCTGCGCGCCATATACGTCGGTATCGCCCACCGCGCCGGAGGGAATGCGCCGCTCGATCGTCGCCTTCCAGGCAAACGCCGGCGGATATTCGGTGAACACCACCGCCGCTTCGGCCACGTTGTAGAGTTTTGCGATCAACGCGGCGGTAATCACACCCGTGGCGCGCACCTGTTCGAAGGTGGCGGCATCGCCGAACATAATGTCGAGTGTCAGCTCGAACGGGCCTGCGTTCTTGCTTTTGCAGGCTTTGGCGATGTCACCGAGTCTTTTCATCAGGCACGCTAGATGTCGTGATATTCAATCGGAAACATTTCGAGCGGATCGTCGGGTTCGACGACGTGACGCAGTGAAAACCGGTAGATCGCGCCACGCTCGATGTCCGACGGCGAAAATGGGAAAGCCATATTGCCTTCCTTGCACAAGCGCCCGGGAAAATCCGAATGCAGCAGCGTCACGCGCGTCAGCCCGACCACGGCGTTGGCGATCTCCTGCGTTTTGGCCACCGCTTCGGCGAGGATGCCGATTTCGTGCGAGACCACCCCTTGCAGGGGTTCGGCCGCACCCATCACGCCGTTTTTGCCGTAGAGGCGCAGCACCAGTTGATAGTCTTCCGGCGAAACATTCAGGGCCGCGACCTTGGTCGCCACCGCCGCGCGCACGCTCTCGGTGAAGGCATCGATCTGCGAGATCAAACCCGGATCGCGCGTGCCGGCGAAGGTGATCGCGCTGTAGCCGGTTTTTTCCGCACCCTCGAGCTTGATCGTATACGGCTGCGGTTTCCACACCATGCCCGACACACGCACCGCGCGCGGCGATACAGCTTCGATTCTGCACCCACTGGTGTCGAGTATGCCGCCGGGCTCGCGGTGAAAAATCGGGCTGGTGTTTTCATGCAACGCCTGCACCGCGACAGAAAGCGGCGTGCAGGCCAGTTCCGGATTGATCGGTTCGACCTCGACATAATCTTCGCCGACCGTTGCCATCAGACAATCGTGTTTCTTCGGCGCGGCTGCGTTGCAGGCACATTCGAGCATCTTGCCGGCGAACCATGCCGGCGCCGGCGGAATACCGTGATGCATGGCCAGCGCCGCCCACGGCGCCGGATCGGTGCTGCGGCCGGCAAGAATCACCTGCGCGCCGGCTTCGAGTGCCTTGAGATAAGGTTGCGGCCCCATCATGCCGACGATGCGCTCGGCACGCTCGACCACCGCATCGCTCAATGCCGCCGCACTGCCGAGCGGTTTGACGCGGCCGGCATTGATTTTCTGCTTCAGCCAGCCTTTGTCGACTTCGGAATGTATCAGCGCGAGTTTGAAATGCAGGCCGTGTTCGCGCGCAATCTCACGCACGAGATCCACACACAGTTGAAGATGCGGCGCACCGCCCGCGCCGCCGCTGGTACCGATCATCATTGGTATGCCGTTGGCGATGGCGCCACGCAACAGCAGGCCAAGATCGCGTTTGATCGACAGCGGCGTGGTAAACGGTTTGCCCGAGCCAAGATAATGCGGCCCCGGGTCCGAACTGCCGCCATCGACGCCGACCATGTGCGGCGCGCGCTTGAGACCGGCGGCGAGCGAACTCTCGGGAAAACCGTAACCGAGGATGCCGCTCGCCGAGATCATGCGGACCGGCGAAGTCATGCTGGTTTCGTCCTCAAGAAATGCCGGACCGGCTCAAACATTCGTCGCTCCCGCGAAAGCGGGAGCCCAGGAAAAGCCCCGCGCATCATGTCTAATCTGGATTCCCGCTTGCGCGGGAATGACGGATTGGTTGAGTCCGGACCACGGCCACAAACTAAATCAGCGCTTCGGCACTTTCCAGCCCAGCAGCTTCGCTGCGTTGCCACCGATGATCTGGTCTTTCTGCTTGCGCGTCAGCTTCTTCGAGGCGTTCACAAAATCAACCGGCTTGTAATACCCCATGTCATACGGGTAATCGGTGCCGATGACGACATGGTCGGCGCCCCACAGGTTGACCAGGTGCTCGAGCTGGGTGTGGCTGAAGACCATGGTGTCGTAATACATCTTCTTCATGTAATGCGCCGGCGTCTTCGTGATGAAGTCATGGCATTCCGGGCGCACGCGGTAGGCGTGGTCCATACGCGCCGGATAGTGGCCGGCGTAACCGCCGCCGTGCGCAGCGACAAACTTCAGCTTCGGATGGCGCTCGAGCACGCCGCCGAACACGATATGGTTCAGTGCCAGCGTGGTGTCGAGCGGATTGCCGACGATGTTGGCCAAAAAATGCTGGCTGATGCGACGCGGGTCGGTGAAGCCGGCCGGGTGCAGGAAGATCATCGCATTGAGCGACTCGAGTTTCGCGAACAGCTTTTCAAACTTCGGATCGGAGAGTTCGGCGCCGTTGACGTTGGTACCGAGTTCAACGCCGAAGAAACCGAGCTTCTTCATGCAGTACTCGAGTTCGGCAATCGCCAGCGACGGATCCTGCATCGGCAGCGTGGCGAGCGGCGCGAAGCGGTCCGGATGGGTGGCGGTGATTTCCGCGAGGCGCTCGTTAACGAGACGCGAGGTCTGGCGGCCGAGGTCGGCGTCGATGCCGTAGTAATACTGCAGCGGCGAGGTCGAGATCGCCTGCACGTTGATCTGCATCTTGTTCATGTCGGCAATGCGCTGCTCGACCGAGGTCAGCTTGCGGTCAAGTGCAGCGCGCAGCTTTTGCTGGTGCGCCTTGGTGCGCGGGTCTTTGTACTGCGCGGCCCAGTCGGAGGCCGGCGAATCGGCCTTCTGCGCGATCAGATCGGCCGCCGGGGTGTGGATGTGGCAGTGCAGATCGACGCCGAAGCTTTTGTTGGCCTTGGCAACGGTCTTGCGGCTGGCTGGTTTTTTGGCCGCGCATGAAAGCGACCCGCAGGTGAACAGCATGAAGTACTCCTCGTTTACGTTGAAAACGGAAAGACTGCGATGTTATTGGAAGCCACGCCGCATTACAACGGCGCGCGCTCTGCCGTCACGAATGTGCGGCAGTACCTTGTACCCGGAAGAGGGAGCCGGTATCAATCAACCCTGGCGCCGGAATCCTTGATGACCTTCGCCCACTTGGTGACTTCCTCGCGGATATAGGTCGTAAATTGATCGACGTTGTTCGGCACCGGATCAAAGCCAAGCACGGCAAGCCGCTCCTTTACGTCGGGCATGGCAATGACTTTGGCGATCTCGGCATTGAGCGTGATGACGATCGCCTTGGGCGTGCCGGCCGGCGCGAAAAAGCCGATCCAGGTGTAGTCCTCGTAACCGGGGAAACCCTGTTCGGCGACGGTGCCGACCTCGGGCAGCGACGGCATGCGCTGCGGACTGGTCACCGCGATGCCGCGGATCTTTCCCGCTTTGATCAAAGGCACAGTCGGTGGCATGGCGGTCAGCCCGACGGGGATTTGGCCGGCCGCCGTGGCCAGCATCGCCGGTGCCGCGCTGCTGTACGGAATATGCGTGACATCGAGTTTCGCCATCAATTTGAGCAGACGCTCGCCGGTCAGATGCGGTGTGCTGCCGGCCCCGGCCGAACCATATTGAAGTTTCTGTTTGCGGCCGAGTGCGATCAGTTCCTGCAGATTGTTCGCCGCCACGCCCGGATGCACGAAGATCATGTTGGGGCTCACACCCGCATTGACGATGGGCGCGAAATCCTTGAACGGATCGTAGCCCGGGTCCTTGTAGAGACTCGCTGCCGCCGCATACTGGCTGCTGTTACACAACAGCGTGTAGCCGTCCGGCACACCCTGCGCAGCGATGCGCGTGGCGATGGTGCCGCCGGCGCCGCCGCGATTATCGATGACGATGGACTGGCCCAGCACATCGGCAAGTTTCTGCCCGACCACGCGCGCCATGATGTCGATCGGCCCGCCGGCTGCACCGCCGGCCAGCACACGCACCGGTTTGGTCGGATAAACGTCGGCCGCCCAAATGTGGGCCGACACACCCAATAATGCCGCCATTGAAACCGCGACCCGCGCAAAACGCTTAGTGCACTGTGCCATGACTCCTCCTGTTTGGTTTTTTAGGCAGCATCCACTGCCGCGGCGGTCCCGTCAAGCGTGGCGGCCTCAAGTTCGGACCGGCCCTGCCGATAATGGGCACAGGGGGACGCAACACGCCATCACGGCGCGGGCACCCCCGCGTCCACCACAGCAAGCAGGAGATTCATCATGAAACTGCGCGAAAAAGTCACTGCGGGGTTTTCCGCGCTGGTCGTCGTGTCGTTACTGTCGGCAAGCGCCGGGCTTTACGGCATCTGGCGCTCCCAGCAATCACTGCACGATATCACCAACGTCAGAATGGAACAGTCGCGGGTCGCCTCCGACATCATCGACAACGTGCAGATGAACTACATCGCGACCGCCAATCTGAGCCTGGCACTGGGCAAAATCACGCCCGAATTCAAAGCGGCGATGAAAGAGACCTCGGCGCGCATCACCGCCCATTACGAATACCTCGAAAAATTCACCGCCGATCCGCGCCTGCTTGAAAAACTGACAGCGGCGAAGGCCGCGCGCAAACAATACACCGAGGCGCGAGGCCGCACGCTCGACCTCTATGCCGCCGGCAACGTTGCCGAGGCCAACCGCGTATTGACGAGTGAGGTCAACGAAGGCCGCGCGCAGTATGCAAAGGTGATTTACGAGCTGCGCGCGCTCGTGCGCGAAAACAGCGAGGCGGCCACCGCTGTCTCGCATGCACAAAGCACGCGCCTGCTGGTGGTGGCATCGATCTGCGCACTGTTGATGGTGATCGGCACCGTCGGCTTTGCCATGACCATGCTGACGGCGCTGCGCCGCCAGCTCGGCGGTGACCCGCAGGATGCGATGAATGTTGCACACGCCGTGGCCGCCGGCAATCTCTCCATCGACGTGGCGGTCAGTGACGGCGACCACGCCAGCGTCATGGCCTCGATGCTGGCCATGCGCAACAGCCTGCGCGAAATGGCCGGGGCCGTGCGCGCGCAGGCAAACGAAGTCGCCAGCAAATCCGTTTCGCTGATGGCGACTTCACAGGAGATGGCCGGTGCCGTCGAACACCAGTCCGACGAGACGGCCAGCATGGCCGCGGCGATCGAACAACTGACGGTCAGCATCGATGTGGTGTCGGGCAACGCCAAATCCGCCAACGATGCGGCCGTCGCCGCCAATACCATGATCGAAGAGGGCCGCGGCGTCATCGCGCAGGCGGTCAACAGCATCCACGGCATTGCCTCGGCAATGACGCAGGCCGAGCGCGACATGACCGATCTGCGTAGCGAAGCCGCCAAGATCACCGGTGTGGTGAAGGTGATCAGCGAGATCGCCGAACAAACCAACCTGCTGGCACTCAATGCAGCGATTGAGGCGGCGCGCGCCGGCAAATCCGGCCGCGGCTTTGCCGTAGTCGCCGACGAGGTGCGCAAACTCGCCGAACGCACCGCTGCCGCCACCGAGGAAATCGGCGGCATGCTGGTCGGCATGCACGAAGCCACCGAACGCACCGCCGGCAAGATGGCCGTCGCCGTGCAACAGGCGATGGAAGGCGTAAAGCTCACGGGTGCCGCCGATGATTCGATCCGCACCATCGGCGAGTCGAACAATATTGCTGCCAGTGCGGTGGCCGACATTTCCAACGCGATATCCGAGCAATCACAGGCCTCGACGCAGATCGCGCAGAAGGTCGAAGGCATCGCCAACATGACCGAACGCACCTCGGCGGCGATGAAATCGCTGTCATCGATTGCCGGTGGATTGTCGGCGCTGGCCAAAACACTGGAGAACACCAGCGGCCGCTTCGCGGTCGCCTGAGTCGGTCAGGCCTGCTTAGTCAGCCACCACGACTACCGGTTTGCCGACCATGCGGCGCGACTCCAGCGCGTGCAGCGCCTCGTGCACGTTGTCCAGCGTGTAACGCCCGGCAATTTCAATTTTGAGTGACCCGTCGAGCAGCGCAGCGAAGATGTCCGCCGCGCGCCGCCGTGTGGTCTGCGCATCGGCGATATGATCCGCCAGTCGCGGCCGCGTCAGAAACAACGAACCCGCCTCGCCAAGTTCGAGTGGATCGAGATCGCGCACTGCGCCGGCCACCGCGCCGAAATTGACAATGAGCCCGCGCTTCCTTGCCGCGCGGAAGCTGTCACGCAGCGTCGCCTTGCCGATGGGATCGAAGACAACATCCACACCCTGCCCGCCGTTCGCGGCACGCACCGCTTCGGCAAAACGGCCGTCGTCATACAACAGTGCGACATCGGCGCCGCGTTCACGCGCCACGGCCGTCTTCTCTTCGCTGCTGGTGGTGGCAAACACGTGCGCGCCGGCGCGTTTGGCGAGCTGCACCAGAATCTGCCCGATGCCGCCCGACGCCGCGTGAATCAGGCAACTGCGTCCCGGCGCAAGCTGCCCGACATCGTGCGCCAGATAATGCGCGGTCAATCCATGAAACAGCGACGCAGCCGCCATCTCAAACGACAATGCCTCCGGCAATTTCACGCAGCGCCACGCCGGCACCACCGCGTATTCGGCATAACTGCCCCAGACGATGCACCACGCGACGCGGTCACCCACCACCAGGTCATTGACATCTGCACCAACCGCAACGATTTCACCGGCGCCTTCCATGCCAAGCGTGCACGGCAGGTTGACGGTGTAGGTCTGCGAGTTCGCATACTTGCCTTCGCAAGTATGTATATCCATGAAGTTGACGCCGGCGCGGCGCACGCGCACCAGAACTTCTTCGGCTTTGGGTACCGGCATGGGGATGTCGCGATGAGTCATCGCGGCAAGGCCGCCGTAGTGATCGATCTGGATGCATTTCACGATGCGTATTTTCCTGAACTATTTCTGAGTTGAATTATTGCACGCAAGGCGATTCAGGATTGCAGCTCGTAGGGCGCAATAAGCGAAGCGCATTGCGCCGCATGTAGGATTTTTAATTGGTGCGGCGCTTCAAGCTGTAGGGTGGGCAACTTGTTGCCCACGCGATGCGCGCCGCTTATTGCACCCTACGAGCTGAAGAACAGCTGTTGGACAACGCCAGGGATCTACTTCTACCCCTCACCCTGCCCCTCTCCCACAAGGGGAGAGGGAACCTGCTAACCAGCGTATTCACAAAAAAACAAAGGGGGCAACAAGTTGCCCCCTCTTTAAACAACCCACTGAATCAAATCAACCGCAAGCCCCAATCGCCCCGCACGCCGTGCAGCTCGTAGGGCGCAATAAGCGAAGCGCATTGCGCCGCATGTAGGATTTTTAATTGGTGCGGCGCTTCAAGCTGTAGGGTGGGCAACTTGTTGCCCACGCGATGCGCG
>CALQCM020000094.1 GCA_943329075.2 Chitinophaga pinensis | reverse complement strand
TTGCCAGCACGCGCGGATTGGCATTTGCGCCGATGTCCCTGGCGATCTGCGCGACGCCGCTGATGCCGGCCGCCTTGTGGACGTAGCGTACGCAATCGAGTAAGGTCAGTTCGACGCCGGCCACCTTTGCGAAGCCGGCATCACTCTTCATCTGACCGACCAGTTCGGGCTTGTTGACTTGAGCAAATGCCTCGGGCATCTGATAGATGAACTGCAGGCGGTGACGACCCAGCTCGAAGTCACGCAACTGCCTCGGGACGACGACTTGGAAGACCATGCTGGCCTGATGCGACGAGCCGTGGAATGCCGCCGCGCGCAGCAGCGAAATGCGGTAGTCGATCCCTTGATACTTCATCAGCGGGTCGATCCACTTGACGGGATCTGGCGCGCCGGAGATCTGGTCTTCCGGACGCAGGATCAGATAGAAGCCATGCCTGGGGTTCGCCAAGCGGTGCTTGTTGATCGCGCGCGTGAGCGCTGCGGCTAGTGCCTGCGGCTTTAGTCCCAGCGCAGCGGCTACATCATCCCGGGAAAAGTAGGCGCGGCCGTGCCTGAGCAGATCGTCGAGGTAGGATTCGAGGGAAGCCATTCCGTAACATACGCAAAACTCGACAAATAATCAATAGTTTTGCATACAATTTGGGTCATTCCCACTCGATAGTCGCCGGCGGCTTGCCGGATATGTCGTAGACAACCCGGTTGATGCCGCGCACCTCGTTGATGATGCGGTTCGAGGTTTTCGCCAGCAATGCATAGGGCAGTTCCGCCCAATGCGCGGTCATGAAGTCGGTGGTTTGCACCGCGCGCAACGCAACCACAAATTCGTAGGTGCGGCCATCGCCCATGACGCCGACCGCGCGCACCGGCAGAAACACTGCGAAGGCCTGTGCCGTCTTGTCATACCAGCCGGCCTGACGCAACTCGTCGATGAATACGGCATCGGCACGCCGCAGCAGATCGGCGTATTCGGCCTTGACCTCGCCCAGGATCCGCACGCCAAGGCCAGGCCCCGGAAACGGATGACGGAACACCATGTCGCGCGGCAGGCCCAGCGCCAGCCCCAGTTCACGCACCTCGTCCTTGAACAATTCGCGCAACGGCTCAAGTAATTTCAGGTGCAGCGTTTCGGGCAAACCACCGACGTTGTGGTGCGATTTGATCGTGTGCGCTTTTTTGGTCTTGGCGCCGGCCGATTCGATGACGTCCGGATAGATGGTCCCCTGCGCCAGCCATTTGACGTTCTTCAGTTTTGCCGACTCGCGCTGAAACACTTCGACAAACACACGACCGATGATTTTGCGCTTCTGTTCCGGATCGGAAATGCCGGCGAGTTGACCCAGAAAATCTTTGCCGGCGTCGACGTGGATCACTTTGACGCCCAGATTTTCTGCGAAGGTCTTCATGACCTGGTCGGCCTCGTTGAGACGCAGCAGGCCATTGTCCACAAACACGCAGGTCAATTGTTTGCCGATGGCGCGATGGATCAACGCCGCTGCCACCGCAGAATCAACGCCACCCGACAATCCGAGCAGCACTTCGTCAGCGCCAACCTCAGCACGCACCCGCGCCACCGCTTCATCAACGTAGGCCGGCATGTTCCAGTCGCGGCCAAGGCCGCAGATGCCGTGCACGAAACGCTCGATCACCGCCGCACCCTGCACGGTATGCGTGACCTCGGGATGAAACTGCACTGCGTAGAAACGACGCGTCTCGTCCGCCATCGCGGCGATCGGGGTGGTCGCGTTGCTGGCAATGATCTTGAATCCCGACGGCAATTCGGTGACCTTGTCGCCATGGCTCATCCACACATCGAGCAGGCCGTGGCCTTCCGCATTGACACGGTCCTGAATGTCTTTGAACAATGCCGAATGACCGCGCGCGCGCACTTCGGCATAACCAAACTCACGTACGGTTCCGCTCTCGACTTTGCCACCGAGTTGCGCCGCCATCGTCTGCATGCCGTAGCAGATACCGAGCACCGGCACGCCGAGCGCAAACACCGCAGCCGGGGCGCGCGGTGTATCGCTCTCCCAAACCGAGTTGGGGCCGCCGGAGAGAATGATGCCGCGCGGATCGTACTGCCGCACGAAATCGTCGCTGACGTCATGCGGGTGCAGTTCGCAATAAACGCCGGCCTCGCGCACGCGGCGCGCAATCAGCTGCGTGTATTGCGCGCCGAAATCAAGAATGAGAATTTTGTGGTGGGCCATATATCAGGAATGCGGATAAAGAGTCACGAATTGTGGGTACGCCCAGCCAAGCTGGTATTGGCTCGCCCCACAATCCTTAAAACCCGCTACTACTCAATGCGGTAGTTGGGTGCTTCCTTGGTGATCTGCACGTCATGCACGTGAGACTCGCGAATACCGGCGTGGGTGATTTCGACGAACTTCGCCTTGCGACGCAATTCATCAATCGAACTGCAGCCGGTGTAACCCATGCTGGCGCGCAGGCCGCCCATCAGTTGATGCACGAGCGGCACGACGCCGCCCTTGTATGGCACGCGCCCTTCGACACCCTCAGGCACCAGCTTTTCGGCGCCATCTTCGACATCCTGAAAATAACGGTCGGCCGCGCCCTGCTGCATGGCGCCCAGCGAACCCATGCCACGATACGATTTATACGAGCGGCCTTGATAGAGCTCGATTTCGCCCGGCGCCTCTTCTGTGCCGGCAAACAGGCCACCGATCATGACCGCATTGCCGCCGGCGGCAATGGCCTTGGCAATATCGCCGGAAAAACGTATGCCGCCGTCGGCGATCAGCGGAATACCGAGCTTCTCCAGTGCGACGGCGACATTTTGCACGGCCGTTATTTGCGGCACGCCAACACCGGCGACGATACGCGTCGTGCAGATCGAACCGGGGCCGATGCCGACCTTGACGGCGTCAGCACCGCAGTCTGCCAGCGCGCGCGCCGCGTCGCTGGTGGCGATGTTGCCACCGATGACCTGGGTCTTCGGAAAGCGCTTTTTGATCCATTTGACGCGATCCAACACGCCCTGGGCGTGGCCGTGCGCGGTATCAACAACGACCACGTCAACACCGGCTTCAATCAAAGCCTCAACGCGCTCGTCGGTGCCTTCGCCAACCCCGACGGCAGCGCCAACGCGCAGGTGCCCGAGTTTGTCCTTGCATGCCAGCGGGTGCTCGGTCGACTTTTGAATATCCTTGACGGTGATCAGGCCGCGCAACTCGAAATTCTTGCCGACGACAAGAACGCGTTCGAGGCGGTGCTTGTGCATCAGCGTCATCGCTTCTTCACGCGTGGCACCTTCGCGCACGGTTACCAGCCGCGTGCGCGGCGTCATGATATTTTTGACCGGCTGACCGAGGTTCGTTTCAAACCGTAAATCGCGGTTCGTCACGATGCCGACGACGCGACCCGTTGCATCAATCACCGGCAATCCTGAAATTTTGTGCTGCTGCGTCAGTTGCAACACATCGCGCACTGTCATGTTTTGCGTGATGGTGATCGGGTCCTTGACCACGCCGCTTTCAAAGCGTTTGACCTTGGCGACCTCGCCGGCCTGCGCGGGAATGGTCATGTTCTTGTGAACAATGCCGATGCCGCCCTCTTGCGCAATTGCAATCGCCAGACGCGACTCGGTCACGGTATCCATCGCCGCGGATACCAGCGGAATATTAAGCGTGATCGAACGGGTCAGCCGTGTTTTCAGGCTGACGTCGCGCGGCAGTATCTTGGAATGTGCTGGAACCAGCAGAACGTCATCGAAGGTGAAGGCTTTTTGCACCACGCGCATCATGTGATCCCTCGCAAAAGCGCATTATACGCAGGCTCCCGTAAACCGCCAAGCAAGAGACCGCGTTAAACCTCAGGGCACGTTGACGAAATACCGCGAAGCCGATAACTTGGCGCATCCTCAAGAGGACGACCCGATATGAAACGACTCCTGACCGCTGCCGCTGCAATTTTGATTGCGCAAAATGCATTCGGCCAAATCGTGGAATGCATCGATGCCAAGGGCGCAAAAACCCTCGCGCAGTTCTGCCCGCCCGGCACCGTCAAGGAAATCAAGCGGGGCGGAACCAGCGCCGCGCCCGCGAGTTCAGGCGCCACCAACCCACCCGCTGCAGGTGGCGCGGGAAAATCGCTCGCCGAGCAGGATGCCGCCTTCAAGAAACGCGCGGCCGAGCGCCAGGAAGCCGAGGCCAAAGGCGAAAAAGATCGGGCGGACGCGAAAAATTCCGAGCGCAATTGCAACGATGCGCGCGCCCAACTCAAGCAATTGCAGGAGGGCATGCGCATTTCGAAAATCGACCCCAACACCGGGGAACGCTCATTCCTTGAAGACAAGGATCGCGCGGGCGAAACCGCTACGGCGCAAAAATCGGTCGAAAGCTGGTGCAAGAAGTAGCCAGCTGAAAAGCGGCTATCCCGACGTCTTTTTTGCCGCCTGCTTGCTGGCGCCCCGCGCCCGCCGCGACTGTTTTGGATCGGCAATCAGCGGGCGGTAGATTTCGATTCGATCCCCGGCCGCAGGCTGCGTGGATAGATTGACGCGCAGGCCGAATATGCCGACCGGGCTTGACGCTGGATCGATCTCCGGATGCACGGAAACGATGCCGGAGAGCGCGATGACATCAGCCACGCTTGCACCTGCCGGCACGTGCACCAAAATCACACTACACGCGTCAGGCACCGCATAGACAACCTCTACAGCGATCTCCCCCGCCTCACCCATACAGTTTTTCAGCCCGTTTGACGAAAGCATCAACCATCGTCTGGGCGATATGATTAAACACCGGCCCTGCCAGCGTGGCGAGGATACGGCTGGAAAACTCCCAGGTCAGGCGAAATTCAACCTTGCATCCTGTTGCGTCAAGATCGGTGAATTTCCAATAACCTTCAAGCGACTTGAACGGCCCTTCGACCAACTGGATGCCCATGGCGGTCGGCGGCACTCGCGAATTCCGCGTGCTGAACTGCTGGCGGAGGCCGCGGAAATTGATGTGCAACACGGCGCGCAATTCATCCGGACGGCGGTAAATCAGCTCACTGCCGCCGCACCATGGCAAAAACTGCGGATACTGCTCGACACCATCGACCAGTTCGAACATGCGTGCGGCCGAATAAGGCACCAGCACCGATTGATTTACCTCAGCCATATCACTATTGCCCGGCGCACGATTGCCCGGCGCGTTTCTGTCATGGCCTGCGTTTGCCAGCTGTTACAATTCTGCATGATGAAGCACTATACCGCGACATGAGCCTTGCTCAAAACAGAAAGGCGTTTCACGACTACTTTGTCGAGCAAAAACTCGAGGCCGGCCTTGTACTCGAAGGCTGGGAGGTCAAGTCGATACGCGCCGGGCGCACACAACTCAAGGAAGCCTACGTCATTGTCCGCAATGGCGAACTGTTCCTGATCGGCTGCCATATCAGCCCGCTGCCGACCGCATCCCTGCACGTTCTCCCCGACCCCGTCCGCACGCGCAAGCTGCTATTGCATACCGAGGAGATCGACCGCCTGGGCGGCCTGGTCGAACGCGCCGGCTATACACTTTTGCCGTTGAATATGCATTTCACGCGCGGGCGGATCAAACTTGAAATCGGCCTCGCCAAAGGCAAAAAACAGCATGACAAGCGGCAGGCGGACAAAGAACGGGAATGGGAACGCGAAAAACAACGGGTTCTCAAGGTCCGGTAGCGGCTCACCGGAAAGATGACGCCATTAAAGAGTGGGGTGGCTGACGGGACTCGAACCCGCGACAACCGGAATCACAATCCGGGACTCTACCAACTGAGCTACAGCCACCACTTGAAAACCACACGACAGGGCGCACCGGCTGGTGCGCCCGGCGGGACTCGAACCCACAACCCCCGGCTTAGAAGGCCGGTGCTCTATCCGATTGAGCTACGGGCACTCCCTGTTGAAACTGGTCGGGGTGGAGAGATTTGAACTCCCGACATCCTGCTCCCAAAGCAGGCGCGCTACCAGGCTACGCTACACCCCGGAAATCCGCCAAATCTGGCGCAAGCCGGATTCAGTTTGCGACCAACGTTACGTCCGCACCAAAGGCGCGTAATATACCTCTCGCGCCATTCGGGGTCAACGCAACACCCGATTGGCACAGCTTTGAAACGTTTGCTTGCACCCCCCTATAATTTCTGCTATTAAAGCAGCTTTTTTCGAGTATCGGATCTTCGATGGGCGCTGAACTGCACAAGACTTACCCCCCCTACAAAGCCAAGGCGCGCGAGGAATACATGAATCCGCTCCAGCTTGCGCACTTCCGAACAATACTTGACGACATGAAGCGCGAATTGTCGCAGGACATCGACCGCACCGTGCATACGATGCAGGACGAGGCGACAATTTTTGCCGACCCCAACGATCGCGCCAGCCAGGAAGCAGACACGTCCCTGGAACTGCGGAACCGGGACCGCGAGCGCAAGCTGATCAAGAAAATCGATGAAACGATCGCCCGCATTGACGCCGCCGAATACGGCTTTTGCGACAGTTGCGGTGTCGAAATCGGCCTCAAGCGGCTGGAAGCCCGTCCGACGGCGACGCTTTGCATCGACTGCAAGACGCTCGACGAACTACGGGAAAAGCAGGTCGCAAAATAAATTTTTCTTATCGCGACCTGCTTTTGACGGAGACTTTCCTTCAGGTTAGCCGGAGCCAAAAACAAGTAGCTCAGTAATTCCTGGCTACTTTTTTTCAGTGCAGTCCAGTCGTCGCGCCGCGACGGCTTACGCCGAAACTAAAAACAGGTCGCAAAATAATGAGTCAAAGCTAAGACACGCTCCGGCCGGTTCGCCGGAGCAATAAAAAAGGCAGCCCGCGGGCTGCCTTTTTTATTGCCGGGTTGAGACGGCTCTCGTTATTGCACCGCCTGCGGCTGTTCCTGAGCGTCTGCAGCAGCTGCTTTCATGCTCAGGCGGAGTCTGCCCTTCTCGTCGGCCTCAATCACCTTCACGCGAACCGCCTGGCCTTCCTTGAGGTAATCGGCCACGGCATTGACGCGCTCGTTCGCGATTTGAGAAATGTGCAGCAAGCCGTCCTTGCCGGGCAGCACACTGACAATGGCACCGAAATCGAGCAATTTCAGAACGGTGCCGTCATATACACGGCCGACTTCCACGTCGGCGGTGATTTCCTCGATACGTTTCCGCGCGAGTTCGCCACCTTCCGACGAGACGCAGGCGATCGTCACAGTGCCGTCGTCACCGATGTCGATGGAGGTGCCGGTTTCTTCGGTCAATGCACGAATCACCGCACCGCCCTTGCCGATCACATCGCGGATCTTTTCCGGTTTGATTTTGAACGTAATCATGCGCGGCGCGAAGGCTGACAGTTCGGTACGTGGCGAATCCATTGCACCCTTCATCTTTTCGAGGATGTGCAGACGGCCTTCACGCGCCTGAATCAACGCAGCATGCATGATCTCTTTCGTAATGCCGGTGATCTTGATGTCCATCTGCAGCGCGGTAATACCGTTTTCCGTGCCGGCCACCTTGAAATCCATGTCGCCAAGATGATCCTCGTCACCGAGGATGTCCGACAACACCGCAAAACGATTACCTTCCTTGATCAGGCCCATGGCGATGCCCGCCACGTGCGCCTTCATCGGCACACCGGCATCCATCAGTGCGAGACAACCGCCGCAAACAGAAGCCATTGAGCTCGAACCATTCGATTCGGTGATTTCCGAAACAACACGCATCGAGTAAGCAAATTCCTCTGCACTCGGCAGCACCGCCAGCAAGGCGCGTTTTGCGAGGCGGCCGTGGCCGATTTCGCGACGCTTCGGCGAACCCACGCGACCTGTTTCACCGGTCGCATACGGAGGCATGTTGTAATGAAGCATGAAGCGGTCGGTGTATTCGCCCATCAGCGCATCGATGCGTTGCTCGTCGCGCGAGGTGCCGAGCGTGGCAACCACCAAGCCCTGCGTTTCGCCGCGCGTAAACAATGAAGAGCCATGCGCGCGCGGCAAGACGCCGGAACGAATGGTGATCGGACGCACGGTGCGCGTGTCACGACCGTCGATACGCGGTTCACCGTTGAGAATCTGACCGCGCACGATTTTGGATTCGAGTGCAAAACAGATTTCCTTGACGGCGTTACCGTCCGGGCCACCGTCTTTACCGACACCGACTTCGTCAAACACACGCTTCCAGATCGCGTCAATCGTGTGCGAACGGGCCTGCTTTTCCTTGATCTCGAATGCAGCCTTCAGGTCGGCTTCCGAAATCGATGCAATGCGCGCGGCGAGCGCCTCGTCCTTGGACGGCGGTTGCCAGTTCCAGGCGACGGGATTCACTTCGTCCGCCAGTTGGTTGATCATTTCGATCACCGCCTGCATCTGCTCGTGACCGAAGACCACGGCACCCAACATGATGTCCTCGGACAACTGGTTCGCCTCTGATTCGACCATCAGCACCGCCTGTGCGGTACCGGCAACAACCAGATTCAGTTCCGACGTCTTGAGTTCGGTCGCCGTCGGATTCAACACGTATTGTCCGTTGGTGTAGCCGACGCGCGCAGCACCGATCGGTCCGTTAAACGGGAGGCCCGACACGGCAAGCGCAGCAGACGTGCCGATCATCGCAGCGATATCCGAATCGATTTCGCTGTTCGATGACATCACTGTCGCGACAACCTGCACTTCGTTGTAGAAACCATCGGGGAACAGCGGACGGATCGGACGGTCAATCAGGCGCGAGGTCAGGATTTCTTTTTCCGAAGGACGTCCCTCGCGTTTGAAAAAGCCGCCGGGGATTTTCCCTGCCGCGTAAGTCCGCTCCTGATAATCAACCGTCAACGGCAGAAAGTCTTTCGCCGGATCCGCGGATTTTTTACCAACCACCGTCACCAAAACAACGGTGTCTTCAATATTGACCAGCACCGCACCACTCGCCTGCCGCGCAATCTCGCCGGTCTCGAGTGTCAGCGTGTGGCGCCCCCACATCATCGTTTTTTTGATTGCAGTCACGTTATTGTCCTTTTTGCCGTATCCGGCCCCGCACAGTTTGCGAGCCGTGGTTGAAAATCAAGCTGCCAAAAACAAACATGGCTACGCAGAGCTCGGTGCCCGGCGTAGCCACGGAATCCTTAAATCATGAATCGAAGCCGGTTTACTTGCGCAAACCCAGACGGTCGATCAACTTGCGATACTGCTCGACATTCGCACGCTTCAAGTAATCAAGCAATTTGCGGCGACGGCTCACCATCCGCAACAGCCCGCGACGCGAGTGATGATCTTTCACGTGCTTTTTAAAATGTTCAGTCAGTTCGGTAATGCGTGCCGACAGCAACGCAACCTGAACTTCGGGCGAACCCGTGTCTGCCTGCTTGCGCTGGAAGTCTTTGACGATTTGGGCTTTCTGAGTGCCGCTCGATGCCATTACCTATCTCCAATTGCTGCAAAGTCTGCCATTTTAACCTGTAAAACGCCTATTTCTCAAGCATTTTTAGTGGCTTGCGGAATGCTTTGAGCTGACTCAATTTCAGCCGAAAAATCAGCCATCAGCCGTTTGGGCACCAATTCGCCCGCTAGAACCTCCCCGAGCCCCAGAAACCGGCCGTTCAGCCGGTAAAGTCTGTGTAAACCCGAGAATGCCTCCATTGAGACCCGCCGGCCGGTCGAAATCAGGCGTGCCGACGCGTCATCCAAGGTAAGTTCTGGCAGCGCCAATACCAGCCCATCCGTTGGCATCAGGCGCAAGCGCCGTTGCTCCACTGTCAAGGACTCCAACGTATCCATGGCAACAGAGGTCGATAAGTCATAACCGCCCACCCCCTCCCGCCGCAGTCCGGTCAGCATTCCGCCACACCCCAACGCACGTCCAATATCTTCTGCCAGAACGCGAATATAGGTGCCCTTACTGCAGCGCACGGTAATACAAAATGACGGCGGAGCAAATTCGGTCATGCTGATAGCGCGAATGCTTACCTTGCGCGGCGGGATATCGAGCGTTTCACCGGCACGCGCATAGGCGTAGAGGGGCTTGCCGTCACGTTTAAGCGCGCTGTACATGGGCGGAATTTGCATGATATCGCCAAGAAACTGCCCAATCACGCCTTCCAGTTGTTCCTGCGTGACGTTGACCGGCGAGCGCGAGGTAATTTCACCCTCAGCGTCGCCGGTGGTGCTCGTGGCACCCAGTAATACTTGTGCGGCGTAGGCCTTGTCGGCCGCCAGCATATAGCCGGAAAATTTCGTCGCTTCTCCAAGGCAGATCGGCAGCAGGCCGCTTGCCATCGGATCCAGTGTTCCGACATGGCCCGCTTTTTTCGCCCCTAGCAGTCGTTTGACACGCTGGAGCGCGGCATTCGACGTCACGCCTTTGGGCTTGTCCAATAGAAGCACGCCGTCGATCGACGATTTCCCCGCTACATCCTGCGTCAATTGGCGACCTTCGCAATCAGGTTTGATCGCCGCCGCCGCTGGCAACTGCGGAATCGATCAGTTTGGATAAACGCATGCCTCGCTCGACCGACTCATCGTAGTGGAAATGCAACTGCGGAATGGTACGCAATTTGATCCGCCGGCCGAGTTCACGTCGCAGAAATCCGGCCGCATGATTCAGACCTTCATTGGCGGCTTCGACCTGACTGGCGTCACCCAACAACGTAAAAAACACCTTGGCGTGACCGTAGTCGGAGGCCACCTCGACACCCGTGAGTGTGACCATGCCGACCCGCGGATCCTTGACCTCCAGGCGGATCAGATCAGCCAGTTCGCGCTGGACCTGCTCGGCCACGCGCAGGGTTCTCGAAAAATCGCGCGGCATATGATCGCTCCGTGTTCAATTTGCGACGAACCGAATCCGGTCATGCGGGCCGGCTTGAAGCGCCTGCCCGCAATCCGTTCTACAGACTGCGCGCCACTTCGACCACTTCGAATACTTCGAGATGGTCACCGACTTTTACGTCGTCAAAGTTCTTCAGTGAGAGTCCGCATTCAAATCCGAATTTCACTTCGCGCGCATCGTCTTTGAAACGTTTGAGTGAGTCCAGTTCGCCCGTGTGGATAACAACGTTATCGCGCAACAGCCTGATTTTTGCATTGCGACGCACAAGACCTTCGGTGACCATGCAACCGGCGACCGTACCGACCTTGGAAATTTTGTAGACCTCGCGAATTTCGACAATCCCAAGCTGGCTCTCCTTGCGTTCCGGCGCCAGCATGCCCGAAAGAGCGGCTTTCACATCATCCAGTGCTTCGTAAATGATGTTGTAGTAGCGGATATTGACGCCACCGTTTTCAGCTAGTTTGCGCGCCATCGCATCCGCGCGCGTGTTGAAACCGATCACCGCCGCCTTCGATGCCAGCGCAAGGTTGATGTCCGATTCGGTAATGCCGCCAACGGCGCAGTGAACGATGTTCACCTTGACTTCATCCGTGGACAGTTTTTCCAGTGCGTGCGCAAGTGCCTCGTAAGAACCCTGGACATCCGCCTTCACAATGACGGAAAGCGTTTTGACTGCGCCCTCGCCGAGTTGATCGAAGGCATTTTCGCGTTTGCTCGACTGTTGCGCGAGTTTGACGTCGCGGAATTTGCCCTGGCGGAACAGTGCGATTTCGCGCGCCTTGCGCTCGTCGCCAAGAACCATCACCTCGGAACCAGCCGCCGGCACATCCGACAAGCCCTGAATTTCGACCGGGATCGAAGGGCCGGCGAGTTCAATATTTTTACCGGTTTCATCCAGCATCGCACGCACACGGCCGAACACTGCACCAGCCAGCAACACGTCGCCGCGCTTGAGCGTACCCGACTGTACGAGTACCGTCGCCACCGGACCGCGCCCCTTATCAAGGCGCGCCTCAATTACGACCCCGCGAGCGGGCGCATCTTTAGCTGCCTTGAGTTCAAGCACTTCGGCCTGCAACAAAATGCTTTCAAGCAATTTGTCGATACCTTCGCCGGTCTTCGCCGAAACCGGAACAAAAATCGTATCACCGCCCCACGCTTCCGGCACCACTTCCTGTCCGGACAAATCCTGCATGATGCGCTCGGGGTTCGCACCCGGTTTATCAATCTTGTTCAGCGCAACGACCATCGGAACTTTGCCCGCTTTGGCGTGGGCAATCGCCTCAATGGTCTGCGGCATTACCCCGTCGTCCGCGGCGACCACCAGCACGACAAGGTCAGTGACCTTGGCGCCGCGCGCGCGCATCGCGGTAAACGCTTCGTGACCGGGCGTGTCGAGAAATGTAATCATTCCGCGCGGTGTTTCTACGTGGTAGGCGCCGATGTGCTGCGTAATACCGCCTGCTTCGCCACTTGCAACGCGGCTACGGCGGATATGATCGAGCAACGAAGTCTTGCCGTGATCGACGTGTCCCATGACCGTCACCACCGGCGCTCGCGGTTCAAGCGCGACCGCCTCGTGATGTGTAGGCTCGGCAAGAAACGCATCGGGATCGTCCAGTTTCGCGCGGATACCCTTGTGCCCCATCTCTTCGACGACGATGATTGCCGTGTCCTGATCAAGCACCTGGTTTATCGTGACCATGCTGCCGAGTTTCATCAACACTTTGATGACCTCTACTGCCTTGACCGACATCTTTTGCGCCAGCACGGCAACGCTTATCGTTTCCGGAACACTGATATCGCGGATGATCGGTTCCGCTGGTGCGGCGAAACCGTGCGGGCCCTGATCACCGTCGTCGCGATGGCTCGCATGCCTGTCCTTGCGCGTGCGCCAGCCCATGGTCCCTGCCACGTCGCCGCGCGTCTTAATATTGCGACGCTTGACCGCGTCGTCACGCCAGACTACTTCTTTGACCGGTTTCTTCGTCTTCTTATCGGTTTTCGCCACTTCGCCGGGCTTGGGCTGCGGTTTATGCAGCGTTCCCTCGGTAGGGGGGGCCACGGCGGGCACAGCAACAGCCGGGGTGGCAGCAGATTCCGGTTTCGGCGCGGCCACAACTTCCGGCACTGTCAACGACGCGGGTTCTGCCGTTGCCTCGGACTCCTCTTTCTTGCGGCGTGCACGCGATTGCTTTTGCTGCGCTTCTTCACTCTGGAGCGCAATCAGCTCCGCCTGTTTCTTGGCTTCCGCTTCGCGAATCGCCATTTGCGCCGAATCAATTACCGGCGCAGCCACAACCGGTTCGGGCGGCGGTGCCACGACCTCGGGCGCCGCGTCGCGCTTGACCAATACACGCTTTTTACGAACCTCAACCTGGATTGTTCGCGCCTTCCCGGTTGCATCTGCCTTCTTGATTTCGGTTGTCTGCTTCCGCGTCAGCGTAATCTTGTTTTTTGCTTCCTTCGCGCCATGCGCCTGGCGAAGGTAATCGAGCAACTGCGTTTTGTCCTTTTCGGTCAGAACGGTATCGTCGGCCAGTGTCTTTTTGATACCGGCGGTCTGCAGCTGCTCAAGCAGCAATGCGACCGGCAGGCCGAGCTCCTTTGCAAACTGTGTGACGTTGATCTGTGCCATCTGGAACTCCGTTCTGAATTAGGCAAACCACGGCGCACGCGCGGTCATAATCAATTGCTTTGCGCGTTCTGCATCAATACCCGTCATTTCGACGAGGTCGTCCATCGCCAGGTCCGCCAGGTCCTCTTTCGTGACGACGCCTTTTTCCGCAAGCATACGGGCCGTCTGCGTGTCCATCCCCTCCAGCGTAAGGAGGTCTTCGACGTCGTGTTCGAGTTTTTCTTCGGTGACAATCGCCTCGGTCAACAGCGCGTTGCGGGCGCGACTGCGGAGTTCGTTGACGGTGTCTTCGTCAAAAGATTCAATTTCGAGCATTTCCGCAACCGGGACATAAGCCACTTCTTCCAGCGTGCTAAACCCCTCCTGCACAAGAATGTCGGCGACCTCCTGATCGACATCCAGTTTTTCCATGAACAGGTTGCGCACCACGGACGACTCTTCCTCGCTTTTCTTTTGCGACTCTTCGAGTGTCATCAGGTTAATTTCCCAACCCGTCAGTTCGCTGGCAAGCCGCACGTTCTGGCCGGTCCGGCCGATCGCCTGCGCGAGGTTTTCCTCGTCAACAACGATGTCCATGCTGTGCTTCTCTTCGTCAACCGTGATTTTGCTCACCTCAGCGGGCGCCAGGGCATTGATCACGAATTGCGCAGGGTCCTCAGACCACAAAATGATATCGACCCGCTCTCCACCAAGTTCCGAAGTCACGGCCTGCACGCGCGAACCGCGCATGCCCACACAGGTGCCTATAGGATCGATGCGCGGGTCGTTCGATTTGACCGCAATCTTGGCGCGCGAACCGGGATCGCGAGCAGCCGCCTTGATTTCAAGCAGCCCATCTTCAAGCTCTGGAACCTCAAGTTCAAACAGCTTGATCAAAAAATCCGGAGTAATCCGCGAAAGAATAATTTGCGGGCCGCGGGCCGTACGGTCCACCTTCCACAAATAAGCGCGCACGCGATCGCCGGGCCGCAGATTTTCTTTCGGTATCATCTGATCGCGCGGCAGCAAGGCCTCAACGCGCCCAGATTCAATAATTCCGTTGCCGCGCTCCATGCGCTTAATAACGCCGGTGACGAGATGCTCTTCGCGAGCAAGGAAGTCAGTCAATATCTGTTCGCGTTCTGCGTCGCGTATCTTCTGCAGAATGACCTGCTTCGCCGCCTGCGCACCAATCCGGCCGACCTCAAAACCCTCGATCGGCTCTTCTATATATTCGCCAACCACGGAATCCGGTTTGATCTCCTGCGCTTCGTGCAGCTTGTATTCACGTTCCGGCATTTCAATGTCGCGGTCATTGACAACGATCCAGCGGCGGAAAAACGTAAACTCTCCGGAGACTCGATCGACGGAGGCGCGAATATCAACATCTTCGCTGAAGCGTTTTTTTGCGGCAGATGCCAGCGCCAATTCCAACGCGCCAAGAACAATTTCCTTGTCAACGTTCTTTTCGCGCGCCAGTACATCAGCCAACAGCAACAGTTCTTTGCTCAAATCGGCCTCCTATATTCGCGGAACCAGACGGGATTTTTCGATATTGCCGATTTGAAATTCCAGCAACTCTCCGTCAACTTCCAACTTTAAATTTCCATCAATTACATTGCGCAATATTCCAACAAAATTGCGCTGCCCATTCTGTGGCACGCGCAATTTGACGCGTGCCGTTTCGCCGCAAAATCTGGCGAAATCCTGTTCTTTGCGCAACATACGATCCAGCCCTGGAGAGGATATTTCCAGGTGGTCGAAATCAACGCCCTCAACTGCAAATACGCGCGACAGGTGGTTGCTGACCAGCGCGCAGTCTTCCACAACGATTCCAGTGGCTTTATCGATAAAAATACGCAACAGGCCGGAGCCGGGGCGTTCCAACCCCACAAACTCATAGCCCAATCCCGTCACCGTTTTTTCAAGCAAATCTTCGATATTCACGCAAGTTTTTCACTACAAACAAAAAATGGGCTTAAAGCCCATCGTATTGCACCCCGTTCAAAAGGGGTTGAATTTTAACAAAGTATAGCGATAAATGAAAGGCTTA
>CALQCM020000093.1 GCA_943329075.2 Chitinophaga pinensis | reverse complement strand
GTCAGTCAGGTAGGGTGGGCAACTTGTTGCCCACGCGTTGTTGGTCACGCAGCTTGCGGATTGGCCTTATTCATCATTGCGCCGCCATGTTGCCGCCGGCATATACGGGGCAAATTGGGCAATGACGTCAATCCCCGATTCGCATGAATTGGGCGATTCGATTTGAATAATCGCTCGGACGCGTGGGCAGCAAAGCTGCCCACCCTACCGGGCTACCAGATGCCGGTCTGACGTCTTGCGAATGACCGCTTCGGGCGGCGTTTTGCGACTGTCAATCGAGAGGTCGGAATCCGGCCCGTTTCAGACTACCGATTGATATTGCTTTTCCTGCAGGCCTTGAATGCCTGTTCCCAGCCGTCTGCATATTCGGCATCGTTGTCGTAACGGACGACGTCCTTGGTCTGGCGGTAGTGCATGTCGCCAGCGGACCACAAGCCGCTGGCGCAACCGGCACGGTAGCCGTCTTTAAATGCGGCGGGTTTGTTCTCCAGGCCGCGCATCTGGAAGTCCATGATTTTCGCGTCCAGTGCGGCGCAACCGCCGAGCAGAAGCATCGCCAGTAGTGTCAGTCGCATCGATTTTCCAATCACATTCTGCGCGTATGGTAGCGCATCAACCATAAATGTATCCGCCGCGACGCGCGCGGCGCGCCTGCCGTTTTCCGGTTCTTATAACAGATGAATAATAACAACGGCACAAATTTCTGGTGAAAAAGAATTCCCGGTTGTTTCCGGATGTGGAAGCCGACCAGCGCTATTTCGAAGCGCTGAAAAAAGGCGACTGGGAACTCTGGCGAAATTCAAAACTCGATCAGTTCGAGGATGGCGGGCAGCACGAGCTGCTCAACTGGTTCTGTCTTGCCGGCGCCTTGAGCGAACTCGGCCTCCAGAAGGCCGACCACGCCGTGTTTCTCGAATCGTGGGTGACGAATTCGGACAAGGTGTTCGCGGTGTGCCGGCCGCAGTAACCGCTGCGGCGGCGCGTTGCCCGCGCCGCGTCAGGCCCGGCATCGAGTCAATGAAAATGCAGCGACGAGCGGGTCATTGAAAAATTCCCGTCGCTCCCGCGAAAGCGGGAGCCCGGGATTTTGACCCGTTGTCGCTTCAACAACGTGCTGGATACCCGCTTTCGCGGGAATGACGGTTCTAACAAACTTGATGCGCTATTCAATAACTGGTTAGGCGAGCCGTAGCAGGCGCGCCGGGTTGTCGCACAGAATCATTTCGCACTCGCGTTCGGTCAGGCCGGGGATCGACTCGACGAAATCGACCGGTTGCTTGACCGACATGCCCTGCGGGAAATCGGTGCCGGCGACGATGCGGTCGACGCCGACGAGGTCGATCAGCGCGCGCATGATGCCGGGGTGGTGAGTGATCAGGTCATAGTGAAAGCGGCGCAGATATTCACTCGGCTTCTTCTTCATGTGCTTCAGTTCAGAGCTGACGCCGAGGGCCATGTCGAGGCGCCCGATGGTCCACGGGAAGTAGCCGCCGGCGTGCGGCAGAAAGACATCCAGTTTCGGAAAGGCGTCGAGCACGCCGCCACAGACCAGACTGGTGGCGGCATAGCCTGCTTCGAGCGGATTGCCGATGGTGTTGATCATGAAGAAGTCTTTCTGACGCACCGTATCGGTCGGATACAGGTTGGTCAGGAACAGCGGCAGGTTCAATGCCTCGGCGCGCTCGTAGACCGGCCAGAATTCCTTCTCGTGCAGGTTCTTGCCGTTGATGTGCTCGGCAATGAAGACCGAGCGCATGCAGGGAAACTTCGCCATGCGTTCCAATTCCTGGCAGGCGAGCTTGATGTCCTGCATCGGCAGGATGATGCAGCCGAAGAAGCGGTCCGGGTATTTGCGGTTCATCTCGACGCAGGCGTCGTTGTGCGCCGCGGCGAGTTCGAGGCCGAAGGCCGGCGGCGCCCAGTACATCAGCGGATTGGTCATCGACAGCGCGTAGGTGTCGATGCGGCGGTTGTCCATGTTGCGGATGATTTCGTCGACGTCGGTCATGCTTCTGCGCATCGACGAGGTCTGCGTGCAACCCGGCACCGAAACGACCACCGGGCCGTTGTCGTCTTCGCCCATGACCGCGCCGTTGGCGGGGCCTTTTTTGATCATCAGATCGACGTATTCCTGCGGATACCAGTGCATGTGCGCGTCGATCGTGCGCTTGCTGTAGCGGTGTTTGGCACCGGCGGGTTTGTCGGCGAGTTTCGGATAGGCGATGTTGTGTTCGGCCACTGCATGCTCCTTGTTATCGATATCTGTTTCGGATTTTGTCAGGCTGTTTTCAAAAGGCGCGCCGGCTGATTGCGTTAACGGCGCAGTTTATTGTTCCGGCGTCAGTCGTGCGGACTTGACCAGTTTGGTGTATTTGTCGAGCTCGGCTTTGATGTAAGCGCCGAATTCTTCCGGCGTGTTGCCGCCGGGCAGCGCGCCTTCGGCGGCGATGTTGGCTTTGACGGCAGGTTGTTCGAGAGCCTTCACGAAATTGCGGTACAAAGTTGCCACCACCTCGCGCGGCATGCCGCCCGGGCCGAGCAGGCTATACCAGCCGACAAAATCGTAACCCGGCAGTCCGGCCTCGGCCAGCGTCGGCACCGCCGGCAACTGCGTGCTGCGTTTCACGCTGGTGACGCCGATCGCGCGCAAACGCCCGCTGGCAATGTGCTGGGCGCTCATCGACGTGCTGTTGGTCATGAGGTCGATCTGGCCCGCCAGGATGTCGAGCGTCATTGCCGGCGTGCCGCGGTAGGGCACGTGCAGCATCTTCGTGCCCGACATGTTGAGCATCAGTTCGGTGGCGAGATGCAGCGCGCCGCCCACGCCGGAAGAACCGAATGACAACTTTCCCGGTTGCGCTTGCGCCAAGGCGAGGAGTTCGCGCAGATTGCGCGCCGGCACCGACGGGTGGACGGTAATGACATAGGGCAGATAAAAATACACGCTGACCGGCGTGAAATCCTTCAAAGGATCGTAGGGCGTATTTTTGTTGTAGGCAGGACTCATGACGACCGGACTCGCACTTGCCCACATCAGCGAATAGCCATCCGGTTTCATCTTCGCGACCATGCCCGCGGCAATCACGCCGGCGGCGCCGTCGCGATTGATGACGACGAATTGCTGGCCCATTTGTTCCGACAGTTGGTGCGCCATGGTGCGCGCCGTGTTGTCGTTGGTTGAGCCGGCAGGGAAGCCGACGTAGAGCGTAACGGGTTTGGCGGGGTAGGTTTGTGCGCCGGCAGCGGTCACTGCGACGGCGAAACATAGCGTCATTACGCGGCCCGCGCTGCGCAGGGAAATCAATCTCATCGAATCCTCAGCGCCGGCGTCGCGTTGCGGCCGGCGGCAATTTCTAATTGTGGGTGTGGGCGGCAGCCGCGGAGCGGCACGCTGTCCGAGTCCGGAGTATTCACCAAATTGCGGTGGCGCGCAAAGCGCCGCGCGCGAATGACGCCGCGGCTGGTCAGGACAGGCCCCTTCTGCTAGCATTCTCGACTCGCAGAACGAGCCGTGACCGGTTGGAGTTTCGCCGGCGGTCCCCATCCACAGGAGGATAAAAATGAAATACCGCAAGAACGAAGCCAAAGAATATGCACGAACCGCCCTAAAGGGCGTGTGGACTGCGTTGCCGTACCATTTCACCGCGGACGACAAGATCGATGAAAAATCGATTGCCCATGCGCTCGACTATTCGATTTCAGAACTGAAAATCGACGGCCACTACTGCTCGGGCAACGTTGCCGAGTTCTGGTCGCTGACCGACGAAGAGCGTATGCGCTGCCATGAAATAAACGTCGAGGCGAACAAGGGCCGCGTGCCGCTGATCGCCGGCTGCCATCACCAGAACCCCTACGAAGTCGTCAAGCTGGCGAAACACGCCGAGGCGATCGGCATCGACTTCGTCATCATCCTCACACCCTACCAGGGCGCGAAGAGCGACGACGCGGTGTTCGACTTCTACCGCTTCATTTCAGAGCGCGTGAATATCGGCATCGTGCTGTTCAACATTCCGTCGGTGTATTACCCGATCAGTGAACATCTTGCGGCGCGTCTCGCCAAGCTGCCGAACATCGCCGGCTTCAAGCAGGGCGGCCCGTCGCCGTCGGCCACCGTTTCGCTGCGCCAGATGATCGGCAAGGAACTCACGGTCAGCGTTGCGGATGAGACGCCGTGGCTGCACAACCTGACGGTTATGAAAGACCAGTGGCTGCTCAACTACTGCCCGCATCTGTATCAGGTGCCGGGTTACCTGCCGATTCACGATTACACCCAGGCGGCACTTGCCGGCGATTACAAGAAGGCGATCGAAATCTGCGCCACGCTGACGCCGCTGCGCGAGATCCACGCCAAGTGGGTGGGCGGTTACGGCAAGCCGCACGGCCGCATGCCGTCGGCGGAAATGAAATACTGGATGGAATGCATCGGCATGCCCGGCGGCCCGGTGCGCTCGCCCTGCCTCGAGCTGCCCGCAGACAAGAAAGCGGAAATGTATGCCGAACTCAAAGCAACCGGCATTCTTGACCGCGTGAAGCAGGCGCGCAAAGCCGCCTGACAGCATCATCAGGTCTCAATAAAAACGCCACCCTCGGGTGGCGTTTTTATTTGATTGTGGGCGTGCTTGTTAGAACCGTCATACCCGCGAAAGCGGGTATCCAGGGAAATAATTCGAGACGGTGCTTCTTCTGGGCTCCCGCTTTCGCGGGAGCGACGAAAATCTCCAGTGTTACGCCGCGGCGAGTTTCTTTTTTATTGTGGCGCAGGCGACTCGCCTGCGAGAAGCGCCAAGCCTATTGCCCGCAGGATGCGGTGACGAAGGAACTGCATCAATCGCGAACATTGTGCCCAGCAGCAGTCTGGCGCCGGCAGTATCGATTGCCGCAGATCGCAGGCGGGTCGCCTGCGCCACAACTGCGCTACGCCGCGGCGAGTTTCTTTTTTATTTCGCGCTCCCAGTCGGCATGCGTCATGAAGCCGGGCATGGTGCGCACCTGTTTCTCGATCGACGCCCACAACTGGTCGTCGGGCAGCGAGAGGTCGACCGGCAGGCGACAGGGCTGCGGCACGTACCAGGGCGTGCCGATCAGCAGTTCGACGCGGGTGCCTTCCGGATCGAGGAAGTAACTCGACAGTGCGTTGCCGTGCGTGACGGGGCCGAGGATGTTCACCGGCTCGTTCTTCAGCAAGGCGTGCATTTCGCGCAGCGTCTGCAGGCTGTCGAGGCGAAAGGAAATCTGGTTGATGATGTTGAACGACAGATCGGCGGGGCGGCCGGTGGCAAACACGAGTTGATGGTGCTCGCTCGCATCGCGCGTCATGAAGACGATTTCGCCATCCGGGCGCGGCCCGCGGTCGCTGACGGTGAAGCCGAGAAAGCGCGTGTAGAAATCGACCATCTTGTTGATGTCGGTGACGTAGAAGCCGACGTGGCTGAGCCACAACTTGCCCTTGAGATCCATTGTTCCTCCTGCAGGATGGCGGCGCGATTGCGGTTCGCCATGGGTTGTCGTGCATGTATTATAGCGGCACATGCCGGCGGCAGTGCTGCACGGCAGACAATAACCAGATGCAGACGGGGGGCGTAATTGCGTATTGAACTGAATTGTTTCCGGCGCCAGCCGGGCGTTGGCGCCGCGCTCGCGGTCTTGCTTGCAGTATTGAGCTGCAATGCAATTGCGCAGGACTTTCCGGTGCGGCCGTTGCGCATGATCGTCGCGTCAGGCGCGGGTGGCGGCACCGACATTGCCGGACGCCATGTCGCCAAGACGCTCGCCGACCAGTTGAAAGTGGCGGCCTTCGTCGAAAACCGCGCCGGCGCCGGTTCGGCGACCGGCAGCGAATTCGTCGCCAGGTCGGCGCCCGACGGTCACACGCTGCTCTTCAGTAGCGGCAGTTCGATCGTGATGAACCCGTTTCTCTATAAAAACCTGCCCTACGATTCACTGCGCGATTTCGTCGCGGTGGGTTTTGTCGCCGCCTATCCCTTCGTGCTGATCACGCGCGCGGATCTGCCGGCCGTGAACCTTGCCGAATTCGCAAAATTCGCGCGCGAGCGGCCGGGCAAATTGACCTATTCGTCGCCCGGCGTCGGCTCGGTGCAGCATGTGTGGGGCACGATACTGTTTCGCAGCATGGGGCTCGATCTGCTGCACGTGCCGTACAAAGGTGCGGCGTCGGCGCACCCCGACATGATCGCCGGCCGCATTGATGCGATGTTCGACAATCTGTCGGCTTCGCTGAAATACGTCGAAGCCGGGCGTCTGAAGGCGCTGGCGGTGTCGGCGCCGAAACGCGCGCCGCAACTGCCGAACGTGCCGACGGTCAATGAAACCGGGGTGACGAAGTTTGACGGCGAATCGTGGATGGGGGTGTTTGCGCCGGCGGCGACACCGGCGCCGGTGGTCGAAGCGTTGCGCGCACTATTGTTGAATGTCGTGCGCGACGGCGAATATGTGGCGCGCGTCGAGAGCGGCGGTGGCCGCATCATGGCGATCCCGGCCAACCAGCAGCAGGTTTTTCTGCGCAGCGAAATCGAACGCTGGGGCAAACTGATCAACCAATACAGTGTCACGGCGGAGTAGGCGGCAGGGAGCAGGTGCCGCGATGCCGTTACTTTTGCAGCGCAACGATGGAGGTGTGTGATGGCGGTGAAATTATTCGGTTTCTGGCGCTCGCTGGCGGCGTATCGTGTGCGTATCGCGCTGAATGTGAAGGGCATCGACTACAAGGAATACCCGGTTGACCTGCTCAAAGGCGAGCAGTTCACCGACAGCTATCGCGCGGTCAATCCGCAGATGGTGGTGCCGGCGCTGATCGACGGCGACGGCCCGGTGCTCGGCCAATCGCTGGCGATTATGGAATACCTGGAGGAGACGCATCCGCAACCGGCGCTGCTGCCTGCTGCGCCGCGCGACCGCGCGCGCGTGCGCATGCTGGCGCAGATCGTGGCCGCCGACGCGCATCCGCTGATGGTGCCGCGCGTGCGCAATTATCTGGCCGACGAATACAAACTCGACGAACCGGCGCGCTTGAAATGGATACAGCATTGGAACAGTGCCGCACTGGCGGCCATCGAAACGCAGTTGACCCAATACGGTGTGCCGGGGCGCCTGTGCCACGGTGATGCGCCGACGCTGGCGGATATCTGTCTGGTTTCCCAGGTGGTTGGTGCGCGGATTTTCAAGTTCGATCTGGCGGCCTATCCGGCGGTGACGCGGGTCGCCGACGAATGCCTGAAGATCGAGGCATTCGCGCGCGCGCATCCGCTGCAACAACCGGGGGCGCAGGCCGCGCATTGAGGTTGCCGCGCGCAATGCGCAGCGCAGTGTATAGTGCGGTTGGCGGAACACGAATGCACAGATTAATCCACCATCAACGGAGGACGAAATGACAATCAATCGCAGAAAGTTCATACAGGCGGCCGGCGCAGGCGCATCAGTACTGGGATTTCCGGCCATCGTGCGCGCGCAGGAACAGGCGATCCGTATCGGCCTGATGACGGTCAAGACCGGGCCGCTGGCCTCGGGTGGCCTCGACATGGAGCGCGCGCTCGTCATGTATTTGCGCGAACGCAATAATATGCTGGCCGGTCGCAAGGTCGAGTTGTTTGTTGCCGACAGCGGCGGCGTGCCGGCGCAGGCACGCAGCAAGACGCAGGAACTGGTTGAACGCGACAAGATCAACGTCATGATCGGGCCGCTCGCCGCCGGCGAAGCGCTGGCCACCGACGACTACATCCGCCAGCAGCAACTGCCGACGCTGTCGGTCGCGGCCGCTGAGGACATGACGCAGCGTAATCCGAACCCGTGGTTTGTGCGGGGCACCTCGACTTCCGCACAATGCGCGCACGCGCTGGCCGATTACTGCATTAAGGTGCTCAAGTACAAACGCATGGCGGTGATCGCCGACGACATTCCCTACGGCCACGAAATGTGCGCCGGTTTCCAGCGCGTCTTCGAGGAACTCGGCGGCAAGATCGTGCAGAAGATGTTCCCGCCGCTGACGGTGCCCGACTACGGCACCTTCCTGGCACAATTGAAGACCAACATCGACGGCGTCTTTCTCGGCTTTGCCGGTTCCAACGGTTTCCGTTACGTGCGCCAGTTCAACGAGTACGGTCTGCGCGGCAAGGTCAATATCGTCGGCGGCATGACGGCACTCGACGAGGCGGTGCTGCGCAACATGAAGATCGAGGCGCTGGGCATCGTCACCACCTGCTGGTATTCGGCCAAACTCGACAATCCGCTGAACAAGAAATTTGCGGCAGCCTTTCAGGCCGAGGCGAAATACGATCCGGGCTTTTATGCGGCAGCGACTTATGTCGAAGCGGCGGTGCTGGAAAACGCCTTGAAAGCGGTCAAAGGCAATATTGCCGACAAGGCGGCCTTCATGAAAGCGCTGCGGACCAGCAAGACCGATACGGTGCGCGGGCCGGTGTCCTTCGACAGCTACGGCAACGTCGTCGGCAACGTCTATATCCGCAAAGTCGAGCGCGAAGAGGGGCGGCTGGTCAACACGGTGATCCAGACCTATCCGAATGTCAGCCAGTTCTGGACTTACAAGCCGGAAGAGTTTCTGAAGAACCCGGTGTATTCGCGCGACTGGCCGCCGGCGAAAAATCTGGAATCCTGATCGGGGTCGCGACGTAAAGCCAATTCCCTCCCCCTTGATGGGGGAGGGTTAGGGTGGGGGTGAGTATTTTCGTAACGTGAAGAATTTTCACCCCCATCCCCGCCTTCCCCCATCAAGGGGGAAGGGGTTTCATAGAAAGTCTTGTCGCGGTGATACTGGTTAACTGATGCAATTCTGGGTCATTCAAACGTTGAACGAATGTTTTCGGACCGGTGACGAAAAAATATTTCACGCCGCTATTGCCGTCATTCCCGCGAAAGCGGGAATCCAGTTGTTCGTTGACCCGGTCAGCGATCGAATTCCTGGACTCCCGCTTTCGCGGGAGCGACGGATTGGATTTTTGAAACGGTAGCATTTCAAGATGCAATTCTGGGTCATTCAAACGCTCAACAGTCTGGCGCTCGGCGGATTGCTGTTTCTGCTGGCGGCCGGTTTCTCGTTGATCTTCGGCCTGATGCGCATTGCCAACCTGACCCATGGCGCGTACTACATGCTGGGCGCCTATATCGGTGTCAGCATCCTCAAGGTGATTCCCAATTTGTGGGTCGCGGCCTTGCTCGGTGGTCTCACGGTCGCGGTGTTCGGTGGTCTCGTTGAGCGTTTCATTCTGCGCAAACTAGCAGGCAACGAACTCGGGCAGGTGCTGGTCACGCTGGGCTTCGCCTACATCATCGCGGATTTCTGTCTGGTGGTGTGGGGCGGCGATCCGATTCCGGTGCCGACGCCGGAGGGGCTCGACTCGCCGATCGAAATCGCCGGCTTCATGTTTCCCGCCTACCGTTTGGCGGTGGTCGCGATTGCGTTGGCGACCGGCGTCGCGCTGTATCTGCTGATGGAGCGCACGCGGCTGGGCGCGATGATACGCGCGGGTGTCGATGACATGCAGATGGCGCGCGCGGTCGGTATCCCGGTGTCGCGTCTCTTCACCATCGTGTTTTGTCTCGGTTCGGCGCTGGCCGGCGCCGGCGGCATTCTCGGCGGCCCGATCATGTCGGCTTACCCGGGTCTCGATTTTGACATGCTGCCGCTGGCCTTGATCGTGGTGATACTCGGCGGCGTCGGCAGCCTGATCGGCGCTTTCGTCGGCAGTTTCATCATCGGTTTCGTTTACACCTTCGGCATCGCGCTGTTTCCGCAGTTTGCTTATGTCATCCTGTTCCTGCCGATGATCGTGGTCATCGCATTCCGGCCGCGCGGTCTGTTCGGCCGGCAGGTCGCCTAGATGAAAAAGATCGCTGCGTTGCTGTTGATCATTGCGCTGCTGGCCTGGCCGTTTGCCGTCGGCGAGTTCTACGTCAATCTGGTCAGCCAGATCTTCATCGCCGCAATTTTCGCCGCCAGCCTTAACCTGCTGGTTGGCTACGGCGGACTGCCGTCGCTTGGCCATGCCTCGTTTCTTGGTGTGGCCGCCTACCTGTCGGCGTTGATTTCACTGCGCTGGGGCCTTGACCACTCGCTGTCCGCGCCATTGGCGCTCGCCGGCACGACGCTGATGGCCGGATTGTTCGGCCTGATTGCATTGCGCGCGACCGGTCTTGGCTTTTTGATGCTGACGCTGGCGCTGTCGCAGGTGTTGTGGGGCACGGCCAACCGCTGGGTCGCGCTGACCGAGGGCGATAACGGGCTGCGCGGGTTGACGCGGCCGCAGGTGTTCGGGCTCAACCTCGACGATTCGACGACCTTCTATTTCTTCGCGCTGGTGGTGGCGGCGTTTTCGTTCTGGATGATCGCGCGGCTGGTCGCTTCGCCGTTCGGCGCGGCCTTGCAGGGCACGCGCGACCAGGCGCGGCGCATGAGCACGCTCGGCCACAACGTCTGGCTGATCCGCTGGGTGGCGTTCGTTTACGCCGGATTCTGGGGCGGGGTGTCGGGGTTGTTGTTCGTCTACTATCACAAGTACATACATCCGGCCTCGCTGTCGCTGACAAATTCGGCCGAAGCCATGCTGTCGGTGATCGCCGGCGGCGCCGGTACGCTGGCCGGGCCCGCCATCGGTGCCGCCATCATTCTGCTGCTGAAGAACTATGTATCGGCCTACGTTGAGCGTTGGACCATGCTGCTGGGCTTCGTCTTCGTGGCGATCGTGGTCTTTATGCCCGACGGTCTGGTGCCGGGCGTCAAGCGCCTGTGGGCGCGCTGGAGCCGGCGATGATTGCCGCATTGCAGATACAGGGTTTGAAAAAATCCTTCGGCGGGCTGCCGGCGACCAACGACGTGTCGCTGGAAGTGATGCCGGGCGAGCGCCGTCTGATCATCGGGCCGAACGGCGCCGGCAAGACCACGCTGTTCAACCTGATCACCGGCGACCTGAAACGCGACGCCGGTACCATCAAAATGTTCGGTGAGGAGGTGCAGCGGCTGCGGCCGCATCAGCGCGCACATCGCGGTCTGGCGCGCACTTACCAGATCATCACGCTGTTTTCCGCCGCCACCCTCGAACACAATGTGGCGTTGTCATTGCTCGGTCTCAACGCGGCGCGCTGGAACATGTTCGCGTCGCTCGCCGGTTACGGCCACCTGTATGACGACGCGCGCGGCGTGCTGGCGCGTGTCGGTCTTGAGCACCTGGCGGCGCGGCGTCTCTCCGAAGTGTCGTACGGCGAAAAGCGCCGCGTCGAAATTGCGATGGCGTTGGCGCAGAAACCGAAGGTGCTGCTGCTCGACGAGCCGTTCGCCGGTTTGTCGCGCGAGGAGCGCGCGGCGGTGGGGGCGCTGATTGCCGCGATTCCGCGCGATACCACGCTCATCATGATCGAACACGACATGGATGTGGCGCTCGACCTGGCCGAACGCATCACGGTGCTGCATTACGGCAGCGTGATCGTCGAAGGCACCCGCGCTGAAGTGGTGGCACATCCGAAGACGCGCGAGGTGTATCTTGGTAACTGAGGGGCTAACCCGGTTGGCGACGCCACCCGTCAACGCAGCGCTGGCGGTCAGCGGCATCAACGCACTCTACGGCGACAGCCACGTGCTGCATGAGGTTTCGTTTACCCTCAACAGCGGTCGCGTTCTCGCGCTGCTTGGCCGCAACGGTGCCGGCAAGACCACCTGCATGAGTTCCATCATCGGTTTTCTGCCGCCGCGCGATGGTGAAATCCGCCTCTTCGGTGAAACCATCACGCGTTTGTCGCCGGAGGCGATTTCACGCAAGGGCATTGGTTTCGTACCGCAGGGCCGGCGTGTCTTCGCCAGTTTGACGGTGCGTGAAAATCTCGACGTGGCGCGCCAGTCGCGCGCCGGTGTTGCCGTGCCGTGGACGCTGGACCGCGTCTGCGACCTGTTTCCGCGTTTGCGCGAGCGCTTGCACCAGCACGCCGGTTCACTCTCCGGCGGCGAGCAGCAGATGCTGGCGATTGCGCGTGCCCTGATGGGCAATCCGCGCGTGCTGCTGATGGACGAGCCGTCGGAAGGGCTGGCGCCGCTGATCGTGACCGAAGTCGGGCGCACCATCGCGCGTTTGAAGGAGGCGGGTCAGTCGATTGTGCTGGTCGAGCAGAATCTGAAACTCGCGCTCGATCTCGCTGACGACGTGGTCATGCTCAACACCGGTCGCGTGGTTTTCAGCGGCGGCGTTGACGAGGTCCGCAACAACGAGGCGCTGCTGACGCAGCACCTTGGGGTATTTTGACCTGCCGGGTTTTTCGAAGAGAGTGACGAACCCCTTCCGCTCGCCCTGAGCTTGTCGAAGGGCATGGGGCGAAGGACAGTCGGGCTTCGACAGGCTCAGCCCGCACGCTGTCGTGTATATTGAAGCAATCAATAATCGAAACGAAAGGAATCTGTATCATGATGTTCACCTGTTCACCGCAGACCTGCAACGACCCCGCGCACCGTCACGGCAGCGCGCTGGCCGCGAGCCGTGCCAACACCAAAATCGTGCGCGATCGCAAGGGCCGCAGCCTGCGCGTCGATATCCACTGCCATTATCAGAACCCCGCACTGGCGGCCAAAGTCGCGCCGCTGAATCCGGCGCAGCATGAGCCGGCGAGCCAGTTTGCCAACGCGCTGACCAAAGAGGTCAACGTCAAACAGGTAAAGGACCGCGGTCCCAAGCTGTCGACCATCGAAGTGCGCCTGAAGGACATGGATCGCATGGGCGTGGATATTCAGGCGATCTGCCCGGCGCCCAACCAGTGTTACTACTGGACGGAGGCTGATTACGGCCTCGAACTCGCGCGCGAAGCCAATGAACGGCTGGCCGAAATCGCCGCCACCTGGCCGGACCGCTTTGTGGCGATGGGCACGGTGCCGCTGCAGAACGCCGGCATGGCGGCGCGCGAACTCGAACGCTGCGTGAAGAAGCTCGGCATGCGCGGCGTCGAAATCCTGCCCAACGTCAACGGCAAGGAACTGACCGATCCGAGTCTCGGTCTCGACAAATTCTTCGCCAAGGCGCAGGAACTCGATATCGTCATCTTCATGCATCCGCTGGGCTTTACCAACGGCAACCGTTTTCTCGACCATTACTTCAATAATGTGATCGGCAATCCGCTGGAGACCACGGTGGCGGTCAGCCATCTGATTTTCGACGGCGTGATGGAGCGCTTTCCGAAGCTCAAGATCGTGCTGCCGCACTCGGGCGGCTACCTCGCGCACTACTGGGCGCGCATGGACCACGCCCACCGCGCGCGCAAAGACTGCCACACCGTGATCAAGAAGGCGCCGACCAGTTATCTGAAGAAGTTCTACTTCGACACCATTACCTTCGACAAGCAGATGCTGCGCCACTCGATCGACAAATGGGGTGTCGACCATGTGCTGCTCGGCACCGATTACCCGTATGACATGGGCGAAGACAACCCGGTCAAGCTGATCGAAAGCGTGCCGAAGCTGTCGCGCGCCGACAAAGACCGCATCATGGGCGGCACCTCGGCCAAACTGCTCAAGATCAAACGATAGCGGCAGTTCGGCAACGGGCGCTTGGCCGGCAACACGCGGCGCTGTATTAAAGAGGCGGGCCAGCCGGGCAGTGCGAAAACATCCGCACGGGCGAACGTGCAGGCGCCGGGCAGCCGCACCGCTGTCATTGCGGCGGCATCAACTGTTTTATAATGCAGCGCTTAGTTCAAGTCACTTCCGGAGATCGTCATGCCGCTTACCAAGATCAGCCACTATTCAATCCGCACGCTCGACCTCGAAGCGACGCGGCGGTTTTACACCGAAGTGCTCGAGTTCACCGTCGGGCCACGCCCGCCGTTTAATTTTCCGGGGCTGTGGCTCTACAACGGCAGCCACGATTCGTACGACAATGCGATCGTGCATATCATCGGTATTGATCCGAACAATCCGGAAGGTTTGAAGGAGTATCTCGGCGACCGCGACATCGCCGACCTCAAAAACGGCACCGGCACCTTCGACCACATCGCGTTTGCCGGCACCGATCCACAGGGCATGGCGAAACATTTCGCCAGCAAGAAGGTGGCGTTCCGCGAGCGCAACGTGCCCAGCCTCAACCTGTTCCAGATTTTTCTCGATGATCCGAGCGGCGTGGTGATCGAACTCAACTACCCGACCGCCTGAGCGGGTGGTCCGCGCAAATGGGTGACCGCCGTAAAGCACTCGTCGTCGGCGGTTCGTTCGGCGGCTTGTTTGCCGCCAACCTGCTCATGCGGGCGGGGTGGGAGGTCGAGATCTTCGAACGCGTCGGCGAGGCACTGGCCGACCGCGGCGCCGGCATTGTCACGCACGATGAATTGTTTGAGGCGATCCGCCGCGCCGGCGCGGTGATCGACGAGACCCTCGGTTGCGACACGCATTCGCGCACCACGCTCGATGCGCAGGGGCGACTCATTGCAGAAATGCCGCTCAGACAGACGCTGTCGGCATGGGGCCGCCTTTACCGCCTGCTCAAGGATGTTTTTCCCGTTGAGCGTTATCACTACAACCGTTCGTTCGAGCGCCTTGAACAAGACGAGCGCGGCGTTACGGTATTTTTTGCCGATGGCTCGCAGGCCGCAGGTGATCTGCTGATCGGTGCCGATGGCATCCGTTCGAGCGTGCGCACGCAACTCGCGCCGCTGGTGCGGCCCGCCTACGCGGGCTATGTGGCGTGGCGCGGCCTGCTTGAAGAAACCGCATTAAGCGACGCGGCCCGACGGGACCTCGTCGACCGCATGGCGTTCGGCCTGCCGCCGGGCGAAATGTTTTTGACTTATCTGGTGCCCGGGCGGGGGGATGTCACCACACCCGGACGCCGTCGCTACAACTTTGTCTGGTACCGGCCGGTCGATGCGCAACACGGCCTGCCCGACATTTTTACCGATGCCGAAGGCCGGCACTACGAACACAATATTCCGCCGGCGCGCATACGCTCTGAGGTGATTGCGGCGATGCACGCCGATGCCGAACGCTTGCTGGCGCCGTCTTTCGTCGAGGCGATCAAACGTTCGCCGGAACCTTTTTTTCAGCCGATCTACGATCTCGAATCGACGCAGATCGCGTTCGGGCGCGTGGCATTGATCGGTGACGCGGCGTTTGTGGCGCGTCCGCATGTCGGGTTGGGCGTCACCAAGGCGGCCGGCGATGCCGTCGCGTTGAGCGATGCGCTGGCACAAAACGGCGCAGACATTGACGCGGCACTGTGCCGGTTTCAATCTGCGCGTGTGGCTTTCGGCTCTTCGATCGTGGCGCATGCGCGCCTGCTGGGGTTGGGCATCGGCCCCGCCGACCGTGCGCCGGGGCCGCGGCAACTGGTCGACTACCTGCGCAGGCCTGAAGTGGTGATGCGCGAGATCGCGGTGCCCGACTGGGCCGAACGGACGGCGGCGCTGGAAGCGGTGGCGCTGGCCTAAAAGCCACCTCAAAATACGCCCTCGCCCCGCGCGAGCGGGGAGAGGGTGGGGGCTGATGTTTCCCCGGCTTTTAGAACTAAAGATCTTTACAAATCAATAGGTTGAATGTAAGGTGATGAGAAACGGCGTGTGCATGAACGGTTTTTTCTCTGTGTTGGGACCAACCAACACGGAGATCGATC
>CALQCM020000092.1 GCA_943329075.2 Chitinophaga pinensis | reverse complement strand
GCGCGCGAACTATCGATCATCACTTTGGCTAAACTATTGTGTACCCAGCATTCCCTTATATTGACCGACTTCGCCATGCAGGTGCTCAAGAAACGACTCGGATTACGAGCATGAAAAGCCGGGGAAACATCAGGGGCAGGGGTGAGGGGTGCGGTGTATATCCCGCCATCCAGTTCCTCCCCCGCAAGGGGAAGGAACTTTCAAATTCACGCCATGCGTTTTCATTTCTCTTGCGCATGGCAGAAGGCCCCCTCTCCCCTTGTGGGAGAGGGCAGGGGTGAGGGGTGTGGTGTATATCCCGCCATCCCGGCCGGCAGCGCAGGGACTACTTTTTATGGCCCTTGTTTTCGAGAATGCGTCGTGCTTCCCGCGCCTCGATGTATTTCAGCACATGGTAAGTGGCCCAGCCGATCAGCGCCGAGCACGCCAGAAAGCCCGTGTAGGCGACGGGCCACTCCAGATTGAAGTCCTTGCTCATCATCGAGAACTCCGACATGCCGCCGATGCCGGCGAGGATGTTGATCGGCATGAAGATGATGCTGATGCTGGTCAGCTTCGACACGCGCTTGTTCTGGTTGATGTTGATGAAGCCGACGGTGGCGTCCATCAGGAAGTTGATCTTGCCGAACAGAAAGTTGGTGTGACCGTCGAGTGATTCGATGTCGCGCAGGATCTGCCGCGTTTCATCCTGCTGCTGGACGGAGAGCGATTTCGTGCGCATCAGGAAGGACAATGCGCGGCGCGTGTCGAGCACGTTGCGGCGGATGCGGCCGTTGGAATCCTCGCTGCGCGCGATTTCGGCCAGTACTTGCGCGGCCGCATCGTCGGTCAGTTCCGGGTTCAGCACGTTTTTGCCGACCACTTCCAGATCCGCATAGACCTCTTCGAGCACGTCGGCTGAATATTCGGCGTCGGCGGCATACAGATCAAGCAGGACATCCTTGCCTTCGGTGACATAGTTCGGCTGGCTGCTGGCGCGCAGGCGCTGCAGGCGGAACACCGGCAGCTCCTCCTTGCGCACGGAGAACAGAACGTCCTTGTGCAGGATGAAAGCGACGGCGACGTTTTGCGCTTCGTTGGCCGAATCCAGGAGGAAGTCGGAATGCAAATGGATCTCGCCGTTGTCTTCGACGTAAAAACGCGCGCTCGCCTCAAGGTCGTTAAGACTGTCGGGGTCGGGCAGATCGAGGCCGAAGAACTCGCCGACCCAGAAGCGCAGTTCCGCGGAAGGCGCCACCAGATCAACCCAGATCGGCTTGATATTGACGAGATCCGCCTTGTCTGAAATTCTGACCTGGCGCAGCCGGCCTTCGTGCAGGTCGAAGGCATTGAGCGAGACTTTTTGTCTTTGATGCGAAGAAGCATTGACGAGTTCCTCGCGTACCTCGTCGAGCAACAGCAGCAGGATGGCGTCGAGCCGGTCTTCGCGGATCTGCTCCCACGCCAGCAAGCGGTCTTCGGACGAAAGCGCTTCGAGTATGCGCGCGGAATCAACGGCGTCGAGGCGACTGAGCAGGGTGCCAAGTTCGCCCAGGCTTTGCTTGTGGACGATGGTCTCGACGAGCTTGTGCTTGGGCATTTCCTGGCGGTTGACGAGATTTTCGACGAGGCGGTGCCGCGACAGCAGACGCTGTGCCTCATTGAGATGTTCGGCCAGACGGTCGAATTCGGTGTTGGGGGATTGCGACACGTTTATTTTGCCAAGTGTATGTGGAACGCTACTGCGCCGAGCATATATTAAAGTCGGCCGCAGCGTGAAACGGTGTCGCGTGATTGCGCCAAATATTTCAATTTATCTGCAACGGATGACCACGCTACAAGCTGATACGCGCAACCTTGAGCGACGGACCCTCCGCGCTGTTGCCGATGGTGAAACCGCACCTGCGCATGAATTCGATCATGCGCCGGTTGGTGCCGAGTATCCTGCCGTGCATTTCGATGTGACCGCGGGCTTTGGCCTGCTCGAACAATGCGTTGATCAGCCGTTTGCCGACGCCGCGCAACTGCCAGTCGTCTGCCACCGTGATCGCCACTTCGCAGGCGGCACCGGCCGCCTCGAAAATGATGCGCGCCGAGGCGACGATGGTTTCGGCCGCGCCACTGGTCTCGACCACCCGCAAATGCACGCATTCGCGCGGGTCCGGCGTGCAGATGCGCAATATTTCGTCGGCGCTGAACGCGTGATCGCCGTGGCCATAACGGAAATACCGCGTGCCGAACGAAAGTCCGCGCACAAACGAAGTCAGAATCGTGGTGTCGTCCACGCGGATGTGCCGTAGCGTCAGCATCCTGCCATCGGGCATGTGCCAGGCGACCGGCGAAAAGACCGTGGCTGGCGGGTGGTTCATGGGAGACCAAGGGCGTGCGGTGAACGGTGGAACAAGGGGTTGAGCATGACAGCAGAATTTCCGCCTAGTATCCGCCTGCGCCGCCGCCGAAGCAATCATTGCGCCGGTGCGGCGGCCTCGCGCGCCATCTTCGGTGCCCGGTGCGCCAGTTCACGCACCTCGCGTATGCGCTCCGGGTCCTTTCGGCGCAGCGCTTCCGCCAGTAATTGCGAGGCGTCTCCCTGCGGGCGCGTGTATTCTTGCGGCACGTCCAGCGCCATTGTCGATGGCGCGGCAGGCCCACTGTGGGAAAATGCTCTGGTCAAACGCCGCCCGCGCCGGCAACCCCGTTTCGGTTGCCGGTTCCGACGTCTCGTCCATGAGGGGAATGAAGCAATGACCGCCATGCGCCAAAAGCCGAAGATCGTCACCATCGTCGGCACGCGTCCGGAACTGATCCGGCTGTCGCGCGTGATACCGTTGTTTGACCGCCTGTTTTCGCATGTGCTGGTGCACACCGGCCAGAACGCCGATCCGCGTCTAAAAGACATCTTCCTCAGCGAACTCGGCCTGCGCAATCCGGACCGCTATTTCGATGTGCCCGTCACGTCGAACGCGCGCATGCTCGCCGACCTGCTGGTGAAGACCGAGGATTTGCTGAAGCAGGAAAAGCCCGATGCCATGCTGCTGCTCGGCGATACCAACAGCGCGCTCTCCTGCATCATCGCGCGCAAGATGGGCGTGCCGGTGTTTCATCTGGAGGCGGGCAACCGCTGTTTCGATGCGGAGAGTCCGGAAGAGATCAACCGCCGCATCGTCGACCATACCTGTGATTACAACATTGCCTACACCGAGGCAGCGCGCCGCAATCTGTTGCGCGAAGGCCTGCATCCGCAGCGCACCCTCGTCATGGGTTCGCCGCTGCGCGAAGTGATCGACCATTACAAGGACGCCATCGCTGCCAGCGGCGTGCTCGCTGCGCTGGCACTGGCGCCCGGCCAATACATCGCCGCCAGTCTGCACCGTCAGGAATCGGTCGACGATGCGGGCCGGCTCGCCGGGTTGTTGCAGGCGCTGCGCGACATTCATGCCATGACCGGCTTGCCGGTCGTGCTCTCGACCCATCCGCGCACGCGCCAGCGCATCGAGGCGCAGGGCAAACCGGTTGCCGCAAACGATGCAGGGCTGCGTTTTCTGCCGCCATTCGGTTTTTTCGACTGGTGCCATCTGCAACAGCACGCGGCCTGCGTGGTGTCCGACAGCGGTACGGTCAGTGAAGAGGCGGCGATGCTCGGTTTTGCCGCGGTGACGCCGCGCAAATCGATGGAGCGGCCGGAAGCCATCGAACACGGCTGCGTGATACTGTCGGGCATCGAGCCGGCACAGGTGACGGCAGCGGTTGCGCAGGCGCTGGAACTCGGCGCCGGTGCCGCGGTGCCGGCTGAATATCAGGTGCGGGATTTTTCACGGCGTATCGCCACGCTGGTCGGCGCCGCCTGCCGCCTGCCGCGCGGCGGCAATGCTTGATGCAAACCATAAAGGACCGCCATGCCGCGTGAGGATTGGGAAGCCAACACCATCGAAAATATTTTCCGGCCGCGCGGACTCTATCCGCGCGAGCGGATTTCGACGGTGCTCGACGTCGGCTGCGGCCTCTCGCTGAAGTCGCAGTTCATCGAGGCGGACATCCGCGTCGGCCTTGATGCGCACCGGCCGTATCTGCAGAAGATCGACGCCAAGGTGCCCTATGTGTGCATTAGCGCCGATGCGCTGCAACTCGAACGCCTTTTTCTGCCGCGCTCCTTTGATCTCGTGCTGCTGCTCGATATCGTCGAACATCTCGACAAGCCCGACGCGCTTGAGTTGATGCGTCAGGCGGAGATCGTCGCGCGCCGCGCCGTGGTCATTGAAACGCCCAAGGGCTTTCTGCCGCAGAACATCGACATCCTCGGCTTGGGCGGCGACCATTTTCAGACTCATCGCTGCGGTTTCGAAACCGCTGAACTCGAAGCGCGCGGCTACGATGTCGTCGTGCGGCCGTATACGCTGAGCCAGGTCAAGCGTCACACCACCGAAACATCGCCCGCGTCGATCGACATGATAGACGCGATCAAACGCTTCTGAAAAAGCAGAGGTCAGCAATGCAGTCCGATTTCAGCGGTAAGACCGTTCTCGTGACCGGCGGCACCGGCAGTTTTGGCGATGTCGTCGTCAGGCGCCTGCTTGAACGCAACTGCCGGGATATCCGGGTATTCAGCCGGGACGAGGCCAAACAGTATTTGATGCGCCTGAAGATCTGTGATCAGCGGGTCTCATTTCATCTCGGTGACGTGCGCGACCGCAGCAGCGTTGACATGGCCATGCGCGGCGTCAATCTGGTGTTCCATGCCGCAGCACTCAAGCAGGTGCCCAATTGCGAATCGTTTCCTGACCAGGCGGTGCTGACCAACGTCATTGGCAGTCAAAATGTCATCCGGTCTGCCATTACACATAACGTCGAACGTGTCGTCTGCCTGAGCACCGACAAGGCCGTTTATCCGGTGAATGCCATGGGGATGACCAAGGCTTTGATGGAGAAAACAGCCCAGGCCGAGGCGCGGCGCATTGCACGGGAAGGCGCGAAGAAATTCACCACGATCTGCGTGGTGCGTTACGGCAACGTCTTGTGTTCCCGCGGTTCTGTCGTTCCGGTTTTTATCGAGCAGATTCTTGCGCATCGCAATATCACGATCACCGTGCCCGCGATGACGCGTTTCCTGATCCGTCTTGAGGAGGCTGTGGATCTGGTCGAAACGGCGCTCAATCACGGCGAGCAGGGTGATACCTTTGTCCGCAAATCGCCGGCCTGCACGATAGAAAACCTTGCACTTGCGGTGCAGGCAGTTTTTTCATCGAATGCCCCGATCGATATTCTGGGCGCGCGTCCGGGCGAAAAAATGCACGAAACGCTGGCGACGGCCGAGGAAATGAAATTTGCGCGCGAACTCGGTGATGCATGGCGCATCCCGCTGGATCCTTCGGATATGATCGATCCGGTTGTCGGCAATAAGACGCCCTATTCAGGACAGGATTACCGTTCTGACAATACACGGCAGCTCGAATTAAGCGAGGTGGTGGAGGTTCTGGCCGGCCTTCCAGAAGCGCAGGTTTTGTTAAAGAACCGATGAGCCGCATCCTGCTGATCGGCGGTGATGGCATGCTCGGCAGCGCGCTGGCGCGCGTGCTCGCTGCCGCGCACGACCTGACAGTCTTGCGCCGCGCCGATTTCGACATTGTGGCGGGCGCCTGGCGGGCATTGCCGCTGCCGGGCCATGACTATGTGCTCAACGCCGCCGGCATGATCAACAAACGGCAGGCGGAGGCCGACACTTTTTACACCGTGAACGCAGTGTTCCCGCACGCGCTGGCGGAGTTGTGTGTGGACTGCGGCGTGCGGCTGATCCATTTTTCCACCGACTGCGTGTTCGCCGGCACCGCCGCACCCTATTACGAAGACGCGCGCACCGATGCCGACGATCTCTACGGGCGCACGAAAATGCTCGGCGAGCCCATCACCGGCATGACGCTGCGCACTTCCATCATCGGCCCGGAAACACGCAACGGCTACAACCTGATGTGCTGGGCGCTGGCGCAGAGCGAGATCAACGGATTCACCAATATTTTCTGGAACGGACTGACGACCGTCGCGCTTGCGCATGCGGTCGACGCCATCATTGCGCGCGATTTGTATGTCAACGGCCTGCGCCATTTGCACGCCACTGATTGCAGTAAAAACGATCTGGTCGCCATCATCTGCACTGCTTTCGGCAGCGCTGCGCGCATCACCCCCATTGAGTGGGAGACGGTGCGCGACGTGCGCCTGCGCACGCGCTATCCCGAATTAATGGCGCAACTGAACATCCCGCCGATCAGCGAACAGATCGCCGCACTGGTGCCGCTCAGCGACCGCCACGGCCGCTGGCGCAGCTGAGCCGGGTACCATTGCACTGCGCAAGCGATCAATATGAATCCGATGATCCCCAAAGTCTCGCTGATACTGCCAGCCTACAACCATCTGCGTTATCTGCCGCTGGCGGTCGAGACGGCGCTCCGGCAGACGGTCGACAATTTCGAACTCATCATCGTCAACGACGGCTCGACCGACGGCACGTGCGAATGGCTCGATGCGCTGCGCGACCCGCGCGTGCGCGTCATCCATCAGGACAACCGCGGACCGGCCGAGGCGATCAACGCTGGCATCCGCGCCTCACGCGGCGAATACCTGACGTGGATTTCCGCCGACAACTGGTGCGCACCTTATTTCGTCGAGGCGCTGGCCGCCGCACTCGATGCGGACCCGTCCTGCGTCATGGCCTATTCACCGTTCTACATGATCGATGCCGAGGATCGCATCGTCGGCATCCGTTTCGACAACCTGCTGCTGCTGCGCGAACTGGTGACCAACCGGCCGCGCGGACTGGCCGGTTTCATGTACCGCAAGTCGATGCACGACACGCTCGGCCTGTATGAAGGCTGGGCGCTGGACACGCTGATGTGGGCGCGCATGATGGAGGAACACAGCGCGGTGTTCGTGCTGGAGCCGACCTACTACTACCGCTTTCACGATGAACGCGCCACCGTCACGCAGGCGCCGCGCGTGACCGAGGCGGTGGCGAAAATCACCAGCGGGTTTCTGGCGCGGCATCCTGATCCCGGTGCTGACGCAGCGCTGGCGCGGCTCTATCCGGGGCTGGCGAAGGCGCCGCAACTGGCCACGCAGGCGCGTGCCGATTTCGCTGGCTTGCTCGCGCAGTGCGGCAATTCGCGCGCAGCACTCGATCTCATCGCCGCCACGCTGCGCAGCGCCGGTGCCGATGAGTTGCTCAGGCCGCTCGTCAACGCCGTGGCGCTGTGCCGTCTGACCGGTGAAGAGCCGGCGGGTTTTGTCGCGGCCGCTCTTGCCGGCAATGCGACGCTGCCGGTGGCTTCCGCTGAAGCCGCGGTGGACGTCGTCGATGCGCTGGCGGTCATGAGCGGGGGCGGTCGTGCCGACCTGCTGCGTCTCGAGCAGGGCAGCCTGTTGACCGCGCTGGAACGGCCCAAGGTGTTTTCGTATACGGCGTGGAAGCACGATCCGTCGCGCGTGCCGGTGCGCGGTGCCTGAAAACGGCGATGCGACGTCACCGGCCCGCAAACATGCTATGGTTTTGTCGCCGGTCGGAAACCGCAACTTAATACCGTCAGTGGCGGGCACGAAACATACAAAGTCCACGGCGGAATTATTCAAGGGGGAGAACATGAAAGACTTCAAGAGTTCCAATGTGCTTAAGCTGGTTTGTGCATTGGTCGCAGTCGCGACCCTTTACGGCTGCGCCGGCACCACCGGGCGCGCCACGGGCATTGAAAAAATGTATGTGCTGTATTGCGGCGAGGGTAGCGCACCCGACAAATCGCGCTGGACGCCGGGCGTCAAGGAAAACGAAAACAAGCCGATCACGTTGTCCAACAGCTGCTATCTGATCAAACACGCCAAGGGCTGGATGCTGTGGGAGACCGGCTATGCCGAGGCGCTGCTGGGGATGATGCCGAAGGGTTTCCCGACGCCGGTGCTGCACTGGGTGTGGAAGAACCCGAAGACGCTGACGCAGCAGTTGGCCGATATCGGGCTCACGCCGGCGCAGGTCAACTTTGTCGGTTTCTCTCACGCGCATCCGGACCATATCGGCAACGGCAGCCTTTTCAGCACGGCGACGCTCTACATCCAGGAGTCCGAATACAACTTCTACATCGATCCGAAGGGTAAGCCGCCGGGGCCGCCTGCCAACTGGCAAAAGCTGCGCGAGAATCCGACCGTAAAACTCAAGGGCGACACCGACGTCTTCGGCGACGGCTCGGTGACGATCATCACCTCGACCGGCCATACGCCGGGACACCAGTCGCTGCTGGTTAAACTGCCCAACTCCGGCGCGATCATGCTCACGGGTGACGCGGTGCATTTCCGTGACAACTGGGACACGCCGCGTGCGCCGGTGCAGAATTTCGACAAGGAAGCGTCCATCAAGTCGGTTGAGAAGCTGCGTGGCATCGTTGCCGCCAATAATGCACGGGTCTGGATCAACCACGATGACGCGCAAACGGCGACGCTGAAAATGTCGCCCGCGTATTATGATTAGCGCACCGACGCTCTGAGGCGATCAAGGGGCCGGCAACCAGCGGCCCTTTTTTATTTAGATCATGCCGCCTTTATTCCAGACAACACGCGATGCTGCGCAAACTGCTTGAACGCCTGACCGGGCGCGCCGCGGACGCGCCGGTCACGGTAGATGCGAACGAACTCGTGCGCGAGGGCGACCGCCGCGCGCGCAGCGGTGCGTTGTCCGCTGCGTTGGCGTGTTACCGCGCAGCGCTGGCGGCCCGGCCCGATTGCCTGAACGCGCATCTCGGCATGGGCAATGTCATGGTCGATCTGTGGATGCTCGACGAAGCCGTGGCCGCCTATGCACACGCGCTGGCGCTCGCACCGCAATCGGCGGCGATCCGCTCGGCGTTGCTTTTTCACCGTCACTACGCCGCGCTGATCGACGCGCACGCGCTGTTTGAGGCGCACCGCGAGGCCGGCGCGGTCCTGATGGCGGCGGCTGCACGTGACGTTCCCGCCGCGCGCCGGGCGACCGCGGGGCGGCGTTTGCGCATCGGCTACGTTTCGCCGAATTTCTCGCGCCATTCGGTCGGTTATTTCATCGAGCCGGTGATCCGTCATCACAATCGCGCCGAATTCGAAATCTACTGCTATTACGCGCATGCAAAAGCCGACGATGCGACGCGGCGCTTTCGCGACATGGCCGACGGCTGGCGCGACGTTGCGGACACCGACGGTGCTGAACTCGCGGCGATGGTGCGCGCCGACGGCATCGACTTGCTGGTCGATCTCGCCGGGCATTCGAAGGCGAACCGGCTCGCCGCGTTTGCGCATAAACCGGCGCCGCTGCAGATCACCTGGCTCGGTTATCCCGATACCACGGGGCTGCCGGCGATCGATCTGCGTATCACCGACGCGGTCGCCGATCCCGCGCCGCAGGCCGATACACTCAACAGCGAACGGCTGGTGCGTATCGACGGTGGCTTCCTCTGCTACCAGCCGCCGGCCGACAGCCCGCCAGTGGGCGATCACATCAATCCGCCATCGGGCGTGGTATTCGCATCGTTCAACAATATCGCCAAACTCAACGCCGGCATGGTGCGTTTGTGGAGCGCCATACTCGAAGCGCTGCCCGGTTCGCGTCTGGTGCTGAAATCGGCGTCGCTCGATTTCACCGAGACCGCCGATCGTGTGCTCGAGGGTTTCGAAGAATTCGGCATCGCCGCCGGCCGCATCGAAGTGCGCGGCTGGGTGGCGAAACGCGAACAGCACCTGCAAATGTACGAGGGCGTCGATATCGCGCTTGATACCTATCCGTATAACGGCACTACCACCACCTGCGAGGCGCTGTGGATGGGCGTGCCGGTGGTGACGCGCGCGGGCGAGGTGCACATGTCGCGCGTCGGCGCTTCACTGTTGCACGCGGCCGGTCTTGGCGATCTGGTCGCACACGACGCTGTCGATTATGTCGAAACCGCGGTGGCGCTGGCCTGCGACCAGGAACGCCGGCGCGAGCTGCGCGCGATCTTGCGCCGGCGCCTTGAAGAATCAACGCTGCTTGATTACGCCGGCTTTACGCGCAAGCTCGAGCAGGTTTACCGCGACGCTTTCAACGCTCTCCCTCCCCCTTGATGGGAGAGGGCACCTGCTGCCAAGGCTTCGTCAATGCTGACGTTGTTGGTTGAAGGTCAATTCTGCAACCTTACTTCTGCGGAATCACCGGCAGCAGAATGTACGACGCCTTGTCGCCGCCGGCGTAAATCGTGTTCGTCGCGCCCGCGTTGTATTCGGCGTGGTAATGCGTGTACGGCGCACTGCCGATGCCGTCACGCGGCTGGATATCGACACGGAACTTGTGGCCCTTCTTGATGACGATCGACGTCGGCCACACTTCGATATCGCACTCCACCGGCTCGTCGTTTTTCAGCCACAGGCGTTCGTTGTGCGCGTGGTAGGGGCGGTAGGGCAGTGATTTGGCCTTGTCGAGTTTGCGGTGCGAAGCGCGTAGCCAGCCCTTGGTGAGGCAGGGCACGGGCTGGCCGTGCTGGCCGACTTCGCAGACGTCCTCGTTATCCGGGCCGATGTTGCGCAGCGTGACGAAGATGTCCATGTCTTCGGACGTGCTCGACACCCACAGCTTCATCGCCAGCGGGCCGGTCAGTTCCATATCTTCTTTCATCACGGGTGTCTCGAATGAAACGCCGCTGCGACCGACGTTGCCATGCGTAGTCGAGAGCGACGAGCCTGACGCGACCCCCGCCTTGGTCACGCCACTGGCGCTGTAGCTGAGTTTGGCAGCCTTGTCCGGTGCACTGGTGGTCAGTGTGCCTTCGCTGGCATGCGCGTCGCTCGACGGTTCACGCTCGACTTTGAGGTAGTAATTCGTCCACTGCGTACGCGCCAGCGGCCATTCGTTTTCAGTGCGGAAGGGATAACGCTCCGCGCTGCCGCCGCTGCGGATTTCAAGTTTCACCGGCGGTTCTTCCATCAACCCGGTGTCGATGCCCTTCAACCAGTGGTCGAACCAGCGCAGCTGGTCCGTGCGGCCTTCTTCGGAATGGAAGGGGTGGAAGTGGGTGCCGGTGTGGATGCGCAGCTTCTTGTTCTTCGAGGCGGCGTTCACGAAGCCCTCGGTGTTGCCGCGCAGGTGCATCGAGAAGCCGCCCCAGTTGCCGACGCTGTAGATCGGTAGCGTCATCTTGTCCCATTGCCCGCCGCTCTGCTGCCACCAGCCCGAGTCGAGGTCGTGGCTCATGTACTGCCACATCATGTCGTTGTGAAATGAATCGGGGTTGTACGAACGCGGATTGCCGAGCAGATGGTGCGCGGTGTGCGTCAGCCACCAGTTGCCGATGAAGCCGAGCGCAAAAATGCCGCCATGGTAGGCCTGATCGCGATACTGATCGGCGCGGCCCTCCCACGGCATGATGCATTTCAGCGACGGCGGTTGCGTGTTGGCGGCGCGCCATTGCGAACTGGCGTGATACGAAATGCCGAGCATGCCAACGTTGCCCGAACACCAGTCACGCTTCGCCACCCATTCGATCGCGTCGTAGCTGTCGAGCGATTCCTGGTACGAACTCGGCTCCGAGCGCCCCGGCGATTTGCCGGCACCCCGCGAATCGATGCGCACGCAGGCGTAGCCGCGCGGGCACCACCACTCCGGATTGACCGTTTCCCAGTTCATATAGGGATTGGCTTTTTCCTCGAGGTCGGCCGGCGGCACCCACAGCTTGTCTTTCTGATACACGCTGGTGTTGAGGATGACCGGCACCTTATCGCTGGTATCCGGGCGGAACACGTCGGCGTAGAGCAGGGTGCCGTCGCGCAGCGGAATCTTGACGTCTTTCTCAACGATGAATTTCGGGTATTTCGGTTGCGATACCTGGGCGGCTGCGGCCATGCGGGTCTCCGGTCGAACGGTGGATGATGATGGGGAAGGGGCTTAGTTATAAAGCAGGCATTGGCGCCGCGTCAATCGCGCATCGGGCTACAATATCCGGCGAAGGCCTTTTCCGCCCCAATCTGATCAACGCTTTACGGAGAACTGCAATGGCTCATGCAATCCGCATCACCGAATTCGGCGGCACCGACAAATTGCGCTGGGAAGAAGTCGCCGTCGGCGAACCGGGCCCCGGCCAGGTGCGCGTGCGCAACACCGCGATCGGGCTCAACTTCATCGACACCTATCACCGCACCGGTCTGTATCCGAACCAGCTGCCGTTGACGCTGGGTATGGAAGGCGCGGGCGTAGTCGAAAAGGTCGGCCCCAAGGTCAAGGATTTCAAGGTTGGCGACCGCGTTGCTTATGCCAATCCGATCGGCGCGTATCAGGATGTGCTGCTGCGCCCGGCTGAGCGTCTGGTGAAAATCCCGGCGGGCGTCGATGACAAGGTCGCCGCTTCCATCATGCTCAAAGGCATGACCGCGTGGTATCTGTGCAAACGCACCTACAAGGTCAGGAAGGGCGACACCATCCTCGTACATGCCGCTGCCGGCGGCGTGGGCCAGATTCTTTGCCAGTGGGCGAAGGCCCTGGGCGCCACCGTCATCGGCACCGTCGGCAGCGATGCCAAGGCAGTGATCGCGAAAAAATGCGGTTGCAAACACGTGATCGTGATCCCGCGTGAAAACCTTGTCGCGCGCGTCAAGGAAATCACCAAGGGGAAAGGTGTGCCGGTGGTCTACGACGGCATTGGCAAAGATACCTGGGACGCCTCGCTCGATTGCCTCGCCCCGCGCGGCATGATGGTGAGCTTCGGCAATGCCTCCGGGCCGGTCACGCAGATCAATCCCGGCATCCTCGCCGCCAAGGGCTCGCTGTTCCTGACGCGGCCGACGCTGTTTCATTACATCGCCTCGCGGGCCGAGCTGCTGGCCGCCGCGCGCGATCTTTTCGCTGTCATCAAGAGCAAGAAGGTAAAGATCTCGGTCAACCAGACCTATCCGCTGCGCGATGCGGCGCAGGCGCAGGCCGATCTCGAAGGGCGCAAGACGACGGGTTCGACGGTCCTCATACCGTAGGCATCGCAGCGCAGGCGCCTCGCCTGCGCCAAAACCGTTTCACAGACTGATGACTTTGTGCTTCGCGCAGGCGAGGCGCCTGCGCCACAAAGGCGACGCTGCTATAGAAATGCGGTCATGTCCGGACGCGTGGCTTTTCACAGCACCGTAGGGCGCAATAAGCGCAGCGCATTGCGCCGAATGTTTTCGGTCTTGGCACGTTGTCCGGCGCAATGCCCGTTGGTTATTGCGCCCTACAAAGCATTCGCGATTGGCTGTAGGGTGTGCATCGCGCACGCGTGACGCGCGATTGATGGTGCGCACCCTACGCGCCTCGTCGAACTACAGAAACGCGCTCATGTCCGGACGCGTGGCTTTTCCCAGCACTGCTTCCACCGCCGCCGCCAGCGACAGGAGCTTGGCGTCTTCCAGACCGTTACAGGTAATTTGCAAGCCCACCGGCAGCCCGCCGGCGAGTGGTAACGACACACCGCATTGCTCGAACACATTGCCGATACGTGTGTTCCTGAGCGCGCATTTGTTCCATTCGAGTGCCGGCATCAGGGTGTAATGATCGGCCAGCGGGCCCGGCACCATGGGTGTCGTCGGCGCCAGCCAGCCGTCGCTGTCGCCCATGCGGGCGCGCACCAGATCGCGCAATTCGGCCTGGCGCTTCTTTGCATCCGTCAGGCGCTGCGGCGGATACTTCGTTGCCGCGATTACGCGTGACTGCGCAATTTCATCGAACAGCTCGCGACTGTTTTCGATGCGCTCGCGGCCGAGGATTTCAACCAGTTCGCCCGGCACGATGCCGCCGAACACCGGATCGAACTCGGCGATTTCCGGCACGCTGACGTCCGTGATTTGTGCGCCGGCTTTGCTGAGTGCGGCGAGCGCGGCGTTGACGCGCTGCGCGACCTCGGCGTCAAGATCGTCGAAGAAGACTTCCTGCGGTTTGCCGAACCTGAGCTGTTTGGGGGAGGGCGCGGCCGGTATTTTTTTGCCGGTCAGCGTGTTGTAAATCAGCGCCGAATCGGCCACTGACATCGTAAAGGTGCCGACGCTGTCGAGTGTGGGCGAGAGCGGAAAAATGCCGTCGAGCGAAAAGCTGCGACTGGAGAATTTGTGACCGACCACACCGCACAGCGCGGCCGGCAGGCGCACCGAGCCGCCGGTGTCGGTGCCCGCCGAGAATGCACAAAGTCCCGCCGCCATTGCCACCGCCGAACCGTGGCTGGAGCCGCCAGGCATGCGCTGTACTTTCGCGTCGCAGGGGTTCCACGGCACCGGATGCTTGAAGTTGATGCCGCCCAGTGCAAATTCACTGGTGCGCGTCTTGCCGAGAATGATGCAACCGCTGCGTTTCAGCGCTTTGACGAAACTGCCTTCGGACGGCGTCACATCGCGCACGTCTAGGCTGGAGCCGGCGTTGGTCGGCATGCCGTCCACCACATAGAGGTCTTTCACCGCAACCGGCACGCCCATCAGCGGGCCGAGGTCGGTGCCGTTCTTCAGTTGGCGGTCGATCTCGCGCGCCGCGGCCATCGCGGCGTCGCGCGCGACGTAATGAAAAGCGTTCAGTTTCGGGTTCAGCAGGCCGATGCGGTCGAGCAGGGCCGAGGTCACGGCCTCGGCAGTGATTTCGCGCTTGCGCAGGCGCGCGCCGTATTCAGCGAGCGAGAGTTTGGCAAAAGGATTGGGTGGCAGGCTTTTCATCGGTTTACTCGCTAACAAGCATTTCGGACATGCAGAGTGGTGAATTTTGCCACTCCGTCATTCCCGCGGAAGCGGGTATCCCCTTCCCCCGCTCGCGGGGGAAGGTAGGATGGGGGAAACAAACTTCTGGGTCCCCGCTTTCGCGGGGACGACGGTTATTTTATTTTCAAGAGCTTGTGTGTGGAATCTCGTTGAGAATGCTGACGCGCTACGCCTGCGAAGATACCATAGCGGCTGACCAATATACCGGGAACACGTCATGGCTGAAATTGAATTCAAAATGTCGCCGATCGGCCGCGTCAAATGCGCGGTCAACACCATGTCCGAAGGCGGCTGGGGCAAGATCGATTCGGAAATCCACCTCGACGCGAAATATGCGCCGGGCCTGCAGGGGCTCGCCGGCTTCTCGCATATTCTGGTGCTGTTCCTGCTCGACCGCTCACAGGATTTCGATATCAACAAACAACTGTTGCGCCGTCCGCGCGGCATGGAAGATCTCGATCCGGTCGGTGTCTTCGCACAGCGCACCAAATACCGTCCGAACCCGCTGGCGGTGACGGCGGTGAAGTTGCTTGGCATCGAGGGGAATGTGCTGAAGGTGCATGCGCTCGATGCGCTGGATGGCACGCCCGTGCTTGATATCAAACCCTACATGCCGCCGTTCGACCGCATGGAGAACGTGACGATGCCGCCGTGGGTGTCGCATTTCATCGACGGTTATTTCTAGTCAGAGTTTCGGAACAGAGAATGCGTTGCCCGTGCAGACGGTTTGGCCCCTTCCCCCCTTGTGGGGGGAGAGCCTGCCTCGGCAGGCGAGGGGGCAACAGGGATGGGGGGATTGCTGCATCAATTCTTTCAGATGCGGTGCTTCAAGTTCGCCGGGGGCAGCCCGGCGGCTGGTTACTTTTCTTGAACCGCCAAGAAAAGTAACCAAAAGAAGCGGCCCCTGGTTCGCCGGTCCTTCGGACTGCCCTGCGCTGCTCGCCCTGTCGGGCGGCTGCGCAACTCGCCCTCGCAAGCGAGGGCTCAGACAGTGCTCGCCGACTGCCCCCGACAGGGCTGTGCTGCTCGGCGGCTCTCAAGGGGAGGCTAAAACCATTGGTAGTCGAAGTCATCTACGTTTATTTATTGCGCGGGCTTGAGTCCCTTGTGAGACGCCGAGTAACGCAAACGAATCTGGGGGTGTCGGCGAGGACTGTCTGAGCCCTTGCCGCACAGCGGCAAGGGCGAGTTCCGCAGCCGCCAGATTCGTTGAGTAACGCAGGGAACCCCCGTCAGGGGGCGT